>DAOUJZ010000015.1:0-12425 GCA_034421955.1 Dehalococcoidia bacterium | reverse complement strand
GTCGAGCAGTGCGACGTGGTGATCACCGCGTCGGGTGATTGAGGCTCCTGCTCATCGTGCAGTGTGCACGACGGAATCGAGTTCGAGAAGAACGGAGTCCCCGCGGCGGTCATTTGCACCGAGCCGTTCGTATCGAGCGGTAAGGCGATGTCCAAGATAGGCGGCATCCCGGACTATCCCTTCGTGGTAGTGCCCCACCCGCTGGGCAGCCTGCCCGACGACGTCCTCCGCGAGCGCGCCATGCGCGCCGCTCCCGAGGTGTTGCAGATACTGCTCGCCAAGGAATAGACGCGAAACAGGGCGCGGCTAGTCGGCCACGTCGAACCGCTCGGACTCCGGCGGCCGCGCCCAGAGCTCCTCAGCCCCCGCCATCGCCTTCGCCCGCTCCGGGCTGGCCCGCCAGGCGTCGTATATCTCGTTGCTGTCCCAGACCACGATGCTCGTTATCTTCGTGGGGTCGCTCAGCGAGAGCAGCGTCTGCCGCGACCGAAACCCCGGAGCCCGGCTCTGCGCCAGCCCGTTGCCGTCCAGCAGCCGCCTGGCCTCCTCCACCCTGTCCTCCTTCGCCCAGTGGTGTGTCAGCACGCCTATCATCCCTCTTCACCTCGCCGGTGATTCCGCGCCTTCCGCGGTGGCGCCGAGTGTAGCAGCGCGCCCGCCGGCCCGTCAAAACTCCCAATAGCCTATCCGACATGTCCCCTCTCCCAAGACTGGGAGAGGGTTAGGGTGAGGGTTGAACGTCAGCGTTCCATCAAGTCTAAACTGTTGTCCCTTCCCCCTCGCTGGACTCACCGCGTTGCCGTTGGTACACTCCCGCGCGTACAGACGACGAGGCCGCGCGCGCAGGACGTGCGGCGCAACCGAGCAGGAGGCACCCATGCCCGCACGCGGAGGCGATCAGTACCTGGAGGGCCTGCGCCAGTCCGAGCGCGAGGTCTGGATCGAAGGCGAGCGCGTGCACGACGTGACGACCCATCCCGCGTTCCGCCGCGGCGCGCGCTCCCTCGCCGCGCTCTACGATATGCAGCTCTCCCCCGACCTCAGGCGCGAGATGACCTACCCGTCCCCCACCACCGGCGATGACGTCGGCCTGTCGTTCCTCACGCCGCGCTCACAGCACGACCTGGAGCGCCGCAGCCGCATGATGGCCCACTGGGCGCGGTTCAGCGGCGGCATGATGGGCCGTACCCCCGACTACCTCAACGGCAGTCTCATGGCGCAGGCCGCCGCCTCCGACTTCTTCGCCCGAAACCGCCCGGAGTTCTCCCGGAACATCCGCTGCTACTACGAGCACGTCCGCGAAAACGACCTCGCGCTTACCCACACCCTGGTAAACGTCCGCCGCACCCGCTCGCCGCAGGCGACCATCGGCACCGACGAGGAGGTCTCTCTGCGCGCCATCCGGGAGACGGACGCTGGCGTGGTCGTCAGGGGGGCGCGCGTGCTCGCCACGCTCGGCCCCATCTCGGACGAGATCATCGTCGCGCCCTCCACCGTGCTCCGCGCCGGCCCCGGCGCCGGGCAGTTCGCCCTCTCGTTCGTCATACCCTGCGGACAGCCCGGCCTCAGGTTCATCTGCCGCGAGAGCTTCGACCTGGGCAGGTCCCACTTCGACCATCCGCTCGGCTCGCGCTTCGAGGAGATGGACGCCATCGTCTTCTTCGACGACGTCCTGGTCCCCTGGGAGCGCCTGTTCCTGCTGGACGACGTGGAGCTCGCCAACTCGTGCTACGCCGCCACCAACGCCGTCGTCCACATGATGCACCAGGTAGTCGTCAAGAACGTCGCCAAGGCCGAGTTCGTGCTGGGCGTGGCCTGCCTGGTGGCCGAGACGCTGGGCTCAGAGCAGTCCCCGCAGGTCCAGGAGCGCATAGCCGAGATTATCCTGGACCTGGAGGTGATGCGCGCCTGCCTCCGCGCCTCAGAGGCCGACGCCGCGCCGGACGACTGGGGCGTAACCTGTCCCGCCCGCATGCCGCTGGATGCGGCCCGCAACCTCTTCCCGCGCATGTACCCGCGCATGGTGGAGATACTGCAACTGCTGGGCTCGAGCAGCCTGATGGCGCTCCCGACCCAGGCCGACTTCGCCAGCGAACTGGAGCCCGACCTGGAGCGATACCTGGCCACCGGCACGGCCACCGCCGAGGAGCGCGTGCGTCTCTTCCGCCTCGCGTGGGACGTGGCGTGCAGCGCATTCGGCTCGCGCCAGGTCCTCTACGAGCGCTTCTTCTTCGGCGACCCCTCCCGCATGGCCAGCGCCCTATACGGCATCTACGACAAAGAGCCCCTCAAGAACCATGTGCGCCAGTTCCTAGCCCGCGACGAGTAGAGGGGTTGTGGCGAGAAGGGCACACCCCCTACCCCCCCGGCGGCACCACCAGCACCGGGCTGCCCGACGTCCGCACCAGCGTCTCCGTCACGCTGCCCAGCACCCACCGCGAGAGTCCGGACCGCCCGTGCGTAGCCATCGCTATCACGTCGCAATCGATCTCGTGGGAGTAGTCCGCGATGGCAGACGCCGGTGTGCCCAGGATAACCTTCGTGTACACCCTGACGCCCTTGTCCCTAAGCGCCGCCGCCACCTCTTCCAGGTACTCGGAGGACTCCTGCTCCACTTCCAGCTGGATCTTCGCGTCCGTCGCGTAAGCCATCCCCTCAAGGTACGCCGACGAGCTGTTGTCCAGCCTGAGCGCCTTGACCAGCATCACCCTCAGCGACATCGCCAGCGCCAGGCTCTCCACGTAGGGCAGCACGCTCTCGGCAAGCTCGGAGCCGTCCAACGGCGCCAGCAGTGTCCTCATCGGCGCGCTGGGGTCCTGCTGGTACCGGCGCGCGCGCTCGGGCGTAATGGTCAGCACGGGAACGCTCACCGAGTGAATTACCTTGTCGGTCACGCTGCCCAGCACGCCCCGCGCTATCAGGTTCCTGCCGTGCGTGGACATCGCGATCAGGTCGCATCCCTCGGCCTCGGCTGATCGCGCTATCTGCTCCGCGGGCGTTCCCAGCACGATCTTGACCTCGGCCTCGACGCCCTGCTCCCGCAGGCGCTCCGCGACCTCGCGCAGGTTCGCCTCGGCGCGCCGCTCCACGTTCTCCATGATCTGCTGAACGAACGGGCCGCTCGCCTCGTGGCGGCGAGTTCCGGCGCGCCGCCGCTCCTCGGGCGGGATTCCTCGACCGGACGCCTCTCCCCTCAGCGAGGTGGGGACCTCCAGCATGTCCGGGTCCACGACCGTGAGCAGCGTGATTCGCGCGCCCACGCCGCCGGCTATCCCCACGACGTAGGGAAGAATGCCCTCCGCCAGGTCCGTGCCGTCCAGCGGCACCAGAACGTGTGTGAACATCTCTCCAGGCTCCTCTCGAAAAGGGGCGGACTAGTACCGCGCCAATCTGAGCACGCTAGACTATGTTTCCCCATCCGTCATTCCCGCGAAAGCGGGAATCCAGGGGTGGGGGCAGCCTCACGGATGGCAAGACTAGCTGGAAATGGTGCTAGCTCACGCCCTGCTCGGCCAGATAGTCGTGCAGCCTCTGGAGCGCGTGGCTGTTCTCCTCCAGCGTGAAGCCATCGACCTTGTACTCCTGGCTCGCGCTCATGCCGTCCACCGCTCCCAGGTCTACGGTGCGGCGGACCAGGTCCTGCTCTTCCTCGATGCTGGGAAGCAGGTTGCGCCCGCTCAACTTGGATATCGACGCCGCCAGCCCGTAGCCGCCCCAGTTGGACACGCTGCTAATCACCAGCTTACTCACCTGGGTCACGCACGGAATCTTCACCAGCGTGTGCACCTCTGTCACCTCTTTCGCCAGGTTGCCCATGCCGATCTCGTTTCCGCCGTCGCCGATTCCAACCGTGTGCGGATGGCCGGACACAAGATAGTCGATGCGCGCGTTGTACGCCGTGATGTCCTGCCCGTGCATGTTGCGGAACAGCCCCTCGTCCGTGAGTCCGCACCGCTCGATAGCGATGACCACGGACGGGTCGATCTCCGACAACAGCTCTTCCGCGCGGCGCTTGCTCGTCTCGTCGTCGGCGATGGGAAAGTCCACCACGCGGACGCCTTCGCCCGCGGCCGCCTCCATCAGCGGAGCCGACCACTTGTCGGTCACGTACACCACCTCGTTGCCCAGCTTCCGCAGCGCGTCGCCGATCACTATCGCGCCGGCGGGGCCATCGGTCTCGACCGCTCCCGCCGCCAGGATGTAGAAGCCCGTGATGATAATCGCGGTGCCGGGATGCTCCAGCACCAGCGCTCCGGCTTGGTCGCAAAAGTCGTCAGGCAGGTGCGCCCTCAGCGCGGAGATCCCGCGCCGGTCGTTGTCCAGAATAATGTCCTCGATACTCATAAACGGCTCCTCCGCTACAGTATGGAAACGTCCTCGTCCTGCATGTCGGTTATGAACATGTACCCCGGCGCGTGCGTGATCATGAACGGCGGGCGGGACTTCATCGCCACCGCCTGCGGAGTGACGCCGCACGCCCAGAACACCGGCACCTCTCCGTCCTTGATCTCCACCGCCTCGCCCATGTCTGGGCTGAACACGTCGCGTATGCCGATCGCCGCCGGGTCGCCGACGTGCACCGGCGCGCCGTGCACCGCCGGGAACCGGGACGTCACCTGCACCGCCCGCACCACCTTGTCGTGGGGTATGGGCCGCATCGACACCACCATCGGGCCGGAGAAACCGCCCGCCGGCGTGGTCTGCATATTCGTGATGAACATGGGAACCACCGTGCCGCAGTCCATGTGGCGTAGCGATATGCCCGCCTTCACCAGCGCGGACTCGAACGAGAAGCTGCACCCCAGCAGGAACGACACCAGGTCCTCCCGCCAGAACTCGGACAGGTCTGTCACCTCGTCCGTAAGCTCCCCGTACTGGTAGATCCGGTACTTCGGCACGTCGAACCGCAGGTCCGCGCTGGGAGCGGACTGCGCGGGCACGCTGGAGCCGGCCTCGACCACCTCGATCAGCGGGCACGGCTTGGGGTTGCGCTGGCAGAACAGCAGGAAATCGAACGCCAGGTCTCTCGGAAGAATGGCAAGATTCGCCTGGACGTTGCCCGGCGCCATGCCGCTGGTGGTCTGCACCAGCTCGTCGTAGCGGAACATCTTGCGCAGGTCGGTCGCGTCGGTCGGCAAAGCTGAAAGCTGCATGTGTGTACCCTCTGGTGGTTCAGGAATCCGGGCGGGCTTCACACGCCCGCCGCGCCACGCGAGTCGGCGCAAAATTAGGTTACTATCGGGCGTGCGGACTAGTCAAGAAACGGGCGGCGCCCCGCCCAGAAACAAAGTCGCGTCCCCGAAGCTGTAGAACCGGTAGTCTCGCTCAATCGCCTCCCGGTACCGCGCCAGCACCAGCTCCCGGCCCGCGAACGCGCTCACCAGCATCAGCAGCGTCGAGCGCGGCAAATGGAAGTTGGTCAGCAGCCCGTCGATCACCCGGAAGCGGTGTCCCGGCCGGATGAACACGTCCGCCCACCCCGACCCCGCCGCCACCGGCCCGCCGTCGCCGCCGCCCGACAGCGCCACGTGCTCCAGCAGCCGCGTCGGCGTCGTGCCCACGGCGATCACCCGCCGCCCCTCGCGCTTGGCCGCGTTCACCGCGTCCGCCGCCTCTTGCGACAGTGTGTACCGCTCGGCGTGCATATCGTGGGACTCCGGGTCGTCCGTCTTCACCATGCGAAACGTGCCCCAGCCCACGTGCAGCGTCACGAACACCGTCTCCACTCCCTTCCCACGCAGCTCGTCGAGCACCGCCGGCGTGAAGTGCAGCCCCGCCGTCGGCGCGGCCACGCTGCCCTCGACCCGCGAGTACACCGTCTGGTAGCGCTCCCTGTCGACCAGCGGCTCGCGGATGTACGGCGGCAGCGGCATCGCCCCCACCCTGTCCAGGTTCTCCTCCCCGCGCAGCCGCACGACGCGCGCGCCGCTCGCCTCCACCTCCTCCACCTCCGCGCTCATCTCCGCGTCCCCGCCCTCGAACTCGATGACCGCGCCCGCTCCAAGCCGGCGGCCCGGCCTCACAAGTGCCCGCCACACCCCCGGCGACAGCCTATCCAGCAGCAGCAGTTCTGCTCGCCCGCCCGTGTTGGCGCGCCGTCCCACCAGGCGCGCCGGTATCACCCTGCTGTCGTTGAACACCAGCACGTCGCCGGACGACAGCAGGCTCGGAAGCTCAGAGAAACGAGTATGCCGTGCCGCCGCGCCGTCCAGCGGAACAACCATCAACCGGGACGAGTCGCGACGCTCCAGCGGCGTCTGCGCTATCAACTCAGGCGGCAGTTCGTAATCGAAGTCGCCGGTGTTCAATCATCCATCTCTGGATGCACCGACAACCGCGCCGCCTTCAGCGTGTTCACCAGCAGCATAGCGATCGTCATCGGACCCACCCCGCCCGGCACCGGCGTTATCGCCGCCGCCTTCCGCCTCACCGGCCCGTACGCAACGTCGCCCACCAGCCGGTAGCCGCGCTCCCGCTCCGGCGCGTCCACGCGGTTCGTGCCCACGTCGATGACCACCGCGCCCTCCTTCACCATGTCCGCCGTGATGAGCCGCGGCTGGCCCATCGCCGCGATCAGGATATCCGCGCCGCGCGTCACCTCCGCCAGGTTCGCCGTCCGCGTGTGGCACACCGTAACCGTCGCGTTCGACCCCGCCAGCCGCTGCATCAGCAGGTTGGCAATGGGCTTGCCCACGATGTTGCTACGCCCGCACACCACCACGTTCTTGCCTGACGGGTCGTTGCCCGTCCGCAGCAGCATCTGCTGTATTCCCGCCGGAGTGGCCGACACGAAGCGTGGCCTACCCGCCATCAGCCGCCCCATGTTGTTCGGGTGAAGGCCGTCCACGTCCTTCATCGGGTCTATCGACTCGATGACCGTGTTCTCGTCCACGTGGTCCGGCAGCGGAAGCTGCACCAGTATCCCGTGAAACCGCTCGTCCGCGTTAAGCTCCGCGACCAGCGACAGCACCTCGTCCTGGGTGGTGTCCGCCGGCCGCAGGAACACCTCCGCGTACAGCCCGGCGGCCGTCGCCTCCCGCTGCTTGTTGCGCACGTATATCGCCGACGCTGGGTCGTCCCCCACCAGCACAGCCGCCAGCCCCGGCGTAACGCCGTGCTTCTCCTTCATCTCCGCCGCCCCCTCCGCGACCTCTCCCCTGATCTCGGCGGCCATCGCCGCGCCGTCTATTCGCAATGCGGGCATAGGACGCGCCTCCTGTCGCGGGCCTTCAGACGGCCCTGGATGTCGGCCCCAATTATAGGACTTGCCATCACTCCACGCCATTCCGTACCCAATCCGGTCACTGTTAAGACTTCGCGAGTCTCAAGAGTCCCTTCCCCCTCCCGTACCTGTCATTCCGAGCGTAGCCGAGGAATCTAGTGTCCCTTCCACCTTGACGGTGGAAGGCTGGGTTGGGGGTGACGCCGCTCCCCGCACCCCGAAAATTCCGTCACTCTTCCGCCCCACGCGTTCCCCAGCCCTGCCCCACCCAAACCCCACCAACGCCCCGCTCCGTCCCCATGCCTGCGCAATTTCTTCCCACAAATCCGCCCCAATCCCGCGATTTTGCCGAGCCAGTGTCGGATTGCCAGGCACACGCGCATTCGTCATTCCCGTGAAAACGGGAATCCAGGGGAGCCGGGCATTCGCTTCCAATGCGACCTGGTAATTTGACACGGGCTCATTTTCGCCACCCCCATTGCAAAACACGCACATCCGTGCTATCATCACACACGGTAGGGGCGGGTTTCAAACCCGCCCGCGGCACCGCAAGTCTCCTCTCCCTTGTGATGGGAGAGGGTTAGGGTGAGGGTGAAGTCCCTTCCCCCGCGCCCCCAATTCGTCATTCCCGCGAAAGCGGGAATCCAGGGGGTGGGGATGGGGGTGAACCCCCCGCCCCCTGTTCTCTTCTGCCACGCGACAGGACGTTCGTGCGCCAAAATGCCCACATCCGCGCGACAGAATTGAGCGCGGTCGCGGCCACTCCCATCTAGGGAATGTGCGGAATAGTGCAGAAATGAGCAGATTTTCTGTGCATGCGGAATAAACACCGCCAGTCGCACCTTAAAAACTGACAGCGCGCGAGGACGCGGACTATAATGGCGGCTGCCCGGCCCGCACAGGCCGGAGGGGATTTTCGAAAGCCATGACGCTCGTCACCGGCGTGGACATCATCGAAATAGGGCGCGTTCGCAGGGTAGCCCGCGAGTACGGCGAGAGATTCGAACGCCGCATCTACACCGAGGGCGAGATCGCCTTCTGCCGCGGACGCGCGCCCCAACTCGCGGGTCGCTTCGCCGCGAAGGAGGCTGTGATGAAGGCGCTCGGCACCGGCGTTCGCGGCGTGCCCTGGAAGGACATCGAGGTTGTGCGCCGCAGGGGAAGCGCCCCCACGGTGCGGCTGCACCGCAAGGCGCTCGCCCGCGCCGAGCTGCTCGGCATCGAGCAGCTTGCCATCACGATCTCGCACTCCCGCGACTACGCTGTCGCCATGGTCGTCGCCGAAAGCCGCCACGAAAATACCCTGCCGGTCAGACGCACCGGGCGGCGCGAGTGAGCCTTCCGAATAGTCCCCTCTCCCCTCCGCGGGAGAGGGTTAGGGTGAGGGGGCAGACGCACCAACAGCGGCTGACTCCAGGAGGAACTGAACAAATGAAAATCGGAATCTTCATCGGCTCCATGGGAGCCTCGTTCGGCTTGATGGGCCAGGTCCAGCAAGCCGTCGACGCCGAGAACGACGGCTTCGACAGCTTCTGGTCCGCCCAGGTCGCCGGCGTGGACGCGCTGACCCTGTTCGCCCTCGCCGGCCAGCGCACCGAGCGCATACGCATGGGCACCGCCGTCGTCCCCACCTTCCCGCGCCACCCCGTCATGCTGGCGCAGCAGGCGCTGACGGCCAACGCCGCCACCGGCGGACGCATCGACCTCGGCATCGGCCTGTCCCACAGACCCACCGTCGAGGAGCGCTGGGGCCTGCCGTTCGAGCGCCCCGCCCGCCACATGAGCGAGTACCTGTCCGTGCTCCGTTCCCTCGTGGACGGCGGCAGCGCCCGGTTCGAAGGCGACATCTTCCGCGTGAACGCTGACATAGACGTCCCAAGTGCAGAGCCGTTCCCCATCCTGGTGGCCGCGCTCGCGCCGCGAATGCTCCGCATCGCCGGCCAGCAGGCCGAGGGCACCGTCACCTGGATGGTTGGTCCCCGGACCCTCCGCACCCACGTCGTGCCGCGCATCAGCGAAGCCGCGAGTGACGCCGGACGCCCCGCGCCGCGCGTCTGCGTCGGCCTGCCCATAGCCGTCACCGACGACCCCGTCGGCGCGCGCCTACAGGCCGCCGAGCACTTCGGGCGCTACGGCCTGCTCCCCAGCTACCGCCGTATGCTGGACATCGAGGGCGTGGAGAGTCCCGCCGACATCGCGGTCGTGGGCAGCGAGGACGAGGTGACCGAGCAGCTCAGCGCCGTCGCCGAGGCCGGTGCCACCGAGCTGCTGGCGTCCATATTCCCCCACGGCGATGACGAGGAGGCTTCCGTCGCGCGCACCCGCGCGCTGGTCAAGTCCCTCGTCGGCAAGCTCTGAGCGCGCACCGCCCGATGGCCGTCCCCCCGCCGTCCGTCAAGGTCGTGTCCGCCGCGCAGATGCGCCGGATCGAAGACCGCTCCGAAGAGGCTGGAGTGTCCAAGGACACCCTCATGGAGAACGCGGGCCTGGAAGTCGCCCGCGCCGTCCGCCGCCGCCTGGGCCACCTGTCGGGCGTTCGCGTGTTGGTGCTCGTCGGCCCCGGCAACAACGGTGGCGACGGCCTGGTCGCCGCCCGCCACCTGCACCGCTGGGGCGCTCACGTGCTCGCCTACCTCTGCGGACGCAGGCCGTCGCCCGACCCCAAGCTCGACTCCCTGCGCGAGCTCGGAACGCCCGTCGTCCGCGCCTCCGACGACGAGGACCTGGCCCTGCTGCGGGAATGGCTGGCCCTCGCCCACGCGGTGCTGGACTCCGTTCTCGGCACCGGACGCTCCCGGCCCATCGAGGGCGCGCTGGCGTCGATTCTCGGCGAGGTCTCGCGTGCTCGGTCCAGTCGGCGCGACCTGCCGCTGTTCGCGCTGGATGTCCCCACCGGCCTGGACGCCGACACCGGCGCGCTCGACCCGCACACTCCCCCTCCCGACGTGACCCTCGCCCTCGGCTACCCCAAGCTCGGCATGTTCGCGCTGCCCGGCGCCGCTAGCGTCGGCGCGCTGGAGGTCCTGGACATCGGCATCCCGCCCGGCCTGGACGACGACGCTCCGGTCGAGCTGATGACCGCCGCTTCCGCCGCTCGGCTCGCTCCGCCCAGGCCTCTCGCCGCCCACAAGGGCAGCTTTGGCCGCGCGCTCATCGTCGCCGGCTCCCCCAACTACGTCGGCGCGGCCCGCCTCGCGGCACTCGCCGCCACCCGCGTGGGCGCCGGACTGGTCACCCTGGCCATCCCCGCCACACTCCAGCCCTCCGTCGCGGCGGGCGCCACCGAGCCTACCTTCATCCCGCTGCCGGAGTCCTCCTCTGGATTCGCCGACCCCGACCGCGCCTCGCCCCTGCTCCTGGACGCGATGCCAGGCTACGACTCGCTGCTCGTCGGCTGCGGCCTCGGACAGGACGAACGCACCCGCGATCTGCTGGAGCGCCTGCTGCTCTGCGGCGCACCCACCCCTCCCGCTGTCGTCGACGCCGACGCCCTGAACTTCCTCGCCAGCCGCGGCGACGACTGGAGCGAGTACTTCACCCAGGGTGCCGTGCTCACGCCGCACCCCGGAGAGATGTCTCGTCTGACAGGTGAACCGTCGGCGCAGCTGCAAGCCGACCGCGTGGCGTCGGCCACGAACGCCGCTGCGGCGTGGGGCAAGGTTGTCGCCCTCAAGGGAGCCTTCACCGTCGCCGCCGCTCCCGACGGCCGCGTCGCGCTGTCACCCTTCGCCAACCCCGGCCTCGCCTCCGCGGGCACCGGCGACGTGCTTGCTGGCGCTATGGCCGGCCTGCTCGCGCAGGGCGTCGGCCTGTTCGACGCCGCCACCCTGGGCGTGTACCTCCACGCCGCGGCGGGCGAGCGCGTGCGCGCCGAACTGGGTGACGCTGGCATGGTCGCGACCGACCTGCTGCCGGAGCTGCCGAAGGCCATCCGCGCCCTCTCCGGACTGCGAGGGTAGGGGAGCGTCCGGTGGCGAACCTGCGGGGACGCGAGAGGGCGCGCTACGTCGCGGACATGTTCACCCGCATCTCCCGCCGCTACGACCTGATGAACACCGTGATGACCGCCGGCAGGCACTACGCCTGGCGTCGCCGCGCCTGCCGCCTCGCCGTCGGCACGCTGTCCGGGCCGGCTCTGGACGTCGCCGCCGGCACCTGCGACTTCGCCTTCGACCTTGCGCGAATCCCCGCCGTGACGAGCGTGTCTGCGCTGGACTTCGCCCCCGCCATGCTCCGCGTGGCCGCCCGCAAGGCCCGGCGACAGCGCCTTTCGCAGTCGGTCGACCTCGTGGCCGGAGACGCCCACGCGCTGCCCTTCCCCAACGACGCCTTCATCTGCGCTACGGTCGGATTCGGAGTCCGAAACTTCATTGACCAGCCGCTCGCCATAAGGGAGCTGGCGCGCGTGGTGAGACCCGGGGGTCGTGTGGCAATCCTGGAAATAGTGCGGACCGATGAGGAGGGCACCTGGGGGCGCGCGTTCCCCAGGCTCTTCGGGAGCGTCGCCCCCGCCCTGGGCGCAGTCTTCGCCGGTGAACGAGAGGCCTACACCTATCTGCCGGAGTCCGTCGGCGGCTTCGCCAGTGCCCCGCAGCTAGCGTCCCTGATGCAGGACGCGGGCCTGCGCCTCGTCGCCAACAACCGCGTCTGGATGCGCTCAGTCGCCCTACTCGTGGCCGAAAAGCGTCCTCGTTAGTGCTATGCCAAGCCCGTTACACCAACTCCGAAATCGCCCGCACTATCCGGTCCGGCCTTACGCTCGTCCCGTCCGGCAGCCCGACGCCCGCCCAGTCCACCCAGATGCCCCGCAGCCCCAGCCGTTGCGGCGTGGCAACCTCCCACTCCAGGTTGTCCCCAACCATCCAGGCGTCACTCGGCTCCGTGTCCAGCGTCGCCAGCGCGTGCCGGTACACCCGCTCGTCCGGCTTGCCGACGCCGAACTCCCCCTCGATGATGATGCACCCGAAGTAGCGTTCCAGCCCGAACCGCACCACCTTGCCGCGCTGCCCCTCGGCGCTCCCGTTGGTAATCAGCGCCAATCGCACGCCCTCGCCGCGCAGCTTCTCCAGCGTCTCGATGGCGCCCGGATACAGCCTGAGGCTCCTCTCGCGAGTGGTGAGGTAGCTCTGGGCAAGCTCTCCGGCAAGCCCAGAGTCTTCGCGCACGCCCAGGCCCTCCAGCGCGCACTCCGCGATGGCCAGCG
>DAOUJZ010000014.1:0-22085 GCA_034421955.1 Dehalococcoidia bacterium | reverse complement strand
TCTTCCCCAACACCAGGTCATCGGAGACGCTGTACGCTCATACGTGGGCCATCCGCTACGACGGACTGCTGTTCTCGTCGCGCTACTACAACGACCAACCAGACGTGCCCTAGAGCGCACCAAGTGCCGCTCTGCTAAGCGAAGCGCCATGCGCCGCGGCTCAACGCGTGCGCCTAACCGAGCTGGGAGCTCACTCCCCAGCGCCTTAGCCGCGACTCGATGGCGGACGGACGGAGTAGCTCCCACGGCAGGCCATGCCATTCAGCTGCCCTGAAGACTAGCCAGTCCCGCGTGCTACGCTGGACAAACGACCGTGACCTCCAAGCCGGGATTCCGCCTATTGACAAGCAATGTATCCTTTGATATCGTGTGTCGCTTATTGAAAGCAAGGCCGGGGCTTGCTGTGCAGTCATTATTGAGATAAGGTACCATCATGGGGAAGTACACACAGCCTACTTATCTGGAGTCCGCACTCGTAGAGCAAGGCTACAGGATCACACTTCCCAGGAAGGCAATAGCCGGTCTTCTGGGCCAGAAGCACACGGGCTTCACCATTGAGGCGCTCAACGATGAGTTGCCCCTGGTCAGCAGGGCCACGGTGTATCGCACCGTCAAACTCTTCATTGAGGTTGGGCTGGTCTGCAGGCTGTCCAATATGGACGGAGCCAAGGTGTACAGCGTGACCCGGTCCGGTCATCATCACCACCACTACGTGTGCGTCAGATGCGGCGCGGTGGAGGAATTCAGGGCAGACGCAGTCGATCAGTTGCTCAATTCCATCGGCGCCGATCTTCCCGGGCAGGTCGTGGACCACCGAATCGAGCTTTACGTGGCCTGTGACCGCTGTCCGGTAGGCCAAGGCGAGTAGCGGAACCTCAATTGCTGCAATCGACCGAAGTTCAGTGCATTGGCCCACCATGCGCGCGCCGGTCGCAACGTGGCTTGGGCGCCTGGCCAGGTCGCGAAAAAGTCAGTCTAGCTACACTTGAGCACAAGGAGAACGATCGATGGAAGTGATACGATACCGCAACGGCAATCCGGGGCGTCTGGCGCAGACGCTGGCGTTGGGCTTTGTCCTGTTCGCCCTGATGTTTCTGATTGCCTGCTCGAGCGAAGACCCAACGCCTGTGCCGCCAACCCAAGAGGCACAGCCTACCGCTACGTCAACCAGCGCCCCGGCGGCTACTGCCGATACTGCTGTTGTTGAGCCAACACCCACAGACGCACCCCCCCCGGCGGAGACGGCCACGCCCTCAGGTCCGCCGGTACAGGTGGTGGCAACCTCCAACATTGTGGGCGACTGGGCCAAGGTGGTAGGCGGGGACCGTGTAGAGGTCTTCAGCCTGCTGCCGCCGGGCGGCGACCCGCACAACTTCTCGCCAACGGCGCAGGACGTCGCCAGGGTGGCGGACGCGGACGTTGTGCTGTCCATCGGCCTTGGCCTTGAGGCCGACTGGCTGGCAGACCTACTGCACAATGCCAGCGCGGAAGACTCGATGGTCGCGCTAGGTGAGGGCGTCGATCCCCTGGAGTTCGCCACCGCGGAATTGCATGACGATCACGGTGAAGGCGAGCACATGGATGAGCATGACGACCACATGGATGAGGGCGGCGACGAACACGGTGAGCTGGTAGGGCGCCTGCTCGTTGCGGATGCGGTGGATTCGCACCTCTCCGTCATCGATCTCAGCACCGACGTAGTCGACATCGGAATCTTCGATGTCGCCGCGCCCGGCGCGACCGTGTACCCCAGCCCCACCCATCGCTACGGCATCGTCCTCGCCCGCGGGCCGGAGGGCAACGACGACCGCATCCACGTCTTCGACGGCGGCGTCTTCCTCGTCGAGCACGGCGATCACCACGACCTTGTCCAGAATCCGGTCACCCGCCACTCACTGGAGATCGCTGAAGAGTGGCCGGTGCACTACGTCAACAGTCACGGCTGGACTGCGATCTTCACCGACGCCCACGGTCACGTGATCTTGATCAACGAGCATGACTTGACCGAAACGCAGGGCGATTACGAACCAGTCGAGCTCGAGGCCGGACCACAGCATGGCGCGGCGGTCGTCGTTTCCGATGACCACGTCATCCTCAGCACCAACAATCCGGCGTGCACCCAGTTTGTCCCATCACCCGACTGCCTGCCGCTCGGTGTCGAAGTGCACACGTTCGACAACGAAGTCGTCTACGACGCAGCCAACAGCGCCTGCCCCAGCCTGCACGGCGAATCGCACAACGCACACGGCGTCGTCTTCGGCTGCTTCGGCGGCGTGCTCTTGGTGCACGAGCACGACGGCGGGTACGAGCATGAGCTCATCCCCTATCCAGAGGAGACGGGTGAATTCGGAGAGTTCGCGATCGGCCAATTCTTCGGTCATCATGGCAGCGACACCTTCTTCGGCCCCGCGACCCTCTTCCCCGACGGCCAGTGCTGTGAGCAGGGCGGCATCTGGCTAATAGACGTCGACCACGGCGAGATGCACGAGGTGTTCCCTGAGCCCATTGCTGCGGGCGCGTTCTCGGGCGACGGCGAGACCTTCTACATCCTCCCAGCTGACGGCGTTCTGCGCGCATTCGACGCTCACGACGGCGAGTTGATCGAGTCCGTGCAGTTGGTCGACCCGTTCGAGATTGTGTTCGGAAGTCCTTCGCCCAAAATGATCGGCGTTGGCGAGTGGCTCTACGTCGCCGACCCGAATAGCGGTCATGTCCTTGGTGTCCACCTAGAACACATGGAGATCGAGGAGGAATGGCACCTCGGCGGTGCGCCGTCGAGCTTGGCGTTCGTCGGGATCACGGGTGAGGCTGAAGAACACGACGAACACGGGCATGAAGGCGAGGGTGGACAGGATGCCCACATGGATGAGCACGGCCACGACGACCACGGTCACGACCACGGCTCTCTGGATCCTCACTTCTGGTTCGATCCGGTCCGGGTGAAGGTCGCAGTGGACGAAATAGCCTCTCAGCTCTCGGCCGTAGACCCCGATAGTGCGAGCACCTTCCAGCAGAACGCCTCGGAGTTCAAGCAGCAGCTCGACGAGCTTCACGCCTGGATCCAGGAGCAGGTCAGCGCGGTGCCGCAGGAGCGCAGGCTGCTGGTCACGTCGCACGACAGCCTCTCCTACTTCGCAGAGCTCTACGGATTCGAGGTAGTCGGGCTGGTGATTCCGTCTCTGGGCACCGAGGTGGAGCCCTCTGCGGAGCACATTGCGGGAGTAGTGGAGGTGGTCCGGGAGCACAATATCCCGGCAGTGTTTGGCGAGACGACGGTCAGCGAGAGGCTGGCGCAAGCCATTGCTGCGGAGACCGGCGCGTCGCTGATCCAGCTCTACTCGGGTTCCCTTGGTGCGGAAGGCAGCGGCGCCGACACGTACCTTCTCATGTTCCGAGCCAACGTGGAGCGCATCGTTGGAGGGCTGAAGTGAGCTCTCAGTCGAGCTAGCGATGACCCTTCGATCCGTCTCCTGAGACGCCATTCCACGCCGTGGGCCACCATAAGTCCCACGGCGTGGACGCGTTAACGGCCCAAGTCACGAGGGGCGCGTGACGCGACGGAGCAAGAGGGGGGGAAGAAGTCTTGAGAGGTAGACGCGTCGATTCGGGAGCGCAGTCGCTACTCGCTGGCCTGTATGACGACGCGGCCTCCGTCCTTCACGTCGATGTCCAGGTTGTGGCGAGCCAAGAGAGACATCCCCACGAGAGGGGTGCTCCCTACCGCGTCGGCCTCGATGTGCCGTGGGCTACTGTCCCAGAGCGCGGTGACGCGGTACACATTGAAGCCAACTTCCGTATCGTCGGCCAAAATCGCTCTGCTGCTAAGCACGTAGGGCAATTCTAACTCCGCGACCAGCGACGGCGGCAGGGTCAGGGAGCCACTGTAGCCGGTGTCTATCACGGCGTTCACTTCCCTTGCCTGTCCACCCGGGCCACGGAGTGTGAGGCGCACGACAGCTTCGAGATTGGCATTGACGAAACCCTCTATCACCCGGCTCTCCGCAGGGAGCTGCCCCCAAAGGTCCGCAACGTCGGGTACCCAACTCTCACTGCCCAAACATTGAGCGCGGGACGCCTCTCTCGCAGGGCATCCGCTGCGGCAATGGCGGTGCAGGCGATGGCGTAATCTCCGCTGTCGACGTCAATGGCGACAACCTGTCCGTGGTGGTCCGCCTCCACCCGCGGACGGATGTCTCTCTCGTATATCTCGTCGCCAAGGCGGGTGATCTCCCCTAACGGGAGGGTCGGTGCGGTAGGCATGGACAATTGTGTGGGCGCCGGGGTCTCTGCGTCTCTCATACATCCCCCTTCAAGGCGTGCTTCTATACATGGCATTCTACCACTTGCGGAAGTGTGGGATAAAGATTCAGTGGCCCGTACACAGAGGCGTATAGCCGGCGCCGGCCTCAGCGCTACAGACAACGCACCGAAGGCCGAGTCCGCTTGACTACAGCTACCCCCTGCCAACCCCGACGTAGTCGAAGCCCAGCTTGAGCATGTCTCCCGGTTCCAGGGCGTTCCTGCCGTCGTAGAGGAACCTGGGCGAGTGCATTCGCCATGCAATCGCCTCCCAGTCAGCCCCGACAATCTCCGGCCACTCCGTGAGCAGAATCAGTGCCTGAGCGCCCCGGGCGGCCTCTGCGGGATCATCCACGAAGACGACCTCCGCCGGTAGCAGCGCGCTCGCCGGCTTGTTCGCCCGCGGGTCGTACGCACGGACGGTCACTCCCTCTTTCACCAATGCCCTGATGAGGTCCAGGCTAGGCGCCTCTCTGACGTCGTCGGTGTGCGGCTTGAATGCCAGGCCCAGAACGCCCACCTTCAGCCCGGCGATTGAGTCCCCAAACCGGCGCCGTAACGCCCGCAGCGGCATCAGGCGCTGGCGGTTGTTGGTTGCGGTGACCGACCTCAGGAGACCGAGGTCCAACCCGCTCGTCAGTCCCAGGTATTCCAGGACGCGGACGTCCTTTGGGAGGCAGGAGCCCCCGAATCCCACGCCCGCTCGCATCCTGTCTCCCGTCCTAGCGTCCATCGCGAGGCCTGTGCTGACGGCATCGATCGAGGCGCCCACGCTATCGCAAAGCTGAGCGATTTCGTTGATGAATGAGATGCGAGTGGCCAGGAACGCGTTGTTTGCGTACTTGATCATCTCCGCGCTGTTGATGTCCGTGAACAAGAACGGAGCGTCCACGTCCGAGTACATGCGCCTGAGCGTCTCAATGGCACGGCGGTCCCCCGGCTCGGTCCCGACGACGATGCGGTCCGGACTTGCCCAGTCCTCCAGCGCGCGGCCCTCCCGCAGAAACTCCGGGTTCGAAGCGTAGGCCACGCCCATTCTCCCAAGCTCACCCTGCATGAATGAGCGTCCGGCTCCGGGCGGGACGGTGCTCTTCATGACTATCGTCGTGTTGCCGTCGACGTGCGGCTTCAGCCGGTCCAGCGCAGACCACACCTGCCTCAAATCGGCGGCTCCGCCATCGGTGGGAGGCGTGCCCGTTGTGATCATGGCCACGTCGCCGATGGGCCCGTCAACCTCATCCCAATGCTGAAACCGGAGGTTGCCGTTATCAAGTCCTCGATATAGCCACTCCTCCAGCCCGGGTTCGTATACCGGCAGCCTTCCGTCGCTCAGGAGCCCGATGCGCTCCCGGTCGAGATCCACCCCCAATACGCTGTGGCCCGAAACGGCCAGTCCCGCGGAGGCCACGACGCCAAGACGCCCAAGACCAACCACGGTAATGGTCAGTTTGGAGCCGTGTCTGTGTCCGTTGGATCTCGCTTTAGTCACTATTCCACCACTTGGACTAAACTGCCCCGTTTCTTGCGCCATTCCACTTTGCTTTTGCCTCACTAAATTGTCAGTGTCTATGCATAAACCATTGTAGGTATTGACATCCGCACCAACTGGCATATAGTATACAACGCCAGTGAGCTAGTGTACACTAAGTGCATGCTAAAGTCTATACAAGGCAGGTCGCTAAATATGGAGATTCGGTGCGCACGTCAATAGGACAGAGCATATCCGAGGACCGCCCCGTCAGCCCGCCGCGGGTGCCATCGGCCTCGCGGTTCTTGCTCGGCGGCCTGATTGTCGCGGCAGGAGCGGCAGTCCTCGCGCTGTTGGTAGATTGGGCGCAGGTCCGGAATGCGCTGACGGAGTTTCGAGCCAGTCCTCTGCTGCTGGCGGTGCTCATCGCAGCCTACACAGGAGCGTTCTTGCTCAGAGCGATTGCCTGGCGGGCGCTTCTGACCCACAAGACCAACCTGTATACGCCGTTTGCCGCGCTGCAGGCCTCGCTGTTTGCCAACCACATCCTGCCACTCAAGCTGGGCGAGTTCGCCCGGCCAATGCTGGCCCAGCGGAAGGGTATCCCACTGGCCCAGGCCGCCGTCACCACCGCCGTAGCGCGAACACTGGACTTCTCCTCCCTGATCCTCATTGCATGCGTACTCGGCGCGGCGCTTGCGCTCGCCGGTGGGCAGTGGCTGTGGGTGCAGGGCCTGGCCCTGCCGGCGGCAGCCCTGGCCGGAGTCGGATTGATGCTGATGGTGCTCAGATGGCGGCGCATTCAGGACCTGCTGCCGGGTCCGATGCGGTCAGCAGTCGGGGCATTCCAGGACCAGCTCGCGTCGGTGTCGGCCGGGCGAGTCCTGCGCGCGGCGGCGTGGACGCTGCCCAGCTGGATGCTGGAGGCCAGCGTGGTGTTCATAGCGGCGAGAGCACTGGGCATTGAGTTGTCGGTTGCCGCGGCGATAGTCGTCACCTCCTACACCATCCTCTTCCAGGTTTTCCACGTAACGCCCGGCGGGATCGGTATGTACGAAGCGGTGATGACCTTTGCCCTCCACGAGCACGGCGTAGCACTGGACGACGCGCTCACACTGGCCGTCCTCACCCACGGACTGAAGTTCGCCTACTCCTACACGTTCGCACCGGGATTCTCGCTCCTGGCGCTTGCGGACTTGTCCGTTCTCAATCCCCTCAAGAAGCTCAGAGGCTCCTCGGACGGCTCCAAGTCAGCCTCGAATTTCGAGTTGGTAGCGGCCCGCCTGTGGAACGTGCTGAACGAGGGCAAGCCCTTCACGCCGGTGTTCGTGCTTGGCATCGTTGGACTGCTGAGTCTCCCTCACCTGACCGACGGCGGCTACTGGCCCCGCGCCGGGATCGCACTGCTTGCGCTGACGCCCCTCTTCCTGGTCTTCTACCGCTTCGACTTCCCTCTGAAGCTGCGGGTCGCGCTGTGGGTGTACCTCGCCCTGTTTCTGGGCGCTTTCAGATACGTGGACGCGGCCGCGGTCGCGCTTGTGCTGGGGGTCTACCTGACCTTCACGATCTTCCTGTGGGGCTCCGTCTACTACCACCTCCGCATAGGCACGCCCTGGACCAACTTCACGCGCTTCTGGCGCCTGGTGCTGGAGAACCCGGACCCCACGAGCGGCAACTTCCTGGAGCAGATACCGAAGACGCTGCTGCTTGTCCTGACCTTCCAGATGATCGTTGAGCGGCCGGAAGTGACTACGCTGGTCGCCGTGGAGGGGTCGATACTTGCGCTTGCCGTGACGGCTCTGCTCTTCCACCAGTGGTTCTTCACGTGGCCGCCGGCCCCCTCGCTGGCTCCCACGCGCCTCAGGGCCGAGGCGGGGGCTCGACGCTGCAAGCGCTTCATAGCCATTGTCATCGACGGATGCCGGACGGACCGCCTGATTGAGGCCGATACGCCATACATCGATCACGTCCGCGCAACGGGCGTCGACTACGTCAACACGTCGACTGTGTACCCGGCGCGGACCGTGACCGGCTTCAGCTCCATGTTCACAGGCGCGCCTCCCAAGGTGCACGGGATGCGCAGCAACTTCGTGCCCAGCCTGGGCGTCAAGTGCGAGACCATCTTCGAGGCGCTGGCGGATTCCGGGATGAACGGCAAGCTGGTGGGCATCGCTCACCTGGTGGACGCCTTTGGGCATGAGCACCTGGAAACCGTCACGGCGGTCACTCACAACGACGACATCGACAACGCTCTGATCTCCAGGGCGCGCGCCGTGATGGAGCGGGAGGAGCCCGACCTGCTGGCTGTGCAGTTACTGAGCGTCGACCAGACCGGCCACGCAAGAGGCAGCTACAACTCCGAGTACCTGGAGAAGATTGAGATTTCGGACCGCATCATCCGGGAGTTTCTGGACTGGTGCCGCGAGAAAGGCTACATGGAAGACGCCACGGTGCTGATAACCTCCGATCACGGCCAGGGCATCGGCATAGGCGGGCACGGCCACATGAGCAAGACGGAGACATACGTCCCGTGCATCATGTGGGGCGCGGGCGTTGAGCTATCCGGCCAGATAGACGAACCGCGATCAGTGATGGACGTCACGGCCACCATCGCTTACTTCTTGGGATGCAGGCCACCATCCCAGTCCGTCGGGCAGGTACTCGGCATACCCGACGACGAAGGGTCTAGGCCCCTTGCCGTCGTCATTCCAGCCTACAACGAAGCCGAGAACCTGCCCGATACCCTGACCAGGATACGCGACCTCCAGCTGGCGGGGGCGCGCATCATCGTCGTGGACGACGGGTCAAGGGATGCGACTGCGGATGTGGCACACGAATACGGCGCTGACATTGTGGTTCGCCACGAGCACAACAGGGGGCTGGGCGCCGCGCTGAGGACGGGACTGGCGACGGCGAGGGACATCGACGCCCGCGCGGCGGTCTACATTGACGCCGACGGCGAGTACTCGCCATCGCAGATTCCGGACCTGCTCGCGCCCATCGATGCGGGAGAGGCGGACTACGTTCTTGGGTCGCGGTATCTGGGGACTCGTGAGAACCAGCCCCTCCTGCGCCGGGCCGGCAACCTGGTCTTTACCGCGATGCTCTGCCTCGCGGCCGGGCGCCGCATCACGGACGGACAGACCGGCCTTCGCGCGTTCTCGCGCCGCGCCCTGGAGTGCGCCGAGATCATTCACGACTATAACTACGCCCAAGTGCTGACACTGGACCTGCTGAAGAAGGGCATGCGCCTTCGGGAGGTCCCTGTTTCTCACCGCCAACGGACCAAGGGAAGGTCCTTCATTGGACCGAAGTACCTGTGGCGGGTGCCGGTGGGGATGATAAGGGAGATGCTGAGTACTTAGCGCTTCAAATGGAAGCATGACGCGCAGGAGGTTTGCGAATGCGAGCTGTTAGTGGACGGTCACTTGGAAGATCGAGAATGCTGCTCTGGGCCATCGCCGCGGCGTTCGCCTTGTGTTTGCTGGCTTTGGCCTGCTCAGGCGACGGCAATGGCGAAGACCGGCCCGGAGTGGAGGTCATCGATGAAGGTACGGGCTCAGTAAGCGTTTCCGTCAGCGGCACCGGCACTGGAACGGGCACTGGGACCGGTACAGGCACTGGCACCGGAACAGGTACCGGTACGGGTACTGGCTCAGGTACCGGTACCGGCACAGGTACAGGTACCGGTACCGGCACAGGCACAGGTACTGGAACTGGTACTGGTACTGGCACCGGGACTGGTACCGGCACAGGCACGGGTACGGAAACGTCCGGCGGCGAGTATTACACGCCGGTCAGCAACGTCACTCCCCACGCCAATCTTGCGCTGGACATGCGCGACATCGCCGAGCTGCTGAACGCCGCCAGGGAAGGCGCCACGGTGGACTACGCGGCCATCACCGACATCTACGAGAACGGCAGGCACGCCGACGGTCGCACGCTCCAGGGCTACGCCACCAGCGACTCGGTGCTGGCGGAGTTCCCGGCAAACATCGACCTGGACGGCAACGTGCAGGCAGCACTGAGCGGCACCTGGGCAGGCAGGGAAGTCGACGACCTAGTGCGCAGGCAGCTCCTCAACAAGAGCCTCCAGGCCATCATCTACGGCAAGGTGCTCCAGGAGATGTCGTCGGCTCGCTCTCAGATGGAACAGGGCAACCTCGACGACGCCAGCGGAGCTCCTCACAAGGTGGATGAAGGCTGGGCCTTCTACGCGGGCGCGCCGGACGACTCAGGCGTCCGCAGATACTCCATCGCCCAGACCGCCCGCAGCCGTGCGGGGAACTTCCACCTGGACGGTACGCTCGACCCGGTGATTGAGAAGGCACTGGCGGACTCGCTGGAAGCGTCTCGCAGCGGCGACATGGAAGCCTTTGAAGCGGCTGTCACCAGGGTGCGCAGCGGGCTCAACACCATCTTCCACCTGGCCGCGGTGCGCTACACCAGGGTGGCCACCCGCGACACCGACGAGAGCGCCCGAGCGCAGCACCTGGCGGAGGCATGGGCCTTCTACCAGGCTATCTCCCCCACCGTACGCGAGGCTTACGCAGCCGGCGACAAGCTGGCCAATGACCTGTACATGCAGGACCCGGCCGGCGCAGTTGACCCCGCGGACGCCAACGCCGTCCTCGACGCCCTCAACCACCCGGACGTTCGCTCTGCGCTTGGTCTGCCCCGGCGCGTGGACTACTACCTGCCGGTGAGCGACGTGCGGGTGCACGCCGCCCTCGGCAAGGATATGTCCGACATAGCCGGCCTACTGAACGTCGCCAGGGAAGGCGGCACGGTGGACTGGGCAGAAATCACCGATATCTATGAGAACGGCAGATACGCCGACGGTCGGACGCTACAGGGCTACGCCACCAGCGACTCGGTGCTGGCGGAGTTCCCGGTCGACACGGACCTGGACGGTAACGTGCAGGCGGCGCTGAGCGGCACATGGGCAGGCCGAGAGGTCGACGACCTGGTACGCCGTCAGCTCCTCAACAAGAGCCTCCAGGCCATAATCTACGGCAAGGTGCTCCAGGAACTGAGCTCTGCGCGCAGCCAGATGGAGCAGGGCAACCTCGACGACGACAGCGGCGCGCCCCACAAGGTGGACGAGGCGTGGGCGTTCTACAACGGCACCGCGGACTCACAGGGCAACCGCTCCAGGTCGATTGCCAACACCGCCCGCAGCCGCGAGGGCAACTTCAAGCTGGCTCCCAACGTCTCGCTGCCACTGGCACGGGCGCTCTCCGATGCGCTCGAGGCATCACGCGCCGGTGACCTGGCAGCCTTCGACGCCGCGGCGGCCGAGGCGAAGTCGTACCTCAACACCATCTTCTACCTGGCCACGCTGCGCTACGGCTACGTAGCCTCCACAGACGAGACCGAGAGCGCCAGGGCGCAGCACCTGGCGGAAGGCTGGGCGTTCTTCCAGCCCATCCGCGCCATTGTGGCCGAAGCGTCGTCCGATTCCGACTCCACGCTGGACGACTTCTTCACCGCAGACCCGGCAGACGCTATATCGGAAAGCCAGGTGGACGCGGTATACGCCGCCCTCAACACCAGCGCGGTGATTCAGGCGTTGGCGATTCCCACGGAGGTGCAGGTAACGTCGCCTGCCGCGCTGCAATAGTGCAGCAGGCGACCGTACACGGCCGGCCCCGCAAACTCGAATGCCTCCCCTCCTAGGCTCTGGGGCCAGCCGGTTCGGACAACACAAGAGCCCACCTTAGGGTGGGCTCTCGTGTTTGACTTTGGGGCTCCGACCCGCGATTGACGCGCCTTGGAGCTGCGCAGCCCGTTCCCGGAGTCCGGGTGTGGTCTACGTTGCAGGTATGCCGCTGCCGGACTTCAGCGCCTCAAGCGCGTCTTCCAGGCGAGTCCGGGGCATCCAGCCTATGACGGCCGCGGCGCGGGAGTAGTTGGCGGCCTTCCGCCGCTCCTCGTACTCACCCCTGGGATTGGGGAATACGTGGGTCACCGTACCCCCCATCAGGTTCGCAAGCTCAATAACCGAAGTCTCCCGGTCCGTCCCAATGTTCAGGATGGTGTTCTGACCGGCAGGGAGCACGGTGTCCGCCGCCAGCAGGTTCGCCCGGACCACGTCGTCCACGTGGGAGTACGCCCTGGTCTGAAGGCCGTCGCCGTAGACTGTGAAGGGCTGCCCCTCTCTCCGCAGGCGCAGGAACTTGCCGATGGCCAGCGCATACGCGCCCTCCTCCGGCTGGCGCGGGCCGTACACGTTGAAGTAGCGCAGGGAGACGACGCTCATGCCGTACAGCCTGGCGTACATCGATGCGTACTGCTCGCCGATGAGCTTCTGCAGCGCGTACGGCGAGAGGGGCTCCGGCGTCATGTCCTCGTACATCAGGTGGGTGCGCTGCGCGCCGTAAACGCTGGAGGACGAGGAGTAGACCACCCTGCTAACGCCGGCGCGGCGGGCCGCCTCCAGAACGTGCAGCGTTCCATCCACGTTCACCCGGTGCGTGTTGACCGGGTCTTCTATGGACCTCGGTATCCGGGGCAACGCGGCCAGGTGGAACACGACGGCTGTGCCCTCAATGGCCTCGCGCAGCGCATCCTCGTCGAGGATCGATACGTTTCTGAACTCAGCCGCGGGGTTGAGGTTTGAGCTGTCGCCCGTCGATAGGTCGTCCACGACGGTGACCTGGTTGCCCCGGTCAACGAGCGCGTCCACCAGGTGCGAGCCGATGAACCCGCAGCCTCCGGTGACAACGCATTTCATCTCGATACCCCCCTGAACGATACGTGCTACGCGCCCGGCGACCGCAAGCCGGTCCGGTACAGGATGCGACGGCTTATTGGCAGTGGGACTCTGCGGATGGAAGATGCCGCCACGACAATCGACACTGTGGCCAGCCCCACCCAGAACACCGTCAGCGCCCAGGTTTCAGCCGTCCATGACGTGTACTGCGGGAATGCCGGGGACAACGCCTGAAACGGCAGGAATGCCATGTCGAACGGGTCCACCGCTATGGTTATCTCACGCGAGTGACCCGCCAGCGCCAGCCCCGCAGTCACGACTACGCTGTAGACCGCCAGCAGCGCGATCGCGGCCCTTCCCCACGCATTCGCCCTCGACAGCAGCAGGGCCAGCGGCAGCGCCATAAGCGGCACAACGGTCACCATCGTCCTCCCGGCGAACCACCAGCCCATCATGGTGATCACGACGAACACGGCTATCAGCAGCTGCGTGAGTATGAGACCCAGCACCAGCCTCATGGACGAGCTGCCGCGGGCCAGCAATGCCAGCCCGGGCACCACCGCCAGCAGAAGCGGCGCCCAGCGCCCGATGCCAAAGCGGCGGTCGACGAAGATGCCCCACAACCTGTAAACCCTGTCCTGGAACTCGATGTGCTGCCCCAGCGTCTCCGCCGTGGACAGGCCTCCGTATACGGCGCTCACGCTGTAGGGCGTCAGCTCCCCAAAGGTCTTCACGTGAAACCAGACGTACACAGCCGCCGACAGACCGCCCATAGCCAGAAGCGCCACCTGTGCCCTTCTCTCGGAGCGGTAGACGGCGAAGGCAGCGACCAGCGCCGTGAGAGGCGCGTACTTGATCCCCAGCCAGCACATCGCCGATAGAAGCGCGCAGAGGACGGCCGCATCCACCGGCTGCAGTCGGCGCTCCCTTGTGACGACCAGCAGAGCCGTGACCAGCGCCAATGCCGCGGGAAACTCAGGGTAGATCTCAGTCGAGTGTATGAATGCTATCGCCGTCAGGCCCAAGCCCAGCGTCGCCAGCCACGCAGCGGTGCGCCTCCCGGTGAGGCGGTCTGCAAGCACGAACGCCAGGGCAAGCGTGGCCGCCGCCATGATCAAAAGCTGCGCCTGCACTCCGCCAAGACGGCCTATCACATAACCGGGAATCACCAGCACGGAAAGGCCGGGGTTGTGCGGGCTCAGGAGCCGCCCGTCGTCGGCGGGGACGGACTGCCGCCACAGGCCGTCCGGGTGATCCAGGAACTCCTCGTAGGACCTCGTCGCGTACTGGTTCCGTAGGTCAAGGTCGCGGTCGGTGAGCATGCTCTGGGTTGTGACCAGGTAGAACGGCTCGTCGCCGGTTATCGCCGCGCCGCGGGTTGCGCGTATGTCCGCGGAGAAGGCGTAGGCCGCGCAGAGAATGGCGAACAGACAGGCCGCGCCGACCCACAGCCCTCTATCGGCGATGCGCCCGACTACCGATGCGAACACCTCAAGCTCCCGTGCTCTCAGGGCAGGACGCCGGTTTCGCGCAGGAGGTCCAGCGTGCCCTGCAGGTCGCTGAGACTGCCTAGGTCCACGTCCGGCGGATCCAGAGAGTCCAGCGGTGGCAGTGCGCCGGAGGGCGCCACGCCTGCGCTGAGCGGGTACTCGTTGGTCTCATCGGCAAAGTACCTCTGTGCCGATTCGGAAAGCAGGTATTCGACGAACTCCTCGGCGGCCTCCGAGTTATCCGATGAACTCAGGATACCGGCTCCCGCCACCAGCACCAGCGCTCCCGGGTCTCCGCCGCCCAGGTAGTGGTTGCGTGCGCCGAAGCTCTCGCCGTGCTCATTCAGGAAGCGCTGGAGGTAGTAGTGATTGACGAACCCCACGTCGATCTCACCGCGAGCCGCCGCGGCCACCGTGGTGATGTTGTTGGGGTACTCCCGCGGGTTGTTGGCCTTGATACCCAGCAGCCACTCACGCGCCGCGGCCTCGCCCAGCTGAACCCGCAGCGACGTCACGAACGCCTGGAACGAGCCGTTCAGCGGAGGCCAGCCGATTCTGCCCTCCCACTGCGGGTCGGTGAAGTCGAGGATGGAGGCCGGCAGGTCCTGCCCTGGGTCTATGGCGTCCGTGTTGTACACCACCGTCCGCGCCCTGCCCGATGTGCCAACCCACTCGCCCTTGGGCGACCTGAACCTGGAATCGACCCGGTTGAGCAGGTCGTCGGGCAGCCGTGCAAGGAAGCCCGATTCAGACAGGCTGCCTAGCGAGCCGGGCGACTGCAGGAACACCACGTCGGCCACGGTGCTGTCGCCCTCTTCGGAGATCAGGGAGGCAACGTCGGTGCTGCTGGCATACTTGACCCTGATCTGAATGCCTGCGTCCACCGCGAACTGCTCCAGCAGCGGGTTGACCAGGGACTGCGAGCGTCCCGAGTAGATTGTCAGTGCCTTCTCTTCTTCACTGCAAGCCGGTTGCAGGGCTGCCGAAGCCAGCACTAGGACTGCTACAGCCAGAGTGTACCTGTTGAGGACCCGCATCCGGGGAAACTTCATGCCCGCACCTCACGCTGAAAGTCGATTGTGAGTGCCCACTGCGGCGTCGATGAAGCGGAGCCTTCGTGCGCACTAACACACATCATTAATACAGCATTGACTATAGCATAAGTGGCAGCTTAATCCAATACATCTTCCGTACTTTGCAGTCCGCTTAGTCGATAACCGCGCATGGAGCTTATGCCGTCCGTGAGGGTGTGGGACGCGTCGTTCGGCCGGACGGCTGGCGCAGGGGGATGGATTCCCGCTCGGGGGCGGGAATGGCGGATGGGGACAGGCAACTACCCAGCGTAGGGGCCAACCCCCGTGGTTGCCATGTCTCCTGTGGGAGTACCATCGCTGTGGGCGCCCACAAGGGACGCCGTCAGGGGTACCACAAGGGGCACCCCTGCTACTACGACCACGACCAACCCAGACGTGCTCTAGGACGTGGGCGTGTAGAGACGGTGGGCCTAAGTGTGCCGAATTGCGAACTTGTAGGTGGGAGGTGCAAATATAGGCCGTAAAGCGACATTAACATACGCGACATCCATGAAACGATCGCCAATCTATTGCGCTGCCAAGCCTACGAGGGCTAGCACCTAAGGGGTGAAAATGGCCGGTGCCATGTGAATAGGGCATTCTGCAAATTGATGTGGTAGCAGAATCACCTTGGCCCTATCGCCGTCCGTATATCTTCATGTGATTCCTTCAAGGTTGCTCTCCAAACGTGACTCGATCGGTTGGTCCGCCTCTGGAAACTCGAAGGAGCGGCCGGTGATTGTCTCGTAAAGGTAGACGTAGCGTCTCGAGAGCTCGACTACAAGGTCATCCGGTGCTGGCGGTAGGACCTCATCCTCGTAGGGGTTGCAGTTCTCCGTGAACCACAGCCTGAGGAATTCTTTGTCTACGTTGTCGGGTTCCTGTCCCTCCCGCATGCGCTGTTGATAAGAGTCTGCGATCCAGTAGCGACTAGAGTCAGGGGTATGGATTTCGTCTATCAGAATGATGTCACCGTTTTCGTCGCGGCCCATCTCATACTTGGTATCGACGAGAATGAGGCCGTGCTCGGATGCCTTGGCTTGACCGAAAGCGAAGAGTTCCTGCGCGATGCGGCTACATTGTTCCCAATCATCGGCCGTCATCCAGTTCTCGGACACGATCTCTTCAGGGCTGATCGGACGGTCGTGACCCTCCTCTTTGGTGGTCGGTGTAAGGTAATTCGTCGGGAGCTTCTGGTTTTTCACTAGGCCGTCGGGCAAATCGATGCCACAGTATTCACGCCGACCACTCTGGTAGACCGTCCATAGGGAGGTGTTCGTGGTTCCGGTGATATATCCACGCACCACGAACTCAATCGGGAAGACGGTACATTTCTTGGCAATTGTGACGTTGGGATCGGGGATGGATAGGACCTGATTTTGCACAATATGGCGGGTCTGTTCAAACCACCACGCGCTCGTCATGTTGAGAACCTGCCCTTTGAAAGGGATAGCGGCTAGCACCCGGTCGAATGCACTCTGTCGGTCGGTGGTGATGAGTACCATACGATCCCCAAGATCGTATCGATCCCGTACTTTGCCTATGAACTTTTCACCTTGAGAAATATTCGTCTCAATGAGGCAGTTTCCGAGCTCTTGTCGTATTCGATCCGTGTAGCCCTCTGGGGTGTAAATGGCGTTCTCCATCTATCATCGTCTCCACAAGGTTAATGGCGCATACGTGGTGGGCGGTAGTGGACTTGAACCACTGACCTCTTGCGTGTGAAGCAAGCGCTCTAACCAGCTGAGCTAACCGCCCGTGTGTTCCCGTCGCTCGGCGTTGAGTTCCGCGCAGGGCTGGACGCCCATCGATGCCCGGCGGCCGGGCGAGGCGCTCTACGCCTCTCGATGCGGGCGCCTATGAGTATACATGCCGTCGAACAGGGCGGGCAAGTCTGAGACCCTGCGGCGCGACCTGCAATCGCAGCACGCTGCCGCTTGCCGAAATCTTCGGAGTCGCATATCATGTCGTCGAAAAGGTAGCACGCAGAGGAGGTATCCATTGCCAAAGATGATTCCCGTGCCCGATGACTTGAGCAAGCCGTTCTGGGACGCCGTCAACGAGAAGAAGCTGATGATCCAGAGCTGCAACGACTGCCCCACGCTGCAATACCCACCCAGGCCGCGCTGCCAGGACTGCGACTCCGAGAACATGGGGTGGAAGGAGACCAGCGGCAAGGGGCACATATCCACGTTCATGGTGTCCGCCGACACCCGCCTCCAGAGGCGCGTGCCCGACCAGCCCTTCAACATCGCCCTCATCGCCCTCGACGACGACCCCCGCATCAACTTCTACTCCAACCTGCCGGGCGTTCCCGTCAGGGAGGTGCCCGTGGGAGCCGCCGTGGAGGTCATCTTCGAAGAGGTCGGGCCGGGCCAGCTCATCCACGAGTGGAAGCTGGTCGAGTAGTAGACGCACCGCACGGGTACTACGACTCCAATCGACGCATACGAAAAGAGGTGGAATGTGACCACACAGGAGACTACCTGGAGAAGAGACAGAACCGGCCTTGGCGTCTGGCCGCACCAGGGCAAGGTGGCAATCACGGGATGGGGCCACTCGCCCGTGGACAGGCGATGGGACGGCGTGACCATGGACAGGATCCTGGGCGCCTTCGCCATCCAGGCCGTGCGCCGCGCCCTGGACGACGCGGGTGTTAAGCCGGAGGAGGTCGACGGCCTGCTCTGCTGCCCGGACAACATGGCCGGCTTCAACGTGGCCGGCCCCTCAGGCCAGTGGGGGCCGTTTCGCCCCTATATGGCTCCGCCCTACGACTCCGAGGACGGCATCAGCATTGTCACCAACAAGTGGCTGCTGAGCCAGATGCCGGAGCTGTCCAACGTGACGTACACCGCGGACGACGTGCCAGCTATCGGCGAGGGGATGGGCTACGCAGCCCAGGCGTGCGCCGAGGGCAAGTACCAGGTCGGGGTGTACGTCTACACCGCAAACAACCTGGAAGGCCGCTATCGCCGCGGCGGCGACAACGCGGAGGACCACTCCAGGGGCGCTCGCCAGTGGAACACGCCTTGGGGCGCAGCCGGCGGCCAGGACGCGCTGCCGCTGCAGGGCTACTGCCACAAGTACGGCGTGGACTGGGACGACATGATGGCCCCGGTCATCATCAACGAGCACCGCAACGGCCTCATGAAGCAGGAGTCCGACCTGGAGGGCTGGAGCTTCTACTACCAGAACGGCGCCTCCGGCCTCACGGTGGAGGACTACGTCAACTCCCGTCCCACCTTCTGGCCCATCAAGATATGGGACTGCGACAGGCCCATCAACGCCGTCGGCGCATTCGTCTTCACCACGGCGGAGCGCGCCAGGGACATGAAGCAGAAGCCGATCTACGTGATGAACCACAACCAGGGCAACACCGGCAGGCCCCGCAGCAGCCAGATCACCTGCGACGAGCAGGAGGTGGCAAACGCCATGGCCGCGCAGATGGCCTACGAAGGCTCCGGCTGGACGCCCAGGGACGTGGACATCTTCAACCCCTACGACGGCTACTCCTGGTTCCTGCCGTTCTTCCTGGAGGCGTTCGGCTGGCACGGCGTCGGCTACGGCGAGGCGCGGGACTTCTTCAACGGCGACATCAGCGTTGAGGGGCCTCACCCCTTCTGCTCCGGAGGCGGCAACCTGGGCAACGGGCGAACCCGCACGTCCATGTACATCGACAGCATCCAGCAGCTCCGCGGGACCGCGGGCAGCCGCCAGGTGAACGTGAAGGCGGAGACGGCCATCTGCGCCTTCGCACCCTTCACCAGCTCCGCCTACCTCTGCCTCTCCAACGTCCCGTCCTAGCTTCGAGCATGCTCGATAACGCAGGGAGCGAGGCCGGCCGACCATCGATAGCGGCCGCCGGCGTCGCTCCCACGGCGGCCGACGGTCGCGGGGTTTCCGAGGCGCGCCAACCCGAAGCCTGGTAGAGTCAGGCCCCGGAGGCCTAGCTTGCCACAACCAGCCTACATTCCCGGCTTCCTGCTGAGGACCGGCGCTGCCTTCTGGTTGCAGGCGGCCCTGCTGGTGACGGCCGCCTCATCGCTGCAGTTCGCAGGGTGGGTGAATGCGCCGCTCCTGGCGCCGGCGGCTCTCTTGGCGGCCATTCTCGCGGCTCACGCCTTCGCGACCGAGGAGCGACGCGCGTACCTGCACCTGCGCGCCCTGGCCGCCGGCGCTCTCGTTGCATGCGCCTGCGGCATGCTCGTCGCAGAGGGCGATGGGCCGTTCGACAAGCTTGGAGCGCTGCTCTCGGGCCTCTCCGGCTGGGTCTCCGCCCTGCGCAGCGGCGAGACGGTCTCGGACCAGCTTCCTCTGTCCGTCACCATCACGGCGCTCACGTGGGCCGTATCGTACGTGACCACGCTGTGGTTCCTGCGCTATCGCAGCGTGTGGATCACCCTGCTCCCGTTGGGGGCCGTCACGGTCATCAACGTGACCTACCAGCCCGGCAGCACCTCGCCCTACCTGTGGGCGTTCCTCATGCTGTGCCTGCTCACGATCGCGCACGCCGCCAGCCGGGGGCGCATAGAGGCGCTGCTGGCGCAGGGCGTGGCGCATCCGGCCTCGCTGCACCGCAGGTCGCTGCTGCATGGCCTGTGGATCAGCGCCGCCCTGGTGTTCGTTGCGGCGACGGCGCCCCTCAGCGAGACGCCGTCCTCGCCGCTGGACTGGTTCTACAACCCCGTCAACGGCACCGCGAGGAGCGAGATCCGGGACGAGGTGAGCCGCGTGTTCGGCGGGCCGAGCAGCCGCGAGATTCTCTCCGTACGGTTCCTGGGCGAGGTTCTGTCGCTGGTGAGGCCGGTGTCGAACAGCACCGAGCCGGTACTGTTCGCGGAGGCCGACTACCCGTACTACTGGTCGGCGGTGGCGTACGATCACTACACGTCCAAGGTCTGGAAGGTGCAGGACACGGCGACGCTGAACGTGGCCACTCCACCGGAAGCCCCTGTCTCCGGCGAAGGGGGCGGGCCGCCCATCACGCGGCCAACCGCTTACACCATATACCTGTACGTGGAGACCCCATACCTGTTCATGGCCGGCAGCCCCGTGGACGTCGTACCCGATGCGCAGATGCAGGCGCCGGTATCGACGACATACCGGCTGGACCTCGTGGAGCCCGGCCGCAGCGACGACCTGGCAGGCGACCTACGCGCCCTGGAGTCGGAGTTGGCCTCGACATCAGGCCGACCAGACGTCTCGCGGCTGCCCGACGACATCCGCGTTTCCGCCGTCGTCAAGCCTGCGGGGCCGGCAGGTGAAGTGTCGGTCGTGCCCGTAGACCCGGCCTCGCCCACGTACGAGGAGGACGTGCAGAGCGCCCTGGACGGCCCCGGACGGACCCTTGCGCTGGAGGTGGTCCGCGCACCGCTGGACGACTCGCCCGTCCTCTTCACCACGCAGGGCCAGCTTGGGCTGGGCAACAGCTACGTCGTCGAATCCGACATCCTGATCGCGGACGAGCAACAGCTGCGCGCCGCCCCGCGAGACTACCCTCCGCGCATCGTCGACCGGTACCTGCAGATACCGCCGTCGCTGCCCGAAAGGGTGGCTTCCCTCGCCGCCGAACTGGCCGACGGCGCAGACAACCCTTACGACATGGCCGTGGCCGTGGAGTCCTACCTGCGGACGCTGGAGTACAGCGCCGTCCCGATCTTCCTGCCCAATGAGGCCGACGCGGTCGACTACTTCCTTTTTGAGTCCAGGGAGAGCTACAGCGACTACTTCGCCTCTGCGATGGCGATGATGCTGAGGACGCAGGGAGTGCCCACACGGCTTGTTCTCGGCTTCGGGCCCGGGGAGATCGATCCGGAGGGCTTCCTGGTGCGCGACAACCACAATCACTCGTGGCCGGAGGTCTACTTCCCCGGCCTGGGCTGGGCGCCGTTTGAGCCGTCACCCATCTACCCCCTGCGGCCCCGCGGGCCAGACCAGCTGTCGCCGCTGGATCAAACCGTGGCGGTGGAATCCGATGCGCCTGCCGCGGACGAGGAGGCGTTGCGTGAGCCGGGCGTGAGGGTCGGGACGCCGCTGGGCGCGGGCGGCCTCATGTTTGCCGGCTTCATGCTGGCCGGAGCGCTGGTGATGCGCATACTGTGGGTCGCGCAGTACGGCGCGCCGTGGTCGGCGCAGGCCGCGTACCGCAGGATGCAACGCCTGGCGTCGCTGCTTGGCTTCCGCGCGCCGTCATCGCAGACCGCCATCGAATACTCGCACAGCCTGTCGACGTTGATACCGGAGGCGCGGTCGGAGGTGGAGCTTGTGACGCGCGCCTACGTGCGCCACAGGTACGGCGGCGCGCGATCCGATTCTGCGGAGGCGTCCGGGCTGGCGAGTGCGTGGAGCCGCATCAAGTGGGCTGCCCTGTTCAAGCTGAAATAGGGGGTTGGAGGCCTTACGGCCGCCCGTGTGAGGACTCCTTGCCCGCTCATGCCCCCAAGGCCCGCATTTGTCCCCGCTCACGCCCTTCGACAGGCTCAGGGTGAGCGGGTGGGATTAGGCCCGCCCATACCCCCAAGGCCCGCTCATGGTGAGCCTGTCGAACCATTTGAGCGGGCGGGCTCCACCCGTAACCACTCCTGCGGAGGCAGGAGTCCAGGGAAGGAGGGGGCATGGATTCCCGCTCGGGGGCGGGAATGACGGAGGGGAAGGGAAGGATCACCCCCACTCTGACTCTCCCCCATCAAGGGGGAGAGAATTTGCTCCTTCCCCCCTTGTGGGGGAAGGTTGGGATGGGGGGACTGGATTGCGGCTTTCGCCGCAATGACGGATGGGACGCGGGCCAGCACAGCGTAGGGGCAACCACGAGGGTTGCCCTGTCTCATGTGGGGGCGCGATAGCCCGCTCCAACTCTCCCCCGCTACCTACAGGCCGCCCACTCCGTGGCGCACCTGGATGTAGCCCTGCGCAGTAGCGCCGTTCTCGTCCGTGGCGATGTAGGTGACGGCGTACGACGTTCCTTCCCACGGCGTTCCCCCGATGGTGCGGGTGGCGGCGTTGAAGGTGATTGGGGATCCGTCGGCCAGCGGCGCCCCCGT
>DAOUJZ010000013.1:0-150366 GCA_034421955.1 Dehalococcoidia bacterium | reverse complement strand
CTCTGGGCGTGAAGGCCGGGCTCGACCTGGAGGCTCTCATGGAGGCCGGCAGCAGAATGACCCTGGGCACCCAGCGAGAGGGCCTGGAGAGGACCGTTTTCCAGGGGAAGTTCGACCCACCCTCCTTCAGGCAGGCCCTGGCCAGAAAAGACATTGGACTCGCCAACGAGCTGGCCCGGGAGCTGAGCGTACCGATGCCGGTCGCGAACATCGTGGAGCAGGTCGCCATCCAGTGCGGCAACCACGGCTGGGGAGACCTGGACACCCACGTCATCTACCGGCTGCAGGAGCTCGCGGCGGGCGTGGAGATCAGGCCAAGCTAGTCCACCGCGCGGCCCAGCGGTAAGCCTCAGACCCTCTGGTACACCTGGACGCGGTGCCTGGAGGACTCCGTGACATAGAGCCTGCCTTCGACGTCGAGCGTAACCGAAGCCGGGCCCCAGAAGTACGGCTCCGTCTGCGTCGATACCAGGTAGGGCGTGTTCAGGTGGGAGGGCAGGTCCGGCACCAGGTTGGACTGGTCTCTCGTGGTGCTCTCGTCCGGGTTGACGTCGAGGAACTCCTGCGCCCACTTCGAGACCGTGGCCTCGCCCCGTAGACTCTGCACGAACGCGCCGTCCGGCGCCAGCATCTGCACGCGCTCGTTACCCCAATCCGCGACGTAGATGTACCCATCGCCGTCCACCGCCGGCTTGGCCGGCCTGTGGAACTGGCCCTCGCGCCCTCCCGGCTCTCCGAAAGCGCCCAGAAAGCGGCCGTCGGCTGTGAACTTCTGGACACGATCGTTGCGCCAGTCGGCGACGTACACGTTGCCCTGCGCTTCCAGGGTTATGCCCCACGGGAGGTTGAACTGCCCCTCCTCCTCACCCTCTTCTCCCCACTGCAGCAGGTGCCGGCCCTCGGCGGTGAACTTGTGCACGCGGCAGTTCTTCTGGTCCACGACGTACACGTTGTCGTCGGCGTCGATGGCCAGGCCGGACGGACCGTCCAGTTGCCCGTCGCCGCTGCCGTGCTCCCCCCACTTGTCCTTGAATGCTCCGGACCCGTCGAACACCGTGACGCTGTGATGGTACTCGTCGGCGACATAGACGTTATCCCGGCTGTCGACAGCGATGGCCGTTGGCAGCCAGAACTGCCCATCGTCGTGGCCGTAGGAGCCGAACTCGCCCAGGTACTCCTCGTCGAGTGTGCACATGCCGACGCGGGCCAGCGCCGCGTGCCGGTTCAGCACGTAGATGCGCCCGCCCTGCCCGATGGCGAGGTCCACGGGGTGCCCGAAACCTCTGCCGGTCGGGTTGTTGTTCATTACGCCGATGGTCTTGAGATAGCTCAGACCGGGCGCATTCGCTCGATTGACGCCGCTCAGTTGTCACTCCTTGCTGGATGGGCGCCGTGGCCCGCCGCTTCCCGCAGTGAGGCTACGCCCGATGGAACTCCTTTGTCGCCGCGATGAGACCCAACAGCTCCGCGACGCGGCGGTCGGACTCTCCCTCTGCCGTCCGGGGTCGGAGCGACACGTCGCCCTTCCTGCCGACATGAGAAACAAGCGCGTCGCGGGTCGACTCCTCCACCTTTGTCAGCGGGCCCATGAGGTCCAGGCAGCTGTCGACCAGCTCCTCGGGAGTGAACGTGCTTCCGTTCTCGTCGGCCAGCCGGTCGATGATTTGCCGCACGCCCGGCTTCTCGACGTCGTTGAGCTGCTTCGCCGCGAAGTTCACCCTCTCCACCAGCGCCCCGCTGTTGATCCACTCCGTACCCTCGTGCCAGCCCTCCACCGACGGCGGGGCCAGCAGGCTCTGCCCCATGTACCCGACCACCGCGCTGGCATCCTTCATATCCAGCGACGGCTCGGTAACGCCGCCTCCCAGCCGCATCGCGCCCGCCACGAACTCCGCGGGGCACTTCACGCGGGCGAACTGGGCCTCCTTGAAGAAATCGGAGTTGAACAGCACCCGCAGCATGGAGCGTATGTCGTGACCGCTGTCCGCGTACACCCCCGCCAGCGTCTCGATGGCGTCCGGGTCCAGTGGCGGAGTGTAGGGCCACTGCGGGACCGGCGCCTCGTCCGCCACGAAGAAGTCGTAGATGTGCCTGGCGATGAACCTGGCGGTCGCGGGCTGGCGGGCGATAATCTCGATTACGTCCTCTCCGTTGAACGGCCCGCTCTCTCCCAGGAACTCCTTCTCGCCGTGGTCGTGGTCGTAGTCCCGGTAGTCGAAGTGCCAGGCGATTGCGCCGTACGGCCAGATCGAGGCCTTCATGGCCCTCGCGGCCATGTACTCCGCGTTGCCCACCGTCCAGCCCGTGAACGCCCGGGCGCACTCCTTGATATCGTCCTCCGTGTAGTTTCCGATTCCCATGGAGAACAGTTCCAGCAGCTCCCGGCCGAAGTTCTCGTTGATGGCCCCGTTGTGATTGTCCTGGTTGTCCAGCCACATGATCATTATCGGGTCTCTGGATATCTCCAGCAGAAGTGTGTCGAACCTGCCCAGGCCGAATCGCCGGAGCATGTCGATCTGCACTGCCAGCGACCGGGCCTGCTGCGTCTTGCTGAAGCTCGACGCGAAGATGCCATGCCAGAAGAGGGCGATCTTCTCCTCCAGAGGACTGCTGGTGGTGACCATCCGGTACAGCCACTCCGTGGCCGGCGGCTCCGGAATGCGGGACTCGTGAATGTCTACGTGGTACCTTCGGATTACGTCGTCGCCGAGGCGCTGCGTGTCCTGGGGATTGAGCAGCTCCTCCACCGTCTGCTCGTAACCCCTGGCCAGTCGCTCCTCGATCTCATCCCTGGAGGCGCCGAATCCCGCGCGGCGCATCAGGTGCGCCATCAGCTCTATCTCTTGCCTGCTGGCCATCACTTCACCGCCCAATAAAGTCGAACTGTTCGAAGCCGCCGTTGACGATCGGTACCGGGTCCAGCCCAAGCCACCTCTCCAGTATGGTCGAGTAAGTGGAGCGGAAGTCGTTGTTGAAGTACAGGTCGCCCTGGAGCTGGTCGGCCGTCCTGAGCGAGGGATACTCCCCGTACAGGCCGCCCTCCACGGAGCCGCCGATGCAGAAGGCGACGCCGCCGGAGCCGTGGTCGGTGCCGGAACCGTTGTCCTTGATCCGGCGCCCGAACTCCGAGAACACCAGCACCAGCGTGTCCCGGTCCCGGCCATGGTCCTTCAGGTCGTCCATGAAGTCGCCAATCGCGGTGGACACCTCGTGCCACAGCTTGTTGTGGACCGGAAGCTCGCCCCCATGCGTGTCGAAGCTGCCGTGCTGGGCATAGTAGATGCGCGTCCCCAGGTCGGCGCAGATAACCTGGGCCGCGTCGCGAAGCCTCTGGGCGAGCGGATTCGCCTCATACTCCACTTCCGAAACATAGCTCTCGGGCGCCGACCTGAGGATGTCCGCTCCCTTGAGCGCGGCCTCGCCGGTCTGTCCGATGAACTCGGACACGATGTCCCTTCCCTCGGCCCCACCGTACATCTGCGAAAAGGTGTTGAGAGTGTCCAGCCGCGCCTGCTCGTCCTGGATGTCGGGGAACAGCCCGTAGGTCTCCAGGTTTCCCACGGACGCCACCGGCACCCCCACGCACGACAGCGCCCTGGGCAGCCCTCGGCCGAGGTTCAGGCCAGTGAGTACGTTCTCACCTCCCGGGTCGAGGTCTCTGATCGCGCGTCCGAGCCAGCCCTCACCGATCACCTTGGTGGGCTCGGCGGTGTGCCAGATGTCCATGGCTCTGAAGTGCGAGCGGTTGGGTTCCGGGTAGCCGATGCCGTTTATGACGGCGACGTGGCCATCGTCCCACAACCTCTTGATGGGCCCCATCCGTGGACTCAGCCCCAGCCGGTCGTCGAGCTTCAGCACCGCGTCCTGCTTGTGGTGGACGGTGGGCCGGTTATCGTAGTAGAGTTCGTCGTCGTACGGAACGACCGTGTTCAGGCAGTCGTTGCCGCCGGTGAGCTCGACCACCACCAGCGACCTGTTTGACTTTTCGGAGACCATTAGGCCCTCCTCGGCGTCGGGATGTTGTTCCACATTCTAACTGCACTGCCGCCCGGAGTACATACGCCTTCAGTCCCCTCGAACTCTGTGCATCTCCGCGATCGTCTCGGCGGTCGGCGGGTAGTACTTGCCCGGCGGAACGCCCTCGACCCGTATCTTCTCCTTGACGTAGTTCTCCGCGTCCTCATGCTCGTTCGCCCACTCCAGCGCCGCCTCCGCCATCCAGGACGGCACCACCAGCACGCCGTCGTTGTCCCCGACCATCACGTCCCCCGGACGCACCAGCGCCCCGCCGCACTGGATCTGTACGTTCTCCTCCGCGGGCGTGTACTCGGGATTGCCGTGGAAGCTGCGGTGCTTCGCGTACACGGTCAGTCCGTAGCCCTCGTCGGCCATCACGTCCAGGTCCCGGATGGCGCCGTCCACCACGATGCCGTCGGCCTTGTTCATCGCGAGCTGAAGCAGCTTGACATCTCCGGCCGCCACATCCTTGCTCACCCCGGAAATGTCCACTACCAGCACGTCGCCCGGTCCGCAGCGTCCCATGGCGACATACTCGGTGGAGTGTTCTCCCGCCGGTCTCTCGCTGATGAGATCGGCGCGTATCGGCAGAAACCTCAGAGTCCGGGCGCGCGCCGCCAGTCGTGTCCCGGGCGTCAGGTTAACCAGCCCCTCGCACACGTTGAACGGCGACCCGAACTGCCGCACCGCGCTGTAGACGGTCGCCGTGGGCAGCGCCTTCAGCCCGTCCAGCACGTCCTGGGATACCTCCACCGGCCTCATATCGAATTCGGGCATGGCTGTTCCTCCTTAACGAGCGTCAAAGGTGAACGGGAAAGAGGGAGGGCTGGAGCGGAAGATGGGATTCGAACCCACGACCCTCTCCTTGGCAAGGAGATGCTCTACCACTGAGCCACTTCCGCCCACAATTCAACGCTAAATCAACCGCTGTCGGTTGTCAAGTGGCGCCGGCGTCTCCCCACGCCGTCGCCACTTTGGTCGGCAATCTACCGTTAAAAGCTACCCAAACCCACCTTGCCCATTCCGCCTGCGCCCCTCTACGCTGCTCATGGGAGTGGTACCTATGCACCTCACCACTCCTTCAAACGGGCAGGCCCCCGGCCCACTTTTGGCGCCGCGGGCCTGCTTTACGTTGCCAACACGACGCGGCACGTGTATGTCCTCCTACCCTCCTTGGTGAATGATCAACCACCTTCCTGTGCAGCCAGGACGAGAGGGACTAGAACGGCGGTCGCGCGAGGCAGCCCGGATGCAGGCCGGGTGGCCCTGCTCCGGGGATCCTATTGTCCCATGGCAAATGTGATGGTCTGGCCATCGGAGCTGGTGATGGTCAACTGGGGCCCGTTGATGGCAAACCCCTCCGCCTCGACCAGCAACTCGATGTACAGAGACTCCTGCATGGACAATTCGCGGCTTGGACAACCCGCCTCAGTCCAGCCAAGCTCTTCTATGGTGAAAGACGACCCCGATGCGCTGTACTTGCCATCGTAGGAGTTGCATCCGGTCCAGCCACTGATGCCACTCTCCTCGGAAAACTCGACCTCCACGTCTCCGATGGCTGGGCTGCCCCCTACGGAAAGCAGCGTCCAGGACGTACCCGCCAGCGGTTGCTCTTCCGAGGCGCAGGCAAGCGCCAGAAGCGCCGCGGCGCTGACTATGACCGGCAGCAACAACCTTCTCGCTAGAACCATGTCCAACAATCGCAGCATAGGCATCCAGGATCTCTCCGCATCGTCTCGCACTCCGCAAAACGACAAATCTGACAAAGCTCAGCCACCCGCCCGCTCCCTACACACCTCACCACTCCCTCCGACGATCAGGCCCCCGGCCCACATTTGGCGCCGCGGGCCTGCTTTACGCTGCGAACCCAACGCGGCGTCATCGGTTCTTCTTCAGCCTCACGTACTTTGCCAGCTTGCGTCCCTTAGCGACCTCGGGGAAATAGGACATGCTAATGCCAGATTCGAGAACGATAGCTTCATTGCTCAGTTTGCCAAGCACATGTGCGTACCTGATACCAAAGAGGTGGATGCTGACCACCCGTTCTCCATACGGCGCCCCCTCGTACATCTCCTTTAGCACCTTGCCGGCCTCGGCCACGGTCATTTGCGGCATGTCTGTTTCACCTTCCTCTCTGTTGCGGGCTCCCTCTTTCCAGCCTGTCGTTACGTCCCCGAGCAGACGATCTCAGTTACCCTCTCCAAGTGCTTGGCGTGAACACGATAGCCTTCCCCACCGGTAAGGAAAATGCACTCACCACTCCTTCCAACGGGCAGGCCCCCAACCCACCTTTGCCGCCGCGGGCCTGCTTTACGCTGCGAACCCGACACGCCGAACAGGACAAAGACGAGCATCAGAATGCACAGCGTCCGGCCCACGCGACAGGGCAACTTGAATGATGATCTGCCTGTTTTCAATTGACTGCTCGAAGGTCGGCATGGCTTAATCGGTCACACTCAGAGATATGGCATAGGAGCCGAGGTTCACGGGTTGCTGTCCCACCACCTGTAGGCTGAACCGTCCCAAGCCAAACTTCTCGCACCCTATCTTATAGGCGTCTCCGATGTCGTTGAAGATATCCACCATCTCTCCATTGCGCATCAAGAGAGTCTTACCCCGATGCTCCATCTCCATGCTCTTTTCAATCTTCTTGAAGGCTTCCCAGTTCTTGTCCATCTCGGCAATCAGGTCCGCATCGTGAAGTTCTGCAGCCATTTCTCCTCCTTGGCGACCCTCTCTCGCCACATGGCGCCCACGCGCGGCAGAGTGCACGATAACGGGTGCTGGCGTCAACTTCTTCGTCCTACGCCTCCGCCGCCCGGCACTCGGCCTCGCCGCACCTGACGCAGGCCGCATTCATGCGCCAAAGCCCTACCGAACGTCGTCGCATCAGATGGCCGTTCCTACTCCTCAATTTCTTGCTGTTCCCCTAGAATCTCACGCGCTATTTCTATATTGCGCCGACGCACTTCTAGTGCCCTTTGTTTGTCTTGCCGCTTTTGTATGTCGGACGGTGGCTCAGCATCACCCGTCCACCCCAGCACAAACCTAGCATTTTGAGTCGGCCCATTGTCGCTGTTGCTACTCACATGGTGCACATCCAACAAGACCCAACCTTCTGCCAGATATTCATTGGCGTCCCACATCTTTTCCCCTACACGATGTAGTTCGTCCCATCCAATTACCATCACGCGCTTAACCTCATGAATGCTCATAGCACTTCTCCCTTGCTACTCCTCCTTCGCCCGCGCTAACGCCTCCACCGCCTGCTTCTGCCAGCCCCGCAGCGAGTGCGCGTTGTGTTGGTGGCGATGCTCACGTTGGCGTGCCCAGCCACTCGCTCACCACCATCACGCGCTGGCCGCTCTGCAGCGTCACCGAGGCGTGGGAGTGGGGAAGGCTACGCACGGACATGCCGTTGACGCCTGCGCGCTCGCCGTAGCACTGGACTTTCCAGTAATCCAGCACAGCCGGTTGCGGCCTCCCAGCCGGCCAACTCGTCAGCAAACCTGACGCCGCGAACGTGGTGCCTGTGCGAGTGGGAGGTGCGCCCCGACGAGCACCTCCGGTATTGCCGGAGGTAAGCCGGGGCTTTGTCTTTCATGGAGCGGTCATTTGCTAACTGGAGACGGAAGCTCGTGTTGTTCCCATGCGTCTCCGTGGATGTTCTTGCGTAGCTGCTCCGCTTCTTCTTGAGTTAGCGCGGCGCCACACTGGTGAGTGATGAACATGGCGGCATTTCTTGCGGTGGTTCTGCCTGACATCATGCGGCCGCCCGAATTTATCAGCACGCCCTCCCACCTCGAGTCCTTAATGGACCAATTGATGGTATTGAGCCGATCGATTAGTTCCTCCACAGGTACGCCCTGAAGCCGCTCTTTCAATTCCACAAAGGCCCAGACAAGGGCGTATTGGCCTATTGGCCTTCCGAGGATGGTTTCCTCGCGTATCTGAATCCTGGTTTGATCACCTGTATGAGACGGCTCCTTGAGCGCCTTGGCCCATAGGTCTACTCCTCCGAAGAGAAGGCGCCATTGCTCTGCGACAAGCTCTTGTGCCACTTCAAGTTGGTCGGTGCTCATCTGTTTCATAGCACCATGCCCGACCAGCTTCAGGCTTTCTACGAGTTTTTCGTTCGCATCGTAGAAGGTGGACAGGGTCGTGAATTCCCTACTCTTGCCGGTTAGAGTGTTGCCGCGAAGTCTCACAAGATCGATGGTTAGTACGCCACCAGCTCCAACCAGTGCGCGGGTCAAAACAGCCAACTTGTCGTCGTCGTCTGTTATGAGGTTGTCGCCTCTTTGGGTTGGCTTTGCGTACCTGTTGAGCTTGTTGAAAATCATCCGAGCACTCGATGGCTCATACTTGATCAGTATCACCGGAGCCCAGTCCATGCCGAAGTCTAAGTTCCCATCCATGTTTGGGATGTCGCGGCCATTGTTGTCGACACCATTCATGGCCCATTTGAATGCCAGGGCCCTGTGTTGTCCGTCTAGGGGCACGAGAACCTCTGATCCTTCCAAGGTAAGGAACCCCAACGGCGAAGCCGCACTTCTGTAAAGTTGCGGGACTGAGCTCCGCATGCTCATGTTGACCAAAGACTCGAAACTCAGTCCCTCATGGTTAACTACTGCCAACACCAACGCGCTCGAGAACCTGTTGCTGTCATTGGCAAAGTAGGGAGCAATATCTCGGCGAACGCGATTCAGGTTTAGCTCCCGCTGGTATCTTTGCTCTATGGTGAGGTCTTCCCAACCAGGGAGTTCTTGAGCAAACTGGCACTTTTGTACGAGCTCACTGATGCGCATGGTCGTGAGCCAATATGTCGTTTCTCCAAATTTCCCTTGCAAAGCCGGAATCGCGGTTGCCATGCTTAGCCTCCTTAGTTCCTATGCGATATGTTTGTCAATGGCCGCAACCTATGGATTGCAAGCTCCTCTATTTTTCTGAGCCGGGTCCTACCATTACCGAGAACCACATAAGACACTTGGATGTCTTTCGGAAATGTGGTGAAGAACTTCTCCAATCTGGGATTATGTTCATGCATTCGGTGTTGGTAGAGCCGCCTTGAGATGTCCTTGCTTTGGCCCACATACAAGCACGCTCCAGCCTGTAGCCAAAAGGCGTATAACCCAGGCTGGCCTTGCTTCACGCGGTTGTGAAAACAGTAGTCGAATGGCTCTCTTTCCACTTTCAACGTTTCGATTGCGTCACTACACACCGCACAGGCCCTCACATTCGTTGCCGAACAAGGACAATTGGTTCGTATTGGGAACCAGTTCTACCTCGGCCAAAGGCTTAAGACTGGGGTGAAGATAGACTTCGCCTTGGAACCGCCCGCTTTGAGCCGAGCTTCGCAGGAACCCGTCAATGGCTACAGCGTCCATCCATGACTTGGGATCAGTCGTCTTAATGTGAAGCCATTCCGCATCAGTGTGGTAAGGACAACCGATACAGGCGCTCCGGGGCAACACGCGACCAGGGTACATTTCCGCAAACCACGCTTGGCAGTCTGCCCTTGATATGCCTCGGTCGATTAGGGGCCAATAGTGCTCGATCACTGACTCACGGCTTGGCTTCATGCGGATGACTTCATCGACGCTTATCCCGAGCCATAGTTCGGCGTACAGCCCATCCGGGCGCCGCTCTTTGTATCCGAGACCCAATAGTTCGCGCACTTTGTTGTGAATGGGCGTCAGCTTGTACTCACGAGTACATTGCCGCTTTGCTATCCCTCGCGTTCCGTCCAGCTTGCGTAGATGAAACGGAATCGAGTTAAACCGCTGGCCGGTCGAGTTAGTTCCGGCGACGAGGTCGTTCCGTATATTGCCGCCTTCAGTTCTTACAACCTCAAAAGGCAACTCAGCTTCAAGCCAGTTAAGATGTTCGTAGACACCATCGGGTTCCCAACCCGTGTCGGCGAACACGGCGTAGTCTGGCAATGGCCTTATCAAGCCGTGCGCGGCCATCAGCGCCATAACGGAACTTTGGACGCCCGCGCCCAGAGATATGATCGTCAACTCTGGTTCTGTGTCTCGCATGTGGAGAGCCTCCTCTCGTCGAGTTGGGCGGCAAGGTATCGGCATTCGGGGTACGACTGTTCCCCAATGCGCCCACCCTTGTGTGGAGATCCCTGTCGCGCTTTGCCGAACAAATCGTCGCGCCCGGTCAAAGATAGGCTACAGCGGCGCGATAACAGCGGTAGGCTTCTCCCTTCGGCCCCTGGACCTTTCCACTAGCACAGGCTCAGGGTTTCCTATACACGGCCACGATCACATCTAGGGCACACTATAACACACATACATAGGCAATTGTAGAAACCCAGATGCGTCTCCGCCAGAACAGGCTCAGGGCTCTCCACACACGACTACGTTCACCACTCGAACACATGATAGCACACAGGCGTCGGCATACGAGGGAGGGGGAAATTGCGGAAAACCAGCAACGAAAACCGGGCCAAGTGCCGAGGGTCAGAATCGAACTGACGACACCAGCATTTTCAGTGCTGTGCTCTACCTACTGAGCTACCTCGGCTCCCTAAATATGGTAGTGGTGCGCGTGCGCCCGTGTCAACGCCTGCGACACCTCTGCACGGCACGCCCCTATCCCCTCATTCGCTGGCCGCAACCACCGTAAACCCCTGTTCAAAAGCGCCCCAACCGCGTAACCCAAACGCCACTTCCATGTCTCGCTGGCTTCTCGAGTCTGCCATACACATGCCACAAAAACGCCACAAAAATTCCCACCTCCAGGCCACTCCCACGACATTATGTCAAGTAGACCGGTATCGCGCCAACAATTCCGCGCGCTCGCCCCGGCGTATCCCCCCATTCGTCGTTCCCGCGAGACCTGACCCCTCTTGATTCTACAGCACGTCTGTGCTATTTTCTACTTGACAGGTGCTGTGGCCACCAGTCATGGGGTAGGGGCGGGTTTCAAACCCGCCCGCCTCCGGCCCGGCGCCACCGTCACATCGTGCCACATTCGGCGCAATGCGCGTGACGAACCTTAACAACTTGGCTCACAAAAAGTGAGAAGAACATCGGCCCGCCCAGCTACGGAATGTGCGGAATTGTGCAGAATAGGGCAGATTTTTCGGAGGACCCCTCCCAAAGTCCCTTCCCCCCCGCAGGGGGAAGGCTAGGATGGGGGTGACGACGCGCATCAGCTCTGTCATTCCGAGCCCAGCCGAGGAATCTGAAGCCCCATCCCGGCCCGCCCTATTGTCCCTTCCCCCTCGCAGGGGGAAGGTTAGGATGGGGGTGATAGCCCGCCCCCAATTCGCTTTGTGGGGCCGTTTCGTGTATTGTAAAGAGGACTCGCGCCGCCGCTTTCCCGGGCGCGGGCGTCGTTCTGTTTGGAGGCACACGTTGGCCGATTACGACGTGTTGATTCTGGGCTCGGGGCCGGGCGGTTACGTCGCCGCCATCCGCGCTGGGCAGCTCGGTATGAGCGCGGCGGTGGTCGAAAACCACGAGGTCGGCGGCGTCTGCCTCAACTGGGGCTGCATACCCAGCAAGGCCCTGCTGAAGAACGCCGAAGTGCTCGATACCTTCCGCCACGCCAAAGAGTACGGCATCAGCTTCGACAACCTGCAATTCGACTTCGGCCACGCCGTGGACCGCAGCCGCACCGTGGTCAGGCGGCTCACCAACGGCATAGGCTTTCTGTTCAAGAAGAACAACGTCACCCTGGTCCAGGGCACGGGCGTGTTCGAGACTCCAAGCAGCGTCTCGATAGCCGACACCGGCGAGACCCTGACCGCGGACAACGTCATCATTGCCACCGGCGCGAGCCAGCGCAACCTGCCCAACCTTCCCATCGATCACGAGGTGGTGGTCACCAGCCGCGACGCCCTGGAGATGCGGGAGGTGCCCCGGAGGGTCGTCATCGTGGGCGGCGGCGCGACCGGCGCCGAGTTCGCCTACATCTACCGGGCCTACGGAGCCGAGGTGACCGTCGTAGAGCTGCTGCCCCGCATCGTCCCTCAAGAGGACGAGGAAGTAAGCGAGCAGCTCGAGCGCGCGTTTCGCAGGCAGGGCATCAAGGTGCTCGCGGGCGCCAGCGTCACCAGCGTGGACGTGGCCGACGGCACGGCGACGGTGGGCATTACCGCCGGTCTCCAGGCGTCCTCCATCGAGTGCGACCGCGTGCTGGTCGCCGTAGGCGTGCAGGGCAACACCACCGAAATAGGCCTGGAGCGCATAGGCGTCGAGACGACCAACAGCTTCGTAAACGTGGACGAGCGCATGAGGACCAACGTGCCGGGCGTGTACGCCATCGGCGACGTGACCGGCAAGATGCTGCTGGCCCACGTCGCATCCGCGCAGGGCGTGACCGCCGTAGAGCACATAGCCGGACTGTCGCCGCCCGAACTGGACTACTCGAACATGCCGAGGGCCATCTACTGCAAGCCGCAGGTGGCCAGCTTCGGGCTGACTGAGGACCAGGCGCGCGAGCGCGGCCACACCGTCAAGGTCGGCAAGTTCCCGCTCTCGGCCAGCGGCAAGGCGATGGCGATGGGCGAGACCCTCGGCCTGGTGAAGCTGGTGGTCGACACCGAGACCGGCGAGATCCTCGGGGCGCACATGATAGGCCCCGAGGTGACCGAGCTGCTGGGCGAGGCGTCGCTCGTGAACCTGCTCGAAGGCACCACCGAAGAGCTGGGCTGGCTCGTGCATCCGCACCCGACCATCTCCGAGACGATCAAGGAAGCTGCGCTCGCGGCCGAGGGCGCGGCGGTGCACGTCTGAGAAGATGGCTTATCAGTCCCTTCTCCCTCGCAGGGGGAAGGTTAGAGCCTGCCCCGTACTCGATACGGGGATGGGGGTAAGCGAAGCCCGCAGGGATTGAACCATGAGCATCGCATCAAGAATCGAACAGAGCCAGATCACCGAGTATTACCGGATGATGCTGCTTATTCGCCGATTCGAGGAAGCGTGCGGCCGACTCTACACGCAGGGCAAGATCAGGGGGTTCCTGCACCTGTACATCGGCGAGGAGGCCATCGCCACCGGCGCCATATCCGCGCTCGAAAAGAAGGACTACGTGGTCAGCCACTACCGCGACCACGGCCACGCCCTCGCCAAGGGCATGGACCCCAACGTGGTCATGGCCGAGCTGTGCGGCAAGGCAACCGGCAGCAGCGGGGGCAAGGGCGGCTCCATGCACCTGTTCGACTCGGAGACCAACTTCATGGGCGGCTACGCCATCGTCGGCGGCCAGCTCCCCATCGCCACCGGACTCGCCCTCGCCAGCAAGCTGCGCGGCGACGATCGGGTCACCATGTGCTTCTTCGGCGACGGCGCCGTCAACCAGGGCGAGTTCCACGAGTCGCTGAACCTGGCCTCCCTCTGGAAGCTGCCGGTGATCTTCTTCCTGGAAAACAACCTGTACGGCATGGGCACCCACGTGGAGTTCACCCACGCCGGCGGCCAGGACATCTACCTGGCCGCCGAGCACTACAGGATACCCGCCGCGCAGATCGACGGCATGGACGTGCTGGCCGTGCGCGACGCCACCACCGAGGCCATCAGGAGCGTGCGTGAAGGCAAGGGGCCGGTCTTCCTCGAGGCCATGACCTACAGGTTCCGCGGCCACTCGATGTCGGACCCGTCCGCGTACCGCGCCTCCCTCGAGGTGGACCAGTGGCGCACGCGCGACCCCATCGACTCGTTCAAGGCCATGTCGCTCGGCGAAGAACTGATCACCGCGGAGGAGATCATAGCGATCGACCAGGAGGTCGAGGCCGTCGTCCAGCAATCGGTGCGATTCGCCGACGAGAGCCCCAACCCCGACCTCCCAACGCGTTTCAACCACGTCTACGCCTGAACCCTGCGATAAGTCCCTTCCCCCTCGAAGGGGGAAGGTCCTACCTAAAATCCCTTCCCCCTCGCAGGGGCAAGGTTCTGCCTAAGATCCCTTCCCCCTTGAAGGGGGAAGGTTAGGATGGGGGTGAATAGGAGCCGCCCATGACTCAGATAACGATGCGTGAAGCCATTTCCCGGGGCCTGCGCGAGGCCCTGGAAAACAACGACGTATTCCTGATGGGCGAGGACATAGGCGCGTACGGCGGCGCTTACGCCGTGACCAGGGGTTTCCTCGAGGAGTATGGCGCCGAGCGAATACGGGACACGCCCATATCGGAAGCGGTGTTCATGGGAGCGGCCGTCGGCGCGGCCATGGCCGGCATGAGGCCGATAGTGGAGATGATGACCATCAACTTCACGCTCCTCGCCATGGACCAGATAGTCAATCACGCCGCCAAGCTGCGCTACATGTCCGACGGGCAGTTCCGGGTGCCGCTGGTGATTCGCACCGTCACGGGCGGGGGCGCCCAGCTCGCCGCGACCCACTCCCAGAGTTTCGAGGGCTGGTATGCCTCGGTGCCCGGCCTCAAGGTGGCCGTCCCTTCCACGCCGGGCGACGCCCTGGGCCTGCTCGCCACCTCGGTTGCGGACGACAACCCCGTCCTCTTCGCCGAACACGCGCTGCTCTACGGCACGCGCGGCGAGGTGCCGGACGAGCGCTACAGCGTGCCGTTCGGCCAGGCCAACGTAGTCAGGCCCGGCGCGGACGTGACACTGGTGGCCTACTCTCGAATGGTGCACATGGCCCTCGAGGCGGCGGAGGTGCTGAAGACGACCAGGGGCGTAGACGCGGAGGTCATCGACCTGCGGACGCTGCGCCCGCTCGACACCGAGACGGTGATCGAGTCGGTGAAGAAGACCAACCGCGCGGTTGTCGTGGAGGAGGCCTGGCGAACCGGTGGCTTCGCCGCCGAGGTCGCCAGCAGCATACAGGAAGAAGCGTTCGACTATCTCGACGGCCCGGTGGCCCGCGTCGGCGGCGACGACATTCCGGCGCCATACGCCAGCGCGCTCGAAGCGGCCTCCATTCCCAACGCCCAGCGTATAGTTGAGGCAATCCAGAGGCACTTCGGCATCTAGCCGGCGAACTCCCCCTCCGAACTGTCCCTTCCCCCTCGCAGGGGGAAGGTTAGGATGGGGGTGCCGAATCAGCCACAACCTCTGAACACTTATCTTTTGTATTAGTCTTTTACTTTTCATAAAATGTATCCAATACTCCTAGAACGACGCGGAACCATGCCTCTAAGATACGCTCAAGATGGTGCGGTCGGAATCACGGAATCCGGCCGCGAATAGACAGCATACACACCTGAAGGGAGCGTCAATGACTACCGAGTTGACCATGCCGCAGATGGGCTATGACATGCAGGAAGGCGTCATAGTCCGCTGGCTGAAGGCCGAGGGAGACACAGTACGAGCCGGCGAGCCTATAGCCGAAATCGAGACAGACAAGGCCGTGGTCGAGTTCGAAGCGTACACGGACGGCATTCTCCAGAAGATCCTGGTATCGGAAGGCTACACCGTGCCGGTCGGACAACCCATCGCCATAATCGGCCTCCACGCGACCGCGCCCGAAGGGCATGCGATCGAGGCTATGAACGGCCCGTCCACGCCGCTCGTCGTGTCCGCGCCCGAACCGGAGAGCGCACCTGAGCCGGAGAGCACACCTGAGCCGGAGCCCGAACCCGTTGCCCCCGAACCCCAGGCATCCGCAAGCCTCTTCGTGCGCGCCTCGCCCATGGCCCGGCGGCTCGCCAACCAGCGCGGCATAGACCTGTCCCAAGTTGAGGGCACCGGCCCGGGCGGCAGGGTCACCAGGGTCGACGTTCTGAACTTCAACACGCAGCCGGAACCGGAGCCTGAGCCGGAACCCGTCGCCGAGGTCGAGCCGGAACCCATCGCGGAGATCGAGCCTGAGCCGGAACCAGAGGCCGAACCCGAACCCGAACCCGTCGCCGAGATCGAACCGGAGCCGGAACCAGAGGCCGAACCTGAGCCCGTCGCCGAGATCGAACCGGAGCCGGAACCAGAGCCTGAACCCGTCGCCGAGATCGAGCCTGAGCCGGAACCAGAGCAGAGGGAGAACCTGGTACCCCTCACCCGCATGCGGCAGCAGATCGCCCGTGTAACCGTCCGCAGCAAACAGGAAAAGCCGCACTTCTACGTGGCCGCTGACATCGACATGACCGAGGCCATGCGGCTTCGCCGGCAGATCAACGCGGCGATGGAGGGGTCCGGCGTGCGTGTCACGGTGAACGACATGATCGTGAAGGCCTGCGTCGAAGCCCTCAAGGCGAATCCCATGTTCAACGCCTACTACACCGACGAGGGCATCGAGCTGAACGACAGCATAAACGTAGGCATCGCGATGGCCCAGGAGGAAGGCCTGCTCGTCCCCGCCATCATGGACTGCGGGAACAAGACGCTGGGCCAGCTCGCCGCCGCGAGCAGGGACCTGGCGGACCGCGCCAACAGCGGCGCGCTCACCGCGCAGGAGTACAGCGGCGGCACTTTCGCCGTGAGCAACCTGGGCATGTTCGACGTGTCGAGCTTCGTCGCGATTATCCACCCCCCGGCAAGCGCTGTGCTCGCGGTGGGAACCGTCGCAAAGCGCCCGGTGGTGCGTGACGACGAACTGGCGGTGGCCGAAATGATGACGGCCACGCTCTCGGCCGATCACCGGGTGGTCGACGGTGCGGAGGGCGCCCGCTTCCTCATCGACATCAAGCAGCGGCTGGAGAATCCCATCAGCCTGGTAGTGTAGAACGACTCAACGAACCACAAGGGGCGCGTCGCGGCAGAACTGTTCGCCGCGACGCGCCGAACGCGCGCTCCCGGCGCTCCGGCAATGTTCCGGCGCCGGTAGTCGCGACCACTGAGGATTTTCGGAGTGACCTACGTTACCGGCGCGAACGTCTACCTCGTGACACGACCATCCGTCGATTGGCAGATGGTGGAGACCTTCCTGGAAGACGAGCGCCTTCCGCCGCTTAGCGAGAGCATCCGCGCGGGGAGCGACGACGCCCTGGCCGCGATCGAGATTTCGGCGCGGCTGTGCTACATGAGCTACGGACGGGGGCGCAGACACATCGAGGATTTCATCCTCAACCTGCTGTCGTCGAGCGACGGCAGCGTGTTCGAACACGTCAACTACGGGTTCGTGTTCACGGGGGTGTCCCGCAGCCTGACGCACGAGCTTGTCAGGCACCGCGCCGGGTTCGCCTACAGCCAGCGCTCGCAGCGCTACGTCGACGAAACGGACGCGTCGTTCGTGGTGCCGCCCGCGCTCGCCGCGGACGGCGCCGAAACCGAGGAGGGGCGACGTTTGCTCGAGGCCGCGCTGGAGGCGGCAGCCTCCAGCTACGCCGACCTGAACCGGGCGCTGGACGCTATGTTGCCGCGCTCGTCCTTCTCATCCAACACGGACCGCAGAAAGGCCGTCAGGCAAGCGGCGCGCGCGGCTCTGCCCAACGCGACCGAGACCAAGATATTCGTGACCGCGAACGTGCGGGCGTGGCGTCACTTCATCGAGCTGCGCGCCGCTTCTTTCGCCGACTGGGAGATAAGGGAGCTGGCCCTCAAGGTGTTGCGGGTCTTGCAAGATGAGGCGCCGCTGCTTTTCGGCGACTTCACCATCGAATCGTTGCCGGACGGCACCGAGACCGCTCGACCCGACTATTCCAAGGTCTGAGTCGCAACCCAGGAGCGTTACTTCTCGATGGGCGCTCCCACGATGCTGCCCCACTCCGTCCAGGAGCCGTCGTAGTTGCGCACGTTGTCGAAGCCCAGAATCTCCGACAGCACAAACCAGGTGTGCGAAGACCTCTCCCCGATGCGGCAGTAGGCTATCGTCTCGCGGCTGCCGTCGATGCCCTGGGCGCCGTACAACTCGCTGAGAGCTTCAGCGGACTTGAAGGTGCCGTCTTCGTCGACCGCGGATGCCCACGGGATGTTCGAAGCGCCGGGGATGTGTCCGCCGCGCTGCGAGCCCTCCTGCGGCAGGTTGGGCGGGGCCAGCAGCGCGCCGCTGAACTCGTCGGGCGACCTGACGTCCACCAGGGCTATGCTGCCCTCGTTTGTCGCTGCGAGCACGTAGTCGCGGTAGGCGCGGATGTCCTCGTTGGGATCAGAAGCGGAGTAGCTCGTCGCCTCGTGGCTCGGCACATCCGTAGTGAGCGGGCGTCCGTCGGACTCCCAGCGTGCGCGACCGCCGTTCATCAGGCGAACGTCTGCGTGACCGTAGTAGGTGAGCTGCCAGTACGCCCAGGCGGCGAACCAGTTGTTGTTGTCTCCGTAGAGCACCACCGTCGTGTCGTTGCCGATCCCCGACTCGCCGAGCAGCTTTTCCAATTCGTCCTTGCTTATGAGATCGCGCCGCACCGTCTGTTGCAGCTGCGTCTGCCAGTTCCAACCAACCGCTCCAGCGATATGCCCTTGCTCGTACGCTACAGTGTCCACGTCCACCTCGACGAGACGCACATTCGCGTCACCGCCGTGGTCGGCGACCCACTGCGTGCTAACCAGAGACTGGGAGTCGGGATAATCGGCCATTTACACACCTCCAATACTCATTCGACCCAAATGTTTCCGACATCGCATAGTATATACGAATCCACACGGTTTGTATCGTGAATGCGAAACGCACACCTGTCCCCTTTGGCCAGCCCAGTTGGAGGGCCGGCCCGCCGCCTTGACAATCCCTCTCGCCGCCAGTTAACTGTGTCCATCACGAACTACACGGGAAGTGTCACGCCGCGACCGTGCACGATGGCGCCGGGCTGCGGCCCGACTTCCCAATATAGGAGACGAACCTTATGAAGAAAGTGCTGGTTACCGGGATGAGCGGGCTGATTGGCGGCCTGCTGAAGGATCACCTACTGGAGGCGGGAGGGTACGAGTTGACCGCGCTCAACCGTCGCCCTGTCGAGGGTGTACGGACCGTACAGGCGGACATCGCTGATCTGGACGCGATTCGCCCGGCCTTTGAGGGCCAGGAGGTCGTGGTCCACCTGGCGGCCTATCTAGGAGCGCAGGACTGGGAAGGCCAACACTCCGGCAACGTGCTCGGCACGTACAACGTCTACGAGGCCGCGCGGGAGGCCGGCGCCAGGCGTGTGGTGTTCGCGTCCAGCGGCAATGCTATACGCGGATACGAACGTGTGCCTCCCTACTCGCACATAGCCGCCGGCGAGTACGACAAGGTGCCGCCAGACTTCCGCAGGCTCACCCACCACGACGTTCGCCCGGAGGCGTTGTACGGGGCGGCGAAGGTCTGGGGCGAGGCGCTCGCCCGCCACTTCGCGGACGAGTACGGCATGAGCATGATCTGCGTTCGCATCGGATCGGTGACTACCGGCAACCGGCCGCGCACGACGCGCGAAAACGCCATCTACCTGAGCCACCGCGACGTGTCGACGCATCTGAAGGCGTGTATCGACGCACCGTACGACCTCGACTTCGGCATCTTCTTCGCGGTCTCGAACAACAGGTGGAACTACCGGGACCTCTCCCACGCCAGGGACGTGCTCGGCTGGGAACCCGAAGAGACCGCCGACGACAAGCTCTTCACCGGCTGAGCCTCACAACGCGGTAGCCCAGGTGCTCAGACCGTAGGCTGGGTCGGAGCCGCCGCCACGTCGGCCCCCGTATCCGGCATCACCCTCCCGCTTGGACGCGGAGAGACGTCGCCGGTGTCGTGCCGAAACATGAACATGGCCGGGATTATGGCTATGAGGCACGCCGCCATGGCTACTAGGAAGAAACTGCTGAACAGGTTAAGGCCGGCGTCTGTCATCTGAGCGCCAAAGCGCACCTGCGCCTGGGCCGCCGTCTCACCCGCCATCGGCATGATTGGAATGCCCGCAATCAGGTCTTGGAACCGGCCTGCGCCCCAGGCGGCCAGCGCCGCGAGCCCGAGGGTCATGCCCACCATCCGCATCGCGGTGACAAGACTCGCGGCCGCGCCGCGTATCTCGGGGGGAGCCGGGTTGGTAGCGGCGAGCGCTATGGGCGCAATGACCAAGCCGAACCCGAAGCCTGTGGTCGCGAGGGAAATCGTCAACTGCGGCTCCCCGGCGTTTAGCGCCCAGTCGCTCATCAGCCAGTAGCCCAGCGCGCAAAACGCCAGCCCGGCCACGGTTGGAATCCGGTAGCCAAATCGTCCGCACAAGGCGCCGCCGAGCACAGCGCCTACAGGCATCGCCGCCGTCATGCGCATCAGCCGCAGTCCGCCCTCCAGCGGCGTCATCTGCAGCGCGGTGCTCGCCATGAGAGGCACTGTCACCATGCCGATGATGAGAGCCCCCCCAACGAGAAGGTGAGTTATGTTGGCCGCGCCTATAGCCGCGCGCCTGAACATGGCCAGCGGTATGAGAGGCGAGTCCGTTCGCCCCTGCCGGATCACGAACAACACCAGGGCCGCCCCGGAGCCCACGAGGTACGCGACCATCAGCGCGTCCGGGGAGCCTATGCGGGCAAGGCCCAGCGTAACCGCGCCGAGTGCGGCCGCGAGCAGAGCGCCACCGGCGTAGTCGATGCGTCCCGGGAACAGCGGGCTGGGCCGCACCAGCCAGAACAGCAGCGCTATCGTAAGCACGCACAGGGGTATGTTCACCCAAAAGATCCACTGCCATTCCAGATAGCGCGCGATCAGGCCTCCCCACAGCGGGCCGATTACGCCGCCAGCCTCCGCCGAGCCTCCTACGATCCCCAGGGGAAGCCCGCGGCGCTCCGGCGGGAACAGGTCGCCTACGATCGCTATGGAAATCGGCACGAGGGCTCCGGCGCCCACGGCTTGCAGCACGCGCATGGCGACGAGCCACGACAGTTCGGTGGTGAGCGCCACAGCCGCGGACCCCGCCATGAACAGCAATGTGCACGCGATATAGGCGCGGCGATGCCCGACTACGTCCGACACCCTGCCGATCAAGGGCATGGCCGACACGTAGCCCAGCAGGTAGCCGGTGATGATCCAACTCGCCTGGTCGACATCCTTTACCACGTCGACCTTCATGAACGTCATTATCTGGGGAAGCACCGTCACTACCACGGTCTGGTCGTCGGCGGCGATGAATACGCCAAAGCAGATGGGGATGAGGGCGACGTAGGGGGCGAATCGCCTTGGGGCAGCCTTTTCGCCGGATGGACTTCGGGACAACAAGAGCCGTCGGACCTATAGCGGCGGCTCGATCTCGGGAGATTCGTTGAATCCTGACAGGGTTATCTCGCGAACCGTGCCCGGCGGCTCCGCTGGAGTTATCCGGCCCTCCATCCTGACTTTCCGCACGAGATAGGTCCCGGCGTCCAGCGTCAGCTCCACCGACACCCAGTCGCTTGCGCCTGCGTCGCCGGAGCTGATCGTCTCGCCGAAGATTGACCCGAGCGCCTGGGGCGGTATCTTCCCAGCCACATGCCACCCTGGCCCGTCGCTCTCCAGGAGTCTCGGATTTGAGATGTTGCCGAATATATTGGCGATGCCCCTTTCAGGGCTGAAGAATGCGATGGGATTGATCTCAGCGGGAACCCTTTCCCAGGCCCCGGAAAACGGGTTGGTCATGAAATTGTCCGGGCCGATGGAGATGAAGTTGGCCTTTATGTAGATATTGCCGCCAAACACTCCTCCGAACTCCACCGCCAGCCTGTCCGGCTTGACCACGTCGCCCTCCGCGTCCTGTATCAGCAGCACGTCCAGCATCGGAGTACCGCCTTCGGGGTGCGCCAGCACGAAGTGAAACGAGTCGAGTTCACCCAACGCCTGCGACGCCTGGCGAACCAGCGCCGCCGGGTCTACCGGGGTCGGCGTGGGAGTGGGCGGCGGGCCTTGCTCGCCGCAGCCTGAAATGGCTACGGCCACAACGAGCAATGCCGCCCCGAGGATGGTTTTAAGAAGAACTCGCATAATCCACCGGCACAGTTGGAACAACGCTTCCCAAGCCGCAGTCTAGCACAGGTCGGAATTGGTTGCTAAGCGGAAGGCAGACGGCGGAAACTGAAAAGGCCCCGCCTGTGTCCAGGCGGGGCCTCTCCCCTAAGTGTCTACTTACCGATCGGAGCTTTGGCTAGCTGCGGCGACTCCTGATGACTTGGGCTACCACCACTGCCGAGCCTCCCGCCAGCAGCGCGATCGCGGCGATCAGCGCCATCTGTCCCAGCATCGACGCTGCAGGCTCGCCAACTACGGGCGGTATCGGCGTAGGTTCCGGCGTAGGCGTCGGCTCCGGCGTAGGCGTCGGCTCCGGCGGTCTGGGCGTCTCCACCGAGAAGGTGGCCAAGCCCTGGGCCGCCACGTAAGCCTGGTTGGCGCCGCCGAGGCCGGTTGCGCTCACGCCGTTGAGAGCGGAGCCGAGCTGTCCGGTTACGCTGCTCATGACGCTCTTGGCGACCTGTAGATTCGACGCACCCATGGCGGTTTCGGCACTAGCCCTGGCTTCCGTCGCCCACTCGCTGACGTTGTTGACGGCCGTCGCTACCGCTCCGGCCCCTTCGTACTCTGCCAGGGCGGCGCTGGCGGCCCCGGCCTCAGCCAGTACGCCGTCGTCGATGATGTCAATGGCCATCTGCGCGTAGGTGTTCAGGTCATCGGTGGAACCGGCAGCTCTCGCCTTCTCCGCGGCTTCGAGGGCCGCCATGACCTGCGCCCTGAGCTTGGCCACCGACCCGCCCTCGGCCTCTACGACCAGCATCCGCGCGAGAGCAAGGTCGCCTTCGCCCGCGAAGTAACCGATGTAAGGGACTTCCGCGCTGGGGTCAGCCACGTCGGGCGCAGACTCCACGGTAATCGCGAATCCGCCGTAGCTCGCCAGCAGGTTTTCGCCCGCGCTCGAGACGTACGTGTGAGAAACGCTACCGTCCAGAGCCACCGTGAGGGCGCCCACGTTTGCTTTGACGGATTCGTCATCCGAAATGAGCCATGCGACCAGGTACGAGCCCTCCGCTGGCTGGGATAGCCCCTCCAGGGTGACCGTGAGCACGTCGCCCAGCGTGTTGCCGTCTGATACGACCGCTGTGCCTTTTACGTTGCCGGTGTGGCCATCGGCCTGCACCAACGCGGCCGGCACGGAAATTAACAGAATGAGAGCGAAGAAAACCGCAAGCTTGAGTTTTGCCATGAAAAGTCTCTCTCCTCCCTTACCGAAAGAGTGTAGCGGCGTGCGCCTACATAACCCTACCACAAGCCAAAGGCTAAGCATAGGCCTTTATGGGCAATTTACGGCAAAATCCTACCATATGCGCGCCCCGAACGCAGCCGTCCGTGCCCTGCTTAGCCGGAAGGTGCCGCCTTTTTCGCAGACGTTGGCCGCGTGGGCTGGCGGGCGAGCAGCACCAGCACCATAGACACGATGGTCGCCGCCGAAAAGGCGAGGAACGCTATCTCGTAGCTCTCCGTCCGGTCGAACACGAACCCCGATATGACGGGGCCAATGATAATGCCCGTCATCTGTATGCTGCTCCGAAACCCCTGTATCGTGCCGTACGAGCGCCGTCCGAAGTACTCCGCGAACAGGGCCTGCGGCAACACGGATATGCCGCCCTGGGCCGCCGCGTAGACCAGCAGAGCGGGCAGCGCGCCTTGTATGTCCGTCGCCCGCGCCATCAGCACGATCGCGACAGTCATTAGAACCAGCGACACTGCCATCACGTAGCGCTTGTTCACGTAGTCGCCCAACGCTCCAAGCCCGAGCCGGCCGGGAATACTCAGCCAGCCAGCCGAGCCGGCGAGGAAGGCGGCGAAGACGGGCGACGCGCCCAGCCCCTCGAAGTAGGGCACAAGGTGAAGGCCAACGCCTCCACTCACGAGCGACCTCGCGGCGATTGACAGCGTGAGATACCAGAAGCTGGACGTGCTCATCGCCTCCCGCGCCGAGAAGTCGGAAGACAGGTCGGGCTGCGCGACTCGCGCCTGGCCCGAACCATCGGCCTGCCGCCTGGGCGCGTCGCCGTCCGGCATATAGCCGTAAGGCTCGGGGCGGTGCCGCATGACCAGACCAATGGGCGTACCGAGCACGAAGACGAACACGCCCACCATCAACGCCGCCGTGCTCCAGCCGTACTGCTCGACGAGCCAGCCAAGCACCGGCACGAACAGCCCTCCCAGCCCGACGCCGGACCACATGATGCCGAAGGCCAGGCCGCGTTTGCGGTTGAACCAGTTAGCTACGGCCGTGGTCATGGGCATGCCCATGCCGATGCTGTTGCCGAGCGAAATGAGGAGCACGTAGACGAGCACGAAGTCGAGGAAGTTGTCGACCCGGCTGAAGAGGACGTAACCCAGGGCCATTATGGGGACGCCGATGAAGATGAGCCGCCGCGGCCCAAGCCTGTCTACCAGCCACCCCTCCACCGGACCGAATAACCCGGACTCGAGCCGGGCCAGCGAGAAGGCGACGGAAATTTGCGTGCGGTTCCAGCCGAACTGGTTCTGGAGGGGGATGATGAAATTGCCGAATCCGTGAAAGTTGACACCCGCGGAGAATGCCATACCGAGCCCGCCCGCCAGCACTATCCACCAGCCGTAGAAGATGCGCCTGCGACGTCCGCGCGCGGTGCGGGGCGGCGGAGGTGATGTCTGCCGGCGCGAGCCGCTCCTGAGACGGCCGAACATGTTCACGTGACGCGGTCTCTCATTCTCTCTGTCCCCTTAGACGGTCCCGAGGCTCCTTGCGAAAACGCGCCGCCGATTCTATACCACTCGTCCGAGTGTGGCTATCTGTCAAGCGGGTGCGGTCGCCCGTCCGCTCCTGCCCCGCTAGGCCCGCCTGAGAGCGCGGACTCGCTTTACGAGCGCAGGCAGCGACTCGGCAGTCGAGCTTTGCAGCGCGACGTCCGCCAGTGGCGTAAGCGGGGTGTCGTTGGGATTAGCCTCGATCAGCAGCCCGCCGTATGCCTTGACTGTCTCGGGAAAGCTCGCGGCCGGATACACCGTCGCCGACGTTCCCGCCACGATGATACAGTCGCATCTTTCAGTTTCCGCAAAGCAGCGGCCGAGCACGCTGCGGGGTATCGGCTCGCCGAACATCACCGTGTCAGATTTGACTATTGCGCCGCACTCGGGGCAGTCCGGCCGGCCCTCGTGCATCTCCTCGAACTGCCGCCGGGTCCAGCGCGCCTCGCACGCGATGCACCGCATCTTGGTCCGGTTGCCGTGTATCTCGGTGACGTGTCGTGAGCCAGCCACGTTGTGCAGATCGTCCACGTTCTGCGTGATAATCATACGCAGCACCCCGACTGTCTCCAGCTCCGCTAGCGCGTAGTGGCCGGCGTTCGGCGACGCGCTCTCTATTGCCGCGCGAAAGTGGCTGCGCTCCGGACCAGATTCCAGATCACGCTGCCTTCGCGTGTAGCCCGCCGGATCCGCCAGGAACTCCTGGTAGCCCGTCATGCTCGGCTCGCCGATGCGCGTCCACAGCCCGCCCTCCCCTCTGAAAGTTGGGATGCCACTTTCGACTGAGAGGCCCGCGCCGGTGAGGGCGACCACGTAGGTCGACTCCACTATCAACCTGGCCGCCGTGTCGATCGCATGCTCGAGGTGTTCGTCCATTGGGTTACCTCCTGCAAGTTCTCCGGGTCGGGCCTCACTCGCGCGATACGCGCCCCCGCTCGACGACGAACCTGGTCATTCCGGCGAGAAACCGCGATTCTATCGACCCGCGGTCGGCGGTGCTGATTATGCACTGCTCGTAGCCTGATATGACTTCCAGCACGTGCGCGCGGCGCGCGGCGTCCAGTTCCGACAGCACGTCGTCGAGCAGCAGCACCGGCTGGTGGCCGCGCCGCTCTGCAATATGAGCGGCCTCCGCAAGCTTGATGGCGAGCGCCGCGGTGCGCACCTGGCCGCGAGAAGCGTAGGACGCGGCGCTGGCGCCGCCGGTCAGCACCAGCACGTCGTCGCGGTGCGGCCCCGCGAGAGTGACTCCCTGGGCAATCTCCCGGTCGAGCCGCTCGGCGATGGCACGCCGAAAGGCGTCGGCGAACGCCTCGGCGCTCTCGTTTCCGCCCGCGTCTACGCTGGGACGATACACCAGGCGGAGACACTCAGCTCCACCGGAAAGTTCCTTATGCGCCGGGCGCGCAAGCCGTGAAAGGTCCTGCAACGCGCTGCCGCGTGCCTGTGTAACTCGCTGCCCCTCGGAAACCAGTTGCTGATTCCAGAAGTCCAGCTCGTCGGGGCGCGAGTTACCGAGGCGGACCATTCGCAGCAGCCGGTTTCGTTGTCGCACGATGTTCTGGTATCGCTGCAAAGATCGCAGGTAGCCGCGATCGAGCTGTGAAATGAGAATGTCGAGGTAGCGCCTGCGCCCGGAAGGAGGGCCGTAGACGAATTCGAGGTCGCTTGCGGTGAACAGCACCGCGTTAAGCTGGCCCACCAGTTCGGAGGCCCGCCGGTCCACGCCGTTGACCCGGTAGCGCTTCTGGAGCGGCCCTTCCACTGCCGAGCCGGCCAGATCGCCGGCATCGGTCGCGGTCTGCGGCGGAAGGCGCGCGATGTCGATCTGCACGCGCAGGGACTCGGCTCCGCGTACGAGCCTGGCCGCGACGCGCGTGTGCGCCACGGCGGCCCGGGTTTGCTGGCACACTAGCTCCCTGTCCGAGGCGGCGCGAGCCGATTTGGCGATGGCCAGCAGGTACACCGCCTCCAACAGGTTGCTCTTGCCCTGACCGTTCGCACCGGATACGAGCGCCATGCCGGGACCGAGCGGCAGTTCAAGGCGCTCGTAGTTTCGGAAATTTACAAGGTCCAGGTGTTCGATATAGATCGTGCGACCTCAGCCCGCCCGTTCCTGTCCTGGCCACCATGCAACCAACCTTGGCCTGGTGCAGACGGCCTGGCTTCAAGCGTCGTCCTCCGGGAATCCTCTGTCGGCCAAGGCCAGGAACTTATCCTCATCGACCACCCTCACGCCCAGTTCCTGCGCGTCCTGCAGCTTGGAGCCGGCGTCCTGACCCGCGATCAGGTAGTCGGTGCGGCGGCTGACGCTGCCACTTACGGTGCCGCCCAGCTCCTTCACGCGGCCCTCTATCTGGGAGCGGCTGAAGTTCTGAAGTCTGCCAGTCACCACGAACCGAAGGCCCTTGAACGGCTGCTCCGACGGCTCGGCGGGGGCTTCGTCGGCAAGACGCACGCCGGCTGAGCGAAGCTTCTCGATGACGCGCAGGTTGCCCTCGGCGCCAAAGTAGACCACTACGTTCTCAGCGATCTTCGGTCCTATGGTCGGCACCGACTCTAGGTCCTCCTGGGCAGCGGCGCTCAGCGCATCGATGGTCGGGAAGTTCCGGGCGAGCAGCTCGGCCACCTCGGAACCGACGTGCCGAATACCGAGCGCCGAAATGAGCCGCGCGAGCGGGCGCTGCTTGCTTCGCTCCACCGCGGCCAACAGGTTGGTGACGCTCTTCTCGGCCATCCGGTCGAGTTCCAGGAGCGCGTCCTTGTTCAGCGTGTAAAGATCGGCTACGTCGGCGACCATCCCTTGCTCAACGAGCATCTGCACCTGCTTGCCGCCTAGACCCTCGATGTCCATGGCGCCCTTGCTCACGAAGTGTTCCAGCGAGCGGACGAGCTGCTCCGAACACGAGGCGTTGACGCAGTAGGACATGGCCTCGTCTTCGGGCCGCGTCACGGGCTGGCCGCACTTGGGACATTCGAGAGGAAACTCAGGCGGCACTTCATCCCCGTTTCGTCGGTTGGCGATGGCGGCGACTATCTGGGGAATCACCTCACCGGCGCGCTCTACTATCACCCAGTCGCCTACGCGCAGATCCTTGGAGCGCACGTAGTCCTCGTTATGGAGCGTTGCCTGCTTGACGGTGGCGCCGTTGATTTCCACAGGTTCGAGCACGGCGTAGGGGTTGATGCTGCCCGTGCGGCCCACGTTGAAGCGCACGTCGAGCAGCCGAGTTACCGACTGCGTGGCAGGGAACTTGTAGGCCACGGCCCAACGCGGCTCGCGGCCTACGACGCCCAGGTGGGTCTGGTAGTCGAGGCGATTGACCTTGACAACGACGCCGTCTGCGGCAACGTCGAGCTCCTCGGCCTGCTCGACCCACTCCCTGTAGTAGTTCACGACCTGCTGGGGCGTAGACACCAGGCGGTTGTGATCGCTCACCTTGAAGCCCAGTTCCCTAAGTAACTCCAGGGTGTCCCAGTGAGTGTCGGGAGCGGCGCCAGGATCCGTGTCCCCGAGCGAGTAGATGAATATGTCCAGCCGGCGGGTGGCGGTCGCGCGCGGGTCTAGCTGGCGCAGCGAGCCGGCCGCGGTGTTCCGCGGGTTGGCGTAGGCGGGTTCTCCCCGGGCAACGCGCTCTTCGTTGAACTTGGAGAACAGAGACTTGGGGAAGTACACCTCACCGCGCACCTCCAGTTGTGAGGGAGGGCACCCACTCAGCAGTCGAAGCGGTATGCTCCTTATGGTGCGCAGATTCGAGGTCACGTTTTCGCCAACCAGACCGTTGCCCCGGGTGGAACCCTGGACGAACCGACCGTCCTCGTAAGTAAGCGCCACGGCGAGGCCGTCAAACTTCAGCTCGCACACCAACTCAAAGTCGTCTCGCTCCAACAGTACCGCTACGCGGCGGTGCCAAGCGTAGAATTCCTCCTCGTCGAAGGCGTTAGAGAGGCTCAACATCGGCCGGGCGTGCTCCACAGGTTCGAAGCCTTCCGCCGGCTCCGCGCCCACACGTTGCGTCGGCGATTCCGGGGTAACGAGGTCCGGGTACTGCCGCTCCAGTTCGCGCAGTTCCTTCATAAGCGCGTCGTACTGACCGTCCGCGATTTCGGGGCGGTCCAACACATAGTAGAGGTAGTTGTGGTGGTCTATCTGCGCCCGCAGTTCCTGAGTTCGCGCCTGTGCGGTGGTCATCGCCATGATGTGCGTCACCCCTGGGCCGGCCCGCGGCCACGTTCGGCGCGGGCCGATTCTTAGGTCTTTGGTGGTAAGTATAAGCCATACCCCTCGAAAGACGCTTGCTCTAGACTATGCCCCATTTGGTGGATATACTTTTGCGCACACGACAGATTGTTTGGAGAGCCGCATTGCCCCAGTCAACAGAGTACGAGGAGTTCGTGGCGAAGTATCCCCCGCTCGGCGCCATCGGCAACACGCCGATGGTGGGGCTGGACTTGTCCATCGACGTGGGGGACGCGGCGGTGAGCGCCAAGTGCGAGCACCTGAACCCCGGCGGGTCGATCAAAGACCGGCCCGTTCTCAGAATGCTGGTGGAAGCCATCCTGTCGGGTGAACTCACCAGGGAGAAGTCCATCATCGACGCGACCTCGGGCAACGCGGGTATCGCTTACGCGATGATAGGCGCTGTGCTCGGATACAAGGTAACGCTGGTAATGCCCGAGAACGCCAGCGAGGAGCGCAAGAAGCGCCTCCTGGCGCACGGGGCCGAGATAATCTACACGGACCCGATGCTTGGGTACGACGAGTCGCTGTACGAGGTGAAGCGGCGCTATGAGCAATCGCCGGACTCCTACTTCTACTGCGACCAGTACAGCAACCGCTTCAACCCGCAGGCCCACTACGACACCACCGCGGAAGAGATTCTCGAGCAGACCCCCGACATAACACACCTGGTGGCGGGAGTCGGCACGGGCGGCACCATTTCAGGCGTGGGCAAACGGCTCAAGGAACACAACCCGGACACCAGAGTCATCAGCATCAATCCGCCGGAGTGGCCCGGTGTCGAGGGCCTCAAGCCATTGGGCGAGGGGCACATAGTCCCGGAAACGCTGGACTGGTCGGTGGTGGACGAGATGCTGGAAGTGGATGTGGACCGCTCCTACGAGATGTCGCGACGTCTTGCCGCGGCGGGACTATTCGCCGGCCAGTCTTCGGGGGCATACATCGAGGGCGCATACCAGGTGGCGGCACGGGAGCGCGGCGGCCACGTGGTGACTATCTTCAACGACATTGGCGAGCGCTACTTCAGCACCGGCATGTGGGGCTAGCGAGAAGTCCCAGAATCGCGGTGCGGGCAAAAGGGTTGAGAGCCGTGGCGCGTGACACCTGGGCGATGATCCACGTGCGAGCACTCTACCCTGCTGCCTTCCTGGCAACGGTCTTGTGGGTAGCTGCCTGTGGCAATCCTCCACCGCCATCGCCGACGCCCGACCTGCCCGCAACCGTCGAGGCTGCCGTCATTGCGGCGATGTCCGCCGACACGCCCGGTCCCGCGCCTGACATAGCTGCAACCGTCGAGGCCGCAGTCGCCGCAGCGCTCTCCTCAGATACGCCCTTCCCTACGCCCGACGTGCCCGCAACCGTCGAGGGCACTGTCACCGCAACGATTCCCGCCGATACGCCCAGTCCCACGCCCGACGTCGCCGCAACCGTCGAAGCCGCCGTCAGCGCAGCTTTGTCCGTCGACGTGCCCACACCGACGCCGAATGTCGCCGCAACCGTCGAAGCCGCCGTCGCCACGGCCCTGCCAAGGACGCAGCCCGACATCGCCGCAACGGCCGCCGCTGGCGTGCTGGCGACGGTGATCGCGGCTCAACCCACGCCGACACCGGTACCTACCCACACACCGACGCCTATTCCAACGCCAACGCCCACAGTGACGCCAACGCCGATGCCCACACCCCAGCCAGCCGCGCCTCCCGCACAGGTAGTCGAGAGAAGCAACCTATCGGTGGAGGAAATCGTTGCAAAAGCGAGGCCGAGCGTGCTGAGGATCGTGGGCGACAGTAATGCGGGCTCCGGGTTCGTGGTCGACGCCGCAGGCTACATCCTCACTAACGAGCACGTCGTCGCGGGTCAGTCGCGTCTGACGGCCATACTGGATGACGATACACGGTTGAGGGCCAGGGTTGTTTCCGCCGACGAGCAGCGAGACATCGCCCTGTTGAGGGTCGAAGGGGGCAATGGTCTGAAACCGCTTACATTCGCGACGGCGTTGAAGGAGGGCGAGGACGTCATAGCGCTTGGCTATCCGCTCAATCTTTCGGGAACTATTACGATAACGAGGGGTATAGTGTCCGCGCTCCGATGGTTCGATGGAGTGAAGCACGTTCAGACAGACGCGGCCTTCAACCCGGGCAACAGCGGCGGGCCACTGCTCAATGGCAGGGGCGAGGTCGTTGGAATGAACTCGACTGTCATTCGAAGGATTGCGGGCAGGGATTTCGACGCACAGGGGATCGGGTTCGCAATAACGTACGACGTTCTGGTCGAGCGCCACTCTGAGATGAGGTGCGGACCCTCCCCGTCGCCCACTTCATCAGCTCGGGCCGCAATCACCGAGGTTACTGAGCGCGGCTTCGGACCCGCGAGCGGCAGGCTGGCCCACGACGATGATAACCTGATACCGGAGGTGGACGCCCAGGTCAGCTTGGCCGACTCCGTGATCGAGGCGACGTTCGTGGATACACTCTCTGCGCAGAGCCGGAGTTGGAGCCACGGCTTCTTCATTCGGAGAATGGACGAGAAATATCATACGCTGACAATCGCCAGCAACGGCTACTGGTACCATCACCTGCGAAACGTGGGACAATTGAACGGGGCAGAAGACGTCCAGATAGGGTTCTCGTGCAACATCGCGACGGGCCGAAACGCGCAGAACCACGTTCGGGTGATTGCGCTGGGCGACAGGGGATGGCTGTTCATCAATGGCGACTACGAGGCGGACCTGGATCTGAGCGGGGTTAGCGGCAGCGGTTCGGTCAGCTTGATAGGCGTCTGGTTCGACGGACATGAGCATCCGGGGAGCCACACCGTGTACAGGGACTTCGTCGTCCGTCCTGTGGATCTTCTTCACGGCCCTGAAGACGGAGCAATCAAACAGGGTGGCAACGACGAGATCGACGTTCACCGCACCGACGCACAGATCGCCAGGGGCATAATCGAGCTGCGCCTGTTCAATCCGCTGTTCGTACCGGAGAGCCAGTGGAGCGGGGGTTTCCGCTTTGGAAGCGGTGAGGACGGGGGATTTCACGCGATTGTTCTAACCGGGTCTGGGTCATGGCTTCACGGGCGATACGTCGACAATGAATGGGAGAACCGCGGTTTCGATCCGTCGGACTCCATCACCACGACCAGGGGCAAGGCCAACCACGTTCTCGTGATAGCGCTCGGCGACCACGGCTATCTGCTCATCAACGACTCGCTGGTCGCGAACCTCGACCTGAGCGACCTGACACACGCCGGGCAAGTAGATGCGATCGCATCGCTCTTCGAGGGCCAATCCACAACCGGCGTTTCGACACCATTCGAAGCCTTCACGGTCTGGTCGATACCCGGTCTGGAGTAGCGTGCGGTCCAAACCCACATGCGCGTCGCCTGTCGCCATTTGCGAGGCGAGGCGAGCCGCGCACTAGAGCTTAGACGTCCAGGTTCTTGACCTCGAGCGCGTGGGTCTGGATGAAATTGCGGCGCGGCGCAACCACGTCGCCCATAAGCACCGAGAACACGTTGTCGGCCACGGCGGCGTCTGTGATCGACACCTGCAGCAGCGTGCGCTGTTCCGGGTCCATGGTGGTCTCCCAGAGTTGCTCGGCGTTCATTTCACCCAGTCCCTTGTAACGCTGGATCGAGACGTTCCGCCGTCCTTTGAGCTGCGTGAGAATGCCCTCGCGTTCACCCTCGCTGTAGGCGTAGTGTTCCTGCTTGCCGCTGGCTATCTTGTACAGAGGCGGCTGGGCGATATAAAGGTGACCGCGGTTGATGAGCGGCTCCATGTGCCGGAAGAAGAAGGTCAGGAGCAGCGTTCTGATGTGGGAGCCGTCCACGTCGGCGTCTGTCATGATGATGATGCGATGGTAGCGCAGCTTGGCGAGGTTGATGTCGTCGTCGAGGCCCGCACCTATGGCGGTAATCATGGCTCTTATGGCGTCATGGCTCAGCATCTTGTCCGCGCGCGCCTTCTCCACGTTCAGGATCTTGCCCCACAGCGGTAGCACGGCTTGCGTCCTGCGGTCCCGGCCCATCTTGGCGGTGCCGCCGGCGGAGTCGCCTTCCACGAGGTAGAGCTCGCACAGTTCGGGGTTCTTTTCCGAGCAATCGGCCAGTTTGCCGGGCAGGCCGCCGCCCTCCATGGCGTTCTTGCGGATGATGAGGTCGCGCGCCTTTCGCGCCGCCTCTCGCGCGCGCTGGGCGGTCAGGCACTTTTCGATGATTCGGCGCGCATCCTGCGGGTGGTCTTCCAGGTAGTACTGCACCGCCTCGGCCACCACGCTTTCGACCTGGTTTCGCACCTCGGGATTGCCGAGCTTGGTTTTGGTCTGTCCCTCGAACTGCGGGTCGGTTAGCTTGACCCCCACCACGGCGGTCAGCCCCTCGCGTGTCTCCTCTCCCGCCAGATTCGATTCGTTTTCCTTGATCAGATTCTGCTTGCGTCCGTAGTCGTTGAGTACGCGGGTCAGCGCCGAGCGAAAGCCGGTCAGGTGCGAGCCGCCGTCTACGGTGTTGATGCAGTTGGCGAACGAGTGGACGAACTCGGTGAAGCTGTCATTGTACTGAAGCGCGGCTTCTACGATTGTGCCGTTTACCTGCTTCTCGACGTAAATCGGATCCTTATGGAGCACGTCTCTCTTCTGGTTGAGATTGCGCACGAAGCTGGACATGCCGCCCTCGAAGTAATAGGTCACGTCGTTCTTGGGCCACCGGTCAGGGTCGAAGTCGCTGTGGAAATGTATCTCGAGGCCCTTGTTGAGATACGCCATCTCCTTGAAGCGTTGAGCCAGCGTCGAGAACTCGAATTGGATGAGCTCGAATATGTCGGGGTCAGCGGCGAACGTTACGCGGGTGCCCGTGCGGTCGCGTTCGCCATTGCGCAGGTCGCGAGAGGACAGATCGGTCACGCGCTCGCCACGGCAGAACTCCTGGCTGAACACCTTGCCGTCCCTGTACACCTCTACTGTGAGCCGGGTAGACAATGCGTTGACGACCGAAGCGCCAACCCCATGCAGGCCGCCGGACACGGCGTAGGCCTTGCCACCGAACTTGCCGCCGGCGTGAAGGGTGGTCATCACCGTCTCGACGGCCGATATGCCGGTCGCCGGGTGAATGTCGACGGGGATGCCACGCCCATCGTCCTCGATGCATACCTCGCCGTCGGGGGAGATACAGATGTCGACACGAGAGCAGAATCCGGCCATAAACTCGTCGACGCTGTTGTCCACCACCTCATAGATCAGGTGGTGCAGACCGCGTTGGTCGGTACTGCCGATGTACATACCGGGACGGCGCCTGACGGCCTCCATGCCGCCGAGAACCTGGATGTCACTTGCCGTGTACCAACTGGACGCGCCGTTGGCGCCGTTGTTGTTGGCGCCGTTACGGTGTTCATTTGCCATAGAAAGCTCCTGGCATGCCTCCGGCCGCAACCCTCATCCCTTGCCGTCGGCTGTTACGTTGGGAACGTCGGCCTTGCTGAAGGCCACGCAGTGCGAAACTAATGTTCTTTCCTTGTTCCGTTGCTAAGGATAAGACGGTAGCATGAATATCGTTAGAGAGGGGCTGGAAACGTGTTCCAGCAGGTGGGTGCGAGCGGCCTGAAATGTGCCGTTCCAGCTACCCAATTGTATCATCAACATAAGCCCAATTCAATGAAATCCGCGCCAGCGCCGGAAGGGTTCCACACCGTTGCCATGCGACGGATCGCAAATGTGCTTGGGAGGCCTCCGCGACACCACACTTCCCCATTCCAACTCCGACGCTACCTGTGAGAGCATAGACGTTTCAATGTGTTTTTGGGTCAAGATTTTGGCAAAATGGCCAGGCTGATCGAGCCGGACACGGGTTGCGACGCGCCTGCCTCTCAGGACGCGGCCCCATTCTTGACTGCGTCTCTGCGTCCGTGGCCGCCGTGGGCACGGTCAAAACTGAGCTCCACTGATGCCTTAAAGCTACTTTCAAGCTCGTTGGAATCGTCGTATAATTGGGGTGCGTCACTTCCGCGCGACCGGCGAGTCGGCGTCCGTCTCTCAAGCACTACCAAAGAGGGAGCGACACGCGCATTGAACTTCGATCCGTTCTACACGACTGTGCCGGCCCTGCTGCTTGCGACGGCGATTGGCTACCTGCTCGGCGCGCTGCCCATAGCCGACAGGGTTAGCCGACGCCGTGGCGTCGATATATTCTCGGCGGGGACGGGGCTCGCGGGCGCGACCAACGTGCGGCGGCAAGTGGGTAAGGTTCCGAGCGCCATCGTGGTGCTGGGCGACTTCGCGAAGGGCGCGCTTTCCGTGATAGCGGCCGACCTGCTGGGCGTAGATAAGGGGAGCGTCTGGATTCTGTTGCCGGCGGCGGCGGCCATCATCGGCCACTGGAAGTCGGTGTTCACCGGCTTTCGCGGCGGCGACGCGCTGGTAACGCTGGGCGGCGTCATAATCGCGCTATTCCCCGTCCAGGGCTTCATAAGCGTGGCCGTCGCTGTCGCGATTGCGCTGGCCGCGCAGAGGCTACCGTTCTCTTCTCTTCTCAACATCGTCTTCGGCTACCTCACGCTCGCTATCCTCAACTACAACTACTTCGCCCCGCTTGGGCACCCTGAGTTGACCCTGGGCTTGGGCGGCCTGTGCGCAATGGTGCTGGCCTACGCCATACGCGGCCACGTGGGGCGGCGTAGGCTGAGCGACGACTGGGAAGAGTCTGGAGACGCGGGCGCGGCGAACAACCAGCCCGAGGGCCAGGGCTGACCCGGCGCATCGAGGTCGGACAGCCGGACCCGGCGAGCGCCTAGGCTCCGTCCTCTGACGACAACTCCTCGCGCGAAAGCAGCAGCAGGTCGAGCAGGTTGCGGTTCACCAGGAACACCGTGTTGCGCACGGGAGTCTTCACGTAGTAGGACAGGTCGTCGCGCTCGAGCACCCTGATGCGCGTGGTGGGGTTGGAGGCGCCGCTCCTGGTGACAATTCTCACGGACGCGGCGGGGTTGTCGAACCGCAGCCCCTCAGCCTCCTCGGCGGTGGCGAATCCCTCCGCAAACAGCAGCTCGATGACCCGCAGCACGGAGTCGACCAGCGCCAAGTCCGCGGGCGCCTCCCCAGATTCGTCACGCACCACCCAGTCGGCGCCGGTGAACGTTAGGTCGAACTGCTCGTCCGCGTACTCGAAGGTCAAGGTCTCAATCTCGGACCTGGGGATATTCAGTATCACGGGGTCGAGCCAGCCATCAGGCAGGGAGTCGAAAATGTCTCCGGCCGAAATCGGGCTGGGACAGGGTATGCCGTACACCTCGTCTTTGCCGAAGCGACGCACGTAGCACAGGCCAACGTCCGGGCTCCAAGTGCCTACCAGCAGCTTCTCCTGCTCGAAATCGCCCAGGAAGAACGACACCACGGTGGCGTTGGCGTCGGCGACCCCCATGCGCGCGTGGTTATCGGGGTTCATGGCGATGAGTTGCGCAATGCTCTCGATATCGGACACGGCCTGCCAGAGAGCGTCGAGCTTGGGCTGGAACGCGGGCTGGTTGTTGATCGTCCAGGGCGCGCCCTCGCCGCGCCGCTCCAGCGTCGCCTCCAGGCCGTCCTGCGGCGTGGAGATTCTCACCCTGTTGACCACGTCCTGGGAAATGGGCAGCAGCCCCGACAGCACCACTTCCTCGGGTTCGGACGTAACGACGCGCACGACGAGGCCCGCAACCGCGATAGCGACGAGAAGAGCCAGCACCACGATCAACTGCTTGCTATTCATCGTCCCACACCCTCTGGGAGATGTTCCTGCGGCGCACGAACTGGACCAGCCCGATCAGCACGAACAGGGCGGGTACGCCGGCTACGTTGGCGTACTGCACCACGTTGCGGTGGAGATCAGAGCTGTACAGTAGCTGGCGCGAGGTGATGACCTTGGAGCGGAGGCCCGCCAGGATGTCCTCCTGGGCCAGCCAGTCCACCAGGTTCAGCGCCAGGCCCAGGTTCTCCTGGTACCGGCTCGACACGGCGTCGCCTATCCAGTCGGAGTCGCCCACCACCACCAGGCGCATCTCGCCGGCCGGGGCCGGGCGTGTGACGGCTACTCCCATCTGGGCTCGGAACAGGTCTCCCGGCGAGACGGTCGCCAGCGCCTGCGAGTTGGGGCTCACGTCCGGGCTATTGCGGTAATTGAGGTCTATGGCGCCAGAGTCCGAGGTTTCGAGCAACAGGATGCGCTCGTGGGGCCAGTCGGTGAGGAAGCCGACGCTGCTCGCCCAGGGGAGCACCACGGACTCCACGTCTCCGGCGACTTTCGAGTCCACCGACTTGACACGCATCCAGTACGGGAACGGGATAGCCACGGTTCCGACCTGCGTGCCGAACGACAGCGTTTCATGAGAGCGGACGTCGAAGGCGATGTCGTCCTCCACCAGCACGCCGTAGCCTTCCACGAAGTCAGCGAAGCTGTGGCGGTTTGGGAGGGCCGCCAGCCTCTCCTGGTCGATGTTCACCGGGTCGAGCAGCAGCATCGCCTTGCCTCCGCCGTCCAGGTAGGAGGCTAGCGCGGCCCGCTCGGAGTCCGCTATCTGCTCGGTGGGGCCGGCCACTATCAGCACGTCCGCGCCGTCCAGGTCGAGGGCGCCGTTCTCCAGCGGCTCCGCCAGGGAGACGTCGTAGTGCTGCGCAAGCACCCCGCCCAGGGTCTGCATGCCGTTCACGGGAGTCTTCTCGCCGTGGCCGGACAGGAACCTCACACTCTTGCGCTGCTGTTTGATCATGGCAAAAGTCAGGCTCGCGATGCGGTACTCGAACCCGTCCACCGTGCCGATAAACGGCACAACCTTGCGCCGGTCGGCGTAGGTCATCGAGAGGCCCAGGTAGCCGGTCTTAATCTGAAGCTCGCCCTGGCTCTGTACGTTGAACTGCATCTGGGGCACGCCGATGAGCTGCGCCTTGCGCGCCGCGGCCTCGTCGCCGTCGGGGTACTTGCGCACGATGCGCACCAAGCCGCCGGACGATGCGGCGAGGTCGTCGAGAAAGTCGTTCACGTCTCGCGCGACTACCCCCACGTGGGCGGGCGGATCCTTAGACTGGAAGAGCTCGATGGTAAGTAGGTCGTCCAGTTCGCCAAGAATATCCTTGGTGGCGGGGCTGAGGGTGAACAGCTTGTCCTCGGTCAGGTCCAGCCTGCCGCCTATGTTGGAGCCGAACCAGCCCACCAGCAGGCTGAGCACTATGAGCGCGGCGACGCCCACCTGAAGGTTGCGGTACTGCGGCGACTGGTGGCTCAGGCTCTTGCCGCGGATCATCAGGTAGGTGGCGCTGAGCATTGTGGAGACGAGGGCGACGAAGTAGATCACGTCGCGCAGGTCGATGACGCCGCGGGCGATGCTGTCGAAGTGCGTGGCGGGGCTGAGCGTCTGGAGCGGACCGGACGCCCCGGCGGGCAGGCCGTCGGCGACCTGATCGAGGCCCACCAGCAGCAGTGCGCCTATGAATAGCAACCCGAGGATGAAGGCGATCACCTGGTTGCGCGTGAGGCTGGACGTGAACAGGCCGATGGAGACGAACGCGGCGGCGAGGAACAGGCTACCCACGTACTGCGCGACTACCGCTCCGGGGTCTACGTTTCCCGCGGTCGACAGGGCGATGGGTATGCCAACAGTGGACAGGATTAGCACGGACACGAAGATGATGCCGGTGAGGAACTTGGCGGCCAGCACGACCCAGCCCTGGATAGGCTGGGTGAGCAGAATCTCCAGCGTGCCGTCGCGCTGCTCCTCAGCCAGCAGCCGCATGGTGGACGCCGGCACGAAGATCATGAGAAGCCAGGGCAGCGCGGTGAAGAGGCTGCGGGTGGACGCCTCGGTGGTAGTGCCGAACGGCGTGAAGAAGTAGAGGAACGAGACGACCGCGCAGAACACCACGAGAAGTATGTATCCCGTGGGCTGGTCGAGGTAGCCTCGCAGGTCCTTGCGTATGAGCGCGATGAGGGAACGCATTCGCCCTACTCTATGCGTCCTCTGAGTCCTCGCCGCCGTCCTCGGCCGTCAGGGAGTGGAACACGTCCTCGAGGCGGGCCCTGTCCTCGTGCAGCTCCCACAGCACCCAGTCCCGCTCCTTGGCCAGGCCGAAAATCTGGGGGCGCAGGTCCTCCTCACCCGCCACGGACACGACGTAGCGCTTGCGGCCTTCCACGGGGGCCAGGCGGTCCACCTCTCCGACGTTGGGAAGGCGCCTAAGTCCGGTCTCGACCTCGTTGCCCTCGATCTCGACGTGGACCTGGCGCTGGCCCCTGGCACGCACCAGCAACTCCTCAACAGGACTGTCGGTGACGAGCTTGCCGCGGTTGATGAGCAGCACACGCTCGCATGTGGTCTCGACCTCCTGCATCACGTGGGTGCTGAGCAGCACGGTGCGCTCCTGGCCCAGCGAGCGAATCAACTCGCGGATGGTGATGCGCTGGTTCGGGTCCAGGCCCTCGGTGGGTTCGTCCATGATGAGAATGGACGGCCTGTGAAGGATGGCCTGGGCGAGGCCGACGCGCTGCCGGTAGCCCTTGGAAAGCTGGCTAATGGGCCGGTAGTAGTACTCCTGAAGGCCGGTCTCCTCGACGGTGCGGTCGAGATTGTCGCGGCGCTCGGCGCCCGTGAGCCCGCGCAGGTCGGCCACGAACGAGAGGTATTCCCGCACGAGCAGGTCGCCGTAGAGGGGGTTGTTCTCCGGCAGGTAGCCTATGCTCTGACGGGTAAGCCTGTCCTGGGCCAGCGTGTCGATGCCGTCGATGAGAATCGAGCCGGTGTCCTGGGTGTAGAACGAGGTGAGCAGACGCATGGTGGTGGACTTACCGGCACCGTTGGGGCCGAGAAATCCCACCACCTCGCCGCTGGCGATCTTGAACGTCAGGTCGTCGACGGCGGTGTGGGAGCCGAAGCTCTTGCTGACGCCGGTGGCCTCGATGGTGTAACGGGCATCGCCGTTCGAGTGTTCGTTCGTAGCCAAGCCTGACCTCTCCCTGGAATGGTAGCCAGCGCGCGGGCTAGTCGTCGAAGGGGGCGGGCAGCTTCATGGGGTTGAGCTCGGTTATGAGCGACTCGGTGGTCAGCACCATGCCTGCCACGCTCGCGGCGTTCTCCAGGGCCGAACGGGCGACCTTTGCCGGGTCGATTATGCCCATCTCCAGCATGCTGCCGTAGCGCTCGGTCTCCGCGTCGAAGCCGTAGTCGCCGGAGCCGCCCTTGACGCCGCTGAGCACCACCTGGCCGCTCATTCCGGCGTTGTCGACGAGGAGTACCAGGGGAGACTCCACGGCCCTCAGCAGAATGTTCACGCCGGTCGACTCGTCGCCCTCGGCGACCAGCTTGGGACCGGCGGCCTGCGCGGCGCGCAGCAGAGAGGTGCCGCCGCCCGCGACGATGCCCTCCTCGATGGCCGCGCGGGTGGCAGCGAGTGCGTCCTCGAGTCGTTGGCGCTTCTCGCGCAGCTCGACTTCGGTGTACGCGCCCACCTTGAGCACGGCCACGCCGCCGGAGAGCTTGGCCGCGCGCTCCTCCAGCTTCTCGCGGTCGTAATCGGACGACGTGTCCTCGGCCTGCGACTTCAACTGGGCGATGCGGGCGGCGATGGCGTCCTTGTCGCCGACGCCCTCGACGAAGGTGGTGTTGTCCTTGTCGGCCACCACCCTGCGGCAGCGGCCCAGATCGGCCATCTCGGCGGAGTCGAGCTTGCGCCCGATGTCGGCGCTGATGACGTTGGCGCCGAAGAGGACGGCCATATCTTCCAGGATGGCCTTGCGGCGCTCGCCGAATCCGGGGGCCTTGATCGCCAGGCAGTTGAGGGTGCCGCGCAGTTTGTTGACGACCAGGGTCGCCAGCGCCTCGCCCTCCACGTCCTCGGCGACGATGACCAGCGTGCGGCTGACCGCAGTGAGCTTCTCGAGCAGCGGCAGGAGTTCGGCCATGGAGGATATCTTCTCGGAGGTGACGAGCACGTAGGGGTCTTCGAGCTCAGCGGCCATCTTGGTGGCGTCGGTCACGAAGTAGGGGGAGATGAAACCGCGGTCGATCTGCATGCCCTCGACGTACTCGACCTCGTAGCCGACTCCCTTGGACTCCTCTACGGTGATGACGCCCTCGCTGCCGACATCGTCGAGCACGTCGGCGAGTATCCGGCCCATCTCCTCGTCGTGGGCGGCAAGGACGGCGACCTGCTCTATCTGCTCCCTGCCCTCCACGGGCCGGGCCATGGACTCGATCTCGGACCTCATGACGGCGACGGCCTTTTCGATGCCGCGCTTGAGGGCCATGGGGTTGGCGCCGGCGGAGATGTTCTTGAAGCCCTCGCGCACGATACTCTGGGCGAGGATGGTGGAGGTGGTGGTGCCGTCGCCAACGGCGTCGTTGGTCTTACTGGCGGCCTCCTTGAGGAGCTGGGCGCCCATGTTCTGGAAAGGCTCCTGGAGCTCGATCTCCTTGGCGATGGTGACGCCGTCGCTGCACACCTGCGGCGGGCCGAAGTCGTCGTCGAGGATGACGTTGCGGCCCTTAGGCCCCAGCGTGACGCCGACGGCCTTAGCGAGAACGTCGAACCCTTCCATCAACTGGCTTCGGGCGTCCTGACTGTACTGAAGCTGCTTAGCCATCTGTGAATCTACCCCTCCCAAGTCGTTTGTCAGGGCCGCTTGGGCGGCGCTGCTGCAGTTCGTATTCTACCACAAAGGCTTTCTTCAAGGTGGCGGCGGGCCTTGGATTTGCCAGGGGCCAGAGCGCAGTTTGGAAGGGCGATCGCCTGGCCGGAGGACCGGCCACCTGAGCAGGGAATCGCTCGCGTTACAAAAGCGGCCTTCGCCGAATGTGTTCCATTCCGTGTTTTTCGTAGCTGGCGGGTGTCACGTCGGGGGCGGCATTTGTGGACCGCCTGTCCCATTTTCCCGCGGTCTCGGCAGAAATTCCGGGGGTCTGAGTGCGGAATGGGACGGGGCGTCGCGCCGGCTGTCGGCGGGAATAGCGGGATGCATCGGTTGTTAAGGCTGGCATGCGGAAAGGTTAGTACATTTGTGCGTTCAATGTCAATAGCCCGAGGACAATTTTCCCTCCGCCAAGTTGACACCCTCAAGGCGGTGGCCTAGCATACGACCGAATCGCTTGGGGGGTCGCGGCGCAGGGTGCGCCGCGCCAAATTCTTACATCAAGAAAAGGAGGCTGGCCATGGCCGTTATTCTGGGCGAAGGAGACTTCCGGTACGAGGCGCTCGCCGAGTGGGAGAAGCTGCCGGACGGGATGGAGCTGCTGGAGACGCCGGGCGTGGCCGTTGACTCCAAGGACCAGGTGTATGCCTTTACACGCAACCCCGACAATCCCGTGATCGTGTTCGACGCCGACGGCAACGTGGTGCGCACGTTCGGCCAGGGCATCTTCGGCAAGCGGTCGCACGGCATACTCATAGGCCCGGACGACTCGGTGTGGTGCGTAGACGACGGTATCCACACCATCACCAAGTTCTCCCCTGAGGGAGAGCTGCTGCTGACGATAGGCACCACGAACGAGCCGGCGCCGATATGGAGCGGCCAACCCTTCAACCGGCCTACGCACGCGGGGGTGTCGCCAAACACGGGCCACATATTCATCACCGACGGCTACGGCAACTCGCGGGTGCACAAGTACACGCCGGAGGGCGAGCTCGTGCTGTCGTGGGGCGAGCCGGGCATCGACGCGGGCCAGTTCATCCGGCCGCACAACGTGGCGGTGGACTCCGACGACCTAGTTTACGTGGCAGACAGGGAGGCCCACCGGGTGCAGGTGTTCGACGCGGACGGCAACTTCGTCTCGATGTGGAACAACATCCACCGGCCCGACGGCATGACGCTGGGCCCGGACGGCAACATCTACATCGGCGAGTTGAACGGCATGGGCGGCGTGGACGACGCGCCGGGCCTGGGCCACAGGGTCAGCATCCTGAGCCGGAACGGCGAGTTGCTGGCGCGGTTCGGCGATCCCGAAGAGGGCGAGGAGCCGGGCAAGTTCATCGCGCCGCACGGCATAGCGGTGGACTCGCGCGGCGACATCTACGTGGGCGAGGTGGCCTACACGATACGGGGCAGCCACATGGACCCGCCCCGGTATCCCAAGAGCCTGAAGAAGCTGCGCAAGCTGGGCTAGTCAACACGGGGGCGGCCGGCGAGCCGTCCCCTACCCGCTCCGCTCGGCCAGCAGCCTCTCGACGTCCCGGCGCGACGGCATGGCGGCCTGTGCGCCGGGCACGGTGACGGCGAGCGCGCCGGCGGCCGCGCCGAATCGCACCGACTCGCCGAGCGACTTGCCTTCGGCTGCGGCCACGGCGAATGCCGCGCCGAAGGCGTCGCCGGCGGCTACGGTGTCCACCGCGCCCACGGTGAAGGCCGGTATGTACCCTGACTCTTCCGCGGAGGCGTAGTAAGCGCCCTGCTCTCCCAGCTTGACCACGGCTACCGGCGCGCGCATGGCGCGGAGCCGCGCCGCCGCGTCCGCAGCCGACGCCAGGCCCGTGACGTCGACCCCGGACAGCATGGATGCCTCGGTCTGGTTGGGCGTCAGCACGTCGGCTGCGGCGTGGATGCCCGGAGGCGCCATCTGGGCAGGCGCGGGGTCCCACACCACGCGAACGCCGCTCCGCCGGGCCGCAGCGGCGGCCTCGAGGGTGAGCGCGGCTGGCGTTTCGAGTTGCAGAAGCAGCGCGTCGGCGCCGTCCAGTGCGCCCTCGACGGCGCGGAGCTGAGTCTCGTCGCAGGCGAGGTTGGCGCCGTACACGGCCACGATGCGGTTCTCCCTGCTGGCGTCCAGCCATATCATCGCCACGCCGGAGGCGTTGTCGGGGTCGACGGCCACGCCGGTGACGTCGATGCCCTCGGAGCGAAGGCCGTCCAGCAGCGCCGCGCCGAACGGGTCGTCGCCGACGCGCCCCACCATCCGCACCTCCGCGCCGAGCCTGGCCGCGGCGACCGCCTGGTTGGCGCCCTTGCCGCCCGGCAGCGTGTAGAAGAGGTCGCCCACGACGGTCTGTCCGGCTTCCGGCAAGGTCTCCGCGAGGGCCGTGAGGTCCATGATGATGCTGCCGAACACCACGATGACGGGGCGCTTTCGAGTCTGGTCCGTCATGATCCCAGCAGCCCTTCGCTGAGTAGCTCCTCAATCACTTGGGCGGCACCGTCCTCCTCTATGGGAGGCGCGACCCTGTCAGCCACGGCGAGCGTCTCGTCCACCGCGCCGTCGATGGCCACGGCGAGGCCGGCCCAACTGAGCATGTGAACGTCGTTGTAGCCGTTGCCGAAGGCGATGGTCTCGTCGGGTCGGATGCCGAGTTGATCGCACAGCCAGCCGAGTGCCTTGTGCTTGCCGCCGTGGGGGTTGAGGATTTCGCAGAAGTGGGGCAGCGACCGCGTGACGTGCAGGCTCGAGTCGAACCGACCGATCAGGCTCGCCTCAAGGTCGCGGATGGCGTCGTCTGCGCCCACCACCACCAGCCGCGTGAAGCCGAGGTGGGCGGCCTTGCGGAGGTCACCCACGGAGTGGACGATCACGTCGTTGCGCTCTATGTAGCCCTCGATCCAGGGCGACGACTCGGCCACGTAGACGTCGCCGCCGTGATACGCCATCACTTCGAGGCCCCAGCCGTCCAGCGCGTCCAGCGCGTCGGAGGTCATGCGCGGGGTCAGCGTGACCTGCCAGAGCACCTCGCCGGTGGCGGGGTCGGACACCTGGGCGCCCTGGTAGGAGACGATGGGCGTGTCGATGCTCAGTTCGGAGGAAGAGATGACGGCGGACTCGAACATCCTGCCGGTGGCGAGCGTGACGTGTACGCCGTTCGCCCTGGCCTGGCCGATGGCGCGGCGGGTGCGCGGCGAGAGCGGATACTCGGTGCTGCGGATAGTGCCGTCGATGTCCAGGGCTATCAGCTTGTAGCCCATAGGGGGGCGGGCCTCCTGTGTATTCGTGGGCGACGGGGTGTAGAATACGCGCACGGGACGGGCGCTAGCAAGTGGGAAAACGACCGGAGACAGAGGAAGGACTATGAACTGGCAGGACTACATCACCGTCGACCCATCCATCTGTCACGGCAAGGCGTGCATCAAGGGCACGCGTGTGATGGTGACCGTCATCCTCGACAACCTGGCGGCGGGGCTGGATGCTGAGGAGATAGTGAAGAGCTACCCTTCCGTTTCGCGCGAGGCGGTGAAGGCTGTGCTGCTGTACGCCGCGGAACTGGCTAAGGAACAGGCCGTGCCCCTGGGTCAGTAACCGGCTCGCTATGCGGTTAAAGCTAGACGAGAATCTGCCGGACGAGCTGGCGGAACTGTTCATCGAAGCCGGACATGATGCTTTGACCGTCCGCGGCCAGAGAATGAGCGGCACAACAGACGAAGCCATCGCAACAATCTGCCAAAACGAGGGGCGAGCAATTGTGACCATGGACATGGATTTCGCCGACATCAGGACGTACCCGCCCCAGCTCTACCCCGGCATATTGGTCTTTCGGCTGGAGAGCCAGGCCCGCGAACACTTGCTGAGGGTCGCGGCCAGCCTTCTTCCGACTTTGCCCGAGCACGCGCTTGCGGGCAAGCTCTGGATTGTCGAAGAGTCAAGGATTCGTATCAGGGGATGAGAATTCTCGCTTCTAAGCGCCGCAATCGACCGCAGCGCCGGAGGACAAGGTGAAGCTAACGCCTCGCAGGGTATGGTGGCTCATCGTGCTGCCGGTTGCGCTGTTCGTGCTCATCATGGCGCTGAGGTCGGCGCCGCCTTCGTGACGCTCGCCCCCTGCCGCAGCATCTCCGCCAGGCCGACGTTGATCTCCCTGGCGATGCCGGGACCTCGGTAGACCATGCCGGTGTATAGCTGCACGGTGGTCGCGCCCGCGGTCAGTGCGTCGTGTGCATCCTCAGCGGAGGATATGCCCCCGCAGGCGTTGATGGCTAGGCTCGGACCGACCTCGCCCCTGACGTCCGCCACCATGCGCAGCGTGTCCTCGAACACCACCCTACCGCTGACTCCGCCGGACCCCACGGCCAGCCGAGAGTCGCGTGCGGGCCAGGTGTTGGAGACGGTCAGCGCGTCGGCGCCCATGTGCTCGCAGACGCCCGCGAGGGCCAGAACTCGCTGCCTCGCGGCGTCGTCATCGGGGCGGCCCGGCGCGTACGGCGGCAGCTTGACAAACAGGGGCTTCGAGCGGCGCTCGTTGATCCTGTCGAGCAGGTCGGTGAGGGCCGCGGGCTGCTGGAACACTCGTATTCCCTGCGTGTTGGGCGAGCTGATATTGACCTCGACAGCGTCGCAGAACGGCTCGACGGCGCGGTGGCACGCCACCACCTCCTCGGGCGCGACACCGGACACGCTCACGACTACGGGGGTGTCTCCCAGCCGCCCGCGGTCGCGACGCAGCCGGCTTACGGCGTACTCGACACCCATGTTGGGGAATCCCATGGCGTTGATGAGTGACTCGTCGGCTTCGTAGCGCAGCACTCGCGGCGAGGGGTTGCCGGGCCGCGGCTGGAGGGTGACGGTGCCGCCGGTGACGTAGCCGAATCCGAGCGCGGCGAGGGACGGCAACATCTCGCAGTTCTTGTCGAAGCCCGCCGCGACGCCCACCGGGTTGCGAAGGGGCAGGCCGGCCAGTTCCGAACGCAGGGCCGGGTCACGCACCACCAGGAAGGGCGAGAGCCTCTCCCACAGCCAGTGCTGCCGGAGGGCAGCAGCGCTCAGGTCGTGGGCGGTTTCGGCGTCGACACGGAAGATCAGGCCCCGGGCGAGGGCGCGGAACGACTTGGGGTTGAGGACTAGCAATTCCTAGAGTGCCTCTCAACTACGGCAGGCGAGGCGCTCCGGCGTCCGGCTCGACCTGGAAGGCGTTCAGCGCGCACGCCAGCATGCCGTAGTAGCCCATAGTCGCCGTCAGCTCGGTGACGCCCTGCTCGCCGAATCGCGCCTTGGCCGCCTCGAAGGTGGCGTCGGAGACGCGCTTGGACCGGAACAGCTCGCGCGCGTAGCCCACTATGACCGCCTCGTCCTCGGTCAGGTCGTCGAGGGAGCCGCGCTGCGCCACGACCTCCACCGCCTCGGGGCGAACGCCGGCGTCCAGCGCCAGGCCCCGGTGCGCAGACCACTCGTAGTCGCAGTCGAACTCGCGCGACGTTGAGATGATGGCCAGCTCGCGGTCGGCGGCGCCGAGCGTGGACTCGAAGCGGATGTAGGCGCCGAGGTGCGCGGCGCGTCCGGCCACCTCGGGCGAGTTGAGCAGCACCGAGAATGGGCCGCTGATCTGGCCGCGGCTGGAGGCTATCGAGTCTACGATGGACGCCTTGTCAGCGGGGACCTGGTCCTTGCTGGTGATTATGGGCACACGCGTCATTTGGTGTTTCTCCTATGTTCTCCTGGCAAGCATGTTCGCGAAGCGGGGACTCACCCTCACCTCAATCCTCTCCCATCAAGGGAGAGGAGGACAATCGGTTTCGCGCTACGCGCCCGCCGGTATGACCGGCAACAGCACGTGGGACGGGCGCTCGCTGTCGTGGTAGATGGTCTGGGTGGCTTTCTGCGTCTCGCTGTCCTTGCCGAACTCGTTGCCGGTGTTGGGGTTACGGTCGAACTGGGGGAAGTTGCTACTTGATATCTCGACGCCTATGCGGTGTCCCGCCAGGAAGCAGTTGCTGGTGGACCAGAGGTCGATGGTGAACTTGTACACCTGGCCCGGCGTCATGAGCTCGGGCTTCTCCCACGAGTCGCGGTAGCGCGCGCGTATGATGCCCTGGGCCACGTTGATGGCCTTGCCGCCGGGGTGGACGTCGACGAGCTTGGCGGTGAAGTCGGTGTCGGGCGCGGTGGACGATGCGTACAGCACGACCGAGACCGGCCCGGTCACCTCCACGTCCTCCTCGAGCACGTCGGTGGTGTACACCAGCACGTCGGGCCGCCACTCGGCCTGCTGCTGGTCGCGCGGTCCCATCGACACGGGCGTGACGTCCTCGGAGCAGCAGGTGCTGCCGCCGATGGTCATGACGGGATGCTGCGGGTCGTACTCGTAGCTGTCGGTAGGTTCGTCCGCGGAGGCGTCCGTGCTCAGCGATCCGTCGCCAAACGAGGAGTTGGCATTGCCGCCGCCGCGCAGGTAGTAGGGGGTATACTGGGTGCCAGGAATGGGCCAGTCGGCGGCGCGGCGCCACTGGTTCCTTCCCATCACGAACACGTTGACGGGGGGCTCGTCGGTAATGCCGTTCCTGATCCCCTTCAGCCAGTAGTCGAACCACCTGATGTGTTCGCGGCGCAGGTCCACCTTCACGTCTTCTCCGAAGTCGACTTCGCCGGTGACCCGGTTCGCGCCCTTGTTGCCGCAGTTGTGGATCCAGGGGCCGATGGTGATGCGCTGGTTGCCCTTGCCGGGGGATCGCCCGTGTTCATTGACGCCCATGAAGTTGTTGAGCGTTGACTGGAGGAACACGTCGTACCAGCCGCCGAGTCCGTAGGCCGGAACCGACACGTCGGCGTAGTGCTCCTCGACGGGACGGAGGCCGCGCCAGTAGTCGCCGTAGCTGGGGTTTTGGATCCAGTCTTTCCACAGCTCGGAGTGGCGGCCGGCCGCCTCGTCCATGGTGATGAGCGGCAGATGCCAGTGGAGCGTTGTCAGGTGGTTGCTCTCCGGCATCCACAGGTACTGCACCTGGTTGGTGCGAGTGTGCATCTGGATCGCGCCCCAGCGCAGGTTGAAGGCGAGCTGGAACGCCCCGCCGGTGTACACCCAGTTGTGGTAGAAGTTGGAGTACCCCACCTGCGGCACCATAGCCTTGAGGTACTGGCTGCGCAGCGGCGCGGCCTGCCACTGCACCATCGCCACATAGGAGCCGCCTGCGGTGCCCACGTTGCCGTCGCACCAGGGCTGCGCGCCTATCCATTCCTGGGTGTCGTAGCCGTCCTGCGCCTCGTGGACGAACGCGTACCACTCGCCGTCGGAGTCCCACCGGCCCCGCACGTCCTGGGAGACGACGGCGTAGCCGCGCGAGGCGAAGTAGAGGCAGTCCTGCACCACGCCCTCGGCGTTGTTGTTGTAGGGCGTGCGGATGAGAATGGCCGGAAACGGCCCTTCCGCGTCGGGCAGGTACACGTCGGTGGAGAGGTGAACGCCGTCGCGCATGGGCACGTCGAGGGCGTACATCATCCTGACTTCGTGGACCGGCTGGGAGATTTCGATTTTTTCGGCGACCATAGCCCGTTTTCCTCCTAACTTCTGGGACGGGCGCGCAGCGCCCTCGCGGTGGGTGTAAATGTAACACACAGGCGAGGCGCGGTGGGAAGCGGTCGCGCGCCTAGCCCGTTTCTGACCTCATGGCCGAAATGCTGTCCAACATGGCCTGGCCAAACCCGTCCATTGGCTTTATGGAGCCACAAATCCGACTCAGCTCTTCGCGTCGTTCACGCCTCTCATCCTCGTCAGTCACTTCTTCTCCGTAGAGCAGATCGAAGGCGGCATCGGGATGCAGGATCGGAGCCTTGCGAGCTATGACGTGCAGGTACTGCCGGTGGGAACGACGCACCGCTTCTTCAGCGCTTACGGCGGGATACACCGGCACGTCCAGGTCCTCAGGAATGCGGAGGAAGGAGCCGCTCGCGGAATTCTGCGTAAATGCGAAGCAGCGACCGAAGTTCAGCGTGTACAGGAACTTCTGAATCATCTGGCGGGAGAAGTTAAGGTTGTTGTCTATCGCGTGATACTCCAGATGTTCCCTTATCGCATCGAAGTGTATTCCGTAGGCCCCACGCTCTTCGAAGTGCGCCCACACCACGTCGATGAACTCGCGGCGGGTTCCCCACGGCAGCAGCGGAATTCTCTCGTACTGGAGGATAGCCCGGTAGCTGGCAGTGATGGCGTCCACTGAGGACGAAAAGTCATAACTCGGCGATACTATTTGAGGCCTGACGATGGCCGGTGAAGACACCTCTCTCGCGACGCTCAGCGTAAAGTCGGAGCCCGGAATCTCCGTGACCCGAACATAGCCGGACTCCTGGGCCCCCAGAGCCAGCTCCTTCATGGTCAGCCGGTAGCGCGCGAGATCGTACGCCGGAGATAGCTGCCTCATCATGGCGTTGACGGACGCGCCGGTGGCCACTCGTCCCTCACGGCTCAGCGCCTCGATTCCCCGTCGCATCAGCGCGTAGGCTTCGACCGGATCGGGCAGCGACACCGGCTCCGACGTCTCGCCGATGGCCTCGTCGGGCGCCGGCGGCACCAGGTCGTCGTAGAACACGAACGAGTCGCACGCCTCGACGAGCACCCTGCTGACGCCGGCCTCCACGCCCATGCCCATGACGAATACGCCGTAACGCTTCAGCTTCTGCACCAGGGGCACGTAGTCCCTGTCGCCGCCGACTATGACCATGGCTTCGGGACGGACCGGGGAAAACACCATTTCGAGCGCGTCGACGGTTAGCTGGATGTCGGCAGTGTTCTTATGCTCCCTGCTGGCGTTGGAAGTGGGGAGCTGCACCAACTCGATAGCGTTGGCCCTGAAGTCGCCGAGAACCGGCCTCAAAAAGTTCGCCGTCCAGTCCGCGTACGCCTTCGACGACATAACGGTGCCCTGCTGCCGCGCGCGGTCGATAATCAGGGATAGCTCGAAAGGCAGACCCGAGTTCTGGGCCAGTATCAAGATGTTGTCTACGTCGATAAAGAGAGCCACGCGCCTGATGGCCGCCTGTGTGCTTGACTCCACCATGTGGAAACACCTCCTTACTTCGTCGAACGAGGCTCCGCGAGTGTGGGAGCCGCGGCCTCATTGTACCAAGCGTGGGCCTTCCGTGTACCGTCCGCGTAGCGGCCCGCAAGCCCCGTAAAGTCTTGACACTTCCGCGCTACGTGTGATAATTTTCACGCGGCGGCTGGCAGGGCCGGATTCCAACTTTGGGTTAGGAACTGTTCTAAATGGATCCAACGGCGTTGGGGCCTTCCGAATGGAGCGAGATAAGCAAACTGCTTATCAACCTCTGGTTCGTGGTGCTGTTCGTGGTGATATTCGCCACCAATATGCTACTGGGTCACAACTTCATACCTTCACTGGTGGCCTCCGGCGACGTTCCCGCAAGCCTTCAAAAGGTCCGGCCGCTCTTCTACGCGATCGCGGTCGCGTCCTTTTGCGCTGCCATCTACTTCCTCGTGCAGGTCATAGACTACGCCGGCGTGCTCAGGCGCATCTACGAGTCCTTCTGGATCTAGCGGGTTGCGCCTGGCCGAAACAAGTGAGGTTGACCCGATTTGATTCCGGGTGACTTTCAAATCAACAAGCCCCCCCTCAAGAAGCTGCTGGGGTTTGGGCTGCTTGGCCTCGTAGGCCTGGGCGGACTGGTCGTCGCCGTGCTGGTTGGGATATTCGTTATCTCTGCCTGGTTCGGCAGGCCGGTGATCTTCGGCTACGACGAGGGACCCGACCAGCCGATCGCCTTCCCGCACACCACGCACGTGCAGGACCTGGGCATGGACTGCACGTTCTGCCACCGCAACGCCACCAAGGACGCGGCGGCCACCGTGCCCGCGACGGGCCTTTGCCTTACCTGCCACATGACAGTGGGCGACGGCCTGGAAGAGGTGGAGAAGCTGAGGGAGTACGGGGAGCGCGGCGAGCCGATAAACTGGGTGCGCGTGCACAGGCTGCCCGACCACGTGCAGTTCGTACACGAGGCTCACATCAGGTTCTTCAGCGAGCGCGACAACGTGTCCGCGTCCGAGGTGTGCTCCACCTGCCACGGCGACGTGGGCAGCATGGAGAAGGTGAGGCAGGTCCGCTCACTGAAGATGAGCGACTGCGTGGACTGCCACCGTGAGTACGAGGCCCCAACCGACTGCACCACTTGCCACTACTAGAGGCTGACTAAGAGCATGGCGCTAACAAGACGACAATTCCTGACGCTTGCCGGCGGCTCCGCAACCGGGGCCATTATCTTCGCGGCCTGCGGCGTTCCCGAGGAGGAGCAATACGTACAGGGTCCGCTGCAGATGCCGGAAGACATGGTGTCGGGCCTTTCCAACTGGTACGCCACGCTCTGCCGGAGTTGCGCCACCAGCGAGGGACTGGTGGTGCGCGTGATGGAGGGCCGCGCCAAGAAGATCGAGGGCAACGTCGACTACCCCATCAACCGCGGCAAGCACAGCGCCCGCTGCGAGGCGGGCCTGCAGGCGCTCTACCACCCCGACCGCATACGCGGACCGCTGGTGCGCACCGGAGAGCGCGGCACGGGCCAGTACGAGGAGATCAGCTGGACCGACGCCATCGGCCGCCTGACCTACCAGCTCGAACAGTTGCGCGACGTTCGCAACCAGAGTGCCGCCGTGCTGATAACCGAGCCGACGGGCGCGCACATGGGCACCGTGGTCGAACGCTTCGTGGCGCGCTACCGGGGCCGCCACATGACCTACGAGGCGCTCGAGCAGACCAACCTTCGCAGGGCCATCAAGCAGGTGTTCAACGAGGACCGCCTGCCCGACTTCGACATCGACAACGCCGGATACGTGCTGTCGTTCGGCTCCGACTTCCTGAACACGTGGGTCTCGCCCGTTCGCTACGGGCGCGGCTACGGCAACTTCAGGCAGGGCGACCGCGAGCGCGGCACGCTGGTGCAGGTGGAGTCGCGCTTTTCGATGACCGCCGCCAACGCCGACGAATGGCTGTACGTGCGGCCCGGCCAGGAGGGCCTGCTGGCCCTGAGCATGGCGCACGTGATCGTCGCCGACGGCCTGGCGCGGCCAGGCTCCGTCGAGGAGTTGACGGGAGGCGACCCGTCGATACTGGACCAGTACGCGCCGGAGCTAGTGGAGGCGAGAACGGGCGCGTCCGCCGTGAAGGTGCGTAGAATCGCCCACGACTTCGCGGCCGCCGGCAACGGGCTGGCTATCGGCGGAGGCAGCGCCGGAGCGCACTCCAACGGGCTGTTCAACCTCACCGCCATCTACTCGCTCAACCACCTGGTGGGCGGATTCAGCCGCGACGGCGGCGTGATACCCAATCCGGCTCCGCCCGTCCAGGGACTGGCGGGCCCGCCAGAGGCCGCGACCTACGACGAGTGGCAGGAGCTGATAGCGGAGATGAAGCAGGGCGAAGTGCAGGTGCTGATGGTTCGAGGCGCCAACCCGATGTACGGCCTGCCCAACGCATCCGGTTTCAGGGACGCCAGCTACGACGTGCCGTTCATCTTCAGCTTCTCGGGCTTCATGGACGACACCACCGCGATGTCCGACCTGATTCTGCCCGAGCACAACTACCTGGAGGACTGGGGCAGCGACATCCCCATGGCGGGACCGGGCTACCAGGTGGTGGGCTTCCAGCAGCCGGTGGTGCGCCCGTTCTTCGAGGGGCGCGGCGAGCATCTGGGGACGCGCAACTTCGGTGACATCCTGATGACGATAGCGCAGGGGCTGGAGCTGGACCTGGAGCTTGAGGCGGAAACGTTCAAGGACTACCTGCAGCACAGCGCCCGGCAGTTGTACGTTCTCGACCGCGGCTCAGTCCGGGCGGGCGCGTTCCAGGAGTTCTGGCACGGCGTGCTACAGCGCGGCGGCTGGTGGGACGTGAACGCGAAGGCCATGCCCGCAGTGGCGGAGCTTCCCGTACTACCGGAGCCGCAGGAGCCGGAATTCGACACGGACGACCGCTTCAGGTTCAATCTGATACCGTTCGCCTCCACATCGCTCGGCGAGGGACCGGGCGCGTACCTGCCCTGGCTGCAGGCGACGCCGGACCCGGTCACCACGGCGACATGGCAGACGTGGGTGGAGATTAACCTGGAAGTGGCGAAGGACATGGACATATCCGAGGGCGACGTCGTGCGGGTCACCTCCGCCAACGGCTCGCTCGATGCGCTGGCCTACCCGCACCCGGGCGTTTCGCCCGACGTGGTGTCGATACCGATAGGCCAGGGCCACACAGCGGGCGGGCGCTACGCCGAAGGACGCGGCGCGAACGTCCTCTCGATAATCTCGCCGTCGGTGAAGGACAGCGAGACGGGCGCGCTCGCCTGGGCCGCGACCCGCGTGAACATAGAAAAGACGGGCGAATGGATCAGGCTTCCCAAGTTCGAGAACACCGTGCCGTACAGGCCGGCGGACGAGCACCGGGAGGTGATCCAGATCACCCGGTTCGACAGCTAGGGGACAAGCAGAGAGAAGGGATAGGCATATGGCGACTCCAAGCTGGGGAATGGTAATAGACGTGGACAAGTGCACCGGGTGCCAGGCCTGCGTCGTGGCGTGCCAGTCCGAAAACAACATCCCCATAAACGAGGAGGGCCACTTCAACCAGAGGCGCGCGATTGAGTGGATTCGCATCGAGCGCTACTGGGAGGGAGAGTTCCCGGACGTTAAGGCCAGGTTCATTCCCGTGCTTTGCCAGCATTGCGGCGACGCGCCTTGCGAGCCGGTCTGCCCGGTGTTCGCCACCTACCACAATCCGGAGGGGCTGAACGTGCAGGTGTACAACCGCTGCGTTGGCACCCGCTTCTGCTCCAACAACTGCCCGTACCATGCCCGCTTCTTCAACTTCTGGGAGCCGGCCTGGCCGGACACTCTCAAGAACCAGCTCAACCCGGACGTCACGGTGCGCAGCCGGGGCATCATGGAAAAGTGCACCTTCTGCATTCAGCGCATACAGCGATCCAAGCGCGAGTCCGCGCGGGACGGCGAGGAGCTAGAGGACGGCTCCCGCGGCCTGAACCCCGCCTGCGTTAACGCCTGCCCCACCGAGACGCTGTTCTTCGGGGACTTCAACGACCCCGACAGCAAGGTGTCGCAGATGCGCGACAAGGAGATGGGCGAGGAGGGCCGCGGTTACCACATGCTGGAAAAGCTTGGCACGCACCCGAGCGTCATCTATCTGAAGAAGGTCGACAAGCACGCCGAGGAAGTCGCGCATGGCTAACGCCAATGGCAACGGGCCGCACGGCGGCCACGAAGCACCCGTCACGGCAGCGGACGTTTCCGCCGACCTGCTGGCGCGGCACGCGCGCACCAGCGACACGTTCTGGCGCGTAACGGCGGTGCTCGCGATCCTGTTCGTACTCGGCATCATCGGATTCGTGATGCGGCTCATGGACGGATTCAGCGACAAGGCGGTGTGGGGCTACTACGCCGCGATGTTCGCGTTCCTGCTCACCACCGCGCAGGCGGCGCCAATGGCCGCCATCGCGCCGCGCATCGCCAAGGCGCACTGGCGGCGGCCGTTCTCGCGCGCCGCCGAGCTGTGGTCGCTGGTGGGATTGTTCAACCTGCTGCTGTTCATCCCCATGCTGTGGCTGCTGCCCAGCCTGGAGGACGGACGCCGCACGCTGTGGTTCTTCCACCCCGGCGAGGTGCCCGCCTACTCGCCGCACGTATGGGCGACGCTGGCGCTGATCGGCCTGGTTGCCATCGGCGTCGCGCTGGTGTGGGTGTCGTCACTGCCCGACCTGGCGCTGATACGCGACAAGGGCAGCGGGTGGCGGCAGCGGATGGCGGGCAGGCTGTCGGGACGCTGGATAGGAACTTCCGAGCAGTGGAACATGCAGTACCACCGCATGGGCATACTGGGCGCGTTCTACTTCATGATGCTCGTATTCGTGCACTTCCTGATAACTGTCGATTTCGCCATGGCGCTGATTCCCGGCTGGATCGACGCGCTGTATCCCGCCACGCACGCCGCGAACGGGCTGCAGGCGGGCGCCGCGACGATGGTGCTGACGATGTTCGCGCTGCGCCAGTGGGGCGGCTACAGGGAGTACTTCACGCTGGACCAGTTCTGGGGTCTGGGCAAGCTGATGTTCGCCCTCTCCCTGCTGTGGTTCTGGTTCTGGTTCTCGAGCTTCATCATCCTGTGGTATGGCAAGAAGCCGAGCGAGCAGGCGGTGCTGCACCTCATCATGGTCGGCCCGTACCTGCCCGCCTTCTACGCGGCGTTCATCCTGAGCTTCGTGGTGCCGCTGTTCACGATGATCTGGAACCCGCTGCGCAAGAGCATCTGGGGTCCCACTATTATCGCGGTGTCCGTGCTGGTGGGGGCGTTCTTCGACCGCCTGAGGGTGTTCGTGGCGGCCTACACTGTGCCGGGCATCGGGGATTCGCACGTCGACAAGCACGAGTTGAAACTTGACATGGTGAAGGCGCTGCCGGCCAACATTCCGGATGCGGCGGACATATTCATCATCCTGGGCACGATCGCGGGCTCGCTGCTGGTCTTCATGCTGGCGACCAGGGTGTTTCCTGTCGTGAACATCTGGGAGCAGCGCGAGCTGCTGCTGTACAGGTTCCACAAGCCGTTCTTCCGGACGGAAGTCCAGATACTGGGCAAGCGCGACTGAGGCTAACCCGCCCTCACCGCCGCAACAGGCGCGGGAGGGCGAAACCGGGGGGAGGTCCCCAGAGAAGCGATGCAGGAACACGTTCAACTAACGCAGAAGCAAATCAACAGAGATCTGCTCGACCCCGTTCTGAGGACGCCGTCGTGGTGGCTTCCGTCGGTGCTGTTTCTGCTGCTCGTTTTCCTGACCGCCGCGGGCGCGTTCGGCTACATGCTGAACAAGGGCGTCGGCGTAACCGGTCTGAGTCGTCCCATCATGTGGGGCTTCTTCATGACCAACTTCGTGTTCTGGATCGGAATTAGCCACGCCGGCATCATGATCTCGGCGATCCTGCGACTGACCCAGGCGGAGTGGCGGCGGCCGATAACGCGCGCCGCCGAGGTGATGACGGTGTTCTCGCTCACCGCCGCGCTCATGGCGGCGCCGCTGGTGCATGTGGGCCGGCCTTGGCGTGCGGCGCTGTGGGTGTTCCCCTACGACTTCGCGAGGGGCGTCTGGATCAACATACGCTCGCCGTTCATCTGGGACCCGAGCGCGGTGATGACCTACCTGACGGCGAGCTCGCTCTTCGTGTTCGTGGCGCTGCTGCCAGACCTCGCCATCGTGCGGGACAGGGCCATCAATCCGATGGTGAAGCGTATATACTCGGTCCTGTGCCTGGGCTGGCGCGGAACGCCGCGGCAGTGGAAGCTCCAGACCGTGGCGGGCATACTGCTGTCGGCGCTGGTGCTGCCGGTGTTCGTCTCGGTGCACAGCATAGTCTCCTGGGACTTCGCGGTGCAGATAGGCGTGGAGGGTTGGCACTCGACCATCTTCGCGCCCTACTTCATCATCGGGGCGATCCACTCCGGCGTGTCCGCCGTGGCGATGCTCATGGCTCTGATGGTGTGGCTGTACAAGGCGGGCGACTACATACGCCCGGACCACTTCGACTCGATAGGCCGCCTGCTCATCATCGTAGCGACTACCTGGTTCTTCTTCTTCTTCCTGGAGTGGATCTTCGCGCTGTACACACTGGAGAACCCGGAGATAGTGCTGCGCGAGCTGCAGGTGTTCCAGGCCCCGTACATGTGGCTGTTCCTGCTGTTCCTGGTGACCGCGTACTTCATTCCGGTACCCATGTGGCTGTTCAAGGCCGTGCGACGAAGTCCGTTCTGGATGTTCGTCACCACGGTGCTGGTGAACGTGGGCATGTGGCTCGAGCGCTTCCTGATCATCATACCGGGCGTCGCGAGAAAGACGCCGATGGAGTTCAACTGGGGCACATACCACCCCAGCCTGGTCGAGATTCTAATGGTGGCGGGCACGTTCGCGTGGGTCGCGCTGGGAATGCTGGTGTTCGCCAAGGTGTTCCCGCTCATACCGCTGTTCGACATCAAAGAGGGCATGGTGTTCAGAGACGAAATCAAGATAGGCAGGCGCACGGTCGCCGCCAGCATCCGAGAGTGAGGCCCCCATGGCAAAGCGAAGCATCATAGGGATGTTCACGGACGAGAACGTGGTCGCCGACGCGATGGACACGCTCAAGGCGGAAGGCTACACGCAGACGGAGTACGAGGTGCTCACGGGCACGCCGTACCCGGAGGGCACCTTCGGCGAGGCGGAGCCTGTGCACAAGCTGTTCAGGTGGCCGCTCATCGGCGCGGCCTGCGGCTTCATCGTCGGTCTCATGCTGACCACCGGCACCCAGATTGCCTACCCGCTGGTTACGGGCGGCAAGCCGGTGCTGGGCATCCCCCCCATGGCGATAATCATGTACGAGGGCACCATGCTGGGGGCCATCCTCTTCACCATAGTGGGCATCATCTTCGAGTCCAGGCTGCCCAGGCTGTTCATGGGCGCGTACGACACGCGAGTTACCGAGGGCTACATCGGAATCACCATCACGGTGGACGAGGATCGCATCGAGCAGGCAGAGGAAGTGCTGAAGAGCGCCGGCGCCGAGGACATCAAGCGCGGCTGGGAGAGCATCTGACCTTATGGCCGCTTACGACAAGAGCGCACGCGGAAACAGGGGCGCGGGCCGCTTCGGAAGGCGGGCCGGTATCGTCGCGCTTGCGGCACTCGCCGCTCTAACGCTGGCGGCGCTGGGCTGCTACAACAACAACACCGGCGAGACCAAGGTAGGCGAGTCGATCAACTTCACGCTGCCGGCCTTCCCGGAGACGGGCCCTCACGCCGTGCAGGTGTTCACCGAGATGCACTACCAGCCGTCCTACAAGGAGCAGGAGATTCCGAGGCTGCTGCCGCCGCCGGACTCGGTGCCGGTGACGGGCCGGGAGATCCGCTACGGCTCGATCGAGGAGTACCAGGCGCTGGCGGTTCCAGAGGCGTCCGCACGATCCTACGACGACGCGCACGCGGCGGAACTGTACGACGTCAACTGTGCGGTGTGCCACGGCGTGGCGCTGGACGGGCTGGGACCCGCCGCCACCATCACAGGCGCGGACGGCCAACTGGCGTGGGACAAAGAGCCTGTACCCGTGAACCTGACCCTGGCCGAAACCGTGTCTGCCACGGACGGCGAGCTGTTCGGGTACATCTCACTGGGCGGCAGGCAGGGCCTGTCGGCACGGCTCAGGGACCGCGAGACCACCTCGCCGATGCCGGAGTTCATGAAGCTGCTGTCGGAAGACGAGCGCTGGACCCTGGTGCAGTTCCTCAGGACGCGCATCGGCGGCCCGTAGCGGAATCGGGCCCTGGCTAACCAGCAGTCGCTTGGGACTCGGCAGGCACCTCGGTCGGCGCCACCGGCTCGACGCCATCCTCGGCGCATGAGGCCAGGTACAGATCGATAGACTTGCGGAACTCCCTCTTTATCCCGTCTACGTCGGTCGCCTCTGCCTCTGCGACAGAGTACGGGCCACTGTTGATCACCCTGACATAGAGCACTTCCGCTACATCGTCGTAGGCGACCGTTCCCACGTAACCCTTGTATTCCAACATTATTCATCGCCTCTGATACGACTGATAAATTCGATGATGTTGCGAACAGTATCTCGCCTCGCCTCAGGCCTCGGATGTGGCCGGTGTACTACGATTCGATGATCGTCCTTCCGGAGCAGCACCCGGGAGCCGGTACGCTCGATCACTTCCACTCCCAGTCCTCTCAGCAAGGACACGATCTCAGTCCACCTGATATCCGCGGGCGTCGGTCGAGTGCGCATGCGTTCGAGCGTCCGCCGATGCCTGCTTCGCATTGACCTATTGTGGAACGCAGGTCGACCATCATGCGCTCGGCCAGCCCTGGCGGGCCGGCTAGCGCTTGGTGTACTGCTGGGCCTTGCGGGCGCGCTTGAGGCCGTACTTCTTGCGCTCCTTCTCCCGTGCGTCGCGCGTTAGGAAGCCCGCCCTCTTGAGCGGTCGTCTCAGGTTCGGGTCCGCGACGGAGAGCGCCCTGGAGATGCCGTGACGCATCGCGCCCGCCTGGCTTACGACGCCGCCGCCCACCACCTTGGCCACCACGCGGAACTGGCTGCGCGTGCCGGTGACCTCGAAGGGCTGCGTGACAAGGCGCTGCCAGGAGTTCCAAGGGAACGCCTCTTCCATGGGCTTGCCGTTCACCACGATGGGACCCGGCTCCATGTAGACGCGGACGCGCGCGATGGAGGTCTTGCGCCTGCCGGTGCCGTAGTAGTAGTTCTTCTGCTCGTTCAACTAGGCCTCCTTCGTCCCGCGGCCGGCCCTCACCTGCGCCTCATGCGGGTGCTGCTCGCCCGCGTACAGCTTCAGGCGGCCCAGCATACGGCGCCCGAGCGCGTTCTTGGGAAGCATGCCCTTCACGGACTGCTGAATGACCCTGGTGGGCGACTTCTCGAGCACCTGCGACAGCGTGCGCTCTTTCAGGCCCCCGTGGTATCCGCTGTGGCGGTAGTACATCTTCTGTTCGAGCTTCCTGCCCGTGACCCGCACCTTCTCGGCGTTGATGACGACCACGTAATCGCCCGTGTTGAGATGCGGCACGTAGATGGGCTTGTGTTTGCCCTGGAGCAGCGTGGCTATCTCCGAGGACAGCCTGCCCAGCGTCTTGTCCTTCGCGTCGATCACGTGCCATTCCGGGTTTAGGTCGGCGGCCCGCGTCGTGTGCGTCTTGCCACTTGTTGCCATTTCCTCTTGCGACCCTTTCACAAAGCGTTCGTTTCGCGGCCTCCGGTGAGGCCGCCTTCCCGGTCCGGCTGCACGGCCGGCGGGAAGTCAGCGTATTCTACTCTCATCAGGCACAGCCCGTGCGGCGGAAGCGAGGGAGCGCCTCCGCATCCCCTCTTCCCGTCCAGCAGCGCTGCGAAGCCCGCCATCGGGAGCTTGCCCCGCCCGACCTCCACCAGCGCGCCCGCCATCCGCCTCACTTGGTGTGGAAGGAAGGCGTTGGCCGAAAAGTCGAACGTAATCAGCCTGCGCTTTCGCCGCACCTCCGCCTCGTACACCCGGCGGACGGTGCTCGCCCGCCTGTCCGGCAGCGGCCCCGCGAACCTGGCGAAGTCGTGCTCGCCGACCATCAGGGCCGCGGCCTCGCGCATCCGGTCCGCGTCCAGCGGCTGCCCTATCAGGCAGACGCGGCGCCTGAGCAACGGGGACCTCGTCCTCCGATTCAGCACCGTGTACCTGTAGGAGCGACCCAGGGCGCTGCGACGGGGATCGAAGTCCCGCCCCACGGGGTGGGCTTCTCTCACGGCGACGTCGGGCGGCAGATGGTGGTTGAGCGCGTCTACGACAGTGCTCGGAGGCAGCGTCGAGCTCGTGTCGAACGCAACCACCTGTCCCAAGGCGTGGACGCCGGAGTCGGTCCTGCCCGCCGCCTTCACTCTCATCCGTTCGCCGGTTAGCTTGTGTATCGCCTCCTCTAGCGTCCCCTGCACGGTGGGGGCGTCTGGCTGAAGCTGGAACCCGTGATAGCCGGCGCCGTCGTATTCTACGATGAGGGCCAGCCGCATTCGGGGGGAAGACTCCTCTAGGGAACCAGCTCGATAACGGCCATCTCCGCGGCGTCACCCTTTCGCTGGCCGAGCTTGACTATTCTGGTGTAGCCGCCGTTCCGCTCTTCGTACCGCGGCGCGAGCTCATCGAACAGCTTGCGCACGACGCTCTCGTCCGTCAGCAGCGCGAGCGCCTTGCGCCGGCTGTGCAGGGTGCCCTTCTTGCCAAGCGTGATCGTCTTTTCGGCCATGCGCCGGATCTCTCGCGCCTTCGCGTCGGTGGTGCGAAGCGTCTCGAAGCGCAGCAGGTCCGTCACCTGGCCGCGCAGCATCAGCATACGGTGCGCGGTGGGGCGGGACAGCTTTCTGCCCGCGATTCGGTGTCTCATCTCAGGTTCTCCTCATTCGACCTGGCTTACAGGCTCGGCCTCGGCCGGGGTGGCGTCGGAATCGTCGGACGGAGCATCGCCGTTCGCCAGCGCCGCGGCGGGCTGGACGTCGATGTCCCCGGCCTCGTCCGCCGGCTCGCCTTCGTCCCGGTCGCTTCCGTCATCGCCCTCGGAGATGTCGCCGTAGTAATCCTCCACCTCCTGGGGCATCAGGTCGCGGGTTATCATGCTCTCCATCAGCTCGGAGTAGGACTTCTCGCCGAAGTTGCGAATCTCCAGCAGCTCATTCTTCGTCCGCTCCAACACCTCGCCGACCACGTTCACACCGGCGCGCTTGAGGCTGTTGAGAGTGCGGGAGGAGAGATCGAGCTGTTCCACCGGGAACTGGTACTTCTCGGCGGGTATGGCCGGCACGCGCAGCTTGGCGGCGGTGGCGCTCTCCACGATCCTGTCGACGTTGGACAGCAGGAAGAACTGGTCCACCAGGGTGCGGGAAGCCTCTTTCACGGCCTGTACCGGTGTCAGGCAGCCGTCGGTCCACACCTCCAGGATTAGCCGCTCGAAGTTGGCGAAACTCGCGCGTTTGCCTACACGAACCTTCTCTACGTGGTATTCGACCCTGGTGATGGGCGTGAACACAGCGTCCAGCGGCAGTTGGCCTATGTCGCGGCCCTCGCCGCTGATGGCGGAGGTGTTACCCCTGCCGAGATCGAGCAACACCTTCTCGCCTGGTCCGTCGGCCTCCTGCTGCTTGACCAGCACCGCCTCGGCGCCCTGGCCGGCGGGCACGTAGCCCTTGCCGCGCTGCACGTTGAACTCGACCGACAGCCTGGCCTCGGCCGAGTCGAGCGTCGCCAGGTGAAGCTCGGGATTGACCACTTCGATGTCCGAGGGCGCCATGATGTCGGCGGCGCAGACCTCGCCTTCGCCGGCGACCTCGAGCCTGAGCTTGCCCTGGCGGTTGACGTCCGAGCGCAGCCGGATGCCCTTGACGTTCAGCAGAAACTCGAGCACTTCTTCCTTCACGTGGGGGATCCGGTCGTACTCGTGGACCACGCCCTCGATCTTCACCCAGGTGATTGCGGTGCCCTGCAGAGAATTGTACAGGGCGCGCCTCAGGGTATTTCCCACGGTAACCCCGTGCCCCGGCTCCAGCGGTTCCATGACGAACTTGCCGTAGCGTTCCTCGGCGACCTCTACCTTAATGTCAGGGGCGTCTATTCTCTCTCCGTCTTCGTCCGCGGTCTCGATGGGGGGGAAGTCTAGCACCATATGGGGTTGTCTCCTGTCCTGTGGGATAGCTGGGTTGACGAATCGGAGAAGGAGCTACTTGGAGTAGAACTCGACGATGAGCCGGACGTCTATACCGGTGTCGATCTCGGCGCTGTCGGGCAGACCCATGACCTCGCCGGTGAGCTTCCCGGTGTCCATCCTGAGCCAGGTGGGCACGGGGCGCTTGGGCAGCCCGTCGGTGAGCGTCTGGATGAATTCCGGCGTGGAGTCGCCGACGCGCTTCCACGAGACCACGTCGCCCTGCTTCACAAGGTACGAGGGAATGTCCATGCGCCCGCCGTTCACGAAGAAGTGGCCGTGGTTGACGAGCTGGCGGCCCTGGCGTCGCGAGTCGACGAACGCCAGCCTGTAGACCACGTTGTCGAGCCTGCGCTCCAGTATCTGGAGTAGGTTTTCGCCGGTCACGCCGGGGCGGTCGCGCGCCATCTCGAAGTAGTTCCTGAACTGGCGCTCCAGGACGCCGTAAATGAACCGGGCCTTCTGCTTCTCTCTGAGCTGGAACGCCCAGTCCGAGGGCCTGCGCCTGCGCGGCGTTTGCGCTCCGGGCGGCCTTCTGCGGCGCTCGATGGCGCAGCGCGGCGTGTAGCAGCGGTCGCCCTTCAGAAACAACTTCTCGCCAATGCGGCGGCACTGGCGGCAGACCGGGTCTGTGTATCTTGCCATGTCGTTTTGTGTTCCCCCGAATCCGGTTGGGTTTCGTGTCTAAGAAGTCTGTCTCGCCCTCACCCTTCGGCAGGCTCAGGGCAGGCTCTCAATCCTCTCCCATCGAGGGAGAGAAGATTTACAGGAATCAGACGCGGCGGCGCTTTCTGGGCCGGCAGCCGTTGTGCGGGATAGGCGTAACGTCGCGAATGCTGGTCACGAACAGTCCCGCCGCCTGCAGCGAGCGGATGGCCGCCTCGCGACCCGCTCCCGGCCCTCTCACGTAGACCTCGATCTGGCGCAACCCGTGCTCCATCCCCTTGCGGGCGGCGTCCTCGGCCGCGCGCTGGGCGGCGAAGGCGGTGGACTTGCGCGAGCCCTTGAAGCCCACGGTGCCGGCGCTTCCCCAGGCGATGACGTTGCCGCGCGGGTCGGTCAGCGTGATGATGGTGTTGTTGAACGTAGACTGGATGTACGCCCGGCCCACGGGGACCGACTTGCGTTCCCTGCGCCTCGTTCGCGCTCTTCTCGGCATGATTCGCTCTCTTTCGACTGGCCCAAGTCCCTTCCCCCTCGCAGGGGGAAGGTTAGGATGGGGGTGACCCCACTACTTGCGCGTAACGCTGTGCCTGCGCCCGGCGACGGTGCGCTTCGCGCCCCGCTTGGTCCTCGCGTTGGTCTTGGTGCGCTGGCCGCGTACCGGCAGGCCGCGGCGGTGGCGCAGGCCGCGATAGCAGTTGATGTCGATAAGGCGGCGAATGTTCATGTTCACCTGGCGGCGAAGGTCGCCCTCTACCAGGCGCTCCTTATCGCCGTCCACGAGCTCGCGTATGCGGTTGAGGTCGGCGTCCGAGAGGTCCCGCACACGGGGGTTGTCCTCCAGACCGGCCTGCGTCACTATCTCGGACGCCCGCGTGGGGCCTATGCCGTATATGCTCCGCAGCGATATGGACACTCGCTTGTTGTCCGGTATGTTGACGCCAGAGATTATCGCCATGTTTTGCCTCCTGCACCCCCATCCTAACCTTCCCCCTGCCAGGGGAAAGGGACCTTTGAATCTAGCCCTGCCTCTGCTTGTGCTTGGCGTTCTCGCAGATAACGAGCACGCGCCCGCGCCTTCTGACTACCTTGCACTTGGCGCAACGCCTCTTGACCGATGCCGATACTTTCATTTGCGGTCTCCGCTGTGTGTGGCCTTCCGCTAGTCTTCGAGCCGGGTGAGCACTTCGGCGCCCTTCGCGGTGATGGCCACCGTGTCTTCGAAGTGGGCCGACAGGCTGCCGTCGGCGGTCGCGACGGTCCAGCCGTCCGATAGCACCTTCGTCTCCCAGCCTCCAATGTTGAGCATGGGCTCTATGGCCACGGCCATGCCTTTGCGCAGCAGGTAGCCCTTCCGGGGCGACCCGTAGTTGGGCACCTGGGGCTCCTCGTGCATGGCACGGCCTATGCCGTGGCCCACGTACTGGCGCACCACCGAGTACCCCAAGCCCTCCGCGTAGGACTGGACGGCGTGGGATATATCGCCCACTCTCGCGCCGGCGCGCACCTGCTCGATGCCCCGCTCCAGGGCCCCGAGGGTGGCGTCCATCAGGCGCTGGGCGTCCTCGGAGATTTCACCCACTCCCATGGTGAAGGCGCTGTCGCCGTGGACACCCTCGACTATCGCGCCCACGTCCACGCTCAGAATGTCGCCTTCCCTGAGCACCCTCTTCCCCGGTATGCCGTGAACTATCTCCTCGTTGATCGACGCGCATATCGTCGCTGGGAAGGGACTCATACCGTAGGGCGCGTAGCCCTTGAACGACGGGACCGCGCCCAAACCGCGAATCGTCTCCTCGGCCACGCGGTCGAGCTCACGGGTCGTCACGCCGGGGCGCGCGGCCTTGCGCACGTTGGCCTTGGCCTGGGCTACCACCCTGCCGGCCAGCCGCATCAACTCGATCTCTTTGTCGGACTTGATCGTAATGCCGCTCGGTCCCACTGCTTTCATAACCCTCGACTTAATCCGGTTCACAACTGCCTCGTAGGCGCAGGCTGGCGACGTCGCACCACGTACATCAGCCTGCTGGCCACCTGTTCCATCGAGCCTTCGCCGTCGATGTCCGCTAGGTTCCCCCGTTCCCGGTAGTAGGCCACAAGCGGCTCCGTCTGCTCCTGGTACACCTCGATGCGCGTACTCACAGCCTCCGGCATGTCGTCCGGGCGGCGGAACAGCTCGCCACCGCAGTGGTCGCACTCCCCTTCCTGTGCGGGCGGCGAGAAGCTCTCGTGGTACGGCGTCTGGCATCTGCGGCAGAGCAGCCTGCCCGTGAGCCGGCGGGTCAGCTCCTCGGTCGAGACGTCCATATACAGCACGGTGTCTATCGGCTCGGCGTTCCCGAGCCGGTCGTCGAGGGCCTGGGCCTGCGCCAGATTCCTGGGGAATCCGTCGAGCACGAACCCGCGCCTGCGGTCCGGGTCGTCTATCCAGTCCATCACCATCTCGATGGTGACGTCGTCCGGAACGAGCGCGCCGCGGTCCATGTACGAGCCGGCCAGCCGGCCCAGCTCGGTGCCGCGATTGCGGTGTTCGCGCAGCAGGTCGCCCGACGACACGCGCGACACCGACAGCGCGTCGGCCACGCGCTGCGCCTGCGTCCCCTTGCCCGCTCCGGGCGGCCCCAACAGAACTACTCTCACGGCCCCGTTTACCCTCTCAAATTCGACTTGATCCTCTCCCTGGGAGGGATAGCAAGCTCCAATGCTACCTGATAAAACCTTCGTAGTTGCGCATCAGCAGTTGCGCCTCGAGTTGCCGCATGGTGTCGAGCGCCACGCCCACCATGATGAGCAGGCTGGTGCTGCTGAGCGTGAGCGCACGGACGTCCGTGGCCTGTGACACGAAGTAGGGCGCGATGGCCACGAATCCGAGGAACAGCGCGCCGCCCCAGGTGATGCGCACGAGCACGCGGTTGAGATACTCCTGCGTCGGCCTGCCCGGGCGGATGCCCGGAATGAATCCGCCGTTTCGTTGCAGGTTCTCGGCCAGGTTCTGCTGCTGGAAAATCACGAGCGTGTAGAAGAACGTGAAAATGACGACCAGAAAGAACACCGCGATCCAGTATGGCAGATTCGTGGGGTCCAGCGTGTCGGACATGAAACGCGCGAAGCGCGAAACGAAATCGTCGCTGAGCGGGCTTCGGAAGTAGCTCGCGATAGTCGCCGGCAAAATGATGATGGAAAAGGCGAAGATCAGCGGGATCATGCCCGCGGAGTTCACCCGCAGTGGCAGGAACGTGGCGCCGCTTTGCCGCTGCATGCGGCCTCCCCTGAACACGCTCCGTCCGTACTGGACCGGCACTCGCCTCTGAGCCTCGTTGAACAGCACTATCAGGTAGATTATCGCGAGGCCAATCAGAGCCAGCAGCAGAAGCCCCGAGGCGTTGTCGCTGTCCAGGAAGCCTTGGCCGACTATCTGGGGGAACGTGGCGACGATGCCGCCGAATATGATCAGCGAGATGCCGTTGCCCAGTCCGCGTTCGGTAATCAGCTCGCCCAGCCACACCAGGAACATGGTGCCCGCCACCATGGATGCGACCATGGCAAAGGTGTGGATGTTAAGGCCGAAGTCCACCCCGGGCAGTACGCCCGACTGCCTGAGAATAGTGAGCTGCCCCCACGCCTGCAGGAACGCGATCGGCACCGCCAGGTAGTGCGTCATCTGGTTGAGCCGCTGGCGCCCGCTCTCGCCCTCCTGTGACAGCGCCTTGAGGCTCGGTATGACGGGCGTGAGTATCTGCATCACGATGGACGACGTGATATAGGGGTAGACGCCCAGCGCGGCCACGCTCAGGTTGGCGAGCGCTCCGCCGCTGAACAGGTCGAGGAAACCGAGCAGCGCCTGCTGCTCGAACGCCTGGGAAAGCGCCTGCGTATCCACACCGGGCACGGGCACGTGCGCGACGAACCTGAAGATGACCAGCATTCCCAGTGTGAAGAGGATCTTGCCGCGAAGGTCCGGAATCCGGACCGCGTCGATCATCGACTGGATGAGCTGAGGCCGGGAGCCCTGCTGCGCTCTCGCGGCCTGCGCCTGGCGCATTAAGCGATCTCCCTCACGCTGCCGCCCGCGGCCTCGATCTTGGCCCGCGCCGACTTCGAGAAGCGGTGGGCCTCGACCTCCAGCGGCACGTCCAAGTCACCGCGTCCGAGTATCTTGACCAGCTTGGCGTTCCTTCGGACCGCGCCCGTTTCCGCCAGCACGGCGGGGGTTATGCGCGTGCCGGCGGGGAAGTGCGCGAGGAAGTCCAGGTTCACCACGCTGTACTCCTTGCGGAAGATATTGGTGAACCCGCGCATCATCGGCAGGGACTTGATCAGCGGGAGCTGCCCGCCCTCGAATCCGAGCCGGACGCCTCCGCCGCTGCGGGCCTTCTGGCCCTTCATGCCCTTGCCGGAGTAGCTGCCGTAGCCGCTACCGTCGCCGCGTCCCACGCGCCGGCGCTTTTTTCTCGCGCCTTTGGCCGCTTGTAGTTGGTGCTGCTGCATATCTGGACCTGACTCGTTGCCTTGAGATTGGGCGCCGAAACGGGGCGGTTACGCCCGGCGGGAAGCCGTCCGTCCGCGCCGCCTAGCCTTCGTCCTCGTCCTCCACCTGCTCGACCTCCACCAGATGCCTGACCTTGTGGAGCATTCCCCTTATGGAGGGGGTGTCGTCGTGGACGACGGTGTGATGGAGGCGCCGTAGGCCGAGGCTGTCGATAGTTCGGCGCTGCGTCCGGTTGAAGCCTATGGCGCTCTTCTTCCAGGTGACCTTGACTCTACCCATGTCTTGCGATTCCTGCGGTACTAGCTCGTCTGCTGCCGTGGCTGGCGACGCTGGCTGAGAATGCGCTGCTCACGCTCCTGCACCGCCTGCACAAGCTGGCGGCGCTTGGCCAGCTCCACCTCGGGGTCGCGCATCTGCTTGAGCGCCTCGAAGGTGGCCTTGACCACGTTTACGGGATTGGTGCTACGGCGCACCTTGGTGAGAATGTCCTTTACGCCGGCAAGCTCGACCACCGCCCTCACCGATCCGCCGGCTATGACGCCGGTGCCGGGCGAGGCGGGTTTGAGCATGACGATGGAGCCGCCGTACTTGGAGACGATCTCGTGCGGAATGGTGTTGTCCTTGATCGGCACGGTGATCATGTTCTTCTTGGCCGCGGCGGCGCCTTTGCGGACGGCGTCGGGCACGGCGCTGGCCTTGCCCATGGCGATGCCCACCCGGCCCGCGCCGTCGCCAACGACTACCACGGCGTTGAAGCGCATGTTTCGTCCGCCCGCGACCACCTTGGCCACGCGGGAGATTCGCACCACCTTTTCGGTAAGCGGCAGCTCTTCTGTTTGCATATCGGTTGCTTGTACCATGTTATCTCCGGGGCAGTTTCCGGCGCGGCGCGCCTAGAAGGCCAGGCCGCCCTCTCTGGCGGCATCCGCGAGGGCCTTCACCCTGCCATGATACTTGTACCCGCCGCGGTCGAACACGACGGACTGTATGCCGTTGCTCCTGGCGCGCTCGGCCACCAGCGCGCCGACGCGCTTGGAAACCTCGGCCTTCTTCTGACCGTTCCGGTCCGACCGGAGCTCGCTCTCGAGACTCGACGCCGACGCGAGAGTCACGCCGCGCGTGTCGTCGATCACCTGGGCGTAAATGTGGTGCAGACTGCGAAACACGGACAGCCGGGGCCTATCGGAGGTGCCGGCCACCTTGCGGCGCACTCGCGCGTGCCGCGCGATCCGCCTCGCCTTGCCGTTGCGTGCGCGTGGCATCGCTATGCCCTCCTGGCGCTCTTGCCGGGCTTGAGCCTCACCTGCTCGCCCAGATAGCGTATTCCCTTACCGGTGTAGACGTTGGGCGGCCTGACTTTGCGTATCTGCGCCGCCAACTGCCCCACGGCCTGCTTGTCTATGCCGCGAACGTGAATGCGGTTGTTACCTTCCACTTCCAGCGTTACGCCGTCGGGCGGCATCACGTCCACGGTGTGGCTCAGCATCACGCTGAGCGTTATGCCGGGGCCGTTCTGCTGCGTGCGATATCCCACGCCCACAAGCTCGAGCGACTTCGTGTAGCCGTCGGTGACGCCTGTGACCATGTTGGCCAGGAGACTGCGCGACAGGCCGTGCAGCGAGCGATGCTCACGGGCGTCCGAAGCCCGCTCGACCACCACTTCGTCGTCTCGCCGCGAAATGGAAATCGCGGGATTGAACGACTGGCTCAGCTCGCCGCGTGGTCCGCGCACGGTAACGTCGCCGCCCTCGATGTTCACCTGGACGCCGGCGGGGACGGCTACGGGTTGGTTGCCTATTCTGGACACGGAAGCCCCCTTACCAAACGTAGCAGAGCAGCTCGCCGCCGAGCCCCTTGCGCCACGCGTCCCTGCCGGTCATGACTCCCTGGGACGTCGACATTATCGCCACGCCCAGGCCCCCATAGTAGCGGGGAATCTCATTCTTCTTGACGTACACCCGAAGGCCCGGCTTACTCACTCGCTTCAGCCCGGTGATGGCCGGCTCCTCCTTGCTGCGGTAGTGCAGGAATATCCTGATATTCGGCTGCGGGCCGCCGCTTCGAACGATGTCGTAGGTGCGAATGAAGCCCTCGTCCTTGAGAATCTTCGCGAGCGACACCTTCATGTTGGACGCAGGCACCTGCACGGTCTCGTGCCTGACGGTGACCGCGTTCCGAATTCTCGTCAACATGTCCGCTATCGCGTCTGTTACTGCCATACTCTTGCACCCTCTACCAGCTAGCCTTGCGCACGCCCGGAAGAAGACCGTTCAGGGCCATTTCCCTGAAGCAGATACGGCACAGACCGAAGTGGCGTATGTAGGCCCGCGGCCTGCCGCACCTGTTGCAGCGGTTCCTGTACCTCACCTTGAACGGCTGAGGCTTCTTCCATCTCGCTACCTTGGATACCTTCGCCAAAAGAACCCACCTTGCGCCCCGGCCGGGGCGTTGGAATAATGCGCGGTCGCGGCTAGAACGCGCGCGCGGCGTCTCTGCCCCTAGTAAACGGCATGCCCAGCAGTTCGAGCAGGCGCAGGCCCTCGCGGTCGGTTCGCGCCGTCGTGACTATCACCACCTGCAGGCCGCGGATGCGGTCGATAGAGTTGTACTCGATCTCGGGGAAAATCACCTGCTCGCGGATTCCCAACGAGAAGTTGCCCCTGCCGTCGAACGCCTCACGCGACACGCCCTGGAAGTCCCGGATTCTGGGCAGCGCGGAGCTGACGAGCCGGTCGTAGAACTCGTACATGCGCCGTCCCCGCAGCGTCACGCTCAGGCCGATGGGCATTCCCTCGCGGATCTTGAAGCCCGCGACCGACTTCCTGGCCCGCGTGGTAACCGGGCGCTGACCCGAAATGAGCGTGAGGTCGCGGGTCGCGCTCTCCATCGCGCGTGCGTTCTGGAGCGCCTCGCCCATGCCTATGTTGAGCACTATCTTGGAAAAGCGCGGAACCTGCATGGGGCTGGTGTAGCCGAACTCGCTCATGAGCTGCGTGCCTATCTCGTCCCGCAGCTTGGTGAGCACGCGAGGGGGCGTCACCGGAGCGGACGCGCCGTTAGAGCCGCCGTTACGGGCTTCGGTCGTCATTCGATCACTTCCTGGCACTTGCGGCAGACGCGGGCCTTGGTGCCGTCGGCGAGGCGCCTGCTGGCTATCTTGACGGGCTGCTGGCAGTGGTTGCAGATGAGCATCACCTTGGAGGCGTGTATCGGCATCTCCTTCTGGATTATGCCGCCCTGGCGTACCTGCGTGGTCGGCTTGGTGTGGCGCATCACCACGTTCACGCCGTCCACCAGCACCATGCCTGTAGCCGGCATTGTCCGCTGGATGCGTCCCTGCTTGCCGCGGTCCTTCCCCTTGGTGATGACCACGTTGTCGTTGGAGCGCAGCCGCATCACAGCACCTCCGGCGCCAGCGAGACTATGCGCATGAAGTTCTTCTCGCGCAACTCGCGCGCCACGGGTCCGAATATGCGGGTGCCCCTGGGCATCTGCTCGTCGTTGATGAGCACGGCGGCATTGTCGTCGAACCTGATGTGCGAGCCATCGGGCCGGCGGTGCGGCTTGACAGCGCGCACGACCACGGCCCTCACAACTTCGCCCTTCTTCACGGCGGCGGCGGGCGCAGCCTCCTTGACCGAGGCCACCACGACGTCGCCGAGCCAGGCGTAGCGCCGGCCGCTGCCACCCGGAATGCCTATGCAGCTTATCGTCTTCGCGCCGGAATTGTCGGCCACCCTCATGCGGGTGTACTTCTGAATCATGGCTATGCTGGCTCCTGGCCGGCGTCCGCGCCGACCTCCGCCGCCGCGGTCTCGAGCACGGGCTCGGGGGCCGCGTCCTCCTCGGCGATCTCTTCGACGACGATTTCGTCGGGCTGAATATCGGCCACGTCTCCGCGCTGTATAAGCTCCACGACGCGCCAGCGCTTCGTCCTGGAAAGCGGCCTCGTCTCCCTTATCCTCACCGTGTCGCCGATCTTGTACTCGTTGTTCTCGTCGTGCGCCTTGAACTTAGTCCGGCGACGCACGGACTTGCGATAGAGCGCGTAGGGGCGCCGCCACTCGACTGACACCACGACCGTCTTGTCCATCTTGTCGCCGACCACCACGCCCACGCGGACTTTTCGTCTTTCGAAGCTCATGTCAGGCTCTCGCCAACTCCCTCTCCCGAACCACCGTGTGGATTCGGGCGATGCGCTTTCTCGCCTTGCGTATCTCGTTGACGTTCGCCAACTGCAAGGTGGCGATGCGGAACCTGAGGTTCATCAACGCCCGGTGGGTGGCGTCGAGGTCTTCCTGAAGCTCCTCGTCGGTCATTGCCCTGATGTCGTCTATTTCCATGCCGTATCGTCCCGCGTGCCTGCTAGGCGGCGTGCCTGCTGATGATCTTGGTCGCCATGGGCAGCTTGGAGGAGGCCAGGCGCAGCGCCTCCAGCGCCATATCCTCGGGCACCCCCGCCATCTCGAACATGATCCTGCCGCGCCTTACGACGGCCACCCAGTGGTCCACGGAGCCTTTGCCGGAGCCCATGCGGGTCTCGGCCGCGCGGGCGGTCACGGACTTGTCGGGGAAGATGCGGATCCATATCCTGCCGCCCCTGCGGGCGTAGCGCGTCATGGCGCGGCGCGCGGCCTCTATCTGCCGCGACGTCACCCACGCCGACTCGGTGGCCTTGATGGCGTACTCGCCGAAGTTCATGGTGCTTCCGGCGACCGCCATGCCCTTTCGCCTGCCCCTATGTTGGTTGCGATACTTGACCCGTTTCGGTTGGAGCATTGGTAGTCTCCGTCTCTTCGTCCGCTCTCACGGTAACTTCGATGGGGGGCATGTCCTCGATGGACGGCTCGGACGTGGAGGGCTTGAGCACCTCGCCCTTGTATATCCACACCTTCACGCCGATGCGGCCGAACTCGGTGGCCGCCTCCGCCACGCCGTAATCTATGTCGGCACGCAGCGTGTGCAGAGGCACCCTGCCCTCCATCGCCTTTTCCTTGCGCGCGATGTCGGCGCCGCCGAGCCTGCCGGATATGAGTATCTTGATTCCCTCCGCTCCGGCCTGCATGGTGCGCGAGACCGCCTGGCGTATGGCCCTGCGGAACGCGATGCGACGCACGAGCTGGTCGGCCACGTTGCGGGCCACCAGGTAGGCGTCCAGCTCCGGCTGGCGTATCTCCTGCACGTTGAGCCGCACGCGCCTGCCGGTGAGCCGCTCCAGGTCGCGCCTGAGCTGCTCCACGCGCTGGCCGCCCCGGCCGATGACGATGCCCGGCCGCGCGGTATGAATGGTGACCGTCGCGTCGCTGCTGCCCCGCTCGATGTCGATGCGCGACACGCCCGCGTCCGGAAAGCGCTCGTTGATCGTGTCCCGCACGGCCATGTCCTCTTTGACAAGGTTGCGGTAGTCGTCGGGCCGCTGGGCGAACCAGGTGGTCTGCCACTCCCTTATCACGCCGAGGCGAAAGCCAATGGGATGTGTCTTCTGACCCAAGCTAGTTGACCTCCTCCTCGTCGTCGACCACGACGGTTATATGGCTGCTGCGCCTGATGATCCGGGCCATGCGACCCCGCGCCCTGGCCCTCACGCGCTTGGTGCGCGGGGCCTCGTTCGCGTATATCTCCACGATTCGCAGGTCCTCGCTGCGCGCGAGCAGCTCGTTCTCGGCGTTCGCGGTCGCCGACCTCACGGCCTTGGCGACGTGCCCCGCCGCGGGCGAGGGCATGAACCGCAGAATGGCGAGCGCCTCCTCCACGTTCATGCCGCGTACCAGGTCCACAATCGGCAGCAGTTTCTTTACCGAGACGCCGGTATTCTTTGCCGTCGCTGAAACAGCCACGTTTATCTCGTCCTCTTCAGTGTTTCTTTTCTACCGGGTGGCGGCCCCTAGCGCAGCGAGCTGCTGCGCTCCGACTTCGAGGAGTGACCCCGGAAGGTGCGCGTGGGAGCGAACTCCCCCAGCTTGTGGCCGACCATGTTTTCGGTAATGAACAGGGGCACCATCCTGCGGCCGTCGTGAACGGCGATGGTCAGCCCGAGCATATCGGGCATGATCACCGACGCGCGCGACCAGGTGCGGATCACCGCGCGGCTGTTCGTGCGACGCGCCGCGTCCACCTTCTTGGACAGCTTCTCGTGTACGTACGGCCCCTTCTTTACCGACCTCGACATATGCTCAGCCCTCCAGGCCTACCTCTGGTACCTTCGCCGCACGATGAACCTGTCCGACGACTTCTTCCGCTTCCTGGTCCGGTAGCCCAGCGCCGGCTTGCCCCAGGGCGTCTTGGGCCCGGGCATGCCGACGGGAGAGCGTCCCTCGCCGCCGCCGTGCGGATGGTCGCGGGGCGACATCACCACGCCGCGCACCGACGGGCGCCTGCCCATGTTGCGCTTGCGGCCCGCCTTGCCCAGCTTCACGTTCTTGTGGTCGATCGCGCTCACCTGGCCCACGGTGGCCATGCACTCGCTCAGCACGTAGCGCACCTCGCCGGAAGGCAACCTGAGCAGCGTGTACTTGTCCTCCCGCGCGAGCACCTGCGCGGAGCTTCCCGCGCTGCGCACTATCTGGCCTCCCCTGCCCACCTTCAACTCCACGTTGTGCACCGTGGTGCCGGGGCGAATCGCCTTGAGCGGCAGGGCGTTGCCGGGCCTCAGCTCGGCACCCTCGCCGGCCATCACCTTGTCGCCCACTCGCAGACCGTTCGGGGCCAGGATGTAGCGCCAGTCGCCGTCGGCGTACTTTATCAGCGCGATGCGGGCCGAGCGGTTCGGGTCGTACTCGATGGACACCGCCTCGCCCGGCACTCCGTGCTTGTCGCGCTTGAAGTCGATAACCCTCAGCCGCCGCTTGTGGCCGCCGCCGCGGTGGCGCACCGTGATCTTGCCGCTGGAGTTTCTGCCGCCCCGTTTCTTGATGGGCTTGACCAGCGACTTCTTCGGCTTTCGGGTGGTGATGTCGTCGGAGGTCTGAAGCACAGCTCCCCGTTGGCCCGGGGTGATGGGCTTGCGCGCTTTGAGTGGCATCTATACCCCCTCGAATATGGTGATCGTCTGGCCCGGGGCCAGCGTCACCAGCGCCTTCTTGCGGGAAGGCAGCACCGACATGCGCGGGCCGTAGCGTTTGCGCTTGCCCCGCACGTTCATCGTGTTCACTTTGACGACCTTGACGCCGAACGCCTCCTCCACCGCCTGCTTGATCTGCAGCTTGGTGGCGGATGTGGCGACCTCGAAGGAGTACCTGCCGCCTTCCTGCATGATGGTGCTCTTCTCGGTGATTATGGGCCGTCTGAGAGTGTCGAGTATATGCATGGCGCGTTACACCTCCACCGGCTCCCGCTTCTGGCGGGTGAAGGGCGCGCCCCACAGCTCCTCGGCCTTCCTCACCGCGTCCAGCGTCATCACGACCCTGCGATGATTGAGCAGGTCGCGGGTGTTCAGCAGCGCCGCGGGAAGGGGCTTGACACGCGGAATATTGCCGACGCTTCTCAGCGTGGCCTCGTCCGCCCCGTCGGCGACCAGCAGCGCGGAGGACGTCACGCCCAGCGCGGCCAGCACCCTGGCCATCGCCCGCGTCTTCGGGGCCTCTGGCGTCAACTCGTCCACAACCACCAGTTCGCCCTCGCGCGCCTTGTCCGAGAGCACGGCCAGCATAGCCTTGCGCCTCATGCGTACCGGCGTCGCGTGGCGGTAACTTCGCGGCGCGGGACCAAACACCACGCCGCCGCCCTTCCAGTGCGGCGCGCGAATCGACCCCTGACGCGCGCGGCCGGTGTACTTCTGCGGCCGCGGCTTCGCGCCGCCGCCGGACACCTCCCTGCGCGTCTTCACCTTCGCGGTGCCCTGCCGCGCGTTGGCGAGCTGGCCCACCATCACCTGGTGCACCAGCGCAGCGTTCATGGGCGCGCCGAACACTCGGTCGCTCACCTCGACGCTCCCGATCACGTCGCCCCTGGAGTTGTGTAGTCTCAGTTTCACGTCGCGCGCTCTCTCTTGCGGCCGGTCCTTCTGATCATCAGAAACGAGTTGCGTGCGCCCGGAAGCGCGCCCTTGATGAACAGCAGGTGCTTCTCCGCGTCCACGGCCACCACTTCCAGGTTGCGTATCGTCACGCGCCGGTCGCCCATGTGGCCGGCCATCTTCAGGCCCTTTATCACGCGCCCGGGCGTGGTGCCGGCGCCGATTGAGCCGGGGGCACGGTGTCGGTCCGACTGCCCGTGCGTCTTCGGACCACCGTGGAAGCCGTGGCGCTTGATGCCGCCCGCGAAGCCTCTACCCTTGGTGTGGCCTATCGCGTCCACGATCTCGCCGGGCTCGAACTCGCTCGCGTCTATCTGCTGTCCGACCTCGTACTCCGACACGTCGTCGGCCTTCACCTCGCGCAGAAAGCGGAACAGCCCCTGCGCGCCCTTCAGGTGGCCCGACCTCGGCTTGTTCAGCTTGCGCACCTGCTCGTAGCCGATCTGCACGCTGTCGTAGCCGTCGGACTCGACCGTCTTCACCTGCGTCACCGTGCACGGTCCTGCCCGCACGGCGGTGACGCAGTACGACTCCCCGCTCTCGAGGAATGTCTGCGTCGTTCCTATCTTCTTGCCCAGAAGGGCCGATACCGTCATTTGGGTCCGCCTGTCCTCGTCTAAACCGTCCGCACTTCGCACCGGCGCCGCTTGTGGGCGCCCGCTGGGTGGACGTCGTTACAGCTTGATCGAAATATCCACTCCGGCGGGCACGTTCAGCCGCGTGAGCGAGTCGATGGTGTTGGCCGTCGGCTCCAGGATGTCGATAAGCCTGTTGTGCGTCCTCAACTCGAAGTGCTCGCGCGAGTCCTTGTCGATGTGGGGAGAGCGAATCACGCAGAAGCGCTTTATCGACGTGGGCAGCGGCACGGGTCCGGAGACGCGCGCGCCGGTGCGCTCGGCCGCCTCCACGATGTGACCCGCCGACATGTCGAGTATCTTGTGATCGAACGCCTTGAGAATTATCCGGATTTTCTGTCGATTCACCATTTGTCGCGTTTACGTCCCCTATTCGCCTAAAGGACCTCTTCCGGGGCCTGCTGGTAGCTGTCGAACTCCATCGTGTAGCTGGCCCTGCCCTGGGTGAGCGAGCGCAGCGCGCCGGCATAGCCGAAGCTCTCCCCCAGCGGGATTATCGCCTTGATGGCCTGAATGGCCTCGCGTCCCTCGATGTTGCGTATATTGGCCCGGCGCCTGCCGAGGTCGCCCAGAATTTCGCCCAAAAAATCGCCTGGAGAAACAATCTCCAGGCTCATTACGGGTTCCAGCAGTATGGGTCGCGCCTTGAGTACCGCCGACTTCGTCGCCATGGAACCCGCGATCTCGAAGGCGACGGTCGACGAATCCACCTCGTGATAGCTGCCGTCTACGAGCGTCACGCGCACGTCCACCATCGGGTAGCCGGACAGCGGTCCGGTGTTCAGCGCGCCTCGCACGCCGTTCTCCACGGACGACACGAACTCCCTGGGAATGGCCCCGCCCACGATCTTGCTCTCGAACTCGACGCCCGCCCCGCGCTCCAGCGGCTCGATCTCGAGCCACACGTGACCGTACTGGCCGTGACCGCCCGTCTGTCGCACGAACCGGCCCTCGGCGCGTGCCGGCGTCGTGATCGCCTCGCGGTAGGCCACCCTCGGCGTGCCGACGTTGCCTTCGACGCCGAACTCCCGCTTCATGCGGTCCACCAGTATCTCCAGGTGCAGCTCGCCCATGCCCGACATGATCGTCTGGCCGGTCTCGGCGTGGGTAGCGATCTTGAAGGTGGGATCCTCGTCCGAGAGCTTGGCGAGCGCCTCGATCAGCTTGTCCTGGTCGGCTCTCGAGCGCGGCTCGACGGCCACCGATATAACCGGCTCGGGGAAGCTGATGGTCTCGAGCACCACCGGCGCCTGCCGGTCGCAGATTGTGTCGCCGGTGGAGGTCTCCTTCAGACCGACCGCGGCGGCGATCTCGCCGGCCCCCACTTCTTTCATCTCTTCCCGCCGCTGCGCGTGCATTCGCACGATGCGTCCCATCCGCTCGCGTCTGCCGTTCGTGGCGTTGTACACCATCGCGCCGGTCTCGATGGAGCCGGAGTAGACGCGGAAGTACACCAGCCGGCCGATGAAGGCGTCGGCCACCGTCTTGAAAGCCAGCGCCGCGAAGGGCTCGTCCGGGTCGGGCGCGCGGGTAACCTCTTCGCCCGTTCCCGAGTCCGTGCCCACCACGGGCGGCACGTCCAGCGGGGAGGGCAGATAGTCGCCTATCGCGTCCAGCAGGGGCTGTACCCCCAGGTTCCGCAGCGCGCTGCCGCACACAACGGGCACCAGTCGGTAGTCGATAGTCGCATTCCTGAGCGCCCGCTTGAGCTCGTCCGCGCCGATCTCCTCCTCTTCGAGGAATTTGACGATCAGATCGTCGTCGGTCTCGGCTATCTTCTCTATCATGTCGTTGCGATAGATCGTAAAGTCCCGCATGTACTCTTCGGGCACCGGGCGCTCTTCGGGCATCGCGCCGGTCTCGTCCGTGTAGACGAACGCCTTCTGCTCGATGAGGTCGATCACGCCGCGAAACTCGTCCTCGACGCCGAGGGGAAGCTGGATGACCACCGGATTGGCCTGCAGGCGGTGGGCGATGCTGTCTACGGTGCGATGGAAGTCCGCGCCCACGCGGTCCATCTTGTTCACGTAGCAGATGCGCGGGACGTTGTAGCGGTCCGCCTGCCGCCAGACGGTCTCCGACTGCGGCTCGACTCCCGCCACGGCGTCGAACACCACCACGCCGCCGTCCAGAATTCGCAGGCTGCGCTCCACCTCGGCGGTGAAGTCCACGTGGCCCGGCGTGTCGATGATGTTGATCGTAAAGTCTTTCCAGGCGCAGGTCGTCGCCGCGGACGTTATGGTGATTCCGCGCTCGCGCTCCTGGGGCATCCAGTCCATGGCAGCGGTGCCCTCGTCCACGCCGCCCAGCTTGTAGATGCGCCCGGCGGCGTAGAGGACGCGCTCCGTCACGGTGGTCTTGCCCGCGTCGATATGCGCGATGAAGCCGATGTTGCGCGTGTTGGCGAGCCTTCGCTGGGAGGCTTTGCCAGACTCGCGTTCTCTTACGGCAGTGGCTTCCATCTGTCTTACCATCTGTAGTGGACGAACGCCCGGTTGGCCTCGGCCATCCGGTGCAGTTCCTCGCGCCGCCTCACGGCGGCGCCCTGGCCGCGCGCGGCTTCCAGCAACTCCTGGGCGAGCCGCTCCGAAATGGGCCTTCCGCTTCTGGCGCGCGCGCTGCGGATGATCCAGCGCATCGCGAGGGTGACTCGGCGATTGGGTCTCACCTCGGTCGGCACCTGGTACGTCGCGCCTCCCACCCTTCGGCTTCTAACCTCCAGCATGGGCGTCGCGTTCTTCACGGCCAGCTCGAACAGCTCCAGACCCGGCCTGTGCGCCTCGCGCTCGATGTTGTCCAGCGCGTCGTAGACGATACGCTGGGCCGTGGTCTTCTTGCCGTTCAGCATCACCTTGTTGATGAATCGGCTAAGCTCCACGCTCCCGAACTTCGGATCGGGAATCACGGCGCGCCGTTCGGCCCTTCTTCTTCGCGCCACGGGCTAGTCCCCCTTGCTTCCGTACTTGCTGCGTCCGCGCCTGCGGCCGCTCACGCCCGACGTGTCGAGCGCCCCTCGGATGATGTGGTAGCGCACGCCGGGCAGGTCCTTCACGCGCCCGCCGCGGATGAGCACCACCGAGTGCTCCTGCAGGTTGTGGCCCTCGCCCGGAATGTAGGCCGTGACCTCCATGCCGTTGGTCAGCCTCACGCGTGCCACCTTGCGCAGCGCGGAGTTGGGCTTCTTGGGCGTCTGGGTGCGCACCTGCACGCACACGCCGCGCTTCTGCGGCGCGCCAGAGTCGCGCTTGCCCCTGTTCTTGAGCGAGTTGAACGAGTAGCGGAGAGCGGGCGCCTTGTCCTTCTTATGCTTGGACTTTCGGCCCTTTCTCACCAGTTGATTTACTGTCGGCATAACGCATCCTCGGCGGGTTCTCGGCCCCGGCCCGGCCTTATTCGCATGCACACGAAAAGATGGCCGCAACAAGTTGCGACAAACGCGCATTATAATTCAGGGTCTAGTCAGTGTCAAATTTCCGAGCGCGCCCAGATCCACAACACTTCAGCGGCCCACAGGCGTCAATTCACTAATCCAGTGGGTTCGTGGGTCCCGTTGCATATTGCGGAGCAGGCAGGTAGGGTTGCCTCACTTTGGATATACTCCGCGGCATGACCTCAGAGTAAGTTGACCTCACCTGGCTAAAACCGTCAGCAGGAGCACAGCTATGACCACCTCAAAGGCCGGGTTCGACTTCGGCAGCAATTGGCATAGCTTCCTCTCTACTATCACGGACGAACGTATCGCCACAGCCGAGCAACACCTGCAGAGCGTATTGCAGCTAGATAATGCAGGGTTGTCTGGCAAGACGTTTCTGGACGTAGGCAGCGGCAGCGGGCTGTTTTCGCTGGCTGCCTACCGCATGGGAGCTAAAGTCCTGTCCTTCGACCTCGACCCATTGGCGGTGACCTGCGCGCGTGAGTTGCGTGCAATGTATGGTGGCAGTGAGAGCGACTGGGAGATCACGGAAGGCAATATGCTGGACGCGTCGTTCCTCAAGTCGAAAGGACGCTTTGATGTGGTGTACGCATTCGGCAGCCTGCATCATACGGGGGACATGTGGCAAGCGTTGCGAAACGTCGTTGGACGTGTGGCCCCGACGGGTCAACTGTATCTGGGCCTATACAACGACCAGGGAATGCGCTCACGTATGTGGAGGGTTGTGAAGCGGACGTACTGCGCCGGGGTTGCCGGCAAGCTACTCATCGAATCTGTGTTCATGCCGTACTACTTTACGCGCTTTTGCGTCGCGAGCGTTATGCGCCGCAGGAACTACTTTGCAGCTTACAAGGCGAACCGAGGCATGAGCGCGTTCCACGACTGGAGAGACTGGCTGGGAGGATACCCGTTCGAGGTGGCATCCTATGATGCCGTCAAAAATACTGTTTGCGACATGGGCTTTGAACTGGCGTGGTCCATACCAGCGAAGGGCGGGGGAAACAATCAGTTCACGTTCGTCAATCGTGGCTAACGACGTGCACGGAGCAAAGGTTGCGCCATACACCGGCTGTATGGAGGGTGCCGTCTCAGAGGACGTGACGTGATCAGGCCGATTCTGTGGTGGGCGTGCCTGGCTATAATTGCAGGACTGTACTGCGCGGTCATCGTTGTACCGCGTGAAGTTAACCCCGTCGATGTTTGGGGGGCCAAAGCCGCCGCGTTCGCACTGGTGGCAGCGGCTGGTCTTTTCTTGGCGGCAGCGCAACCCACGAGGTCAGACGTAACGACCGCGATTGCTCAGTTGATGGCGGCTATAGCCGCCTTTTCAGGAGGTGGAGAGTGGCTGCTCTCTGCTACTGGAGGCAAGGTACCCGTAGAGTATTTCGCGATCTGGGTCGCAGCCGGTACGGCATCTGTGGTTTGTACCTTGTTGGCAGGCATACGCCTTTTGGAACAGGCTTTTCTACCTGACGAAAAGCCACCCGTAATAGATGAAGACAGCGGCAACAGCCAGTGTTGCCCCAATGACCATTAGGTAATGCAAGAAAACCTTACGTTCCATAATGACCTCCACTTCTACCTTACCGGATTGTGTAAACCCATGTCAACATTGCGGGCTGGACCACCTTTCAAATCTGCCACACACAGTTAGCGACGAGGTTGGCCTTGTCTCCAAGCCGGCGGGCTGGTGACTTTCACTTCAGCAAGTACAAGCAGCAAGCCTGTAGCTAAGAGAGGGCGACAACCTACCCCCGCACCCCAGCCCGCGCCGGCGCCGCCGGCCGCCGCACGAACAGCATCAGCACCGCGCCCGCGAAACTCAGCCCCGCGAAGACGGTGAACGGCACTATGTAAGTGCCCGTGGTATCGAACATGTACCCCGCGTACAGCGGCGCGAAGATCATCCCGATGTTCATCGGCAGCTGCGATACCCCCATTATGGTAGCGAACGACCTACGTCCAAAGTACTCGCCGCGTATGGCCGTCGTGAGCGGCATGCGCCCGCCGAAGCCGATGCCGTACACCACCGCGAACACCCACGGCAGAATGGTGGTCTCGTTCTCATTCAGCGCCAGTAGAAGAATCGCGCCAGACTGCAGGAACAGCAGAAATGCGATGAGCGGCGGCTTGGGAAGACGGTCGGCCAGATAGCCCGACAGGAATTGGGACGGCAGTGCGCTCACCGTAATCATGGAGGTCACGACCCCCGCCTGCGTCAGCGTCATCCCCATGTCGGTCAGCTTGGGCGAGAGGTGAAGCGTCAGCGAAACTATCGCGACGCTGGAGGCCACTTGCGCGATGGTGAGCAGCCAGAACGCCCAAGTCCGCAACGCCTGTCGCACGGTGAACTCCGACTCGTCGACCGCCGCGGCGTACGCTTCTCGATCTGAGCCGTCCGCCTCGCCCGCCGGAGGGTCGCCGTCCGGCCTCATGCCGTACTGCTCCGGGTAGTTGCGGATGGCCTTGGTAACCGGTCCTATGATCACAAGCAACAGGATGCCGATCCCCATCGACACGTCCCGAAACCCGAATATCTCGATGCAGTAAGCGAACAACGGCACCATGAATCCGGCGAAGTGCGTGCCCGACATCGCCGTCGCCATGGCCATCGACCGCTTGCGATTGAACCAGTTGTTCACCATGGCAATCATCGCCAGCCAGCCGCCCAGCCCCGACCCCAGCGAGATTACGATGAAGGCCAGGTAGAACTGCCACAGCGAGTTGATCTGCGACTGCATGACAAAGCCGACCGCCATTACCAGGTAGCCGATCAGCGTCATCCGCCGCGTGCCCACCCGATCCACCAGGACGCCCTCGATCGGTCCGAGCACCGCACCCTCGACCCTGGCGAGCGCGAACGCGCCGGACAGCGCCGTACGGCTCCACCCGAACTCTCGCTGAAGCGCCACCAGCAGCGTGCCCGTCCCCAGAAACACCGTGAGGGACATCAGCATGATCATGAACGACGCGATGGCCGCCAACCACCAGCCGTAGAACACGCCGCGCACCGACGTGACCAGCCCTCGCCGGGGTGTGGAAACCGAAGCTCTTTCACGCATGGCGGCAAGTGTACCAGCTTGACCGCCCCTCTAGGCAGCTTTTCTCACATTGACGCCAATTCTCTGCCTGCTCTATCCTCTGCGAATGCAGGTTGCGTAAGCACATTAAGGCGCGAACCGCAGCGGTTCGTCCTCGCGATGAGAACAATCGAGTCCGTCTTCCAAGAGAAATGTCCCGCGGAGGAGCGACCTTGACGACTAAACGAAAGCACTACAGGCTACTTTGTGCACTGTATCCTCCGTCTCAATCGACCGAGCCGGACAAGTACATGGCGGAGACTCCCGCTTTCCCCAACTGCGTCGCGTGGGGCGACACCCCCAAAGAGACTATCGAGATTCTCGAAAGCGTGGTGGCGGCCACCATCCAGACCTACGAAGAGCGGGGCTACGCGCTGCCGCCCGGGGTCTCACCGTTGGAAACCGAAGCCGCTCGGTCCGCCCAACCGAGGGTTCTGGAGATCTCGGTTTGACCTACCGAGAACTTACACGCAAGCTCAGAAGGCTGAAAATTCCGCCCCAAAACCGCGCTACCGAGTCTCGCTCGTACTCCGCATGTGCCCCAGAGTTTACTCGCAGACGCCCAACCGCATACCTGTTTTGTGTCAGCGCCAACGACTGTGGAGCGCCATTTGAGAGTGACTGCTCACAACCTCGCCACCCCTCTTGATTCTACCGCACATCCGTGCTACCATCCACACCATGACGTACCCGCACCGACATCCGGCGCCCACAGGGGCCGCCTCAGTACGACCGCGCCACCTGTCCCATTTTCAGGACATTTGGAGCGCTTTCGGCCCCGATGCCGCCCCGTGGGACACTCACAAGGCAGGGATTTCACACTACTCCCAGCTACGAAATGGAACGGAATGGAACGATTTGAAACACTTTTCGGCAAAAAAGCCATCCAACAAGCGGCCTTTTGCTCTTATGGACAAGGTTTCGAGTCTTGGCTATAATGGGCAGACGTGGTTTGGCGTGCCCCGAGCGGTAGCGCTGCCGACGCCGAATCAGGCCCAGACAGGCCGAGGTGGTGGAATTGGTAGACACGCAGCGTTGAGGGCGCTGTGGCCGCAAGGCTGTAGGAGTTCGAATCTCCTCCTCGGCACCACCGGAGCCACTGTCGAGGCGACGTAGCCAAGTGGTTAAGGCGGGGGTCTGCAAAACCCCTATTCGGCGGTTCGAATCCGCCCGTCGCCTCCACCCCACACCACCATTTCCGATAAGTCCCTTCCCCCATCAAGGCAGGGCCTTTTCAAAGTCCCTTCCCCCTTGACGGGGGAAGGTTAGGATGGGGGTGACGAACCGGCTGTCGGACAAGCTCTTCAAGGAGGCCCCCGTGTCAACCGTAAGCATCGACCACATCGCCATGCCGACCGAGAACGCCGAGCGGCTCATCGCGTTCTACAAGCGCCTGGGCTTCCACATCAACGACGAGCAGGCGTGGCGCTCAGGCGAAGTGCCCGCCTTCTCCATCCAGGTCGGCAACGACTCCAAAATCAACGTCCACCCCGAGGGATTCGTCGCCGGCCTGCGCGGTCCAACCGCCGTGCCCGGCTGCGCCGACATCTGCTTCGTGTGGGACGGCACGGTAGAGGAGTGCCAGGCCATGCTGGACAACGCGGGCGTGGAGGTCATCGCCGGCCCGGGCCCCCGCAAGGGCGCGCGCGGCGGCGGCGGACAACCCTCCCTCAGCCTGTACGCCCGCGACCCGGACCAGAACCTGCTCGAGTGGATGATCTACTCCTAGACCATGCCTCTCGAACAGCGCAGGCTCGGCCGCACCGGCCTGGTGCTACCTGAGCTCGGGCTGGGGGCCATGGACACGCCACAGGCCGCGGAGGGCGCCGACACCCTACGCGCCGCGCTCGACCTGGGCGTCCGGTTCGTAGACACCGCCAGGGACTACCAGGGCAGCGAGTACCTCATCGGCCAGGTGGTGCGCGAGCGTGGCGCGGACTTCTGCATCGCCTCCAAGACGTTCAGCCGCACCATCAACGGCAGCCAGGCCGACGTGGACAGGAGTCTCGCCGTCCTGGGCGTCCGGAGTATCTGCCTGTACCAACTCCACGACGTGTCGACGCCACGCGACTGGGAGCAGGTGATGGCCCCCGGCGGCGCGCTGGAGGGGCTGCGGGTCGCCCAGTTCAGAGGACTGGTCAGCCACGTCGGGATCTCCTCGCACAGCCTGGAGATTGTGGAGAATGCCATCACCTCCGGCGAGTTCGACACGGTGATGCTGGAGTACTCCGCCTTCTACACCGACAGCGAAGACCTGATCGACCTGGCCGCTCAGGCCGGGGTGGGGGTAATCGTGATGCGACCGCTGGGCGGGTCGGGCCGCATGAGCACCCTGCGCACGCTGAACGCCCGCGGCGACACCGATCTGACGCCCGAGCTGCTGCTGCGCTACGTGCTGTCCAACCCCGGCGTCTCGGTCGCCATACCCGGCGCGCGCTTCCCCGACAGGGTACGCCGGAACGTCGCCCTGTGCCTGGACTACGAGCCGCTGACCGACGCCGAGAAGCGCCGCTGCGAGCAAGCCGCGGAGTCCCTGTACTAGGTGAGCTTGCAAGGCGCGCGCAGGCTGTTGCGCAGCACGCGCCCACACACTAGAATGTGCCCAACGCCGCACCAGACACACACGAGCGACGCCGCGAGGTTCGACGATGCCGATCTACGAGTACACCTGCACAAGCTGCGAGCATAGGTTCGAGCGGCTCAGGCCGATGGACCGCATGGACGACGACGCGCCCTGCCCCGAGTGCGAGGGCGACGGCGAGCGCAGCCTCTCCGTGTTCGTGTCGTTCTCGTCGTTCGACGAAGGCGGCTTCATGCCCGTCGCGGGCGGGGGCGGCGGATGCGGAGGCTGCGGCCCCGGCGGCTGCGCCTGCGCCTCCGGCTTCTAGCCTTACAAAGTTGTCCCTTCCCCCTCGCAGGGGGAAGGTTAGGATGGGGGTGTATCGCCCAACCCCTCCACACGAAAGGAGCACGATATGACCACCGCAGTCCGAGGCAGCCTTACACTGGTCGACCCGACGACCCAGCCCATCATCGCCGACTTCACCGGCGCGCCCAGGCTGAGGGACCTGGCAAACAAGCGGGTCGGCATCATCGACGACAGCAAGGTGAACGCCAGGGAGTTCCTACACACTGTGACGGAGCTGCTCGACGAGCGCTTCGGAGTCACGGGCGTCAAGTACCACCGCAAGCCCTCTGCATCCAAGCCCGCCGATCCCGCCGTCATCAGCGAGATGGCCGGTGAGTGCGACTACGTGCTTGTCGGCATAGGCGATTGAGGGTCCTGCAGCGCGTGCAGTGTGCACGACGGGATCCACGTGGAGAAGGCCGGTACACCCTCCGTTACCATATGCACAGACCTCTTCATCCGAACGGCCGAGGGCATGGCGAGCATGTGGGGAACGCCCGACTATCCCACCATCTTCACCAAGCACCCCACCGCCCCGCTCGATGCCGAGGAGCTGCGGGGACGGGCCGAGGAAATGCTAGGCCAGATAGTGTCCATCCTCACCGGCGTCGACGCCTCTACCGACTACTCGTAGCGTATCGGCGCGCCGGAGAGGGACCGCGATGGAGAAGCAGCGCCTGGACCGTGAGGTAATCGCGATGAGGGTCGCGCTCGAGTTGCGCGACGGCGACGTGGTGAACCTGGGGCTCGGCATCCCAACGCTGTGCTCCCAGTACATCCCCGAGGGACGCTCAGTGATGTACCACAGCGAGAGCGGCGTGCTCAACTACGGTCCGATGGCCGAGCCGGGCGAAGAGGACATCGACCTCATCAACGCCGGCGGCCAGTTCCTGGCGATGTCCCCCGGCATGTCGTTCTTCAGCTCCGCCGACGCCTTCGCCATGATCCGGGGTGGCCACGTGGACGTCGCCGTGCTCGGGGCGCTGCAGGTGTCAGAGCGCGGCGACCTCGCCAACTGGATGCTGCCCGAGCGCGGCGTCGGAAACGTCGGTGGCGCTATGGACCTTGCCGCGGGAGCCAGGCGCGTAATCGTCGCGATGGAGCACACCGACCGCAACGGCAGTTCCAAGCTGGTGCGCGAGTGCGCCTACCCGCCCACCGCAATGGAGTGCGTCAGCCTGGTGGTCACCGACATCGCCGTTGTCGAAATCGGCCCCGACGGCGCCATGCTCACCGAGATCGCGCCCGGCTGGACCGCCAAAGAAGTGCTCGCCCAAACCGACGCACGCCTATCCGTATCCCCCCACCTCAAGGAGATCACGCTCTAGGGAGAAGTGGCTTCCTGATGGGCCTCCTCTCCCTAGATTGGAGAGGATTGAGAGCCTACCCTGAGCCTTCCTAGTTGTCCCTTCCCCCTCGCAGGGGGAAGGTTAGGATGGGGGTGAGTTGTCACTCCCCCCGCTTACTTGGGCAGGTTGCACACTTCCAGCGCGGTCAGCGCGAGCACTTTGGCAACCTGCTCCATCTCGCTGATGGGCGCGTACTCGTCGGGCACGTCCGGCGACTCCTGGGTGCCCGCCGGGCCTATCAGGACGCAGGGCACGCCCGCCGCCCAAAGGTGGCAGCTGTCGTTGCCGGTGTACGAGTTCGGCATCACCACGCCAATGTTCTCGGGCTCACGGCCAGTCACGACGCGAATCTGCCGTGCCACCGCGTCCACGATGTACTCGTCTCGCGGCAGGTCGAACGGCTCCATCACCACCTTGTTCGCCTTGAACACCGGCGGCGCCGGCACCTCTATCTCGTAGACGAAGTCCGGGTCCTCCGCCCGCAGCGCGCTCAAGGCGCGGTCGAGGTCCGCGACGACCGACTCGGAGGTCATACCCGGCAGGAAGCGCACGTCGACCAGCACGGTGCAGAAGTCGCTAACGAAGTTCGGCCCCTTTAGGTCGTAGTCGCGGCCCATACCTCCCATGATGACTCCGATGTTCACAAGCGGCAGCGCGGGCAGGTCCGCCCGGCGCTCGCAAGTGAACTCGACGTCTCGAATGGCGGGGATCGCCTTGCGCATTTTCTCGATGGCGTCCACCGAGCCTTGTTTACGGCTGGTGTGCCTGGACTTGCCGATGGTGTGCACCGCTATGTTGACCACGCCCGCGTGCACCGTCATGACATTGGCCGGGCCGTGCGGCTCCGTGATTATCGCCATGTCCGTCAGCGGGCCGTGCTCAGCCAGGTACGATGATCCCACGCCACCCTGCAACTCGCCGACGACGCACGCCAGCATGAGGTCGCCCTTCAACCGGACGCCGGAGCGTCGCATCGCCTCCGCGGCCTGCACCATAGACGCGACCCCGGCCTGCATGTTGCGCACGCCCGCGCCGTACAGGCGGTCGCCCTCCACGCTCGGCTCCCAGGGGTCGCGCTTCCAGCCGAATGCCAGCGGGTCGATGTCCAGGTGGCCGTTGAACATGAGCGACTTGCCGCCGCCCTCTCCCTTGAGCGTGGCGATGGTTTGGAATCGCCCCGGCTCCACCTCCTGGAGTTGCACCTCGTAGCCGCGTCCGCCCAGGTAGTCGGCCATGAAACGGGCCAGTTCCGTCTCCTCCGTCTTGAAGCTCGGAATCCTTAGCATCTGCTTGGCGAGCTCCAGCATATCGTCGCGGTCTATCGCCGCCAGCACCTCCTCGGTGTTGCTCTGTGTCAACTCGTGCCTCCTCATCTCGTGGGCCTAGCGCTCCTTAAGGCCAGTCGCTGGTGCCGAGTCCCTGCGATCCGGGCCTGTAGTGGCGGTCAAGCTCGGAGACGTAGCCCTTTCCCAGGTCCGCCCCGTTTTCGGCGAGCCAGTCGGACAGGCGAGTCTCGCCGGTAGGCTCGCCACGCGAGACCAGCAGGTCGGCCATCAGTCCCTCGACCTCGTCGCGCGTCAGCGTGACGTCCCGCACGACCAGACCCACCAGCCCAGTCATCAGCATACCAAGCCGCTTACCCACGTGGGCCACGCGCACGCGAGCTCCTATGGAACCGGCTATCAGCCTCACCATCTCCTCGTAGGTGAACACGTCGGGTCCTACCGAGTCGATAGCGTAGTTATCCTCACGATTGCCCGCCTCCACCATCAGCGCGGCGTGGTCGCCCACGAAGATGGGCTGGACGCGGTAGTCGCCTCGCCCGAACACGGGGAAGAAGGGAAAGCGCCGGAGCGTCCAGGCGATGTTGTTGAGTAGCAGGTCCTCTCGGCCGAATATCACGGTGGGCCGGAGTATCGCGTGGCTCATGTCCGACGCGCGCACCGCCTCCTCCGCCAGCGCCTTGCCCCGGAAGTACGGAAGCGGCGAGTCCCCCTCGGCGTTGGTGATGCTCACGTGCACAACCCGCCGGACGCCGGCGGTCTCGGCGGCGCGCAGCATTGTAGTAATATTGCGCACCGCCACGTCGTGAGTCAGTTCGCCCCTGGCGAACCGCACCCAGTAGGTGTTGTAGAGCGTGTGGGCGCCCTCCAGCGAGCGCGCCAGGTCGTCGGGCCTGTCGAAGTTGTAGGGTGCCACGCCCACTGCGCCGCCGAACATTCGGGCGCTGGGGTGACCCGTGAGCGTGCGCACAGGTCGGCCCTGCCTCAACAGCAAGCGTGTGACGTATCTGCCCGTGTAGCTGAACGCGCCGGTCACAACGTCGAAATCGGTGCGGTTCATCTTCCAGCCACCTGCCTCTCATATCATCCGCCGGGGGCGCGACCCAGTTGGGCTATAATGTCCCCCAAGCCAACTTGAGCCCACTTTATCGCAACGAGGCCGCATATGATACCCCTACGCCTGAGCGTCAGAAATTTCATGTGCTACCGGGACAACGTGCCTACCTTAGACTTCAGGAGCCTGCACGTCGCATGCCTGTGCGGCGAGAACGGCCACGGCAAGAGCGCGCTGCTCGACGCAATCACCTGGGCGCTCTGGGGCAGCACCAGGGCCAGCCAGCAGCATGAGCTGATCCACCAAGGCCAGACCGACATGGAGGTGACTCTCGATATCCTCGTGCGGGACCAGGTGTATCGCGTGATACGGAAGCACACTCGCAGGGCGGGAGCACGACAGGGCGCCACGGTGCTCGAGTTTCAGGCCGCAAACGGGGCCGGATTCTGGCCCATAACCGGAAACAGCGTCCGCGAGACGGAAGCCAAGATAATCGATACCATTCAACTCGACTACGAGACCTTCATCAACACCGCGTATCTTCAGCAGGGCAAGGCCGACTTGTTCACCCAGAACACCCCCTCTAAGCGCAAGGAGTTCCTGGCCGAGGCGCTTGGCCTCTCCTACTACGAACGGCTCGAGGAGCGGGCAAAGGCTCACGCTCGCGAACTGCGAGACGGCATCAGCGACGCCACCGCGCGCATCGAGATACGCCAGCCGGAGATTGATCATAAGCCGGAGTACGAGCGCGATATGGAGCAATCGGATGCCAGCATCGCCGAGCTTACACCGATACGCGACGACCATCGCGCCGACTTCCATACGCTGCAACTGGCGGCGGCCGAGCTGTCCCTCAAAAGGCGCGAACTGCCTGACGTACAGTCCAACCTAGAACGCGCCCGGAGGGAATCCGCCCACCTGGAGCAGGAGATAAAGGCCCTGCGCGCCAGTCTGGACGACCACGCGGACATCGTGGCGCGAGCCGACGAGATAGACGCCAACTACGCCGTACTCGCGTCTGCGAGATTAGAACTCGAAGAGCTGAACGTCGCCCTCTCCACGCTCAGTGTGCTGCGAAACCAGCGGACCGAGTTGAACGCCGCAATCGCCGTCCGTAGCGCGGAACTTGCCGCCCAGCGAGACCGCCTCAGCGACGACGTGGCCCGTTTGGAGGCGCAATCCGACCGCATCCCCGAAATCGAAGAGCAACTGCGACTCAACCACATCGCCCAACAGCGGCTCGCGGAGTCCGCACGAGAGTTGCGAGATCTGCGCGGCCTAGAGCGTGCCGCCGAGCTGCGCGTCCAATCGCTCACGCGGGACAACGAGCGGCTGCGCGAAGAGATGGATGAAACCAGGCGCAAGTTCGACCTGCTCGAACAGGGCGACACGCTGTGCCCGCTGTGCAACCAGGAGGTGGGCGAAAACGGCGCGGAACACCTTCGCACCGAGTACGAGACGCAAGGCAAGGCCGCCAGAGAACGCTACGATTCCAACGACGCCGAAAGGCGAGAACTGGACAGCAAGCTCAAGCGAATGGCCGCCCAGATCGCCCGGCTGGAGACGGCTCAAGTCGCCGAAGGCAGGCGCATCCAGGGTACGAGCGCGACGCTGACGCGCGAACGCGATGAGGCGGAACGGGCGCGCGAGCAGATGGAGACGACCGCGCCGCAACTTGAACGGCTACGCGTCAGGCTCGAATCCGACGACTACGCCCACGACGAGCGCGAGCAACTGGCGCGGGTTACAGCCGAAATCGAGACTCTCGGCTACGACGCCCAAACCCACGCCGCCACGCGAGACAGGGCGTCCGCGCTCGTCCAATACGAAGAGCTGAGCCTTCGCCTGCGAGATGCCCAGGGCCGAGTGGAATCCGAGCGAGCCGCGCTGGAGGACAGAGAAAGCGCGCTGGCCCAGCGCCGCGACGAGGCGGAACGCCACGAGGCGCGCGCCGGGCAGCTGGCGCGGGAACTGGCAACGCTGCCCGAAACGGAGGCGAGACTGGGCGAGGCGGAGCGGCGGCTCCGCGAACTGGAAGGCCAACTTCAGGAACTGGAGGTGCGGCGCGGCATACTTCGGGACCGCCTGGCCCAATGCGAGGCGCTGGAGGCTCAAAATCGCGAGGACGAGTCTGTCCGACGCGGGCTGGTGGACGAGAAGGGCATCTACGACGAACTGGCCGTGGCGTTCGGCAAGAACGGCATCCCCGCGCTCATCATAGAGAACGCCATCCCGCAACTCCAGGGCGACGCCAACCGGCTGCTGTCCCGCCTGACGGAGAACCGCATGAGCCTGAAGCTGGAGCTCAAGGAGGGCAGGCGGCTGAGAGGTTCGGACGTTCGGGCCGAGGAACTGGACATCCTGATAGCGGACGAGATAGGCACGCGGAGCTACGAGATGTTCAGTGGGGGAGAAGCGTTCCGGATAGACTTCGCGCTGAGGATAGCGCTGTCCCGGCTGCTGGCCAGCAGGTCCGGCGCGCCACTGCCCATCCTGTTCATAGACGAGGGATTTGGATCGCAGGACGCATCGGGGCAGGAGCGGCTGACCGAGGCCATCAAGTCCATCGAGGACGACTTCCAGAAGATTATAGTCATCACCCACGTCGAACAGATGAAGGAGGCTTTCCCTGTCCGCATCGAGGTGACGAAGGACGAGTATGGCTCGACCTTCAGCGTCGTCTAGGTCAATCAAGGAGAGCGTGTGAGGGCTTGCCCAATCTCAACGCCGGTCGGATAATGATACTCAGAAGGCAGTACGGAGACTAGCGGGTCGCCCGGGCGCGAGTCGCGCCGCAAGATCCGTCAGAAGGAGATCGCTTTGAGTAACATACCCTCCGAGGCCGAAGTTCTATCGTACTTCGACTCGCTCAGCAACTGGGGCAGGTGGGGCGACGACGACCAGCTCGGCACGCTCAACCTGCTCAGCACCGCTAAGACGCTGCAAGCAACGGCGCTGGTGCGGGAGGGCGTGAGCGTCTCGTGCGCCCGGCCGGTGCTGTTCGAGGCCGCGGCCGACGTGCCCATTCCTCCCATCCACTTCATGGTCGAGAGCGGCGAGGGCTGGGCGAGCGGTGAGAAGGTCTCTTCCAGGCCGAACCAGGCCTCCACCGACTTTTTCGGCATGATCTTCCACGGCTTCACGATTACCCACGTCGACAGCCTGGCCCACTTCTTCTGGGAGGGCAAGCTGTACAACGGGCGGCCCGCTCACCTGATATCGACCAGCCTGGGCGCTACCGTGGAGTCCATCGACCTGGCCCACGAGGGCATCGTTACGCGGGGGGTGCTGGTGGACGTGCCCGAGATCCGGGGCGTGGACTGGCTGGAGCGCGGCGAGGGGGTGATGCCGGAGGATATCCTGACGGCCGAGGAGCGGTGCGGGTTCACCATCGAGGAGGGTGACGTGCTCCTGATTCGCACAGGTCAGCTTCACCGGCGCAACGTCGAGGGCCCGGTGCCGCGCGAGGCGGGTTCCACCGCGTGCCAAGCAGCGTGTCTGCCGCTGTTCCACGAGCGCGGAATCGCCATGCTGGGCACCGACACCGGCAACGACGTCTCGCCGTCCGGCTACCCTGCCCTGTCCAATCCGGTCCACCAGGTGGGCATCGTGGCGATGGGGCTGTGGATCCTGGACAACGCCAATCTCGAAGAGCTGGCGCAGGCGTGCAAAGAGCGCAACCGGTGGGAGTTCATGCTGTCCATCGGGACGCTGCGGCTCACCAACACCACCGGCTCGCCGTGCAATCCGCTGGCCATATTCTAACGGCGTGGACGTAGAGCACGGAGCGCGAACGATGGGCGTCGAGACTCACCTGAAGCAGAGAGAGCGCATCGTCTCGCGCTTTGGGCCGTACTACGCTACTTCCACGAGGCTCATTCTTCACCTGGAGAGGAACGGCGTGGAGAAGGTTCACGAGCTGCCGTACTCGCAGATCGAGAAGATCGACGAGGTGCGGACGTCCAACCATACGCGCATGATGTTGGGGGCGGTCGTCACGGTAGTCTCCATCATTGTGGCGTACAGCCTGAGCATGATCACGCCGCTGCTGGGTGTGGTGGCCGGCGCGTTCCTGGTGCTGCACGGCAGCATAGGCGGCCCGGCCTACTACCAGGTCCACGGCAGAGACGTGCCCCGGGAGCAGATGTACCTCTGGCAGATTCGGTACAAGGGTGCGGGCAGCCTGATAGCGTCGATTCGGACCATCATCGGCGAGAGGGTGTAACATCGGAATGGACGAACGACCCCCATCCTAACCTTCCCCCTGCGAGGGAAAAGGGACTTCCCTGACCGCCCCTTCCAGCCACGACAGGAACTTGCCCACCTCCGGGACGCTGTCCAGCGAGTAGTTTGCCGCGCGGAGCGCAGGCTCCGGCGTGTCGTGGTGCAGGACGACCACGGACAGCCCGGCGAGTGCGCCGCTGGAAGACAGCTCCCTGACGGCGAGCATGGCGTCGACGTCGGTGGTGTCATCGCCGAGGAAGAGCAGGCCGTTCAGGTCGTTGCGGCGGGCCAAGTCTCTAATCGCGCTGCCCTTGTTCGGGCCGTCGGCGGCACGCAACTCCAGCGCCATCTTTCCCCAGAACGCCTCGACGCCGTGCGACTCCGGGTTCGTGCGCCGCAGGGCTGCGTCCAGGTCGCGGGCCGCTTGGTCCGGGTCGGCGGCAAGGCGGAAGTGGGCGGTGGCGCTCAGACCCTTGTCCTGCCAGACCATTCCGGGCAGGTCCACGGCGGCGCGCAGATCCTGGAACACATCGGCCACGGCATCCTGGGCCGCCTGAGCCTCCGGCGCCAGCTCCAGCCGTTCGCCTCGCAGCAGTTCCGCGCCGTGGTTGCCGACGTAGGCCAGGCCGTCCACTCCAACCAGCGCGGCCACGTCGGAGGCGGCACGGCCAGACATGACCGCCGCGAGGGCTAGTTTGCCGGCGAGACCGCCGAGGGCGCGGGCGGCTTCCGGCAGGACGCGGGCTTGTTCCGGCGTGGGAGCTATCTCCGAGATGGTGCCGTCGTAGTCCACCACGATGGCCAGCCGGGGTGCGCGCAGAAGCGGAGTGACGGCGTGGAGGTTGGAGAGCAGGTTAGGGGGCGGCATGGGCCTGTTCACCCTCACCCTAGCCCTCTCCCTCAAGGGAGAGGGGACGATGGCCCCACCCCACTAGGCGTTGAACCGGAGGGTGTACTGGTCGGACGCCATGATTTGGGGGATGCGGGATCCGAGTTCGCGCCAGTCGTCCTGGGTGGCGGAGATTAGGCGTCCGGTGAGGCCGTCGGAGGCGTCCGAGGCGAGCCAGACGGCGAGTGCGGCCGCTTCTTCGAGCGATGCCCCTCTGCCCGACTTGGTACGCTGCACCATCGCGCCCATCACCGGCTCGATGAGGCTATCGTCGCCGGCCATCGGGTCGAGCAGCTCGGTGTCGATCTGGCCGGGACCGAGGGCGTTCACGCTGATGTCGTAGGGGAGCATCTCAAGCGCGAGCGTCTCGGTGAAGCGCACCACTGCGGCCTTGGAGGTGCCGTAGGCGCTGATCGTCTCCGAGGCGCGGGTCACGCCCGCTCCCGAAAGATTGATTATCTTGCCGCCGCCCTGCTCTATCATGTGGGGCAGGACGGCGTGGCAGCACAGCATGAGGCCGGTCACGTTGATGTTGATGGCCTGGGCCCAGTGCGCGGCGTCGTTGAGGTGGAGCGGGCCGACCGGGCCGAGTATGGCGGCGTTGTTCACCAGCACGTCGACGCGCGAGTAGCGCTCGAGGGTGTGCTCGACCATGCGGCGGACGTCGCCGGGGTTGGACACGTCGACCGCGAGCGCGGACGCCTCGGCGCCGGCTGCGCGGGCCTCTTCGGCGGCGTCCTCGACCTGGGCGAGGGTGCGCGAGACCAGCACGAGCTTAGCGCCCTCGGCGGCGTAGGCGCGGGCTATACCGCGGCCTATTCCCTTGCCGGCGCCGGTGATGATGGCTGTCTTGCCGCGAAGTGTCATGGTTGTGGAGGTCACCCCCATCCTGACCTTCCCCCATCGAGGGGGAAGGGACTGTGAATCAGCGGCTATTGAGCGACAACGCCGCCGTCTATGACCAGCTCGGAGCCGGTCATGTACGAGGCCTCGTCCGACGCCAGGAATAGCGCTCCGTAGGCGACGTCGTCCACGGTGCCGACGCGGCCGAGGGGGACGCGGGAGAGAGACGCCGCGAGGCCCTCGGGCGTGCCGATGTTGTCGGCAATCATGTCGGTGTCGATTGGGCCGGGATGGATGGAGTTGGCGCGTATGCCGTCCTCGGCGTGCTGAATCGCGGTCGACTTGGTGAAGAGCCTGACGCCGCCCTTGGAGGTGGTGTAGGCGCCGCCGCGCGGGCTACCGATAAGCCCGGCGATGGAGGAGATGTTTACGATGGAGCCGCCGCCGGCCTTTCGCATTTCCGGAATGGCGTGCTTGGTGCCGAGGAATACGCCGGTAGTGTTGACCGACATTATGCGCTCCCACTCCTCGACGGTGGTGTCCTCGATCATGGTGCGGCTGTAGATGCCCGCGTTGTTGATGAGGACGTCGAGCTTGCCGAATCGCTCGACCGTGTCGGCGATGCACTGTTGCCAGTCCAATTCGGACGTGACGTCGAGCCTGACGAAGAGGGCGCGTCCGCCGGTCTCGTTGATCTCGGCCTCGAGCTGCTTGCCCTCCTCTTCGAGCACGTCGGCGATGACGACCGCGGCGCCTTCATTCGCGAACAGACGGGCCTCCGCCGCGCCCTGACCGCGGGATCCTCCTGTGATGAGCGCAACCTTGCCTTCGAGTCTCACGATCTTCCCCCTGTTCTGTTCAGTTACTGGGCGGTGCGTCCGCCGTCGATTACGAGCTCGCTGCCTGTCACGAACGAGGACTCGTCCGAGGCGAGGTAGAGCACGCCGTAGGCTATCTCCTCGGGCCTGCCGATGCGGCGCATGGGCGTCACGGCGAGGCGCTGCTCCAGGACGTCGCCGACCCGTGACGCCGCGAGCATGTCGGTGTCGATCATGCCGGGGTGCACCGAGTTGACGCGGATGTTGTGCGGCGCGTACTGGATGGCGGCCGCCTTGGTGAAGATTCTGACGGCGCCCTTGGATGCGTGGTAGGCGGCGTTCTGGGTGCTGCCGGTGAGGCCGGCGCTGGAGGAGATGTTGATGATGGAGCCGCCGCCGGCCGCGCGCATAGCTGGTATGGCCGCCTTGACGCCGAGGAAGACGCCCTTGGCGTTGACCGACATGACGTCTTCCCAGATCTGTTCGGTGGTCTCGAGGACCTGCTCGGTTCGGACGATTCCGGCGTTGTTCACGAGCACGTCCAGCTTGCCGAAGTTGGTAGTGGCGGTCTCGACGGCTGCTTGCCAAGCGGCCTCGTCGGTCACGTCCAGGTGGACGTAGGCGGCCCGGCCGCCGGAGTCGGTGATCTCCGCCGCGACGGCCTGGCCGAGATCGTCCAGCAGGTCCGCGACGACGACTGCCGCGCCCTCGGCGGCGAACATGCGCGCCTCCACCGCACCCATGCCCCTGGCGGCGCCGCTGATGAGGGCTACTTTGCCTTCGAGTCTCACGATGTTCCCTCTTTTCTGTTCGGCTACTGGGCGGTGCGGCCGCCGTCGATTACGAGCTCGCTGCCTGTGACGAACGAGGACTCGTCCGAGGCGAGGTAGAGCACGCCGTAGGCAATCTCCTCGGGCCTGCCGATGCGGCGCATCGGCGTCGCGGCGAGCCGCTGGTCGAGTACGTCGCCGACGCCCGGGGTGGCGACCATGTCCGTTGCGATCATGCCGGGATGCACCGAGTTGACGCGGATGTTGTAGGGCGCGTATTGGATGGCGGCGGCCTTGGTGAAGATTCTCACGGCGCCCTTGGATGCGTGGTAAGCGGCGCTCAGGTCGGTGCCGACGACGCCGGCGATGGACGAGATATTTACGATGGAGCCGCCGCCGGCAGCGCGCATGGCGGGCATGACCGCTTTCGCGCCCAGGAACACACCCTTCGCGTTGACGGACATCACGTCTTCCCAGATGCGGTCGGTGGTCTCGAGGACCTGCTCGGTGCGCACGATGCCGGCGTTGTTCACGAGCACGTCCAGCTTGCCGAACCTGGCGTTGGCGGTTTCGACGGCGCACTGCCAGGCGGTTTCGTCTGCTACGTCGAGGTGGACGTAGGCCGCCTGTCCTCCGGATTCGGTGATCTCCTCGGCGACGGCCTGTCCACGTTCGTCGAGCAGGTCGGCGAGGACCACGGCGGCGCCCTCGGCGGCGAACATGCGGGCCTCGACCGCTCCCATGCCTTTGGCGGCGCCGCTGATGAGGGCCACTTTGCCTTGCAGTCTGATGGTCGGAACTCCTCGCGCGCTCACGCGGTTGTGTGGGGTGATTCTAGCACTTTCGGGCGGTCGGGTGTGCAGCGATCGATGGGCGGACCCAGCCGAAAATCGGCGCCACGGCGAAAAGTGCACCAGATTGCACAATTCCGCACATTTCGTAGCTGGAAGCGCCGCCAGTTCTGTGCAGTTGGTGTCGCCTACTGTCCTCACTCCTGCCCCAAAATGGCCGAGGTTTGGGGCAGATCGTGACAGTAGGCGGAGGGCGTCAGCCGGGCGTCAGCGGGTGTCGGCGGGTGTCGATTGGGTTGTGTAGGTGCGTTGTACAGGGATTTTAGCACATATGTACGGTATAATCAAGAGGGTTTGAGAAGACACGGCAGAGCTATCGCATAGTACTCCGCAGTCGCCGGCGGTGACACAGAACAGGTACGACCTTTGACGTCAGCGAGCCACTCTTCGAGCACCCACATGACACAGGCGGTGCTTGGTTGAACAGTTTTGGGGCACAATTTCGGCCCTCCGGTGTGAGGGAAGGCCTGATTTGGATCGAGAAATTGGCATCAGATAGGCCTGCGAGGTCGGGGGTTGGGACGGCGGGGAATGCTGCAGAGCACGACGGCGGCTGGGCTGTTGGATCGGCTGGCTGGCGGCGGGTTTGCGCGTCCACCGCCGTTCAGTTTACAGTACCTTTAGGCGGCTAATGGCGTGTTGAGGAGTGCATTAGATGGGATTCATCCGTGTTGACGTAGAGGTATCGAATCCGGCGAACCCGGATGTGAGAGAGAGTGCCCGCGTACTGGTGGATACGGGCGCGATGTTCAGCGTGTTACCGTCCGACATGTTGGATAGGTTGGGTGTGCGAAGAAGGAGTGGCCGCCGTTTCCCCGGGTTTGGCGGCGTGATAACGCGCGACACCGGAACGGTCAACATGGGTTACGAGGACGCGGAGGAGGGCGTAACTGTCGTTTTCGGCGCTGCGGAAGACCCGCCGATCATGGGAGTGACCACACTGGAGTCGCTGGGGTTCGAGGTGGACCCGGTTGAGGAGAAGCTGAACCGAGTGGAGATGCTGCTACTCTAGGGTGAGGACGGCGTGAGGTAGCCAGGTGGGGCGGGCTATGGCGGATGCGGGGCCAACCTTACCCATCTGGCCATCCTACCTTCCATCCATCCCTTCCATCCTCGGAGCGGCCAATCCCGGGTTGCCCGGCTGCCGTTCATTCTTTAGAATTCATCCCAAAGCGTAGGAGGCACGACCTTGGCTGAGTTGACCCTGCTGGACCTGGTTCGGAACGGCACTATGAGCGCCGGGGTGGCGGCCACACTGTCGGCCATCGCCGAAGAGAAGCGGTCGTTCATGATCGTGGCCGTGCCGCGGTTGGCCGGAAAGAGCACGGTCGGCAGGGCCATGCTCGACTTCGCGCCGCGAAGCGCGCCACTCCACCACCTGAGCGGCAGCGAAGCGGAGATGGAGGAGCTCGCGCAGCGCCCCGACGGGGGCTACCTGGTGGTGGGCGAGTTCGCCCAAGTGGATGGTATGCCCGGCTACATCTGGGGCTCGCCGGTGCGCCGGGTGTTCCAGACCATGCGCGCCGGCTTTTCCCTTACGGTCGGCCTCCACGCGCCCAGCGTTGAAGAGGCTTACGCCGCCGTCTGTCACGGCAACGGGGTGGCCGACGAGGACGCTTCCCTGATCGATTACATGGTCTACATCGAGCGCATGGGCGCCAATCGCGACGACTTCTGGCGCCGCATTGCCGCGGTCTACGAAATCGACCGCGTGGTTGGCGGCGTTCCTCACGCCCGGCTGCTGCACCGCTGGCGCCGTGAGAGCGACCGGTTCGAGCAAGTGGAGCACCCGCATCTCCTCTCCGTCCGGGAACCGGCGCTTCAGGAGCGCGCAAAGCGATTCCGAGAGCTGGCCGACGCGGGCCGCACGGACTCGACCGAGGTGGAGACGCTGCGCATCGCCTAGCAGCCTGAAATTTTTGACGCAAGTCGCCCAGGGTTGATAGCTTCCTCAGTTGGGTCTGACCGCCTTGTCACTTGCCGTCACTTGCAATTTCCTCCAGGAGGGAAGCACGAATTGAATCGCGATTGGTCCGACTATCCAGGGCAATACCGGGTTGCCCGCACTCCGGCGCCTCGGCGTAATCGTGTTCGCGCCATAATCAGGGTAAGCGTTGTGGTAGGCGTCCTCGTGGCGGCCGCCTTGCTTGCTGGCTGCGCCGACGTCGAGCGGGCATCGGTCGATACGCCGGCGGCGGCGCCCTTGTCGATCCCGGCGCTGCTCGAGCCGACGATTGAGAATGGCGTCTCACACTACGGGCTTACGATAGGCGCTTCACAGCACGACTACAAACAGGCACGGATGACGGACACCTACTCCTACAACGGCGCGTCTGTGCTAGGCCCCACGCTTCTTCTCAGAACCGGGGACTCGGTGGCCATCAGCGTCACGAACGAACTGGACGAGATCACGACGACGCACTGGCACGGCGCCGACGTCCCGGCCGAGGCCGACGGCGGCCCCCACAGTCTTATCGAGCCCGGAAAGACCTGGGTTGCCGACTTCGACGTTATCCAGCCGGCAGCCACTCTCTGGTATCACCCCCATGCGCACGGGTCCACAGCCGAGCATGTTTACCGCGGCGCCGCAGGTCTGATAATCATCGAAGACGACAGCCCCGCAGCCGTGGCGCTGCCGGCGACCTACGGCGTTGACGACATTCCGGTTATCATCCAGGACAGGGACTTCACCGGCGACAGCCAGCTCGATTTCGCCATAGACAACAGCGAGGAGGGCAATCTCGATGGCGTTCTGACGGTAAACGGCACTATCAACGCTTACGTCGAGACACCCACTGGGTTGGTTCGTCTCCGGTTGCTGAACGGCAGCCAGGCCCGGATTTACCACCTCGGCGTAGAGGGGGCCGATATGACCAAGATAGCTTCCGACGGCGGCTATCTGGCTAGTCCCGTCGTAATCGAGCAGTTGGCGCTCGCGCCCGGAGACCGAGCCGAGATAGTCGTCGACGTCGGGGTGGAATCCGTCGCTCTGGTCGATAGTACGTTTGGCCGGGTGCTGGAGCTCCGCCCGAACGCATCAGTTGTGGGAGAGGGTACGCTTCCGGACAAGCTCGCCACCATAGAGCGAATATCCGAGTCGGAGATCACGGTGGATCGGAGTTTCCACATGGAGGACGCGCGTAACTTCTGGGAGTTCGACGCAAGCTGGGCAATCAACGGAGTCCAGTTCGACATGAGCAGGATAGACGTAACGGTGCGACTCGGAGATACCGAGCGCTGGACTCTCTCCAGCGATGACGGCGAGCACGTGTTCCACCCCCACCAGATTCAGTTTCAGATATTGTCTATCAACGGCGAACCGCCGCCACCGGAAGAATCTGGTTGGGAGGACTCCGTGTGGGTGAATGCCGACCGTGAGGTCGGCATCGCCGCCCGATTCAACACTTACGCCGCTGAAGACATTCCGTATATGTTCCACTGCCATATCCTCGATCACGAGGACCTGGGCATGATGGGGCAGTTTCTCGTCATTGATGAGTAACTCGGTGGCTTGACGAGGGCCAAGGCTCGCAGCGAGTGTGCCGGGAGGCGCCGGACAGTTCCTATATCGAGATCTTCCAGCGAAAGGTCCGCAGTACAGGACACGCTAGCCTCCCGCAGAGGGTCTTTAGATTCCTCGGCTGCGCTCCGCTCCGCTCGGAATGGCAAAATGTGGCGCGCGAGGCGGCGCTGGTAAAGAACTGGACTTGCGCAACGCAGCGGTGGGCTGAGGCACGCCCCTCACCCTAGCCCTCTCCCGCACGGGGGAGAGGGGACGCCACTTCCCCCTACACCTCCCGCCCTTCGTAGTCTACGGCCGCCACTGGGTGGCCGAGGGCGCGGAGGTCGGGCTCGATGGTTTCGCGGTCGCCGACTACAAGGACGACGAGCCGGGTGTCGTCGAGGTGGTCGACGGCGACGCGGCGGATGTCGTCGAGGGTGAGCGCGTCGAGGGCGTCGAGGTAAGTGTCGAAGTAGTCGTCGGGCAGGTCGTGGACGACCATGCGGGTCAGCTGCATCGCGGTCTGGGACGCGGTCTCGAACTGGCCGGGGAGGCCGCGGCGTATACCGTCCAGGGCGTCGGTAAGCTCATCGGCAGTCGCGGGGCGGGTGGAGCGTATCTCGCGGAACTCCTTGATGGTCTCGGACACGGCGTCTGCGGTCACGGCGGTCTGCACTCCGCCGCCGGCGACCAACATCGAGGGGCCGGCGAACCAGCTTATGGACGAGGTGTAGCCGTAGCTGTAGCCCTTGTCCTGGCGGAGGTTGGTGTTGAGACGAGCCGAGAACTGGCCGCCGAACAGGTAGTTGAGCACGTTGAGCGCGTGGTAGTCGGGGTGGCGACGCGGGATGACGAGGTGTCCGGCGCGAATGACGGACTGCGGCGCGCCGGGCTTGTCGGCTATGTGCACCACGATCTCGTCGGGCGCGGGCGGAGCGGCGTCGTCAGGCGGAGCGGCGGGCGCGTCGTCTCCCTGCCAGTCGCCGAAAGCGGCCTCCAGCTTGTCGAGCGCGTCCGACTCATCCAGATCACCGACCACTACGAGCGTGGTGTTGGCCGGAGCGTACAGCGTCGCGTAGTGGGCCATCAGGTCATCGCGGGAGACTCCGCGTACCATGTCCTCGTTGCCGGACACCGGATGGCCATAGGCCGATACCGGGCCGTAGAAGAGTCCCCTGGAGGCCCTGGCGGCGATGCTTGCGGGGTTGTCTGCGACACGTCGCAGGTCGGTCAGGTGGCGCTCGCGCATACGCTTGAGGTCGAAATCGGGGAAGGCGGCGTTTCGGAGCGAGTCGGCGAGAATTTCGAGCGCCGCCTCCCAGTGCGAGGTGAGAGCGGCGGTGGAGACGACGGAATGCTCGCGCGCCACGTCCACGCCGAGGTGAGCGCCCAGGAACTCCATCTGGGCGGCTATCTGCTGGCTGCTGCGGCTGGCGGTGCCTTCGGGAAGCATAGAGGCGGCAAAGTTGGACAGTCCGGGGCTGTCCTGTGGGTCCATTGTGGCCCCGGCGCGAACGACGGCGCGGACGGCGACCATCGGCACGCCGGGCTTGCGCACGAACCGGACGCCGATCCCGTTGGAGAGCCGCAGGGTGCGCGGCCTGGGCGGCGTGAAGCGGGCCGGCGACGCGGCTGAGGGCATGGCGGTGCGGTCGAGCGATTCGGCGGACGCGCGCAGGGGCCTTTCGGGGGTGACCACGAGGCGCACGTGGGCGCCGTTGAGCGTGGCCTCGGCGGCCTGGCGCACCTGCTCGGGCGTGACGGCGTCGTACCTGTCCAGGTCTGTGTTGATGGCGCCCGGGTCGCCGGCGAGGGTGTTGTAGTAGTTGAGCTGGTCGGCCCTGCCGCCGAATCCGCCCAGGCGCTCGAGCTGGCGCACATGGGCGCTGCGGATGCGGTTCCTGGCGCGTTGAAGCTCCTCCTCCGTGGGCGGCTCCTCGACGATGCGCTCGATATGGCCACGCAGCGCCTCCTCGGCCTGCTCGGGGGAGTGGCCCTCGTTCAGCGTCACCTGGAGGTGGAACTCGCCGGCTATCTCCTGGGCATGGTTGTAGACGCCGACGTCCCGCGCGATCTGCTTCCGGTAGACGAGCGAGTCGTACAGGCGGGAGCTGCGCCCGTCGCCGAGCACGCTGGAGAGCATGGTGACGGCGGCCTCGTCCGGGCCAAAGATTGCGCCGGTGGGCCAGACCAGGTAGAGCCGTGCGAGCTGCACCCTGTCCCGCATGTTCAGGGAGACGGTCCCGGACAGGTCCGATTCCATGCGGCCGATGCGGCTGATGGGAGGCCCCGGCGGGAGGCCGCCGAAGTAGCGCTCGACGAGACGCCTGGCGTCGTCGGGATCGAAGTCGCCGGCGATGGCGAGGCTGGCGTTGGAGGGGGCGTAGTACTTGCGGAAGAAGTCGCGCACGTCGTCGAGGCTGGCAGCGTCGAGGTCCTCCATCGAGCCGATGACAGGCCAGCTATAGGGGTGCGGCGAGGGGAAGACAGCGGACTGGAGCAGCAGATGGGCCATGCCGTAGGGGCGGTTCTCGTAGCTCTGGCGGCGCTCGTTCTTCACGACGTCGCGCTGGACGTCGAACCGCTTCTGGTCCAGCGCGTCGAGGAGGTAGCCCATCCTGTCGGACTCGAGCCAGAGGGCGAGCTCCAGGTAGTTGGACGGGACGGTCTCCCAGTAGTTGGTGCGGTCGGAGGTGGTGGAGCCGTTGAGGTTAGCGCCGACCTTTTGGAGCGGCTCGAAGTAGCTGCGGTCGTGGTGCTTGGAGCCTTCGAACATGACGTGCTCGAACAGGTGGGCGAAGCCTGTCTTGCCGGCCTGCTCGTCCTTGGAGCCGACGTGATACCAGACGTTGACGGCAGTCATCGGGAGGGCGTGGTCCTCGTGGAGGATCACGTCGAGGCCGTTGGGGAGGGTGAACTTGTCGTAGGAGATGGTGGTCATCGGTTACTCCGGGTTGGGCGGTGTTTCATGATACTCGGTGTCAGTAGAGTGTCCATTAGGGCCCAGTCTCGGCCGTGTGCGAACAGGCGGGGACGGCAGGTCAGGCGGCGGGGATCAGCGGCGCTAGGCCAGGTGCTGCCCTAGCAGGTCGAGGGCGGCCTGGGCGGCCTGGCGCTTGTTGCCGTCGCGCTCGTTGGCGTCGGCCTGGATGCGCTCGGCGACTTCGAGGCCGTCAGGCCCGACCAGTCCGATGTAGAACGTGCCGATGGGCACGCCGGACATGCCGGTGGCGGGGCCGGTGACGCCCGTGGTGGACAGCGCATAGTCGCAGCCGGTGAGCCGCTGCGCGCCCTGGGCCATGGCGACGGCCATCTCGGGGCTTACGCTGCCCTTGGTGTCGTATAGCTCGTCCGATACGCCCAGCACTTTCTGCTTGAGCCCGCCGGTGTAGGCGATTACACCGCCGGGGAAGTAGCGCGAGCTACCGGGCACGGAGCCGAGGATGTAGCCCAGCAGGCCGCAGGTGCAGGCCTCTGCGACGGTAACGGTCTTGCCGGCGGCGGTGAGCAGTTGGGCGACTTCTTCTACCTTCATTACATTCTCCCGTGGGCCGGCGCGGGGCCGGCGTTGGTTCTAGGTGCCCACCTGGAGGTGGGACGTGAGCTTCTTGAGGGTGGCGAGGGCGGACAGCGCGGAGAGTATGCCTGTCCGGGGATTGGATGGCGAGGGCACGTTCTCAATCTTCAGGGAGAACCGGCCGAACTCGCCCTCGACGATTATCTCGTGGGTGTTCCGGGTGACGGTGGGATCGGCGTAGACGCGGGTGGTGGTCTTCTTGGGGCCGATGCCCGCCAGGCTGAGCGCGGCGGAGACGTTCACATTGGCGGGGAAGAGGCGGCAGGCCACCTCGACGGGGCCTTCGTAGAGCAGCGCCGGCTCGGTGATCGCGTCGAGGTCGACGTCCGAGCGTTCCGCGCCGGGAGAGCCGCGGAGACCGTCGGGCGGTTTGCGGGTGACCATGGTTACGCTTTCGATGCGGCCCGCGGACGCGGAGACGACACCGTCGAGTCCTACGATTGCGCCGGAGGGAACGACGATGGTCGCGCCGTTGCGGCGGGCCATCTCGAACAGGTCATCCCTGCCCAGCAGGGCGCCGCAGCTGAGCACCATCAGGTCTTTGCCCGCGCCGAGGGCGGCCCTGGCTATGGCGTCCAGCGCCTCGCCTGTGGCAGTCTCCACCACCATGTCGGAGGCGGCGGCAAGCTCGTCGAGCGGGAGCACGGGCGGCTGCGCGGAGAGGGTGGCGGCGAAGGCGGCGGCCTTACGCATGTCGCGGCTGTTGAGCGCGGCCAGTCGCGCGCCAGGAACGGCGCCGCAGTCGAGCTCGGCGGCCATCTTGCGCCCGATCGTGCCGCAGCCGACGATGCCTATGTCGCGCGGTGGTGCCATGGGAGAGATGGTATTGCAGGAGGGGGCGGGTGTCAAAGCGGGTACGGGCCGCGGGGGCGGATGTAGAGGCCGAGGGGAGCGCCGCCTACGACGTGAAGGTGGCCGTGCGGCTGGGTCTGGAGGCCGTCGCTGCCGAAGTTGGAGAGGACGCGGAAGCCGTTGGGGCAGGACTCTTCGCCGAGGCGGACGGCGATCTCGCCCATGGCGGCGAGGAGGCCGCCGTTGGCCCACAGGTCGCGCTGGGAGACGTGGCGCTTGGGGACGACGAGCAGCATGACGGGCACCCAGTCGAGCTGGTTGTGGAATACCAGGATGTCGTCGTCTTCATATCGGGTGCGGGAGGGCAGCCGGCCGGCCACTATGTCGCAGAAGGTGCAGTGGGGTGAGACCACCGGGCTAGCCCCTGGGGCCGCGGATGCGGTAGTCGTTGGCGTCCATACGGGCGATGTGGCCAATGGAGAAGTCCCGAACACGGGAGGCGATGTTACCCCACTGCCCCATGAAGTTCTCCCTGGTCGTAATGACGGTGGGAAGCCTGGCGTTGTGGCGACGCACGATGATCTGGTACAGCTTCTCCTGGCCCCAGGCGCTGGTCGTCTCGTCGCCCAAGCTGTCCAGGATCAGCACTTTGGCGCTCTTTACCTGCTCGAAGATCCGTCCGTAGGGGGCGGAGCTGTCGGGGTCGAACGCGCTCCTCAAGTGATCGAGAAGTTCCGGCACGAAGGCGAAGAACACCTCATCGCCCGCTCTAACGCGCGCGGAGGCTATGGCCACGGCGAGGTGGGTTTTGCCCACGCCGGTTTCGCCGAACAGGGTGAGCCAGCCGTCCGGGTCTCTCGCGTAGCTGGCGGCCGACGCCAGGGCGGACTCGAGGCTCATCCGTTGCTCGTGGGTGCACTCGTTGCCGCGCACGTCGAACGACTCGAAGGTCATGCGGCGGAGCATCTCGGGGTCTATCTGGCCCCAGCTACGGCGCCATGGCTCGGAGTGAAGGCGGGTGCGGACGGTCACGCTTACCTGGGGGTCGGTCAGCCGGGTGCGCAGGTAGGGCTCCAGTTCGTGCTCACGCGCGGTGGTGGTGACGACGGTGGGCAGTTGGGCGGTAAAGCGGTGGTTGATTATCTGGCGCAGCTTCTCCTCGGCCCAGGGCGTGGCGCTGTGGCTGCCGAGTTCGTCGAGTACAAGCATAGGGGCGTTGCGGACCTGCTCGAACAGGTCGTCGTAGGAGATTTCGGCCTGGGGGGAGAAGGCGGCGCGCAGGTGGTCGAGCAGGTCGGGTACGTGGACGAACAGCGCGGGGCGGCCCCGCTCGATAAGTCGGTTGGCTATGGCCGCGGCGATGTGGGTCTTGCCGGAGCCGTTGGGGCCGCTGATTAGGAGCCAGCCCTCGGCGTTCTCAGCGAAGCTCTCGGCGGCAGCGAGGGCTGTGGCGAAGAGCTCGCGGCTTTCGGGGTCGTCGGCGCGGCCACGGGGGTCGAGCGTGTCGAACGTGGAGCGGGTGAGATTTGAGAGGTTGCTGTAGCGGACGAGGCGATCCTGGCGCTCGCGCTCGATCTGGGGCTGCTGGCACCGGCAGACGATGCGGCGGCCGAACTCGGGGTCGCCGGGCGGCACGTCGGGGGTGGTCCAGCCGAGGTCCAGGCAGAGGGCGCACGCCGGCTCCGGGCGTTCGAAGCCGTTGTCCCTGGCGTTGCCGTTTTGAGCTCTTCTAGTAGCGGCTAGTCTTTGCAGTGCGTCTGCCAGGCTCTCCATCGTTTCTGCCCTCGTGCTTCCACCGCTCCAGTATGCGGGCTATGTAGCGCCAGCTTCGCCTGTTGAGGCTGACGGCCTCCCGCACGGCGTCTTCGATCCATTCGGCTGGATAGTCGGCCTCGGCCCTTTCCAGCTCCTCGGCGATCATGGGGGTGATCATGCCCACGTTGTCTTCGTATATCGCGAAAATGTTGGGCCGCTCGGTGGCGGCCTCCCACTCCATGGGTTCGCCGGAGCGTGGAGGGGGGGCGCCGTCGCCTGCAAGCCTGGCGAGCGCTGCCCTGTCCTGCTCGCTGTTGAGGGCGAAGAGACGCTGGCCGGCGTCCGTTCCCGCCTTCGCGGGAATGACGTTGGTGGCGAGCACGCCGCGGCGGACGGCGCGCGCCAGGGCGCGGCGAACCGCGTCCGGGTCGGGCGCGCCGTCGGGGGAGAGGGCCGCGGCGAGGGTGCGGTCGGCGAGCACCTCGGTGAGCGTGACGACCCTTGGCCCCTTCTTCTGATGGAGCAGCCAGATTACACGGAGTACGCACTTCAACTCGGCCAAGTCGTCGATCTGCTCCAGCAGCGAGCCGAAGATGGGGCCGGGAACGGGGACATGCCGCACCCCGCGCGGGAATCCCGCGAAGGCGTCTGGCCGCGCTTCGGCGGGCGGCGGCGGACGTCGGGCGGCGGTCATCATGCGTACTCTACGGCCTGCTGCGCCCTCTGGGAGCCCTCGAAGCGGACGACGTCGTTGTAGAACTCCAGGGGCACGTTTCCGAGGGGGCCGTTGCGGTGCTTGGCCACGATGATCTCGGCCGTGCGTTCAGGGTAGCGGTCGGTGGGGTTGCGCTTTTCCCAGTCCTCGCGGCTGGTGTAGACGGACTCGCGGTGTATGAAGGCGACAACGTCGGCGTCCTGCTCGATGCTGCCGCTCTCGCGCAGGTCGGAGAGCAGGGGCCGGTGGCTGGGTCGCTGCTCGATGGCGCGGCTGAGCTGCGAGCAGGCGAGGACGGGGATGTCGAGGTCGCGGGCGAGGGCCTTGAGGGAGCGGGAGATCTCGCCCATCTCCTGGACGCGGTTTTCCATTCTGCCGCCCCTGCCGCTGCCGGTTATCAACTGGAGATAGTCCACGACGAGCAGGTTGAGGCCGTGCTCGGCCTGGAGCCGGAGCGCCTTGCCGCGCATCTCGACGATGGTCTGGATGGGCGTGTCGTCGATGTACACGGGCAGGTCGGAGAGGGCGCCGATGGCGTCGAGGATAAGGCTCTCCTCATACTCGTTCATCAGGCCCATCCTGAGCTTGTGGCTTTCGACTCCGGCTTCCGAGGACATGAGGCGCATGGCTATCTGGTCGCTGCCCATTTCGAGGCTGAATATGCCGACGGATGCGCCGGCTCCGGCGGCGTGGCGGGCGATGTTGAAGGCGAGGGCGCTCTTGCCCAGGCTGGGACGCGCGGCGAGGATGATGAGGTCGGAGCGCTGGAGGCCGCCGCCGAGCAGGCGGTCGATGTCCAGGAATCCGGTGGTCACGGGGGCGAGGCTCTGGCCCTCCGGGCCCTGCATGGCGGCGCTCTCCTGGAGATAGCTGTCCAGCACGTCGCGGATGTGAGCGAAGTCGCGCGTCGTGCGGCCGGAGCGTATGCGGAAGAGCAGCTCTTCGGCGCGGCTGAGGGCCAGGTCGGCGTCGGCGGCGCCCTCGTAGCCGATGGTGGCTATCTGCGTGCTCACGTGGATGAGCTGGCGCATGATGGAGGTGCGCTGGACTATGCGACCGTAGTACTCGGCGTGGACCGAAGTGGGGACGGTCAGGACGAGGTGACCGAGGTACGCCGGGCCGCCCACGCCCTCCAGGCGGTCGTGGAGGGATAGCTCGTGGGCCATGGTGACCTGGTTGATGGCCTCGCCCCGGTCGAAGAGGGCGAGGCTAGCCTCGTAGCACCAGCGGTTCTTTTCGCCGTAGAAGTCGCCGGCCCTGAGGAAGGACGACACGCTGTTGAGGGCGCCGCTGTCTATGAGAATAGAGCCGATGACCGACTCTTCGGCGTCGAGGTCGTGCGGTGGAAGTCGTTCTGCGTACAAGTCGCCCCCGGGGGTTGCGGACTGGCCGGGCGGATGGGAACCCCAAGCCGTTGGCGCCCCGGCGCCGCGCGCGAACGGCCTGGGTTGGCGGGCGCGAGAGGCGGCTAGGCTGTGCTCGCCGAGGCCTCTTCTTCCGCGGCGGGCTGAGTGTCGGCGGACTCGTCTCCTTCGGCCGCATCCTCGTCTTCGTCTTCGACCGCGTCCGGGTCGGTGCCCATGGCGTACACCTGCACCTGGACCTCGGCGTCGACCTCGGAGTGAAGCCGGAGCTTGACGTCGAACAGGCCGAGGTCTCGGATCGGCTCATCGAGGAGCACGGTCCTGCGGTCGATTTCGCCGTCTACCATCTTGGAGAGCTCGTCGGCGATGATGGCGCTGGTCACGGAGCCGTAGAGGCGTCCACTCGCGCCGGCGCGCATTTCGACCTTGACTCGGGACTCGTTGAGGGCGGCGGCCAGTTCCTTCATGTCGTTGAGCCGCTTGAGGCGTACCTGCTCGGCCTCGCGCGCGAGGCGCTTGATGCGCTGCAGGGCGTTGTGGGTGGCGGGCACGGCCAGGTTCTGGGGAATGAGGTAATTGCGGGCGAAGCCGTTCTTGACCTCTTTCACGTCGCCGCCCTGGGCCACGCCAGCTACGTCCTCCAGGAATACAACTCTCATTTCAGGAACACCCCACGTGATGACTGTGCGACGGAGTTTGCGCTGGCGCGGTTTGCCGAACGCACATTCTAATTATAGCCAAAAGGTTACTATACCACAAATGATAGCACGCCGGGGGCCGCAGTCGAGCGGCTGCAAGGGCCTCTGTGCGCGGCTCTCCGAAAAATCTGCTCAATTCTGCTACATGCTGCCCAATCCGTAGCTGGACGGCCCGATGTTCCTGTCACTTCTGGTGAGCCAAGTCGTCAAGTTTCGTCACGAGCATTGCGCAGAATGTGGAGAACGGGACCCGTTCGGCAGGCTCAGGGCAGGCTCCGTTCGGCCGGGAGCGGGCGGGTTTGAAACCCGCCCCTACCACACAACCGGCGGCCACAGCGCCTATGGGATGGATACTAGCACATGCGTGCTGTAGAATCAAGGGGGGTTCAGGGCCGCAGGCGCGGGGGGACGGGGGAGTGGGCAACCACGCTGGTGGGGGAAGTGGGCAACCACAAGGGATTGCCCCTACAAGCCGCTAACCGAACGGGGAGTGGGGCTGAGGGTGGGATTTTTTGTGACACGGTTGGGAAGGCATTGCGCGCTGATGGGAAGGGGTGTGGCGTTTGGGTTACGCGGATGGGAAGGTTTGAGACACGATTTTTGGTGGCTAAAGATACGCGTGAGGGGCGCGCTTGGGATTGGCAGTGATGGACGCTTAGCGCTTCGGTGAGTACCCTTAGCTTTCCAGAGTCGGAGTGTTTACAATAGCCCGACTTGGTGGGTCAAGATCGGCAAGGCTCTGTAACGATGCGAAGACGAGTGAGTTTCAATCCGAAACGCCGAATAGCAGAGGACGTAAGTCCTGGCAGACTCGTGAACCTTGCCAGCAGGGTAAAGTACGCTGGCAATCCGATGCACAAGAGAAATCCTGGCGACTTCGATCTTTCTCCCCCTTCACAACCGCGTGCCGACAAGACACTATGTGATGCTGTTGGCGTGGTCTCCGTTCGTGAATCACTCCGGCTGCTCAGAATGGGAGTGGCCAAGGGATTGATGAGCGAACAGACACGAGGAGATTTCCCACAGAACATCTGGGCCGTTACCAGCGAGGGGCATCCATTGGAGGCTCAGTTGGAGAATCCGGTCCAGGGCACATATCACGGATATCCCATGCCTTCAAGTGATGACTTCAGGGAGTTAGTCCTAGAGAGATGGGATACTCAATGAACACGTCGTTCAGCATCGACTATGAGTGGCTCCCCTCCGATCACGGTGGAGAATCCGAGCGATGGACGCTCGCCGAGCTTGCCATCAGCGTTGGCTCATGGTGTGGCACTGAAGTGGAAGATGTTCTCGCGAAGACAGTCCGATCTTCAGCTCGTCTCTCCGCACTCCATCTGGCAGAATGGTTTGCTTCAAATTGGTGGAGACTGTTGTGGGAACCCGAATCGGACACGTACGCTTGGCGCGTCAGCCACAAGATAGGAAATGCGGGCCACGGATATGTTTGGCCCAACTTGTCGTTCAGTAGCGACTGGCAGTCTGTTCACGTCAGTAGTCGTCCCACCACTTTGTGGGAGGCCGAGCCAATCCGCTATCTGAACAGTTTTGATCAATTCGTCTCCATCAAGGATTTCGAGACGGGCGTCAGCAACTTCGTCGATGCCACGATTGGAAGACTGTCCAGTATCCAGAATTATCAAGCCAATCTAAATGTGCTCTGGAGCGAAGTCACCGACGAGCGTAACGACCCTGAGAGTTCCGAAGTGCGGAAGCTGGAAGCCTGCATGGGGTACGACCCTGACGAAGCGCCCGACTATCTGCTTTCCGAACTCCGACAGAACATGAAGCGTTTCGGCGGGAATGCGATAGCGGAAATGGCTGCCGCATACAAGGGTCAAGCAATCGCCCATCTGATGGACCTTCAGGGTAGTGCGAACCAAAGCGGCGTCTTCGTGCAGGTACCACAGTACGCCTACATTCGAGATAGGATCGCCGCGGAGTCCGATTACTCAGCCATGCCCTGGCAGCGTGCGGAACAGGCCGCCGAGATAGCACGAGATGTCTGGGACTTGTCACCTCCAATACCGACGGCTAGATTCTGCGATCTGCTCGGCATCTCACAACATGGTTTTCTGGAAGACCAAGCTACTCCCGCATGGGGTCCATTCATAGCAGGTTTTCGAGATACTACGGTACCAGACGGATTCAGCATCTCACTGAATAGGAAGTATAGCGCCGCTCGCCGCTTCGATCTGGTGCGAATCCTGGCCGATCACCTCGTTACAGGAGAGGAAGACGTGCTCTTGCCGGGTACGCGCTCAAGAACCAGCAGGCAGAAGTTTCAACGTGCTTTCGCTCAAGAGTTTCTGTGTCCCTCCGATGTCCTACTCGAACATGTGACAGATGACTCTCCCAACAGTGATGACGTTTTTGACGCATCGCAGTACTTCGGCGTCTCGCCTATGGTGGTTTTGACGACTCTTGTCAACAAGGGTGTAGTGGAACGCGAATCCCTCGACAGTTGGATCCGATAGGGGACCTCCGTCGGCGCTCGGAACGCCAGGTGCACCGGCGAAGCGCCCGCCAGTCGCAGGCCGCGTTCGACACCTCCTCCACCGTGGCGGCGGGGCCGATGCTGAACATGGCGTCGCCACCGGAGGACAGGTCCAGGACGCCGGCGCGGCGGCCCTCCATGTCTAGCGAAAGCGTCGACGTCGCCGGAGGCGGCGAAGGGTCTAGTGGTTTATAGACAAGCCGTTCCAAGCCGAATCCACCGTCAGCGACACCATATTGAAAACTGATACCCATAGATGTGGGATAGCCCAGGTCGGGGTGATACTCTACACTCAGATAGTAGGCTGGCCTAGGGTCGCTCAAAGCACGCCCAATCTGGTCGAACCGGCCCCTGATCGTCTTGTACGTATAGGTGTCAACGTACTCTTCTTTAGTCAATGCCTTCCCTGATTCCAGGTCGACAACTGACTCGATTACCGCGCCTTTGACAGTGATCTTGAGCGGCCTGTCGTTCTCTGGACATAGGCACGACGCAAGGGACTCCAGTTCATAGTCGGTCGACCCTCCGACCCTCCAGAGAGCCCTGGCCGCGGCAAGCTCGGCCCTGGCCGCCTCAACGTCATAGACGGGTTGTGGCGTAGGCGTGACCGCGGGCGTGGCTGTGGGTGTGGGGATTGGGGTGGGTGTCGCCACATCCGTGCAAGCGGAGAGTGCCAACAGCAGGAACAGCGCTGCAATGCCTGCGAAGAGTGGAGCGAAGCGTTCTGGACGGGACATAAACTACACTCGCTAATGGATCACTGCCAACAAGGCTCGCGAACTCCTAAATCGCCTCTTTCAATGTGTGTCAATCCCAGAAGCCTGCGCCCAGTCAGCTAGTCGAGTTCCGTAAGCCAGAAGTCGTCCGGATCCTCTACACTGATCGGCCTCGCAGGACAGTTCGGGAGACCGAGGTCCTTCAGGTCATGGTACTGAACCTGCAGTAGAGCCGGCGGTATGCAGCCGGTCAGCCGATTGCCGCTCAGTGCCAACACTCGCAGGTTGGGCAACTCACCGAGCGCCGAGGGTATTTCACCTGTCAGTTGGTTGCTTCTGAGGTCCAGGCTTCTCAGATTGGTCAAGTTACCCAACACCGAGGGTATCTCGCCAGTGAGTCGGTTGTGACTCAGGTCGAGGACCCCAAGGTTGACCAGTTCACCCAATGTGGGAGGAATCTCGCCAGTAAGAAGATTTTCGTCCAGGTATAGATTTCTTAGGTCGCGAAAACTCCCAATCCACTGTGGTATCTCACCCCTCAACTGTGCGGAGCTCAGGTCCAGGTTCTCCAACTCCGCTAATCCCTCAAGTGCCGTGGGAACGTGTCCATCCACCCAGAAATCGAAAATCACATCGGTCCAGGCCGAGGTGGTCAGGTCGACCGTTTGAACGCGGCTGGGCGATCCCGCAACCACAATGCCCTGCCAGTTGTGAATGGGGTATTCAGTGCTCCATCGGGGTCCGCGCTGGATTCCGGTCCGCTCCGCCGCCAGTAGTGCTGCGCAGTCGTTGACTAGGCCGGGGTTGGATTCGGGCTCGGGTACCGCAATCTCGTTGGAACAGAGGCCAATGAGTGAGAGCACGCGGATAGTGGCGTTTCCGGAAACCCTGTAACCATTCTCACCAATAGCCTCAATTTCCAGTGAGTACAAGTGAGTCTCATTCGCGTCAAGCGCCTTTACGAGAGAGATGCGGCCCGAATTTGCGTTGATGGCGAAACTGCCATCCGGATTCCCCGACGAGATTGAGTAGGACACGCCTTCTGCATCGGTCAGTCTCACGTCACCGACGACGCTCCCTTTCTCAGCGGCTTCCTCGATATGGAAGGTGTACGAGTCGGCTACACATGTCTGCCCACGCCGCACACTGAATTTCAGCTCGGAGGGCACGCAGTCGAATGAGTTGTCCGTTAAGTCCAACTCCTGAAGTGTTGAGATCGCGGCCAGTTCCACTGGAGGCGCTCCAGTCAACTCATTATCGTGCAAGTCCAAACTTCGCAAGTCCGAGAGATTGCCCAGTTCGCGTGGAATCTCTCCAGTCAATCTGTTCCTGTTGAGCCGCAGTTCCCGCAGCTCTGTTAAGTTGCCCAACTCTGGAGGAATGTCGCCGGTCAATTGGCTTCGATCGAGTCGCAACTCTCTTAGCTTTGACAGCCTACCCAACTCTGGAGGAACGCTGCCACCCAGCCAACTGGCGGATAGATCCAGCACTCGCAGGTCTCTGAGCATGCCAAGTTCCGAGGGGATGTCACCTATGAGTCTGTTTCTTCTCAAGTTAAGGACTTCAAGGTTCCGAAGATTCCCCAACTCAGGCGGAATGGTCAACTCGGGGTCCCAGCCTAAGCCGAAGCCAAGGCTCCACGTTCCAGAAAGGTTGAGTGTTCGGAGGCCGGTGAGATCACCCAGTTCAGGCGGGATCTTGCCCGCAAATGACTCGTACCAGTGGTCATTGACCGCAAAGCCGAGATAGTGATTCTCAAGGTCCAGACTTACAACACGAGGGGAACGTGGTTTCACTACGCGGGCGTATTGGATTCTCCCATCGCTATCGAGGCGCTTAACATAAGCAACGCATCCTTCTGGTTGGGGCAGGGTCGCTTCATCACAGGAGTATCCTACGTCCACACCTGCCCACTGCTCGATGGGAGTGCCGGAGCCCCAGTTCAACGCAAGGTATCCCCTCCCGGAATGGCCCATCTCGACTTGCGGAACCGTCCCACTCGGCTCGACATGATAGGGTTGCCACGTGAATCCCCCGACGCCCGTCATTGCATTCTTGAGTCTTATGAGAGTCTCGCAGTCTTTGACAAGTTCAGGCTTGTTCTCTGGATCGTCTACCACATACCCCGCCGAGCACGATGCCACGCCCTTGACATCGTCCTGCCAACCCGAGTTCTCCGCCACCAGCGAATAGCCACCCCTAACCAGGGTCCGCAAGTCCGTGCCGTCACGCGCCATGGTGTACAGAACTATGCTGCCGTTTCTCATTGGCTCATGTTGCCCCATAAGCACAGCTACCCTGGCACCGTCCGGGGACCAAGCCGGTATGTCTCCCCCATGCAAATGCATCGGCGACTGGCCCACAAGAGAGCCGTCCCGCGCATCGACCACGCACACCGTGCGGCAACTGACCAGTATCTCGGCTCCGGTAGGCGACCAGATTGGCGAGAACGAAACGGTGTCCGTCCAGAATGAATAGCTGTCCTCCATCACGGTCAAGAGACGCATGTCTGAGCCGTCGGCGGCAATCGTATAGAGTGCAATTCCTTCTTCGTCCTTCCTGGTGAACGCTATACGCTCGCCGTCGGGAGACCATGACGGCCCACTGAGAGCCTCGGTGACTTTCCGAAGATCGGTTCCGTCTGCGCTGACGGTGTAGATGAATCTACCCGACAATCTCCATGCGGAATCGCCTGCAAGAAACGCGATGAACTCGCCGTCGGGAGACCACCGTGGTGGATACAAACCCACATTCAGATCGGTAGTCAGGGTTCGCGATTCTGAGCCATCCGCCTTCATGGCATGCAGTCGAGGATCACCATAGGGCCACTCGGATGATATGTATGCAATACGGCTGCCGTCAGGCGACCACGTTGGAAAGTGGTCGAACCCAGGAGATTCCGTCAACCTCTTGGGGTCTGAACCGTCGACCCCTGACACCGCGATTTCAAACTGAGGTCTCTCCAGGACCATGTTGCCCAAGCGGTCCAGAGTCAGAGTGGAGACAAAACGACAGGTTGAGTAGACGATGTTCGAGTTGTCGGACGAAACATCTGCGTACATAGATGCGTAGCTGTTGGGGTACTGGAAACCCGCCATTTCTACCGCCCATTCCCTATCCCACATTCCGTCGGCTATCCTGCTCAATCGCGTAGCCTCCACATCTACGGTGAACAGTTCCATGTTCTTGTTGAAATAGACTGAGGAACCGTCAGGCGCCCACTCGACGAAGCCCTGGTGAGCGCTGTACTCCCCACTACCGTACCAACAGGGAGGATCTTCAACTGCGCTCGCACGCTTCGTACTCCACGGGGCCAGTGTGAGCACGATCAAGAGCGCCAGAACTAAGCATAGTTTCATTGACGAACCAATCGATCACTGTAGTGTTTGATAGATGGAATAGATGACCACCGTATCCTTCGGGTACGGTGAACAATGGGGCTCCTGGTCCCACAGCGTCACCGCTTGCCATCGTCCACCTCAAGCGGTCGCTGTTCACGCCATTATAACCAGGATGTGCGTAATATTACTGTAACTATTGCGTATAAGGGGCCGTATCATGTGTGCCTTTCCCGCAAAATGGCGAAATTGGGTTGGAGACTGCCACGTTGCGGCTTCCGGCAGGACTTGGCACTTGCGCGCCGCCAACCTCTGCCCTTACAATCGGGGCTGCCCGATTCGGTTAGCGAGGTGAGTGTCACGGCGGCCTGCCAGCGGAACTCTCAGCCTACGCCAGAGTCAGTGGAGAACGAGAGAGGCGACCACGCGCGCGAAGCGTGCGGCGTCGTGGGCGTGTACTCGCGCAGCGACGACGTGGCCCGCGTAGCCTTCTTCGGTCTGCACGCGCTTCAGCACAGGGGCCAGGAGAGCGTGGGCATCGCCTCGGGCGACGGGAAGCGGATCCGTGTTCGCACCTCCATGGGCCTGGTGGGCCAGGCGTTCCACGAGGACGAGGTCGCGGACCTGCCCGGATTCGTCGCCATCGGACACACCCGCTACTCCACGACGGGTTCGAGCCGTATCTGCAACGCCCAGCCCAACATAGCCAGGGGTACGGGCGTGGAGCTCGCGCTGGCGCACAACGGGAACGTCATCAACGCGCTGGAGCTGAGGGACGAGCTGGCGGAGGCGGGCTGCCGATTCACCTCGACCAGCGACTCGGAGGTAGTGGCCCAGATGCTGGCGATGGCGCCGGAGGTGTCGTGGGATAAGCGGGTGGCCTACGCCATGCGCCGGCTACGGGGGGCGTACTCGCTCGCGGTTATGACCAAGGACACGCTGCTGGGCATTCGCGATCCGATGGGAGTGCGACCGCTGTGCATCGGTCGGCTGGAGGACGGCTGGGTGATCGCGTCGGAGACGTGCGCGCTCGACCACGTGGGGGCGGAGTTCGTGCGCGAGATCGAGCCGGGCGAGGCGGTGATGGTGGACGAGTCCGGGCTGAGAACCATCTACCGGCGGACGCCGGAGCCGACCTCCGCGATGTGCGTGTTCGAGCACATCTACTTCGCCCGCCCGGACAGCTACCTGAACGGCAGCCTGGTCTACAGCAGCCGCCAGGCGATGGGGGCGGAGCTGGCCAGGGAGCACCCCGTGGACGCGGACATGGTTATCGGCGTGCCGGATTCGGCCACTGCCGCGGCCGTCGGATACGCCCGGGAGTCGGGCATACCCTACGGCGAGGGGCTGGTGAAGAACCGCTACGCGGGGCGCACCTTCATACTGCCGGACCAGCGCCAGCGGGATTTGGGAGTGCGCCGGAAGCTGAATCCCCTGCCCGACCTGATCGCGGGCAAGCGGCTGGTGGTGGTGGACGACAGCATTGTGCGCGGCACGACCACGCCGCACGTGGTGAGCCTGCTGCAGAAACGCGGGGCGGCCGAGGTGCACCTGCGCATCTGCGCGCCGCCGATCATGTGGCCGTGCCACTACGGCGTGGACATGGCCACCCGGCGCGAGCTCATCGCGTCGAGCAAGAGTGTGCCGGAGATTCGCGACTATGTCGGCGCCGACTCCCTGGGCTTCCTGAGCCACGAGGGGTTGCTGCGGGCGATAGGCATGGCGCGTAGCAAGTTCTGCATGGCGTGTTTCACCGGGGAGTATCCCATTCCGGTGCAGCTCGAGATGGACAAGCTGGCCCTCGAGGTGGTGTGAGGCGGAAACGGCAGCGCGCCATCAGTTCCGTTCGCGCTTCTCAGAGCGGGGTTCCCTCAAAGGCGCGAGGTAGTGCCACACGAGGTACAAGGTGGAGACGCCAATTGCAAATACGGCCAACGCGGCGAGATAAATCATTCCTCATCGCCTCCTCGCTCTTGCCGTTCCCTGTCCCGGATGTAGTGATTGTAGGTCTGTGCGGCGATTATGAACAATCCCGCGCTGATTACAAATGTCATGGCAAATAGAAGAGTATCCAGGACTGCTCGTGACGCGGAGTCAATGAACAGTGCCAAGTAGATCAAAGCTGCCGTGCTGGTTCCAAAGACAAACCAGCCCAAGATAGTTGCGATTCGGCCTCTCAGCAGTCGCGCCATGCCAACAGCATATCACATAGCAATGAATGAAGCGGGCGCGCCTGAGAACCTGCTGAGGACTCCGCCGGATTAAGTCAAGACCACCATGCACGACAGAACCTATACGGCCGCCGGGGTTGATCTCGACGCCGCACAGGACGTCAAGACTCGCATCGGCGCCATCGCGGCGCGCACGCACGGACCGCGGGTGCTGGGCGGAGTCGGCGGATTCGGCGCGCTGTACCAGCTCCCAGGCTACGACGAACCGGTGCTGGTTTCGAGCACCGACGGCGTGGGCACCAAGCTCAAGCTGGCCATAGCCATGGAACGCTACGGAGTTATCGGCGAGGACGTGGTGAATGCGTGCGTGAACGACGTCATCGTCACCGGCGCGAAGCCCCTGTTCTTCCTGGACTACCTGGCGCTGGACGAGCTGCGCCCCGGCGTGGTGGAGGAACTGGTGGAGGGCATGGCGCGCGCCTGCGAACGCAACGGCTGCGCCCTGATAGGGGGCGAGACGGCGCAGATGCCCGGTATGTACGCCGACGGCGAGTTCGACGTGGCCGGCTTCGTGGTGGGAGCGGTCGAGAGGCGCGAGATGCTGGACGCCGGCAGCGTGCGCGAGGGCGACGTGCTGATGGGGCTGCCGTCCAACGGGCTGCACACGAACGGCTACTCGCTGGTGCGCTACGCGCTGGGTCTGGACGACGACCCCGCTCCGCTGTGGGAGCACTACCTGGAGCTGGGAGGAACGCTGGGCGACGCACTGTTGGCACCGCACCTACCCTACTACCCCGTCGTGAGCCGCGCGCTGCCGCACATAAGGGCCGCGGCGCACATCACCGGCGGCGGGCTGGAGGAGAACGTGCCGCGCGCGCTGCCGGATGGGCTGGCGGCGCGCATCGACCGTTCGGCGTGGACGGCACCGCCCGTCTTCGGGGTGCTGCGCCAGATGTGCGAGATCGACGACGCGGAGATGTTCCGCGTCTTCAACATGGGTATCGGCATGGTGCTCGTGTGCGAGCGGTCGCGTGCGGCAGAGGTGACCGCGCTGGCGCCGGGCGCGGTGCCGATTGGCAGCGTGGCGCGCGACGACGGGCGGGGGCGCGTGGTGTTCGACTAGCCCGGCCCAGACGTTTACACCGATGAAGGGGGACGGCTCGGCTGCCGTTCCGGATGACCAAAACGTACCCACGACTGGAGAGATGACTTGAGATCGCTGCTCAGCGTTTACGACAAGACGGGGTTGGTAGAGTTCGCCCGCACACTGGAGGACGCCGGCTTCGAGCAGATTAGCACGGGCGGCACCTACCGGACGCTCGCCGACGCCGGCATCCGGGTGAAGCAGGTGTCGGACGTGACCCGGTTCCCGGAGATACTGGACGGGCGCGTGAAGACGCTGCATCCGGCCGTGCACGGGGGCATCCTGGCGCGCCGCGACCTGCCGGGGCACCAAGACGAGCTGGAGGAGCACGGTATCAGCGCCATCGACGTGGTGGTAAACAACCTGTACCCGTTCGTGGACACGGTGTCCCAGTCCGACGCGACGCTGGTGGACGCGCTGGAGAACATCGACATCGGCGGTCCGGCGATGATTCGGGCGGCGGCGAAGAACTTCCCGCACGTGGTGGTGGTGGTCGATCCCGAGGACTACGGCTGGGTTGGCGAGCGCCTGTCGTCCGGCGGCGGGCCGGGCCTGGACGAGCGGCGGCGGCTGGCCCGCAAGGCATTCCAGCACGTCGCGCATTACGACACGGCGGCGGCCCGCTACCTGGCGGACGGGGCCGCGGACTTTCCGCGCGAGACGACGCTGGGCTATTCCAAGCTGTACGACCTCCGCTACGGAGAGAACCCGCACCAGCAGGGCGCGCTGTACGCCGACCCGCTGTCGGCGGGCGGCATAGCCAGGGCGGAGCAACTGCACGGGCGCGAGCTCTCATTCAACAACATCCTGGACGCCGACGCCGCGTGGCGCGTGGTGTCCGACTTCGACGCGTCCGCCGCGGTGGTGGTGAAGCACAGCAACCCATGCGGCCTGGCGGTGCACGAGGACCAACCGACCGCGTACGCCAGGGCGTTCGAGGGCGATGCGGTCTCGGCCTACGGCGGCATAGTGGGGTTCAACCGTACCGTGACGGAGGCCACGGCGCGGGCGATGCGGGGCGTGTTCTACGAGATAGTGGTGGCGCCGGACTACGAGCCGGCGGCGCTGGAGCGGCTGCGTAGAAGGCGCAACCTGCGCGTGCTGCGCGTGCCCGGCGGATCGGGGCCGGCGGCGGTGGACGTGCGCCCGGTGTCGGGCGGCGCGCTGCTACAGACGGCGGACGCCATTGAAGAGGACGCTTCGGCATGGAAGACGGTCACCCAGCGCGCTCCCACAGAGACCGAGCTCGAGGACCTGGCCTTCGCGTGGAAGGCAGCCAAGCACATCAAGTCGAACACCATCGTGCTGGCGAAGGACGGCGCGCTTCTGGGCATGGGCGCCGGACAGCCCAACCGTGTGGTGAGCGTGCACCTGTCGCTCCGCATCGCGGGGGAGAGCGCCAGGGGCAGCGTGCTGGCGTCGGACGCCTTCTTCCCGTTCGCCGACAACGTGGCGATGGCCGCGGAGGGCGGCGTGACCGCGGTGGCGCAGCCGGGAGGCTCCATACGCGACGAGGAGGTGATCGAAACGGCGGACGAGGCGGGCATGGCGATGGTGTTCACGGGAGTGCGCCACTTCAGGCACTAGGCCAGCAATGGACGCCACAGCCGCGAAACTTCGGTCCCCTCAGTCATGACCACCACGCTCGACGTCGTAATCCCCGTGCTCAACGAGGAGCGGGCGCTGCCCGACAGCGTCGCAAAACTGCACGGCTTCATGTCGCGCGAGATGGCGGGCTACGACTGGCGCATCGTCATCGCGGACAACGGCTCCACCGACTCCACGCCGCGGGTGATCGAGCGGTTGGCGCGGGAGTTTCCACGGACAGCGGGGGAGCGGCTGGAGCGGCGAGGGCGCGGGCGCGCGCTGCACCACGCATGGTCTCGCAGCGGCGCGGACATGGTGGGCTACATGGACGTGGACCTGTCGACCGACCTTTCGGCGCTGCCTGTACTGGCGCGCGCGGTGGGCGAGGAGGAGTACGACCTGGCTATTGCGTCGAGGCTCAGGCCGGGCGCGGTGGTGGTGGACCGTCCTCTGAAGCGGGAAATCATCTCGCGGTGCTACAGCCTGCTGTTCCGGAGCATGTTCTTCACCAGCTTCGCGGACGCGCAGTGCGGGTTCAAGGTCGCAAGCCGCCGAGTGGTGCAGGAGGTGCTGCCGCTGGTCGAGGACCTGGGATGGTTCTTCGACTCCGAGTTGCTGATCCTGGCGGACAAGAACGGCTACCGGATAAAGGAGTGCCCCGTTACGTGGACGGACGACCCCGATACGCGGGTCAAGATAATCGGCACGGCGCTGGGCGACCTGCGGGGTCTGCTGCGGCTGCGGTTCGGCGGGCTGCGCCGCGCGAGCCGAGCGCTCGCCGCGCGGGGTGGCGCGGCGGCTCGTGACGGGGGCTGTTGAAGTATCGGCGAGGCCTGCGCGCGGAGACGGCGCGGCCCGCTGGGCACGGGTTGCGATTGTACTTGGCCATAGGTATATTTGGGGGTGTATGAGCTTGGGGCGCGGTCCGAGTGGAGCGGCGCTCCCGGCTGACTTCGAGAGTACGTTCCGGGGCAGGTGACATGATGAGCAACGCCTTGCTTGTGGTGGATATGGTGGTAGGCTTTATGGAGCCGGGCCACAACCTGTACTGCGGCGACGAGGCGCGGGAGATAGTGCCGCGCGTGCGCAGGCTCATAGAGGAAGAGCTGGCCCGAGGCTCGTCGGTGTTCTTCATATGCGACAATCACGACCCCGACGATCTTGAGTTCGAGATGTTCCCAGTGCACTGCGTGAAGGGCACAGAAGAGGCCGAAGTCATCGGCGAGCTGGCGGGCTACGAGGGCGTCATCATCCCGAAGCGCCGGTACAGCGCGTTTTTCGAGACGGACCTGGAACGGCGGCTCGCCGAGTTGGCGCCGGGAAAGATCATCATCTGCGGCGTTTGCACCGACATCTGCGTCATGCACACCGCGTCGGATGCGCGCAACCGCGACTACACGGTGGAAGTGCGGGCCGACTGCGTTGCCAGCTTCGATCCTTCGGCCCACGCATACGCCCTGGACCACATGGAGAAGATACTGGGCGCGACCGTGACCCGGCCCGAGCCGGCCGCCTAGCGTCCATCCCCTTCCAACCGTGCGACCGCCCCGCAACAGACTGACGGAGCAAACGGCAGATGGTTAGCCCCGACTTCGAAATAAGGCCCTCGATACTGGTCGGCGACACGGCCGACGTGTTCCTGCACCGCACACTCTCCATACTTCGGGCCGAGGGGATAAATCCCCACGTCAGCATGGAGTTTTGGGCCAGCCGGGCGGGCATCTTCTGCGGTCTGAGCGAGGTGCGTTCGCTGCTGCAGAAGGTGCTGCCCGAGGCGGGCGTGGAGGTGTGGGCGCTGGAAGAGGGCGAGGACATGGAAGCCAGGGAGGTCGCGCTCCGCATAAACGCGCCGTACAGCACGTTCGGGCTGTACGAGACGGCGCTGTGCGGTACGCTCGCCTCTTGCAGCGGCTGGGCAACCGCCGCCCGCGAGTGCGTGAACGCGGCGGATGGGTTGCCGGTGCTGGCCATGGGAGCGAGGCACCTGCACCCGAACGTTGCCGCCGTGCTGGACTACTCCGCGGTTACCGGAGGTTGCGTGTCGTGTTCGACCATGCAGGGAGGCAGGCTGGCCAGGGTAACGCCATCGGGCACAATGCCGCACGTGCTCCCGCTGCTGACGGGGGACACTCTGTCGGCCATAGAGGCCTTCGACCAGCGCATGCCGTCCGAGATTCCGCGCATCGCGCTGGTGGACACCTTTCGCGACGAGGCGGAGGAAGCGATACGGGTAGCGGGTGTGCTGAAGGACAGGCTAAGAGGCATCATGATTGACACGGCGAAGGAGCGGGGCGGCATCGGCGTCGAGTTCGTGCGCGAGGTGAGGGCACGGCTGGACCAGGCCGACCACCGCCACGTGGAGATATACGTGAGCGGTGGGTTTACGGCGGAAAAGATACGTGAGTTCGTGACTGCCGGAGCGCCCGTTCACGGCTTCGCGGTGGGAGAGTACATCGCCGCCGCGCCTCCGAACAGCTTCACGGCAGACATTCACGAGGTCGAAGGCCGTCCGATGGCCAAACGGGGCCGCATCCCCGGACAGACCAACAACGCCCGTCTCAACCGTGTCATCTGAAGCGGCACGGCGCCGGCCATCCGGCGCGCGTCACTTGCGCGGCTCGACGCGCACCTCAAGCTGAGGCGCATTGCCCTGCCCCACCCCGGACCACTCCGCGACGCGGCATCCGACCACCCAGGCGACACCGCGCGGCGTGACCAGCAGGGGCACCCGGTCGCGCCATTGCCGGGGAATCTTCTCGTCGACCATGAAGTCCTGAAGCTTTTTGGTGCGGGACATTCCCAATGGCTGGAATCGCTCGCCGGCCAGACGCGCGCGGATCCAGGCGGACGAGCCGACGCTCGCGGCGTCGAGTCTTGCGGCGAAGGGCGGGCCGTCGGCGAGATTGCGAGGCTGTGCCGCGTCGGGCGGGGCGCTTCGCTCCACGAGCCGCGCGGTCACGGTCCACGGCCCGACCCGCGACTCGCCGGGGATCGCGAGGCCGTGGCAGCCGTCGAGCGGCGGCAGCGGGCAGGCGTCGCACGAACCGCGCGAGAGCAGGGCGCGCTCGTATTCCACCAGGAAGCGCACGCCGCCCGGCAGGTCCAGCGACGTTCCCGCCCGTCCACGAATGAGCCTCGTCATCTCGTGCAAGTGGTACTGGCCCAGGTCGCGAGCGCTTCCCCGACACATTGCGAACGCGCGGCGAAGCGCGTGCGACTGAATGGCGGGGTGCAGCCGGGTGAAGGCGTCGCGGTCGATCGCTACGCCTTCGTCGGTCCGCGACGCCAGGGTGGACATAGCGGCGTCCACCTGGTCCTCGAGGAAGGCCAGATCCCTCGCGCTCGAGCGCGCCAGCCGGAGCAGCGCGCGCCTGACCGACGGATTGTAGGTCTCGAGGTGAGGGATCAGATCGAGCCGCACGCGATTGCGGAGCATGTCGGTCGAGGCGTTGGATGCGTCATCGCGAGGGGCGAGACCCAGCTCGCGGCAGAACTCGGCCACTTCGGCGCGGGTCACGTTCAGAAGCGGCCGCACCAGAGTGACGCCGCCATCGGCCGAAGCCCGGTGGCTGAGCGGACTCATGCCGCGCAAGCCCGCGAGGCCGCTGCCCCGCAGCAGGCGCATGAGCACGGTCTCGGCCTGGTCATCGGCGGTGTGTCCCAGGGCCACGGCGTCGGCGCCCTGCCGCTCGGCAACTCGCGCGAGGAAGGCGTAGCGAACATCGCGGGCGGCCTCCTCGAGCGACAGCTTGCGCTCCCTGCGGTAGGCAGGGACGTCGGCGCGCTCGCACGTGCCCGCCAGGCCGAGCCGACGGAACTCGGCGGCGGCGAACCGGGCGTCCGCGGCGGACTCGTCGCCGCGCAGACCATGATCCAGGTGGGCGCCGTGCAGCCGAATCCCCGTTTCGGGTGCGAGGGAGTGGAGCGCGTGGAGCAGGGCGAGCGAGTCCGGTCCTCCCGACACGGCGACGACCAGCAGGCTGCCCCGCGCGAGGCCCGCGTCCTCGAGCGTCTTGAGGACCGGTGCGCGGAGTCGGGCGGCGGCGCTCACTGGCCCGCGCGCTGCCGGCCGGTTTGCGGCGCGGGCGGGGCTGGCTCGAGGCCCCGGAGATGCCACGTCTCGTTGGAGGAGACGAGGGAGACGCGGTCGGCGGCGAACTCGAGCCGGGTTATGCAGCCCGGCCGCTGGCGCATCCGGCGCGCGTTGTCCAGCGGCACGCGAAGCGCCGCGCTGAGCACGGCCTGGATCACGAAGTTGTGGGTGACCGCGACGACCGTGGCGTCGGGGTGACGCGCGACCAGGTCGCGGACGGTGCGCCAGACGCGCGAGCGGACGTCGCTGAGCGACTCCCCGCCGGGCATGGTGACCTCGCCCGCGTTTTCGGCCCAGCGCCGCATGAACTCCGGGTAGCGCTCGCGCACCTGGGCAATGGTCAGGCCGTCCAGGTCGCCGACGTCCGCCTCGCGCAGGTCGGGGACGGTTGTCGGGGGCGTGCCGTGCGCGTCGGCGATGGGCTGGGCCGTCTGTATCGCGCGGGCCAGGGGGCTGACGTACAGGTGAAATGGCGCGTCCGGGGCAAGGGCGACCGCGACCTCGCGCGCCTGTGCGCGGCCGAAGTCGCTCAGAAGGGCGTCACTGAGGCCCTGCACGCGGCCCTCGCGGTTCAGCAGCGTCTCGCCGTGTCTAACCAGAATCAGATTCGCGGCCACCTTCGTCCTCGGCGGGATGAAGCCTTGTAACCCGTACGGTCTCGATCTTGAGGTTGTTCATCTCCACGATTTCGAATTTGAGCTGGTTGAAGTCGAACTGCTCGCTCTCGGTCGGGATGTGACCCAGCTCCGCCAGCACGAAGCCCGCCACGGTGTCGAAGTCTCCCTCCGGTATGCCGATTTCCAGCTCGTCGTTGGCCTCGGCTATGCTCATCGAGGCATCGAGCTGGAAGGTGTTTTCGTCGATCGCCTCGAACTCCTCCTCCAGGGCGACGCCCTCCTCGCCCACGGGCCCCACGACCACCTCCAGCAGGCGCTTCAGGGTGACCAATCCGGACAGGCCGCCGTACTCGTCAACCACCATGGCCATCTGGTTGCCGGTGCTTCTGAGTTCCTCGAAGAGCTCCGCGACTCTCTTGGTCTCGGGGACGAAGTAGCAGTCGCGAATGTAATCGGTCACGGAGTCTTCGAATCTCAGCTTGTCGGTGGAAATGGCCCTCAGCACGTCCTTGACGGACAGGATGCCGATTATGTTGTCGCCGCCGCCACGGATGACGGGGAAGCGGGTGTGGCTGTAGTCGGCGTATACGACGAGGAACTCGCGGAGCGTCGTGCCGTGCTCGACGGAGGTGATCCGGTTGCGTGGGGTCATCACCTCGCGGACCTGGCTGTCGCCGAAGTTGAGCACGTTTTCGAGCATGTCGACCTCGCCCGGCTCGAATGTGCCCTCCGCCTCGCCGATGTCGAACAGGGTGCGCAGCTCGGCCTCGGTGATGGACTCCCGCGGCGTAGTCTCGGCGCCCAGAGCGGAGCGCGTGCCCCGCGTCATCCACTGCAGGACCATCACGAACGGCCACAGCACCAGTTCCACGACCTTGAGCGGGCGCGCGTAGAGGAACGCCATCCGCTCGGAGTTGTGGACGGCGAAGGTCTTGGGCACTATCTCGCCGAACACCAGGAGGGCCAGCGTTCCGGCCACCGTGGCAACTACGACGCCGGTGTTCTCGCCGAGCAGGTCGACGGCAATGACGGTGACGACGGCGGTGAATGCGACGTTGACGAGGTTGTTGCCGAGCAGGATTGTGGCGAGAAGCCTTTCCGGCTGCTCGAGCATCCCGGCAATCCGCCGGGCGCCCGGCACGTTGCTGTTGACCAGGTGGGCGACCCGTACCCTTTCCAGCGAGAGGTACGCGGCCTCGGAGCTGGAGAAGAAGGCCGAGAAGAGCACGAAGGCGACTATGAGGAACAGGTTGAGCAGGCCGGCGTCGGACACGGCTACACCCCCGGACCGGACCGGTGCGCAGGCACCCCCGCTCTTGGCGCGTCGGCGGACACCATGCGGCTACCGGAGGCCCGCGTCCGCTGGGTGCGCGGACGCCTCGTCGCGGGTCTCGTCCCACAGCCGGGACGCCGCGGCGCGCACGGCCGAGCGGCCGAATCCGCGGCGTTGAAGGTGGGACCAGACGCGGCGGTGAAAAGTCTCCCGGCTCTCGCCCCGCAGCCGGTTCGCGAGCCGGGAGGCGGCGCGGTAGGCGTTCTCGGCATCGTCGACGCCGTCTACCGCGGCCTCGACCGTGTCGGGAGAGACACCCTTGTCCAGCAGCTCGCGCCTGATGCGCGAGGCGGCGCGGGGACGGTGGGAGACGCGGCTCTCGGTCCATAGGCGGGCGAAAGCGACGTCGTCCAGGAGGCCCGCGCGCTTGAGGGACTGCAGGGCGTCATCCACGGCTGGCGGAGGGAAGCGGCGCGAGAGGCGTTCTCTCACCTCCGCCTCCGAGCGTGGTCTGTAGGAGACGAGGCGCAGGGCGGCGGTGCGGGCGTGTCTAACGAGTTCGCTGTCGTTCATCGAGTCTATCGAGCTTGTCCACCAGTTCGGCTACGCGTTCGAGATAGTATTCGACCAGCTCGCGCGGCATCAGGCCATCGTAGAAGTTGACGTGCAGAGAACTCGCGTAAGAGAAGAGGCCGCCAATGTCTTGATCGCCGGTCTCCTCCGACAGGCGATTGACTGTCTGCCACAGATGCCTATGGCCGTCGTGACTCCAGTCGCGAGTTTCGGCGGCGGCCTTGATCATCTGCGCGGCGGCGCCCCAACCCTTCTCGGACGCCTGGTTCAGATCGTCCGCGTCCAGGTACGTCCACGCCTTCGCCAGATAGTCGCGGCCGGTGGTGGTGTGGTACTGGATTCGCTCTTGAGATGGCACTGTGTTTGCTCCAGGCTTAGCGGTCCCGGCGGGCGTTCCGATTGGCAAGGCATTTTACCGTACCGCGCGGCGGGGACAGGGACGCACCGCGCGGCTTGGGTCAGGGACGCCTTGTTCGCCGGATCAGCCTACGGCTACCGCGTCGGGGCGGGACGCCTCGTCATCGGCGGGCTGCTCCGGCTGTTCGGGTTCGGGGTTGATCTGCGCGCGGACGGCCGTGTCGATCTGCTCGGTGATGTCGGGGTTTTCGCGCATGAACTCCTTGGAGTTTTCGCGGCCCTGGCCGAGCCGGACGTCGCCGTAAGAGTAGAAGGCGCCGCGCTTGGTCACCACGTCCATCTCCGCGGCCACGTCGAGCAGGTCGCCCTCCCTGCTGATGCCCTCATTGAACATGATGTCGAACTCGGCCACGCGGAAGGGAGGCGCGACCTTGTTCTTCACGATGCGGGCCTTGACCCTGTTGCCGACGATCTCGCTGCCGCGCTTGATGGACTCCATGCGCCGCATGTCGACGCGCACGGAGCTGTAGAACTTGAGCGCCCTGCCGCCGGGCGTGACTTCGGGGTTGCCGAAGAAGACGCCCACCTTTTCGCGGAGCTGGTTTATGAACACGACGCAGGTGTTGGAGCGGCTGATGGCGGCGGTGAGCTTGCGGAGCCCCTGGGACATGAGCCGCGCCTGGAGTCCGACGTGGGTGTCGCCCATGTCGCCCTCCAGCTCGGCCTTGGGCACCATGGCGGCAACGCTGTCGACGACCACGACGTCCACGGCGCCGCTTCGGACGAGGTATTCGCAGATTTCGAGGGACTGCTCGGCGGTGTCCGGCTGGGACACCAGCAGCTCGTTCACGTCGATGCCGCACCTGCCGGCGTAACCGGGGTCCAGGGCGTGCTCGGCGTCGATGTAGGCGGCGACGCCGCCCATTCGCTGGGCAGACGCCATTATGTGGTAGCCGAGGGTGGACTTGCCGGAAGACTCGGCGCCGTACACCTCGACGACGCGGCCCTTGGGCACTCCGCCAATGCCCAGCGCAATGTCGATGGAGATGGCGCCGGTGGAAATGGCGTCCACGCGGGCCGTGCGATCGGCGTCTCCGAGCTTCATTATGGTGCCGCTACCGAAGTGGCGGTCGATCTGTCCCATCGCGAGTTCGAGGGCCTTGTTCTTCTCTGTGGTCATAGTGCGCTACTCCAAAAGCTGGTCCCGTTCAGGGTCTGTGCCTGTGGGGCAGGGCCGGCGGACGCTGGCATCATCGCGACCCGCGAATTCGGGCCATGATACCACGCCGTTTCTGGCCGCTTCAAGGCGAGCCGATCGCCGCCACCCTGCACTCATCGCCAGGCATTGTAACACTTCTGTAACGATTTGTAAAATATTTGTTCGCATTGCGATTTACAGGCCGCCGCGGCCTCTGTATAATCCGCGCACACTCCCAGCCCGCAAGATCGTCAAGATGAGCCTCCGCACCTATTCGATCATCGCCTCGCCGCGCCGTGGGCCGCTCTAGCGGAGAACGGCCCGTGTCGCAGTCCGCGCCGGACGCCCGGACCGGCGCGGCGGCCAGGCGGCTTGGGCTGGTGGCCGCGTCGAGCGGAGTGTTCCTCGGCAGCCTCGACATCACCCTCAACGTGGCGCTGCCCGACATCGCCGCCAGCTTCTCGACAGATCTCCAGACGGTCCAATGGATGATCCTGTTCTACGTCGGGAGCAGCGCCGGGCTCCAGCTGGGCCTGGGGAGCGCCGCGGACGTGTACGGGCTGCGGCGGTTCTTTCTGGTGGGTCTCGTGGTGTATACCGCGGCGGTTCTGCTGATAGGTCTCGCCCCGCAGCTTTCGATGTTGTTCGGGCTGCGTGTCTTGCAGGCGGTGGGCAACGCCCTGCTCATGGCCTGCGCGCCGGCGCTTGTCACGGGCCTGTACCCGGCGGGCGAGCGCGGCCGGGCGCTGGGCACGATGGCGGGGCTTGGCACGCTGGGGATGCTGGTCGGCTCGGTGGTGGGCGGCGGACTGGTGGACGCGTTCGGCTGGAGGGCGGTGTTTCTCGCGCGGGTACCGCTGTGTCTGGCAGCGTTGGCGCTTTCGGCGTACGCACTGCGCGAGAGGACCTCGGACGAGCCGCGCCACGCCTTCGATTTCTGGGGCGCGGTCACGATTTTCACCGGAACGGCCTCATACGTGCTGGCGCTGTCGCTGGGCGGCAGCCTGGGGTGGCGGTCGCCAATTCCGGCGGCGCTCGCGCTGGCGTGCGGCGCTTCGCTCGCGGCCTTCGGGTTCGCCGAGCGACGGGCGGCGCGTCCGGTGCTGGACCTTCGTCTGCTGCGGCACCGGGTGCTCGCTCCCGCGTTCGTATCGGCGTTTCTCATTTCCATCAGCGCATTCGTCAACTGGTTCATACTGCCCTTCTTCGTCAGCGACGTCATGGGTGAAAACGCCCAGACCTGGGGGCTGCTGATGATGCTGATGCCGCTTACGATGGCGGTGTCCGCGCCGGCGGCGGGCTGGTTGTCGGACCGCGTGCCGCCCGCGTACCTGACGACAGCCGCGGCGGTGATGACGGCGGTGGTGGTGTTTTCGTACGTCGGCCTGGACGGCTCGGCCCGGGTTGTGGACATCGCGGCGCGCAGCGCGGCGATGGGCGTATGCATGGGTCTGCACGGGGTGGCGAACGCCAACCTGGTGATGGGCAACGTGCCGTCGAACAGGCTCGGAACGGGCGGCGCGATCATGACGCTGTCGCGCAGCCTGGGCACGGTCAGCAGCGTGGCGCTTTTGAGCGCGTTCGTCGCCGCGCGGGAGGCCTGGCACGCCGGCACGCTCGCGGGAGCGGAGGCCGCGGGCGAGCAGGCGTTTGTGCTGGCGTTCGGGGACACGTACCTGGCGGCGGCGCTGTTGGGGCTGGCCGGGGCCATGGTATCCGTCAGCTTCTGGCCGCCTTTCATCCGCTCGCGCCGCTCCGCCGCCTCCGCCTAGGCGGAGATCAGGCGACCTCCTTGCGCCGGTGCGCGCCCACCGCCAGCTTGGGCGCGGCGGTCTCGGGCACGTCCAGGTCCTCGAGGTGGCCGCACTGCAGGCACTGCCGGTAGCGGCCGTAGATGTCCCGCCCAAGCAACATGAAGCCCCTGCACCTGGGGCAACCCGTCAGTCTCAGCATCCTGTTTGCTCCTTTCTCGTCTGTCTCTCTCATCGGTCCGGTGGTCGCACGTACGGTATTTTTGCCGGCGAGGCCATCGTAGAACAGTAGTATTGATTAGGTCAAGCGTTCTTGCGACACTTTTCGAACATTTTTTTGACAAGGTGAATGCTTCTCTACCCTGCCCCAAAGAAAAATGGGCTGTGATAAAATGTGTGTCGCACGGCGAGCACACACGAGCCGACGGCAGAATTGCCCGCCGACCAGGAGCACCGACCACATGGACGTTCAGACACTATCGCTTTCGCGAAGACAGATCACCGGCAAGAAGGTCAAGACCCTCCGGCGCAAGGGGATCGTGCCGGTGCATATGTACGGCAGCGGCACCGAGGCGCAGTCGCTGCAGACCGACGCGCTGGAGCTTCAGCAGCTTTTGCCGAGAGTCGGCACCAACGTTCCGCTCTCCATCCAGGTAGAGAACGACTCCGGCGAGAACATCTGCTTCGTCCGAGAGGTGCAGCGTCACCCGGTGACGGAGGAGATCCTGCACGTCGACTTCCTGCGCGTGGACGTGTCCCAGGCTATACAGACCGAGGTGCCGATCAACGTGGTTGGGGTGTCGCCCGCGGTGCGCGACCTCAACGGCACACTGCTGCTCCAGATGCAGTCCATTCTCGTGGAGGCGCTGCCGATGAACGTCCCGGCCTCCCTCGAGGTGAACATTTCGGGTCTGGACGACTTCGAGAAGGCCGTGTACGTGGGCGAGGTCGCAGTAGGCTCGCGGGTTACTGTGATAACCGGGGCCGAAGAGATGATCGCGAGAGTGAGCGCGCCGAGGATCGAGGTCGAGGCCGTGGAGGAAGAGGAAGAAGAGGGCGAGCTCGAAGAGGGCGCGGAGGAGGCCGGGGAGGCCGCCGAGGCTGCCGAGGAGACTTCGGGGTAGGCCAAGGACGCGCCCGGCGCGCCTGGGAGGAAGACGAGCTGAGGGTCAACGTGAAGCTGTTCGCCGGCTACCGCGACAAGGTGGGGGCGTCCGACGTCGCGTTGGACCTGCCCGACGGCGCTTCGCTTGGCGCGCTGGCGCGCGAGATGGTGCGGCTGCATCCGTCGCTCATTTCCGAGCCCGGGGACCTTGTGGCGGCTGTAAACCAGGAGTTTCGCGACCACGACCACGCGCTCGCCGAGGGCGACGAGGTTGCGCTAATTCCGCCGGTGAGCGGGGGCGCGAGGTGTACCGCATGATCGAGATTACGCACGACGAGCTGGAACCCGACAAGATAACGGCGCGGGTACGGCGCGACACCAACGGCGCGGTGCTGACCTTTCTGGGCACGACGCGCAGCTTCACTCGCGGGCGCCGCGTGCTTCACCTGGAGTACGAGGCGTACCGGCCGATGGCGGACAACAAGCTGGCCGAGATCGCCGACGAGATGCGCGAGCGCTGGGACGTGGAGGACGTGGCCATCAGCCACAGGCTGGGCCGGCTGGAGATAGGGGACATCAGCCTGGTAGTCGCCGTGGCGTCGCCGCACAGGGAGCACGCCTTCGAGGCCTGCCAGTACAGCGTGGACCGCATCAAGCAGATAGTGCCGATTTGGAAGAAGGAGTACTTCGAGGGCGGCGAGGTGTGGGTCGGCAGCCAGGAGGACGACCATCTGCGCAAGCTCGAAGAGTCCGCGGCGGGCCGCCAATCCTGAGGGGCGCAGAGCGTTCGGGTCATGCAGTCAACTCCTCTCTGCCCTGAGTTGCCGCGCCCACTTCGTTCGACGTACTGACGCATTGAGTGATTTATTTCACAAGTGAAATTCGCAAGCCAATGGTAACGGCGCACTGGTGCCCACATATCTCTTGTATTCCCACAGAACTATCCGATGACGTATGGTATATCCACACAATGAACGCTATAGTTCCTATTTTCACAAAGTCCGAGCTTGCCTGGCCGTTTTCGCGTCTGGTATATTAGTCGCACCTGAAAGCCAGCCGAACGGAGGGATCGCATAGTGGTCTAGTGCGGCCGCCTGCTAAGCGGTTAGGGGGCGAAATCCCCCTCATGGGTTCGAATCCCATTCCCTCCGCCACCACTTACAGTCGGCGGGCAATAGGACAATTCCAGCTATCTGAGACGGGGATGCCGCCCTCACCAGGGGCGTTCGTGGAGCGGGCGCAGGTGAGCAAACGGCATCCCTAAACATAATGTCCACAGGGCGCAGTGCCCGACGACCCGGTGAAGATGAACAGCTACTACATTTGGACCATAGGCTGCCAGATGAACAAGGCGGACTCCGAGCGGCTCGAGAGCGCGCTGGGCCAGATGGGCCTTTCGTCCGCAGGCTCCGCAAAAGAGGCCGACGTGGTGGTGCTCAACAGTTGCGTCGTGCGCCAGAGCGCCGAGGACAAGGTCGTCGGCATGGTCACCAGTCTCAAGCCTCAGAAGAGCCGCGACCCGGACAAGGTCGTCGCTCTCATGGGCTGCATGGTGGGGCCGAAGACCGACGCGCTGGAGCATCGCTTCCCGTACGTGGACGTGTTCATGCGTCCGCAGCAGTACGGGCCGCTGCTCGACCTGCTCGGCGAGCGCATGGGCATCGACCCCGAGGGCTGCGTGGGCCCGCTCACGGCGCGGCCCGACGTCACCGCCTACATCCCCATCATCCACGGCTGCGACAAGTTCTGCTCATTCTGCATCATCCCCTACCGCCGCGGCAGAGAGGTGAGCCGCACCATCGAGGACGTGGTGCGCGAGACGCGGCTGCTGGCGCAACGCGGCGTGAAGGAAGTGACGCTGCTGGGCCAGAACGTGGACTCGTACGGCCACGATCTGCCGGGCGACCGGGACCTGGGCGACCTGCTGGAGGCGACCAATGAGGTCGAGGGCATAGAACGCATACGCTTCCTCACCTCGCATCCGTCGGACATGAGCGACCACATCATCGACTCGGTGGCGCGGCTCGACAAGGTGTGCGAGCACGTGAACCTGCCTTTCCAGGCGGGAGACGACGAGGTGCTGGCATCCATGCGTCGAGGCTACACCAACGACGAGTACCGCAGGCTGATAGACAGGATCCGTGAACGCATCCCCGGCGTCTCGCTGAGCACCGACGTAATCGTGGGCTTCAGCGGGGAGACCGAGGAGCAGTTCGAGCGCACGGTCGAGCTGGTGAGCGACATCGGCTTCGACAAGGTGCACGCGGCGGCCTACTCCACCAGGGAGGGCACCATCGCCGCCCGCATGATGCCGGACGACGTGCCTCACGACGAGAAGCAGCGCCGGCTCAAGCGCCTGGAGGACGTGCAGGAGCAGGCGCTGACCGCGATAAACTCGCGGCTGAACGGCGAGGTCACGGAGGTGCTGGTAGAGGGGCGCAGGCGGGGCCGCTGGTTCGGCAGAAACAGAAACGACAAACTGGTCTTCTTCGACGACGAGGCGGACCGCACGGGAGAGTTTGTAGACATACGCATCGAGCGCACCGGCCCCTGGTCGCTGCAGGGCGCGCCGGTCTAGCCGCCCGCCCGCGCACAAGGAGTTCGACCCAGATGGTTACCAAGCTCAGACAGCCAGTAATACCCATCACAGAGATTGAGCAGTCCGCCTTCTGTCAGACGGACGACGAGCTCTCCTCGAAGACGCTCGAGGAGGAGTTCCAGGCGGGGGTGCGCTGGCAGAAGCTGCCTGTCAGCTACATGCGGATGTCGCCCGAGGAGCTCGACGACCGCATCGAGGCGGCGCGGGCGAAGCTGGGCAGCAGCCTGGTCATCCTGGGGCACCACTACCAGCGGGACGAGATAATCAAGTTCGCCGACCACCGAGGCGACTCCTTCAAGCTGTCGCAGTTCGCGGCCTCGCAGAGGGACGCCGAGCACATCATCTTCTGCGGCGTCCACTTCATGGCGGAGACGGCGGACGTCCTGAGCTCGGCGGAGCAGCGGGTCATCCTGCCCAACCTGGCCGCGGGCTGCTCGATGGCGGACATGGCGCGCATCGACGACGTGTACGACTGCTGGGACGACCTGCAGGACGTGCTGGGCGACCACGGCGGCATAGTGCCGATCACCTACATGAACTCCACCGCGGGCATCAAGGCGCTGTGCGGGCGCAACGGCGGCATCGTGTGCACCTCGTCCAACGCCACCGCCACGTTCGAGTGGGCGTTCGAGCGCGGAGAGCGCGTGCTGTTCCTGCCCGACCAGCACCTGGGACGGAATACGGGCCTCAAGATGGGCATCGAGCTGGACGACATGCTGGTGTGGAACCCGTTCAAGCCGCTGGGCGGCCACACCGAGGAGGCGCTGCGCAAGGCGAAGCTTATCCTGTGGCAGGGCCACTGCTCGGTCCACACCCGCTTCACCGTGGCCCAGATAGAGGAGGCGCGGCAGAAGTACCCGGACGTGAACGTGGTGGTCCACCCGGAGTGCACCATGGAGGTGGTCCAGGCGGCGGATCTGGTCGGCTCGACCGAGTTCATCATCAACACCATACGGAGCGCCGAGCCGGGCAGCGTGTGGGCCGTGGGCACCGAGATAAGCCTGGTCAACCGCGAGGCGTCGGAGAACCCGGACCGCACGGTGTTCTGCCTGGACCCGGTGGTGTGCCCGTGCTCGACCATGTACCGCATCCACCCCGCCTACCTGTCCTGGGTGCTCGACGGCCTGCTCGAGGGCGTGACCGTGAACCCCATCACCGTCGACGACGAGACGGCCGGGTTCGCGCGCGTCGCGCTGGACAGGATGCTGGCCGTCGTCTAGCGTGTTTCACCTTACGCCCGAAATTGAGTCGCTGATCGACCGCGCGCTAAGCGAGGACCTTTCGATCGGCGACCCCACCTGCGAGGCACTCATTCCGCCGGACCTGCAGGCGCGCGCCGTGATGGTCGCCAAGACCGAGGGCGTGCTGGCAGGCGTCGACGTGGCGCTCGCCGTCTTCCGTCGCGTAGACCCCACGCTGGACGCCTGCGCGCGCCTGCCCGACGGCTCGCCGCTGGGTCCGGGCGACGAGATCGCGGTGATCAGCGGCTCGGCGACCTCCATCATGATGGCCGAGCGGACCGCGCTCAACTTCGCGCAGCGCATGAGCGGGATAGCCACCGCCACGCGCCGGTACGTGGACGCGGTGGCGGGCCACGACGTGCGGATAGTGGACACGCGCAAGACCACGCCGGGGCTGCGCACGCTGGACAAGTACGCCGTGCGGTGCGGGGGCGGCCACAACCACCGGCGCAACCTGGGCGACGGCATCCTGATAAAGGACAACCACATCCAGGCGCTGCGCGATCACGGACTGAGCCTGGCGGAGGTGGTGCGCAGGGCCTACGCGAACGCGCCGCACACGGTGCGCGTGGAAGTGGAGGTGGAGAGCGTGGAGGAGGCGCGGGAGGCGCTGGACGCGGGCGCGGAGATACTGCTGCTGGACAACATGGCGCCGGCGGAGATGGCGCGGGCGGTGGAGCTGGCGCGCGGGCGGGCGGTGACGGAGGCGTCGGGGGGCATCGACCTGGACACGGTGCGGGACGTGGCGGCGTCGGGCGTGGACCTCATCTCGGTGGGGGCGCTGACGCACTCGGTGCGGGCGCTGGACATCAGTTTGGATTTTGTTTAGGGGACCTCGCCGCAGGACCCCCACCACACCACCCTAGATTCCCGTTTTCACGGGAATGACGATTCGCCCTTCCCTACCCTCGCCGGGGGCGGTTGCGGTCGGCGGAGTCGAGCATGATGGTGACGGGGCCGTCGTTGGTGCTGTGGACCATCATGTGGGCCTGGAAGACGCCGGTCTCGACGCGGAGGCCGGACTGGCGGAACAGCTCGACGGCGCGGGCGAACTCGGCCTCGGCGCGGTCCGGGGGCGCGGCGGAGGAGAAGCTCGGCCTGCGGCCGCGGCGGGTGTCGGCGTACAGGGTGAACTGGCTGACAAGCAAAAGCTCGGCCCCAACGTCCAGGGCCGAGCGGTTGAATCTTCCCTCGTCGTCGGCGAAGATGCGCAGGTTGATCGTCTTGCCGACTATGTAGATCGCGTCCTCGTCGGTGTCCTCGGCGGAGAAGCCGAGCAGAACCAACAGCCCCGCGCCGATGGCCCCGACGTTCTCTCCCTCGACGCTGACGGACGCCCGGGAGACCCTCTGCACAAGGGCTCGCATTATGTGGAGGTGGAGTCCTCTACGCCGACGTGGACTCGGCTTTCGCGCCCGACTTGGACTTGCTCTCGGACTTGGCCTCGCTGCCGGACTTGCTTTCCGCCTTGGAGCTCTTCTTCTCTTCGGACTCCTTGGACTCCGCCGGAGCGGAGGTGCTGCCGTTGCGCCTGCCGTAGTCGTTGACGTACCAGCCGCTGCCCTTGAAGACGATGGGTACGGCGTGGAACTGGCGTCGCGCTTTGCCCTCGCAGCTTGGGCAGGTCGCGACCGGCTCGGAGTCGAAGCTCTGCTTGAGCTCGAACCGGTGCTGGCACGAGTCGCACCTGTAATCGTATCTCGGCAAGTTCAGTCCCCCCTCAGCGCTTCATACTCCCCCACTTCTTCCGCCACGCACAATTTCCCATTCTGGACACAATCTAACAATTGGCGGCGGGGCTGTCAAGTTGAGACTTGGGCCAGTCGGGCGGGTCACGGACCCGGCCTTACCCTGCCAGGGCGCGCTCCAGGGCCGTGTCCCACACGTGGGCCAGTTTGGCGACGGGGATGTCGAGCGTGGCGCCGGGGGCGACACCCCCATCCTGACCTTCCCCCGTCGAGGGAGAAGGGACTAATCGGAGGGTGAGCGCGTCGCCGCCGGTGCGGCCGAGAGCGAGCCAGGGCGCGCCCTCTTCGGCGCAGATGCGGCGCAGGTGGGACTCGCGGTCGGGGGGGAGCGAGACGACGATGCGGGACTGGCGCTCGCCGAAAAGGGCCGCGTCCCACCTGCCGTGCACGGCGAAGTCGGCGCGGAAGCCGACGCCGCCGGCGATGCAGCACTCGGCCAGCGCGACGGCCAGTCCGCCGTCCGAGCAGTCGTGGGCGGACTCGGCTACACCCTCGCGGACGAGTCGGCGGCAGGCGCGCTGCACCGCCACTTCCAGGTCCATGTCGATGCGGGGGCGGCCCGCGGTGAGACCGTGGACGACGTGCAGGTACTCGCTGGCGGCGAGGTCGTCGGGGTCGCCGGACACGGCGTCCGCGCCCAGCAGCGCGACCAGGCGGCCCGATCCCGCGAATCCGATGCCGGCGTGACGCCGGACGTCGTCGAGAAGTCCCAGCGCGCCGATGATGGGCGTGGGCCAGATGTCCTGGCCCTGTGTCTCGTTATACAAGCTCACGTTGCCGCTCACCACGGGCGCGCCCAGCGCGCGGCTGGCGGCGGCCATGCCCTCGATGCACTGCTCCAGCTGGTAGTAGGTCTCCGGCTTTTCGGGGTTGCCGAAGTTGAGGCAGTCGGTGAGCGCGATCGGCTCCGCGCCTGCGCACGAGACGTTGCGGCACGCCTCGGCCACGGCGATCTGGCCGCCGGCGTAGGGGTCCAGGTAGCAGTAGCGGCCGTTGCCGTCGGTGGACAGAGCGAGAGCGCGCCGCGTGCCCCTGATGCGTATCACCGCGGCGTCCGCGCCCGGCGGCGTGACGGTGTTGGTCTGCACTTGGTGGTCGTACTGGCGGTAGACCCAGCGCTTGCTGGTGATGTTAGGGGACGCCAGCAGTCGGAGGAGCGTCTCGCCCGCGCCGTCTGCGGGAAGCGGCAACCCGGCCAGGTCGTGGCGCTGCGCCTCGTCCAGCCAGGCGGGTTTGCGCCCTTGCAGGCGGTACAGCGGCGGGTCGGTGAGCAGGCGCACGGGCACCTCGCCCTCGAGGCGGTCGCCGTCGCGCACGCGGGCGATGCCGTCGCCGGTGACGGCGCCTATCACGCTGCACTCGAGGTCCCACTTGTCGAAGATGGCCTTCACCTGGTCCTCGCGGCCGCGGCGGGCGATTACGAGCATACGCTCCTGGGACTCGGAGAGCATGACCTCGTAGGGGACCATGCCGTCGTCGCGGCGGGGGACGCGGGAGACGTCCAGGTCGATGCCTGCCCCGCCCCTGGCGGCGGCCTCCACGCTTGCGCTGGTGAGGCCGGCGGCGCCGAGGTCCTGCATGCCGACGTAGTGGTCGGTGGCGGCGAGCTCCAGGCACGCCTCGATGAGCGACTTTTCCATGAAGGGGTTGCCCACCTGAACGGTGGGGCGGAGCTCCCTCTCCTCCTCGAACGAACGGGAGGCCAGGCCGGACGCGCCGTGTATGCCGTCGCGTCCGGTGCGCGCGCCGACCAGCATGAGCGAGCTGCCGGGCGCGCCGACGGCGCTCACCAGGCTGCGCTTGTCGAGTATGCCGACGCACATGGCGTTGACGAGCGGGTTGCCGGAGTAGGTGGGTCCGAAGCAGATCTCGCCGCCGACGTCGGGCACGCCGATGCAGTTGCCGTAGCCGGATATGCCGGCCACCACGCCCTGGAGCAGGAAGCGGTTGCGCGGCTCGGACAGGTCGCCGAAGCGCAGGGAGTTGAGCAATGCGATGGGGCGCGCGCCCATGGCGAAGATGTCGCGGACGATGCCGCCGACGCCGGTCGCGGCGCCCTGGTACGGCTCGATGGCGGACGGGTGGTTGTGGGACTCTATCTTGAACACCACGGCCAGCCCGTCGCCGATATCCACGGCGCCGGCGTTCTCAGCACCCGCGCCGACGAGCACGCGCGGGCCGTCGCCGGGCAGCAGCCGCAGCAGCGGCTTGGAGTGCTTGTAGCCGCAGTGCTCGCTCCACAGCGAGCCGAACAGGCCGAGCTCCAGCTCGTTGGGTACCCTGCCGAGCCGCTCGACTATGGCCTCGTACTCCCGCTCGGACAGAGCGAGGCTGTCGAGGGCTTCGCGCGTTTCGGGGGAGAGGGTCATGCCGGGCGATCCGCCTATCCCCTGCCGGAGCCGATGGCGGCGAGGCCGGGCAGGTCGGCGAGGGGGATGACCTCGCCGGTGGACTCGAATGTGTCGATGAGGCGGCGGACGTCGTCGGGGACGGGCCGGGAGTTTCGGGTGACCTCGTCGTGGTTGACATAGATGGCGACGCCGCGGGTGAGGGGTTCCTCGTCACAGCCGCGGTAGATTTCGCAGAGGGCGGTGAGGCTGGAGTTGCCGACGCGCTGGATCTTCCAGCAGACGCTGAGGACATCGTCCAGGTGGGCGGCAGCGAAGAAGTCAAGGGACATCTTGACGGTGGCAAAGTCGAGATGGCGGCGCATGGCGGGGTCATAGATGGCGATTCCGAGGTTGCGGAAGTACTCGGCCTGTCCGATCTCGATGAAGTTGGCGTAGGCCGCGCTGTAGACGACGCCCTGCACGTCGCACTCGGCCCAGCGGACCCGAAGGGTGTGGCTGAAATTGAAGTCGTCCCTGGCCATACGGGACACAGTATAGCAGCATGGGCCGGGGTGGGGGGAATGCTCTACAAGGCGAGGGCGCTGTCGGCGTCTGAGAGGCGGGGGCTGTACAGGTGGCCGCACTTGCGGCAGCGGTAGACGGTGTTGTCCCGCTCGCGCAGCTTTTCGAGCGCGATGACGAAGTCGGAGTCGCAGCGGGGGCACAGGAGATCCAGTTCCGTCAGCGGCAGGAAGCCGAGGCCGGACAGCTTTCGCTCCACAAGTTCGCCGACCGGCGGCCGGTGGCCGCACTGCACACACCGGACGTCGGTGGTGTCGGTCGTATCGACGTCTCCGCCGCACCTTGGGCATCTCTTGAGTAGGAACACCTGGAAACCTCCGCGCCATATTCAGCGTGTCGTACTCGAACAACGTTCGGACGCCTGTAGCCTGAAACCTGGTCGCGGGCCACGCCCACGTTCTGACGAACAACATTATACGAACTGACGAACATTTGTGTCAATGGCGTCTGTATACGGGCGTCGGCTACAATCTGGGCGAGGGCGTCCAGCGGACGGGCGCTCGCCGGAAAGGGCAGGCGGACGGATCAGCATGGCCGAGCGGGAGCGCACATACGGGGGGCTTGCCGACATGGTGAGGGAGGCCCGGCGCGGCAGGGGCATGACGCAGCGGCAGTTGTCGCTCGCGCTGGGCATGAGCCAGGGCTACGTTGGCCACCTGGAGAGCGGGCGGTTCCGGCCCACGGTGGCGACGCTGAAGGCGTTGGCGACCACGCTTGGTCTGCTGTACGGCGCGCTGGCCGTCGAGGCGGGATACATCACCGCCGAGGAGTACGAGAACCCGCTGGAGGACGAACAGCTCGCGCGGCTGCACGAGGTGAGCGACCTGACGGACGACGAATGGGAGTCGGTGCGGGACTTCGCGCGCTACGTGCGGAGCACGCGGCGGGGCGGGGTTACACCCCCATCCTGACCCTTCGACAAGCTCAGGGCAGGCTCTTCCCCCGTCGAGGGGGAAGGGACAATAGGGGATTGCCGAGTCAGTTCCGCCACGAGCGGGAGCTTGGCCTCCGGGATGCCGAGCTCCGGCGCGCTGAGACGCCAGCCGTCCGGTCCGCCGAGCAGGCAGGCCGCGAACTCCTCTGCCTGCCTTTCGGCTTTCGCCCGGTTCACCCACTGCCAGCTCTCCAGGTAGAAGCTCGTGCCCAGGTGCAGCAGGTGGTGGCCGGTCGCGTGCGCCACCAGCCACCGGAACTCGGCGCGCGACAGCCCTGGACGGACGCCGATCACGCCGTCGATGATCACCTCTTTCAGCCGGCCGCTGAAGGGGAACTCCACCACCCGCAGCCCGAGCGCGCGGGTCAGCGCCCGCAGGTCGACAGGCGTTCGCAGGTTGTGGTCGTCCCAGGTCTGGGCGGCCATGAGTCTGCCGTGCAATTCGGACCTCTTCTTCGATAGCGAACTGATGTACTATCATGATGGCAAGCACCGATGGCGCTGTCAAGCGCGAGACGGCCGGCGGGGTGTCCGGGTGCGCGTATGCCGGCAGGGTGTTCGGCGGAAGTTTCCAAGCCAAACGCGCGTCAGTTGGGACAGTTGCCGAGGCGTTGCCCCGATCCTGCGCGTGGGAGCGCGGCGGGATGCACGGAGAGGACCCACTCGATGTCCTGGGACTCACCGGTGAACTCGAAGCGCGTGGCCGCCTCGACGGACGTGACCAGCTTCCCGTTCTGGTAGTAGCCGAGCGGCCAGAGCGTGCAGCCGTCGCGCGTCCACATCAGGGCGAGAACAGCGTCGCCGGTCACGCCGCGGTTGTAGACGAAGTAGGCGACGTTGAGCTTCCAGCCGGGCGATGCGGTGGTGATTCTGCCCGGGGAGCCGCGCCAGTCCCTGTCCACCACGCGGAATATGGGTTTCCCCCAGTCGCTGGCGTCGATAGGCGCCTGGGGCCAGCGGAATTGCACGCGGAGCCTGACGCGCGTAGCGGCCTCGCCGACGATGTTCGCGTCGAACCACTCCCGGAAGGCCGGATAGAACTCCTCCACAGGCAACCCGAAGGCGTCCTCGAAGGCGCGCTTCCAATCTCCCCGGTCGTGCAGCAGCCGCCAGTAACGGACGTACGAGCCGTCGCGCTCCTTGGCCACCTCGTCAATCAGAAACACCGACGCGTAGAAACTGAGGGAGTACGACAAGCTCACCGTGTCGTCGTGGAAACCGCTCCAGTCCTCCATCCTCTCCAACTCCGCGGCAACGTCCCGTATGGATTCGGGCTCGCGCACGCGCTGCTTCTCCAGGTACTCCCTGCGCCAATCAGCGCCCCGATAGGGCACGGGCCGGTCGGCGACCGAAGAGTACGCGTCGTCGGCGTATTCGGCTGTGCCCTCCACCAACCAGTAAGCGCTCTTGGATGTCCAGATTCTGTAGCTGTAGTCCTTCTCTCCATTGGGCAGCGTTACGAACCCCTGGGCCTGCTGACCCTGCAGGACGTGGAAATACTCGTGGGCGATGGCGTAGTATGGCAGGTCGTCCTCGCCTGGCCGGTACATGAGGACGATCAGGGCGCCCCCTCGCTTCGTGGTCGTGGCCCATCCGCTGAACCCCCACTTCACGATGTAGTTTCTCGTTATCTCCCTGCCGGTCAGTCCACTGTATGCGTTCGCTACGGAATCGGGGCCGTCGCCCACGAGCACGGTGAACCCGGTCGCCTCGACACCGTACAGACCGCCAAAGAAGCCGCGGACGCCCTCCAAGTCCTTCTGTAGAAGCGCCCTGTGCTCGTCGGGGATGTCACCGGCGAACACCCACCTCGGCGGGGGCGACGACGCCACGGGTATGGGCGTTGGGGTCGGCGTATTCGTGGGCGTCGCGGTTGGCACGGGGGTGTTCGTCGGCGTTGGCGTTTGGGTTGGTGTGGGCGTAGGTGTAAACGTCGCCGTGGCCGTCGGCGTGAACGTAGGTGTCGGGCGCGGAGTGTGCGTCGCGGTTGCGGTGGGAGAGAGCGTTGGTGTCGGCGAGGGAGTCGGGGTCTCCGTGGGTGTTGGGGTTGGTGTCTGTGTCGCAGTGACCGTTGGTGTCGGGGTCTCGGTGGGGGCAGCCGTCGGCATGGGCGTCCGCGTGGCAACGGGTTCCGGCGTCAGGGTCGGCGCCAGTGTAGGGACTGATGTGGGCGTCTGCGTCGGCCTCGGCGTCTCGGTGGCCGCGGGTACAGGCGCGGGAGCGAGCGTGGGGACGACCTGTGCCACAACGGGCGGCTCGTCGGCCCGGTCGCCCGAACACGCGGCCAGGAGCGCCGCGGCGAGCAGCAACAGGCAGACGGACGCGAGCGTTGTACTCATAGAGGCTTCTCCTCTCGGTGAGACAGCGAATGGGCGGCGGCCTATGGGCAGTTGCAGCCGAAGCACACGCCCGTGTACGGGAGCACGCTCGGATTCACGGGGATAGTCCAATCCGTGCCACCCTGTTCTCCGGTGAGTTCGACCCATGTGGCCTCGTCGCGGTTCGAGGTAAAGCCCCCGTCCTTATAGTAGCCAAGCAGATGCTCCGTGCACCCGTCGTCCTCCCGCCACCACAGGGCGAGGACGCCCCGCCCCGTAGCGCCTTCGGGGTAGTCCACACGGAACGTGCCATCGTCCGCGGACACGCTACTCGTCCTGAGAACCAGGTTGATAGGGGTACCCGTCCACGTACCGTTGTCCTCCTCCAGACTGAGATCCACCACGCCCTTTCTGGACGGGGGTTGCTTGGGCCAGCGCACCCGAACCTCGAACTTCGTCATGATGGGCACAGGGGAGTCCTGCGAGTTGAACCACTCGCCGAAGTCTTCATAGAAGTCCTCGACCGAGACGCCGAACGCGGCGTGGAAGGCGTGCCGCCAATTCCGTCGCTCCCCCGCGAGCCGCCAGAAGTCCGCGTACGAGCCGTCCTCCTTCGCGACCTCCTCGACCGCGTAGCGCGTGGCCAGGAAGCCCAGGGGATACCCGAACGGCGACGACTCACAGGCATCCCTGTCCTCAACGAGTTCAAGCGCGGCGGCCGGGTCATCCAGAATGGGGTTTGTCGTGCGGCTCCAGGCCAGGTCTTTGTATGGCGTGTAGCGCTGCTCCAGGAATGCGAGGCGTCCGGGCCTGGTCGGGGTCGAGTACCGGAAGTCGGCATAGGAGGCCGCTCCCTCCACCAGCCACGCCGGGAAGGCGTCGGAAGACAGGCTCCAGGCCACCACGCCGTCGTCGTCACCCAGCGTCTCGAACCCCGCGACGTACTGCCCCTGCAACACGTGGAAGTACTCGTGGGCGACGATGCTCACGAGGGAACCAAGCCTGCGGTCGGAGACGTTCCCGCCGTACATCAACCCAATCACGGCCCCGCCCGTGTCCATGGACGTGACCCAGCCGTGATACCAGAAACTGTTCGGGCTGTAAGCTTCCGAGATTCTGTGGCCGGTCAGGTCGTAGTAGGCCGCGCGGGACGCATCGTGGTCCGTGCCGACAAACACCGTGAAGCCGGTCGCCTCCACGCCGTGTTGGGCAGCGAAGAAGGCACGGACCTGCTCCATCTCCTCCCGGAGCACGGCCCTGTGCTCCTCAGGGATGTTCTCGACGAACACCCAGGTCGGCGGGGGCGACGACGCCCTGGGAACCGGGGTCGGCGTGGGCGTTGGTGTTGGTGTAGCGGTCGGAGCGGGCGTTGGAGTCTGAGTCGGTGCTGCGGTCGGCGCCGGCGTCGGGGTGTCGGTGGCCCTGGCCGTCGGCGTGTTCGTTGCGGTGGGCGTTGGAGTGTGCGTCGCGGTTGCGGTCGGCGACGGCGTCGGGGTGTCGGTGGCCCTGGCCGTCGGCGTGAACGTAGGTGTAGGCGAAGCGGTTGGGGTAAGAGTCGCCTCTGGCCTTGGTGTTGGCGTCTCGGTGGGGGTCGCCGTCGGCATGGGCGTCCGCGTGGCAATGGGTTCCGGCGTCTCGGTCGGCGCTGGCGTAGGGACAGATTCGGGCGTCTGCGTCGGCCTCGGCGTTTCGGCGGCCGTGGGCACGGGCGCGGGAGAGAGCGTGGGGACGATCTGGGCCACAACGGGCGGCTCGTCGGCCCGGTCGCCTGAACACGCGGCCAGGAGCGCCGCGGCGAGCACGAACAGGCAGATGGACGCGAGCGTTGTCCTCATTGAGGTTTCTCCTCTCGGTGAGACGATTGCTAGTTGCTGTAGCCGGATGGCCGCGGCGGTCGGGCTTTTACGTTCTCGGTGATGCGCTCGAGCAGGTACGAGAAGTCGTGGAATGCGTCGAGGTGTCCGAGGTCGGACCACAGGACGTCCAGGTGCTCGCCCAGCCTGTCGAGGTCGTCGCGTATGGCGTAGTGGCCCTCCGCAGACACCCGCGGCAGCGCGCTGTAGCGGTCGGCCGCGAGGCCGACAATGGCGGCCAGGCGCAGCATGGGGTCGGCGCCGTATCCGAAGGGGACTTCCGCCCTACCCGTCACTTCCGCGCGCTGGCTGCGCGACTGCTGGGTGCCGGGGACGATCCAGCGAATCTCGACGCGGCCCAGGTCCGCCTTCTCGCCGAGGGGCAGCGCCACGCCGCTTCGCAGCTCAAGCTCGTAGAGCACCGTGGTGGCGGCGCCGGAGTAGATTTCCGCGAACTCCTTGCGGTCTTGGGCGAACGTCTCGTCGGGCGTGACGCGGTTCTCGTAGCCGACGATGCGCCACGAGTGCACGAGGGCGGGGTCCCAGGTCACCTGGGCGCGCGTCTGGTCCGCGAAGGGCGTGGACAGCGCCAGCCAGTTCTCGCGGCTGAAGGTGGCCCGAGCCTGGTCTACGGTGTTCAGGTAGCGGTACCAGCCGTTGCCGTGCTGCGCGAGCTGTTCAAGCAGGTAGTCGTTGTAGTTCTCGATGCCGACGCCCACGGTTATGAGCCGCAGCGGGTTGGCGGCGTTGCTGTCGTATGCCGACTCGAGTATGCCGAACGGGTCGGTGGCGTCCACGTTGGCTACGCCGTCCGACATGAGGATGACGTAGTTGTAGGCGTTCGGACGCACGAGCCTGGCTTCATGAGCCAACTCGACGCCCGCGTTCAGGCCCGCCTGCACGTTGGTGCTTTCGCGGGGGACCAGGTTGGCTATCGACGAGGTGACGGCATGGTCGTCCGGGTGGGCGTGCGTCACCGTCAGCCCACGGACGACGTTGGTGGTGAAGTGGACGACCGCGATGCTATCCTGGGGGCGCAGGCTCTGGCGGATGGCCTCGGCGGCGGCGCGCGCGATGGCGACGCGGTTGCCGTCCGCCATCGACCCGGAGGCGTCCAGCACGAGCGTCACGTTGAGCGGCCTGTCGTCTGGCAGGTGCGGCGCCTGGAACCCGATGCGTGCGAGCAGCTTGCCGGGATCCAGCGGGTGGGCCACGAAGTCGGTCTCCACGCCGAAGCCCCACTCGTCCGGCGGCGGGGCGTAGCCGTAGTCGAAGGCGTTTATCCACTCCTCGGCCCTTACCGAGTCCGGCTCCACGCCGAAGCCCGCGTCCGCCCAGTTGAGCGCCAGGAAGTAGGACGTGCGGTCCACGTCCAGGCTGAAGGTGGACACGGCGTCCTCTGCGACGAGCACGGCGGGTTGGCGCGCGAAGTCCGCGAAGGTGGTTGCGCCGGGGTGCCGGGGCGCACGTTCGGCAGCCACCTGCGCCGCTGCGGGAGCCGGCGTCGCGTACGGCTGCGCGGGGGCGGAAGACTGCGCGGCGGCCGCTGCCGTGGGCCGCGCCGCCGGCGCGACGGGGGCGGCCGTGGCTTGGGGCGCGGGCATGGCGGTCGGGGCGGGGGCCGCAGGGGCCGCCGGCGCCTGGGATCCAGGCGCCGTGGTCGGCTGGGCCATCTCCGCGAGCGCGGAGGCGAGAGCTTGGGCCTGCGTTGCCTGGGCGGCGGCAGAAGCGGGCGCAGGCGGTCCTTGCGGCCCCTGCGGACCAGGGTTCCCGGGGTTGCCAGGCTGGCCTGGCAGACCGGCGGAGGTGGGCGCGGGCGCGGGCTGCGACCTGCGGGCCGTCGCGGACTCCGGGGCACTGCCTATCAATATGGACGCGGGGCTCTGATCGATTGGCAACATTTGTGGCAACGCTTGCATCAACACAAACACAAGCACCACCGCGACGGCCGCCGTTCCCACCGCCCCAGTCAGAATTTTCCACATGTGGATTCCATACCCACGGCGCTGCCTCGTTTCCAGGCGGCGCTCCAGGCGCGCCCAGGTGTCCGCGGGGGCCTCGAGCTCGCGGGAGCGCCTGGCGAAGTAGCCTCTGAGCGTGTATTCCATTTCGCGGTCGAACGGATCGTTGCTCCTCATCGCCACCCCTCCATATCGCAAGTCTCCAAGAGCTCTTCTCTGAGGCGGCCGAGCGCGCGGCTCAGCCTGGACTTCACTGTGCCCTCCCGCACCCCGATGGCCGCGGCAACCTCGCTCAACGACAACTCCGCGAAGTAGCGCAGGACCACCACCTCGTGGTGCCGCGGGCTGAGGCGGCCGAGCGCGGCCTGTACCTCGTCGCGCCTTTCGGCGGACATCGCCGACTCCAGGACGTCGGCCGAGCCGGTGACGCGGTCGGCGTGTTCGAGCGGGGCGGTAGGCGCCCTGTTCCTCCTGCGGCTGGATACGATGCGGTTGACAAGGATGCGGACGATCCACGGCTTGAACGGGCGTCCACGCTGGAAGCGCCCGATGCCGCGCCACGCGGACAGGAAGGCCTCCTGTACGTGCTCCTCGGCGACTGACCTGTCGCCCGTCATGAGCACCGCCGTGCCGTAGAGCGTGTTCTTATGTTGCTCGACCAAGTGCCGGAAGGCGTCCGGGGAGCCTTCCTGGCAGAGCCGTATGGCCTCGGCTTCGGTCATAGCCCGCCTCCAGCCGGGTGTTCGAGAGTACTCTCACAAGACAATACGCACACGGCGGGGAAAAGGTTCCATCGGGGCTGGGAAGGGGCTTGCCTATTGGATGGGGAGTGGGGGTTGGAGCCACTTGGGGGTTGTGTTGACTCGGATATCGACGACCCACTTGACCCACTCGAAACCCCGCTTGTCGGGCGCGACGAGGCGCAGGGGAAAGCCGTGGCCGTGGGAGAGCGTCTCGCCTCCCACGTGGGACGCCAGCATGTATCCGGCGGCCTCGGCCATGGAGAAGCGGCGGTAGTAGCCGGTGACGGAGGTGAAGGTGACGCTGGACGCGGCGTCCGTTGGGCCGGCGCGCGCCAGCAGGTCGGATACGGCGACGCCGCTCCAGACCTGGGTGGAGTACCAGCCGCCGGTGCAGTCGATGGTGGCGGTGGTCTCGGCGGCGGCGGCGAGGTCGTCGTAGCCGAGCGAGAGCTCGCGCTCGACGGCGCCGCCCACGGTGAGCCGCCACTCGGCGGGGTCCACGCGCGCCGGGCGGTCGTTGAGCCACGACGTGAGCGGGAAGGCGTTGCCGGAGAAGCTGGTGGCCTCGTGGGAGCCGGTGAACCTGCGCCGGGCGCCGCTGAGGCTGGCGGTTTTGGCGCTGAGCTCGCCCACCTGCCACGCGGCGGTGGCGGCGACGGCGAGGGCGGCGAGCCTGAGGAAGGTGCGGCGGTCGGCCCAGAAGCCGACGGGGAAGCCGCGCGTGTGGTAGAGGGCATGCCAGACCAGCAGAGGTATGAGCGCAGCGCCGACGTAGATGTGCCAGCTTACGCCGCTGAACCACGCCCAGCCGAAGGGGCCGACGAACGACCAGGCGAAGCCGAGCGCGAGGGTGACGGCGAGCAGCGCCATGAGCACTACGGAGGCCGTGCGCGGCGCGGCGGCCCTCTTCCAGCGCAGCGAGAAGAGGACGTTCGCGCCCTTCCACACCAGGATGACGACGATGCCGTAGCCGCTGATGCGGTGCGCGACGATGAAGTACCACTCGCGCGGAGAGCTGGACACCAGGCCGAAGAAGCCGCTGACCAGCTCGGCGGCGATGAGTACCAGCAGCAGGGTGTTGGCCCATGGGAACTTCATGGCGTGGCTGCCTTAACTCACCCCCATCCTAACCTTCCCCCATCGAGGGGGAAGGGATATTTGGCGCTGTGCTCTAGTCGTCGTAGGCGTAGCTGTAGGCGGCGCCGACCACGCGGCCGCCGTCCACGATGAGGTACTCGCGCTCGAG
>DAOUJZ010000012.1:0-43559 GCA_034421955.1 Dehalococcoidia bacterium | reverse complement strand
GCGGCCGGGGCCTGCTGCATGTCCTGGGCTGGAGGGGGTACCGTGGGCGCGGCCATTGCGGGCGCCTGAGACGCGAGTTGCTGTTGGATCACGGCGGCGACGTCAATGGGCGTGGGCGTGGGCGGCGGCCCGTCATCGGCCGAGCTACAGGCCGCGACGGCAAACAGCAGCGCCGCGAGCGCCACGGTCGTCAGCGCCACCATCCTCGCAACCATGTTCTAATCCCCGATGAACCGTGCTTCCTCTCACAATGAAGCTAGGATGAATACTCAAATAGGTTGTGTTTTACTGCGCGTAACCCCAATATATTACCACAGTGTCACTAGTGACATACGATGGCTGTCCTGTCCACAGCAGCCGGCAGCCAGGCGCTCGCCCAACTGTACGAGGCTGTGAGGAGTGATTTCCCGTACCACCATTTCCACAAGACTTGCTGCATTGGCCGTGTTGGCAGCGTTGCTGATGGCCTCCTGCAACAACGACCCAGCGCCCGCGCCGACCGCCACGCCACCAAGGCCTGCCACAGCGACCGCCGCCACTGCGACGCCTCACGCGCCTACGCCGACACTCACTACCACGCCAGTGGAAAACACCTTGGAAAGGGAGGCACTTGTCGCGCTTTACGAGGCGACGGGGGGAGCGAATTGGCATAACAACGCCAACTGGCTGAGCGATGCGCCTCTTGGGGAATGGCACGGTGTAACCACTGACGACAGAGGGCGCGTAACAGGGCTGAGCCTCCACGACAACCAGTTGATCGGGGAGATACCGCCGGAGATGGGCGAACTATCCAGGCTGGAATGGCTGGGCCTTACCGGGAACGAGTTGACCGGAGGGATTCCACCGGAGTTGGGTGACCTGTCCAATCTAAGGGAACTGAGCCTCGCCTGGAACGGGTTGACCGGGGGGATTCCGCCGGAGTTGGGTGACCTGTCCAACCTGATATGGCTGGGCCTTTCCGGGAACGAGTTGACCGGGGGGATACTCACGGAGCTGGGCGAACTGTCCAGCCTGACAACTCTGGAGCTCGATGGCAACGAGTTGACCGGGGGGATTCCGCCGGAGCTGGGTGACCTGTCCAACCTGGTATGGCTAGGCCTTTCCGGGAACGAGTTGACCGGGGGGATTCCGCCGGAGCTGGGCAAACTGTCCAACCTGCAATGGCTGGGCCTTGCCGGGAACGAGTTGACAGGGGGGATTCCGCCGGAGTTGGGCAGCCTGTCCAATCTGCGAGAACTACGGCTCGGCTACAACAGGCTGGGCGGGGAGATACCGCCGGAACTGGGCGGCCTGTCCAATCTGGAATTACTGAGCCTTGCCGGGAACGAGTTGACAGGGGGGATACCGCCAGAGCTGGGCGATCTATCCAGTCTGAGAATGCTATTCCTCCACGACAACTATTTGAGCGGGGAGATTCCACCGGAGCTGGGAAACCTGCACCGCCTGACGGAACTGTACATCTACATCAACGATTTCAGCGGGTGCATACCGGAGGGCCTACGAAACGTGCAGAGCAATGACTTTGCGGATGCAGGTCTGGAGTTCTGCCCAGAAACCCCTACCGCCACGCTTGAGGAAGCCAACTCGGAAAGGGACGCCCTCGTCGCGCTTTACGAAGCGACCGGGGGAGCGAACTGGCATAACAACACCAACTGGCTGAGCGATGCGCCTCTTGGGGAGTGGCACGGCGTAACCACCGACGATAGAAGGCGCGTGATAATTCTGTACCTAGACGGGAACGAGTTGACAGGGGGGATTCCGCCGGAGCTGGGTGACCTGTCCAATCTAAGGGAGCTGAACCTCGACTTGAACAGGTTGACCGGGGAGATATCGACGGAGCTGGGTGGCCTGTCCAATCTGGAATGGCTGTCCCTATTCGGAAACGAGTTGACCGGGCAGATACCAACTGAGCTGAGCAACCTATCCAAACTCGTAGGTCTGAATCTCGGTGGCAACCAGATGGGCGGCGAGATACCACCAGAGTTGGGCAACCTGTCCAGTCTGGAATCGCTGGACTTCGGATCCAACCAGTTGAGCGGAGACATACCAGCGGATCTGGGCAACCTGTCCAGTCTGGAACTCCTGAACCTCCGCTCCAACAGGCTGAGCGGGGAAACACCGCCTGAGCTAGGCGGCCTGTCCAATCTGTTTGCGCTGTTCCTCGAAGGCAACCGGTTGAGCGGCGAGATACCACCAGAGTTGGGCAACCTGTCCAGTCTGGAATCGCTGGGCTTAAGCGACAACTACTTGATCGGGGAGATACCGCCTGTATTGGGCAACCTATCCAACCTGGATTGGCTGGACCTAGGCAACAACGATCTGAGCGGGGACGTACCTACGGAGCTGGGCAACCTGCACCGTCTGAAACTCCTGGGCCTTCGCGACAACAGGCTGGTCGGGAAGATACCGCCGGAACTGGGCGGCCTGTCCAATCTAGAGTGGCTGTTCCTCAACGGAAACGATTTGAGCGGCGAGATACCGCCAGAGTTGGGCAACCTGTACCGTCTGAATAAACTGTACCTCCACGACAACCAGTTGAGCGGCGAGATACCGCCAGAGTTGGGCAACCTGCACCACCTGAAGGAACTGTACATCTACGTCAACGAGTTGAGCGGAGAAATACCGCCGGAGCTGGGCAACCTGTCTGGTCTGGAATTGCTGGGCCTCGGCGACAACAGGCTGGTCGGGGAGATACCGCCGGAGTTGGGCGACCTGTCCAATCTGGAATGGTTGGATATCAGCGACAACTATTTGATCGGGGAGATACCTGCGGAGTTGGGCAACCTGCACCGTCTGAAGGAACTGTACCTCTATGTCAACGATTTCAGCGGGTGCATACCGGAGGGCCTACGAGACGTGCAGGACAACGACTTTGCGGATTCAGGTCTGGAATTCTGCGAATAGCTGCCTGGGTCTGGAGAACGGCCGGGCCGCGTCGTGTCCCGCACTGCGGGCGCGAGCGAGCGGCCCTGCCGAGCGTGGCTAGTCCAGCCCGGCGGGTCTCCAGGTGATGATGGCCTGGCGCAGCGGGGCTACGCCCCGGACGGTGATCCCGTCGGGGGTCTCCTCGAGCAGCTCGTCCGCGGCGGCGCGCAGCCGGTCGTCTTCCGGCGTGCCCTCTTGCACGGACAGCCTGAGGCGCAACTGCTCCAGCGCCGTGTCCAGGTCCGGGCCCACCACCGCGGGCTCGGGCGTAATCATCTCCACGTCCGGGTAGATGTCCATCGACCAGAGTAGCTCCAGCACCCGGGCCAGTCCGGGCAGGGCCGTCGGCGCGGTGCCGTGCACGCGCTCGAAGAAGGGGTGGTTCACCACGCCGGGCGTCTGCACCATTTCCAACACGGCCACCCTGTCCTTCGCGTGCGCATGGAGCTTGGTCACGAAGGGGCCGACTTCCGCGACGTGGTGCAGCACGAGGGAGCAGAGGACCATGTCCGCCGCCGGCACGTTCGCATCCTCCCATGGCTCGTTGATGGGGGTGACGTTGGTGATTCCGGCGTCGTCCGCGCGCTCTTTTAGCAGGTCCACGGAGTCGGCGGAGGGGTCGACTACGGTCACGCGCTCAGCGCGCGTGGCGAGCGGCAGCGCGAACCTGCCGGCGCCGCCGCCCACGTCGAGGACATCTTTCCCCGAGCCCAGTACGGCGAACAGCCTGTTGAGGGCGGGGTCGTCGGTGCGGTGGGGGTCCATGGGCCGGTTGGCGTAGCCAAAGCCGCCGGAGCGGCCCGGCCCCTGACCGTGCTGATTTCCCTTTTCGCGCAGAGCGGCCATGTCCCGGTCGAAGTCCAGCACCTGCTCTCGCCAGGAATCTATCACTGAGTTCAAATCAAGTCTCCTGTGGCCTGTATTGATACTAAGTACCAGTACATTACATGACATGACGGCGTCTGTCAACTTGTGGCTGGGCGCCGTCCGGGGAAGCCCATCGCACAGCAATGCGATAGAGTATCAATAAATCCCGCGCCTCGGCCGCTACGTGGCTCTGCGCCGGCCAAGCAGGAACACGGCCGGGAAGCCGCCGGCAGTCGTGCCGACTGCCGGCGGCGCTCGGCGCTGGCTATTCGAGCACGGGTTCTTTGGTCACCTCGATCTCCGCGCTGCGGAGCCAGACCCCGGACGGCATGTCCGCGGACAGGTAGCGTATCTCGGGAGTAACGATTCCGCCGCCGGCGTCCATGAAGCCAAGCTCCACGCGTCCGTCGTCCAGCCTGCGGGTCCGTATCCTCCCTATTGGCGTCTCGTCCACCTCTACGTCGCTGCTGGTCTGCCATTCACTCGCCGGGGCGTCGGCCGCAAGGTGGCGCCTGGTGGGGAACACCTGCTCGCCGTTCGACAGTTCGACGCCGTGTTCGATCCGTCCGTCCTCGTTGAGCCTGGCGATGATTCGCAGGCGGTGCGGCGGCTCAGGCGCCGGCGTCACCGAAGGCTGTTCGTGGCCGAACAGCTCAAGGATCTCGCTGCTGTCGTCGATTCCCAGCCCCTCCAGGAACAAGGAGTTGTCGCCATCCGCGCCCGCCACCGCGCACAGCACCGCGTCGACGGCGGGGCCGTAAGCGGGCAGGGCGGCGCGCATCTCGGCGTCGAGCCTGAGCATTGCGTCGAGGTCCTCCGAGTCCGACAGGACCTCCCGCAGCCCACTGCCGGGGCGACAGGTCGTCCGCTGCGCCAGCTCGTCGACCAATTCCTGGACGCCGGCGTCCTGCCAGCCCGACCCGGCGGCCCGGGCGGCCTCCACGACCCTTCCGGCCTCCGCGATTGGAGAGACTACCCGTTCGGCGTAGGCCAGCTCGGAGTAGAGGGCGAATGCCTCCGAGAAGGAAAGCGACTCGCCTCCGTCGACGCTTTCCTGGAGCGCGCTCCAGGATGCCGCCAGGGCGACGTACTCCGCCGACGCCGAGCCTGCGGTGCCGAGTATGAGATCTTCGATGGCCGTGGGGCTCAGCGCTTCCTGCGCCGCCAGCGCGCCGGGCAAGCCGGACGATTCGATCTCGCTCGTGTACCGGTCCGCGAACCGCGCCAACAGCGCGCTCGATGTGGGATCTTCCACTTCCGCGGGCGCGGACGTTCCGGTTACCGGCAGCGCCGCGATCTCCGGCCGCTCGAAAAGGCCGTCCAGCAGGTGGGAGCGCACGCCCGCCGCGAAGATCGCCTTGGCCCGCAGCGTGTCATCCACGTCGGCTTCAGGGTCGTCGACGGCGCTCACGGTGGTCGTCACCAGCCCGTCCACGTCGGCCTTTGCTTCGACCGTGTACTCCGCGCCGTCCACGCTCACTGTGACCTCGTCGAAGGTCGTGCCGCTCAGCACCATTACGTTCTGCCACTGGCCGTGGAACCCGCGCTCCTGACCGTCCTCGTCGTCGGTGATGACCGCCACGAACACCCACGATGGGCCGGTGCTCCTGAGCGTCGCCTGGAATGGCGTCACCTCGCGTATCTCTTCGCTCGACGCGTTAGCGGTCTGCGCGCCCGTGTGGTAGGAGACGCCGGAATCCCAGCGCCCCTCCGACGCCTCAATGGGGTCGGTGTACTGGTAGACGCGCGGCCCGACCACGTACACCACGGCGTTGCCGCCAACGTCGGCGAGGTCGCCGCCGCCCAGGTTGCCGACGCGGTAGTGGACGTCGAAAGGCTGACCCGCGACCACGCGCTCCGGTGTGTGCACGTCCTCGATTTTGAGCAGGAAGCTGTCCTGCCTGGCCGTTTCGTCGACCAGCTGAATAACCAGCGTGAAGTCGGCCCTCAGGGGCTGATAGTCGCGCTCCAGGTAGGTAGTCGCCTCCAGCAGATAGGTGCCCGGCAGCAGATAGCGCTCTATACGGGAGTTGCGCCGCTCGCCGCCGTCGTCGTTGGCCGCGATCAGGCCGGCGGTGGTTGAGACCAGCGACATCACAGGGTCGCCGTTTTGCGAGATGAGGTCCACGCGCACTCGTCCGCCCTGTGGCAGGTCGAACAGGTAGCCGTGAGCCGGGTGCTCCACCACGAAGCGCGAGCCGCAGGTGTCGAGCGTCCAGGACCCGGTCGCGGTCAACACACCGCCCTGCTCCAGCGAGCCCAGGTGCACCGGGTCGCAGCCCGTGACCCGGCCTATGGTAAGCCGGAAGTCGGCCGCGCCGCGCCCGCGCCCGCCGACCGTGGTCGCCTCCACGATGTACACGCCCGGTGTCAGGTCGCGCTCCACCCTTGCGTCGAGACCGGCGCCGCCGTCGTCGTTGTCTGCCAGGCGGCTTCCGTCCTCAGCGAGCAGATAGAGGAAAGAGTCTCCCTCCGCGGAGGTCAGGTCGATCCTAATCCGTCCGGCCTCGCTCACCTCGAAACGATAGGTGTGGGCGTCGCTGGACGGCCGGAAGCGGGAGTCGCAGTCGTTCGTGGTCCAGCGCCCATCGGCTGTCAGGTCGGTCCCCGCGTCCGTGCTGAGCGTGCCGAGGTCGGTCGTCTCGCACTCCGACGCATCCTGCGCCCAGGCGGGGCCGCTCCAGCCGAAGACCAGAAAGCCCACGGCCAGCACGGCCAGCGGCACCGCTATCGCCAACAGGCGTATTCCAAGGCCGGCCGGTGGCAGGGCTAGCTTTTCAATATGAATCCGATGCTTCTGGGGCACGAGAACCTCCTGAACGCGCGTATCCATTGCAACAAAATCTCAGCAAGAATTGCATACATGCCAAGACAGGTGACAACTCGAAGTCCGCTCCAGTTGCACCTGCCTCTATTCATGGTACATAGGTAAACGTCGTCCGGCAACTGCGAACTGTCAGAGACAAGTCAGATGATTTGACACACGTCTGCCGCAAAAGTAATATAGGCCCCGTCCGGCCACAATTGATATATAATATCAATACTGGCGACTCTCCAGTTCCCGCAGGATAATCAGAAAACTCCGACGCCGTAGAGGCAGCGTTGCCGGGGAGGTGACCCGAAATGTCTGGGGGATTGAAGCTGGCTGTTCTCCTGGTTCCCGTCGTGGTTGTTGTGGCTGGCGTTGCGGCGCTTCTGGTCGCCCAGTCGCGTGATGCGGGCCAACCAACCGTGGGCTTGACGGCTGAGGCCGTGCTCGAGTCGCCGTCCGGCGACGTCATGGGCAGCGTTGCGTTCCGACAGGCGTCCGGCGGAGTCCTGGTCATGGCCGACGTGAAGGGACTGGCGCCGGGCGGCCACGCCTTCATCATCCACGAGACGGGCAAGTGCGCGCCCGACTTCAGCGCCGCCGGCGACCACTTCAACCCCGAAGACGCCGAGCACGGCTTCATCCATCCGGCCTGGAATCGCGACGAATCGGGTGAAGCACACGGCGGCGACCTTCCCAACATCTACGCCGCCTCCGACGGCTCCGCCCGCGCCGACTTCTTCACAGTTGGCATCACGCTGGACGAGGGCCCCAGACATTCCGTGTTCGATCTCGACGGCTCCGCCATCATCGTGCATGAAAGGCCGGACTCTTATGGTGCGGAGGAGTCGGACACCGGCAGCCGGGTGGCCTGCGGCGTAATCAGGCGTCAGTAGCGCCAGCACAATCGGCTTTGGCCCCATAGACCGAGCTTCGAATCCTCGCCGGGCAGGTCGTTTGACAGCGGGAGGGCAGAGTCCTAATCTAGGCCCATATACACCCGAAGTTCAACCGGCCAGAAGGAGTGTGACATGACGTCCAGCACCCGAACCACCTATGAAGTACAGATCGAAGACGTGGAGTATCTGCGGCACGGCGATAAGCCCTTCCTGGCGACGCTGTTCAAGCCACAGGGCGCCGGACCCTTCCCGGTTATGGTCGAGCTGCACGGCGGCGCCTGGGTGAACGGGAACCGCGCGAACGGCAACGTCGCCAACGAGGCGCTGGCCAGGAACGGCGTCATCGTGGCGGCCCTGGACTTTCGGGTTCCGCCCGAGGCCGCGTACCCCGCTTCACTGGCGGACATCCACTATGGAATCCGCTGGTGCAAGGCGAACGCCGAAAGCTGGAACGGCATTGCGGGCAAGATCGGCGCCATGGGCACATCGAGCGGCGCACACCAGGCCATGCTGCTGGGGATGCGCCCCCGCGATTCCCGCTACGCTGCGCTGTCCCTCACCAACGGCTCGACCGACGTGGACGGCGCGCTGGGCTGCGTGATCATGGTTTCCCCGGTGATTGATCCCCTGGGTCGCTACCACTACGCCAAGGGTCTTCGGGATGACGTGGTACGCCCCGATTCCATTGGCGAGAACATCGTGGCTCTGCACGACATGTACTGGGTGACGGAAGAGGCGATGGCGGAAGGCGCTCCGGCGCGCATCCTGGCCGGCGGGGAGTCCACGGAACTGCCGCCAACGCTGTGCCTGGCGCGGGGCTACGAGGCGTCGCACCCGCGGCCGGACCTGGACGAGTTCATCAGGCAGTACCGCAATGCCGGCGGACGGATCGACGTGACGATATTCGAAGAGGAGGGCGAAGGAGTGCTGCGGGACCTCAACTCGGACGTCGCGCAGCGGGCCCTCAGCGAGATGACCGCCTTCATCCAGGAGAATCTCGCATAACCGCAGCGGCCAGACAAGGCTAATGTGCCGGAGGTGAGTCTCGGCGGCTGGCCTTCAGGCGCTCCGCGCGCAGGGCGCACGCCCTGATCAGTCCTCGAAATATCCAGGAATGGATAGGGTACAGGGCGTACCAGTAGGTCAGGCCCGCCAAGCCTCTCGGTATGAAGACCGCAGTCTGCTCCAGGCGGGTCTTGCCGCCTTGGGTCCTGTGGATTTCGTATTGGAGCCAGGCGCGCCCCGGTAGCTTCATCTCCGCCCTCAGGCGTACCAGGCGGCCCTCCTCCAGCGCTTCGACTCGCCAGAAGTCCAGCGCGTCGCCGACGCGGAGGTCGTCCGGATGGCGACGACCTCTGCGGAGACCGACGCCCCCCAGTAGGCGGTCCGCCATCCCGCGCAATCGCCAAAGCCAGTCCGCGAAGTACCAGCCACGTGCCGCCCCAATGCCAGTCACCACCGCGTACACGTCCCGGGCCGGTCCGTCAACTTCTCGGTAGCGGCGTTCGATGATCACCCCTTGACGGGACTCCATGCTAACCGGCTCTTGCGTATCTGCGCCCGCGGCATCGCTCCAGGACGTATCTATCTTTCCCCCGTCCAGGTCTTGTATCACGCTGTCGATGGCTGAGGTGTAGTCCTGGGGCTGGATTTGAGGAAACAATCGGCGTGCGAGGTCGTCAGTGACAACTACGTCGTTGCGGAGTCCTTCCACGAGGGGCACGGCGATCCTTGCCGGGATAGGGGTCGTCCAGTGCACCCAGTAGGATGAGAGGCGGGGCGTCAGAACCGGCACGGGGAGCAGCAGCCGCCGGAGTCCTCTGGCATGGGCATAACCCAACATCAACCCCCGGTAAGTTGTTACATCCTTGCCACCGATCTCGATCACGCTGCCCTTGCTCTCCGGGGTGTTCATGCAGGAAACCAGGTATTCCAGAAGGTCGTCGATGGCAATGGGCTGGATACGCGAATAGATCCACCGTGGGCAGACCATGACCGGCAGGCGCTCCACAAGGTAGCGGATCATTTCAAAGGAAATGCTGCCCGCTCCGACAATCACCGCGGCCCGAAACTCGGTGACCGGTACGCCGCCTTCGCGGAGAGCTTGTCCCGTTTCCTGGCGTGAGCGCAGGTGGCGCGAAAGGTCCGATTCGGGATCTCCAAGCCCACCCAGGTAGATGATGTTGTCGACGCCCGCTCTTCTCGCTGCCAGGCCGAAAGCGCGGGCGACTTCAAGGTCCAGTTCGTGGAATCCTGAGCCTTTGGACATGCTGTGAATCAGGTAGTAGGCGGTATCCACGCCTTCCAGCGCCGCTGACAGAGCGTCGGGATCCATAACGTCGCCGACGACTGCCTCCACCCTGTCAAACCACGGACGAGAGCGCGCTCTTGCAAGGCTGCGCACCAGGACGCGAACCCGGCATTGTTGCTCGACAAGGCGGGGAACCAACCTTCCGCCGATGTATCCCGTTGCGCCAGTGACCAGTATCGTTTGGGAATAGGCCATATCCGATGCGTATCGCCTTTCGCACGCTCTTAGGCCCGCAGCTCCAGCCGCGGGCGAAGCAGCCGGTCCGGCACCTCGTTCTCGCGCATGAACCCTACCAGCAGCCTGTGCAGCTCGCGCGCCTCGTAGACGTGAGTGTCGATCACGTTGTGTAGCTGCCCCGGGTCGGACGACAGGTCGTAGAGCTGGGAAACGCCCGGCTCCGAGCTGTACAGCAGGCTCCATCGTCCCGCTGTGACGGTCGTGACCGGCGCGTCCTCCAGGTCGCGGAGGAAGTTGTCCACCGACAGCACCGGATCGCCCGGATTGGCGAACGGCAGGCTGCTGACCACGTACTCGCGCCCGGGCCGCGCCGGGTCGCGAAGGGCGGGGGCGAGCGAACGGCCCTGCACGAAGTCCGGGACGTCGAGGCCCAGCAGGTCGAGCACGGTGGGCATCACGTCGATGGCGGAGCTCAAGCCGCCGTAGACGCCCGGCGGCACGCCGGGAGCGCGAATCAGCAGCGGCAGGTGCACTATCTCCTCGAACAGCGGCGAGTAGCTCCACTTCGACCCCGGCTCGTCGTACGGGCGAAGGGTCCCGTCGGGGTACTTGTCCGAGCTCATCTTGCCGAACAGGCCCCCGTGCTCGCCGAAGTAGAAGCCGTGGTCCGTGGTGAAGATGACGGCCGTCTTGTCGACCAGCCCCATGTTCTCGACGTACTTCAGCAGAAAGCCCACCCAGGTATCCACCATGGTGATCTCGCCGCAGTACGTCGCGTGCGCCTTGCGAAGCTGCGACTCAGTGTATCCGGGCACGTCGTGCCAGTTACCGTAGACGGGCAGCACCAGCTCGCCGTCATAGTCCGGCATGTAGAGCTCGGTGTAGTAGGCCGGGGCGTCCCACGGTTCGTGGGGGTCCCAGGTGTCGACGTACAGGAAGAAGTCCTCCTTGTAATGGCGCTCCAGCCACTGCATGGCGGCCATGAACGTCTTGGGCGCGTTCCTGTCGGCCTCCACGCGCCACCTGTCCCTCACGTCCAGCGCCTCGTGGTGATAGCCGGGCTCCGGAATCAACGACCACAGCGTGTCCTGCCCGGTGTTCATGAAGAACGACTGAAAGCCCCGGTCGTAGTTCATGCCGTCCCTGAGGTAGTAGGGAGTATCGACGGACGCCGCGGTGTGAAGGCCGTGTCCGGCCAGGATCTCGGCCAGCGTGGTCACGCCCGCCGGAAGCGGCTGCCAGCCCATGAAGGACATGGTCCATCTGCCGGTCTGGTGGTCCGCCCTGGTGGGCATGGTGGGGAACCCGGCGGAGTAGTGAGCATCGAACCGCACCGATTCCGCCGCCAGCCTGTCCAGGGACGGCGTCCGGATGTGGGGGTTGCCGTACGCGCCGACGTGGTCCCTGCGAAAGGTGTCCGACACTATCCAGATGACGTTCATCTCAGTCACCAGCGTAGTCAGTCTAATGCGGCCATTCTAGCACGCGCAGTTCGGTCGCAATCGATGTGGAATTCAAATGCCAATTGTACCTCAACGCGCGAAAAGCATAGAATGGGCCTGACAAAGCGTTGCCAAATGGACAAGGTAGGTGATCCACATGCCGTATTCGGCCGACATCAGCAGAAACAACCCGGGCTGCTTCCTCTTCCTGATCGACCAATCGGGCTCCATGATGGGAGCGCTGGGCGGGCAACCCGATCAGCGAAAGATGGACGGAGCGGCAGACGCCCTGAATCGCATTCTCGACGCCATATCCCAACGCTGTTCGCAGGGCATGGACATTCGCGATTACTTCGACATCGGCGTCATCACTTACAGCACCGACGGGGCGGGCCGCCCCAAGCTGGAAACCCCTCTGCCCGGCACGACCCCGGAGCAGCCCTTCCTTTCCATCAGCCAGGTGGTCGACGCCGCGGAAGTGGAGGACAGGCAGGTCAAGGAGTCCGACGGCGCCGGAGGCATAGTGGAAGTCAGCAGGAAATTCCCGGTGTGGCTGCGGCCGGAGGCGGGCTACGGGACGCCGATGTGCGAGGCGCTGTCTGCCGCGTCCACCGCCCTCCATAACTGGACGACCCAACACCCTGACTCCTACCCTCCCATGGTGATCAACGTCACCGACGGCGACGCCACGGACGGGAACCCGGAACCCATAGCGAGCGACATCATGTCGCTGGCCACCAGCGACGGCAACGTGCTCATCTACAACGCGCATCTCTCGGAGATGTCCGCCATGCCGGTTCAGTACCCTTCCGAGGAGAGCGAAGTGCCGCCCGACGAGTACGCGGCGCGGATGTTCCGCATGTCTTCGGTGTTCCCCGACCCCGTTGTGGAGCTGGCCGCGAGCATGGGCCTGTCGGTCACGCAGGGTTCGCGCGGATACGTCTACAACGCTGACATGGTGGCTCTGGTGCAGTTCCTGGACATTGGGACGCGCGCCGCGTCAGACCTGCGCTGATCCATTAGGTGGTGAAGGTGGCCTTTCGACCTCACAGGAGTTTCTGGCTGCCAAAGGCGGGCAACTCCCCGGAGGAGTGTGAGGACGCCAAGTGGGTGAGCTATCCGCCGCCATTAGTGGCGCCCGGGCGCCATGGCGCCATGGCGGCGGTTTCCGACGGGGCCAGCGAGTCGGCCTTCGCGCGGGAGTGGGCTAACATCCTCGTTCGCGCCTTTGGCATGCAGCCGCCTGACATGAGCGGGCTCACACAAGACTCCCTGCTGGACTGGCTCGCCCCGGCTCAGAAGGAGTTGCACGCTGGTATCCCGTGGGACCGCATCCCCTGGCACGGAGAGGCGAAGGCGCGGGCCGGGGCATTCGCGACGCTGTTAGGGCTGAAGATCACCGCGGCGGCGGACAGTTCGTCGGGACTGTATTGGCAGGCGCTCGCCGTGGGGGATAGCTGTCTGTTCCTGGTACAAGATGATCGTTTGCGGCTGTCCTTCCCCCTGGAAGACGCCGCCGAGTTCGACAACAGCCCTAACCTGATATGCAGCAATCCGGACAACGCGGGGGAACTGTGGGAGAAGGTGCGCCGGAGCGACGGCGAATGCGTGGCCGGGGACCTGTTTATTCTGGCTTCCGATGCGTTGGCGTGCTGGTTCCTCGAGAGGAATGCCGAAGGGGAGAAGCCCTGGAAGACGCTCCTGGCGTTGGATGCGTCGGGGTGGGCCGCGTGGGTAGCGGAGCAACGCGACGCGAGGTTGATGCGGAACGACGATACGACGCTGGTGATCATCACCGTCGCCTAATGCCCCGCAAGGTGAGGCGAATGCGATGCCGTGGCCTGGGATAACCGACTTCACCGAGGCCGTCCAGAACCCCATACTGAGCTTCAGAGGCACCGACCTCGAGTCCGGACATGTGTCCCGCAACCAGCGCGGCCTGCCACTCGTCTTCTCTGGCGCATTCGCATGCGTCTATCCCGTCTCCGTCGGAAACCAGACCTACGCCGTGCGCTGCTTCACCCGCGAGGTGAGCGACCAACAGTCCCGTTACGGCGCACTGAGCAACTACCTTCTCAGCGTGCTCCCGCCATCATTCGTCTACTTCGAGTACGTGGGACACGGTATCCGCGTCAAAGGGGGATGGTATCCCATCGTCAGGATGGAGTGGGTGGAAGGGGAGCTGCTCAGCAGGTTCGTCGAATCCAGACTTGACCAGCCGGACACGCTGCGTCGGCTAGCGGCGCAGTGGCGCGGGGGGCCCGTCGCCAGCCTGCGGGGGTTGCGTATCGCCCACAACGACCTTCAGCACGGCAACGTGATGGTGCAAGCAGACGGCAGCATCCGGCTGGTGGACTACGACGGCATGTACCTGCCGGAGTTCCGCGGCGAGCGGAGCCCGGAGCTGGGACACAAGAACTACCAGCACCCGCAGCGGTCGTCGGAACACTACGACGAGAACGCGGACAACTTCCCGTCGCTGGTCATCTACCTGAGCCTGCTGGCTATCGCCGCAGACCCCGGATTGTGGGGCTTCCACGACGAGGACAACCTGATATTCACGAGGAAGGACTACGCCGACCCGGCACAATCAGAGGTGTTCGGTCGGCTGAAGGGGTCGTCGGACCAGGCCGTGGCCAAGCTGGCGGAACGTCTCGAGGAGTACTGCGGCCTTCCGCTGGAGAAGGTCCCGGACCTCGAGACGGTGCTGCAGGACGTACCTCCCAGTGTGGCGGCGCCACCGCCATCAGTGGTGCCACTGGCGGCGCCGTCGGCAGCGAGTTCACCCTCCACTCCGCCAGCACCGGCGCCGTCGGCAGCGAGTTCACCCTCCGCTCCGCCAACACCGCCACCTCCTGCGCCAACACCGACCAGACGGCGGCCCACCACGCCGCGGGCACCTGTGCCGGTGCCGGCGCCAGCGCCGGGCTCCACAAGCGACGATTCGACCAACTGGGTTTTGGCGATAGTTGGCTATGTGCCATTGATACTTCTCAGTGTTGTCTTCAATGCGTTCAATCCCTGGGTGTGGCTTTCGCTGACGCTGATAGCGGGATTGCTCCTCTACGCTCCGGCTAAGAGGCTGCTCCACCGGCCCATCACACTGGCACGCTGGGTACTGATTGTCGTCGCGACGATTGTCTACGGCAGTACTTTGCTGAGTGCGGCCATTGACACCTGGCCCTGGTGGTTGTGGTTGGCGACCGGCTTGGGAATAGCGTTCATCCTCGTGGTTCCTGCCAGAGGTCGGTTGCTCGGGTTTCTCCGCAGCCTCAATTCCGTGCAACGCCGGGTCGCGATTGGAGGGGTGTCCCTGCTGGGCGTGGCAGCCGCCGTTGTCATCGCGGTGACAGTCTTGACCAACATGGGGTTCGTCGGCGGCGATACGAGTGGTGGAATCGGCGCGAGCGGCGGCGAGGGTGGCGGCCGGATGAGCGGCGGCAGCGGCGCGGGTGGTGGCGGCGAGCCGAGCGGCAACAGCAGTGCGAGCGGTGGCGGTAATGAGCCGAGCGAGGGCGGCAGCAGCGGTACTCCGAGCCTGCCGCCGGTGATTCCCGACAGCGAAAACACGCCCACCGTGAGTCTTCACCTCAGCTCGTCCTCCATAAGCGAGAACGGCGGAAGCGCCACGGTAACGGCGTCGCTCAGCTCGCCTTCGTCTACGACGACTACGCTCACGGTCGAAATCGCTCCGGGACCTGGCACCGACTCCGCTGACTACACTTTGAGCAAGTCGACGTTGACGATAGAGGCGGGCTCCACCAAGAGCGCCGACTCGTTGACCGTGAGCGCGATCGACAACACAGCAGACACTCCCGATAAGACGGTCTCCATATATGGAGGAGCCTCGAACGAGTTGGGGGCGGTAGACCCGGCAGCCGTCACGCTGACCATCGTTGACGACGATGCTGCGCCCGCCGTGACTCTCGGACTCAGTTCGTACACCATAAACGAAAACGGTGGGGCCGCCAACGTCACCGCGTCTCTGAGCGGCCCTTCTTCAGAGGACGTGACCCTCGTGGTTTCCGCATCTCCCGAACCTCCCGCGGCCGAGGGTGACTTCACGATCACATCCAACAACACCCTTACGATCGCGGCGGGTTCCACCGTTAGCGCGGGTACGGTGACCATCACGGCAATCGACAACGGTGTGGACGAGCCGGACAGGTACGCCACGGTGTCCGCCACCATGGGCGGCAGTCGCGGTGTGACCCCTCCCTCGAGACTGACACTGACCATCACCGACGACGAAGTGACGCCCAGGGCGACGCTCCAACTCAGCTCGTCTTCCATCAGCGAGAACGGTGAGGCCACCAACGTTACCGCCGCACTCAGCGGTCCGTCCTCGCAAGACGTGACCCTTGAAGTCTCCGCGTCCCCGCTGTCGCCCGCGGTCAGCGGCGACTTCACCATCACGTCCAACAACACCCTTACCATAGAGGCGGGTTCGACCCACAGCGCGGACACGGTAACCATCACGGCGGTCGACAACAGCGTGGACGAGCCGCACAAGTACGTCACGGTGTTCGCCACCGCCACTGGACACGAGGTGGCCGCCCCTCCGAGCCTGACGCTCGCCATAACCGATGACGACGGCGCGCCCGCGGTGGCGCTCGACCTGAGCCCTTCCTCCATCAGCGAGAACGGCGGAGTCGCTATCGTAACCGCCACTCTCAGCCCCCCCTCCTCACAGCCGGTGACCGTCTATATCTTCGCATCTCCCGTGTCGCCCGCGTCTGAAGGTGACTTCACCATCAGCTCCAGCAGGTCCCTCAGCATTGCGGCCGGTTCCACCAGCGCCGCCAGCACGGTGACCATCACGGCAGTCGACAACAGCGTGGACGGGCCAGACAAGTCCGTCACGGTGTCAGCCACGGTGACCGGTCGCGACGTGACCGCTCCTCCGAACCGAACGCTGACTATCACCGACGACGAAGCTGCGCCCACTGTGACGCTCGTCCTGAGCGCGTCTTCCATAAGCGAGAACGGTGGGGCTGTCAGCGTCACCGCCTCGCTCAGCGGCCCCTCCTCGGAGGACGTGATCATAGCGATCTCCGCGTCTCCCACGTCGCACGCGGTCAGCGATGACTTCACCATCACGCCCAACGGGACGCTGACCATAGCAGCGGGTTCAACCCACAGCACGGGCGCGGTGACCATCACGGCGGTCGACAACAGCGTGGACGAGCCGGACAAGTCCGTCACGGTGTCGGCCAGCGCCACCGGGCGCGAGGTGGCCGATCCTTCGAGCCTGACGCTCGCCATCACGGACGACGAGGCGACGCAGGTAACACTCGAACTGAGCTCGTACTCCATAAGCGAGAACGGCGGGGCCGCTGACGTCACCGCCTATCTCGGCGTCCCTTCCTCCGAGGACGTGACCGTCGTGGTGTCCGCGACTCCCGTGTCGCCCGCAGCCGAGGGTGACTTCACCATCACGTCCAACAACACCCTTACCATAGAGGCGGGTTCGACCCACAGCGCGGACACGGTAACCATCACGGCGGTCGACAACAGCGTGGACGGGCCGGACAAGTCCGTAACAGTGTCGGCCACTGTTAGCGGTCGCGACGTGATCGCTCCTTCGAGCCAGACGCTTACCATCGCCGACGATGAAGATGCGCCCGCCCTGACACTCATTCTGAGCGCGTCCTCCATAAGCGAGAACGGCGGAGCCGCCGATGTCACCGCATCGCTCAGCCATCCTTCCTCGCAGGACCTGGGCATTGAGGTCTCAGCGTCTCCGGAACCGCCTGCGGTCAGCGACGACTTCACCATAACTTCCAATACCACCCTCACCATCGCGGCGGGTTCCACCCACAGCACGGGCGTGGTGACCATCACGGGAGTCGACGACAGCGTGGACGAGCCGGACAAGTCCGTTATGGTGTCGGCCACTGTCAGCGGCGATCACGAGGTGAACGCTCCTTCGAGCCAATCGCTGGCCATCACCGACGACGACGCTACGCCCACGCTGACGCTCGAACTCAGCGCGTCCTCCATAAGCGAGAACGGTGGAGACGCGGACGTCAGCGCCTATCTCAGCGGCCCTTCCTCGCAAGACGTGACAGTGACCATCTCCGTGTCTCCCACATCGCCCGCGGTCAATGGTGACTTCACCATCTCGTCCAATGCCACCCTCATCATATCGGCGGGTTCCACCCACAGCACGGACGTCGTTACCATCACCGGAGTCGACGACAGGGTGGACGCGCCGCACAAGTCCGTCACGGTGTCGGCCACCGTCAGCGGCGGCCACGGAGTGAGCGCTCCCTCGAACCAGGCGTTGACCATCCGCGACGACGATGACGCGCCCACGCTTACGCTCGTACTGAGCCCGTCCTCCATTAGCGAGAACGGCGGGGTCGCAAATGTCACCGCATCGCTCAGCCATCCTTCCTCGCAGGACGTAGTCCTCGTGGTCTCGGCATCTCCAGACTCCCCTGCGTTCAGCGATTACTTCACCATCACATCCAACAAGATCCTCACCATAAAGGCAGGGGCCACCGACAGCACGGGGACAGTGACCATCACGGGAGTCGACAACGACGAGGACGAACCAAACAAGCAAATCTTCGTGTGGGCCACAGTCAGCGACAGTCGCGGCGTGAGCAACCCTTCGCTCCAGCTTCTGATCATCACCGACGACGACGCGCCCGCATGACACTTGTCCTCCATTAGCGAGAACAGCGAAATTTCCTACGGTCGTCCGCCGGTCAGGAAATGGGGAACGATTCCAGCCAGGAGGATGGCAATCCCGGCCGCGGCGATTGTACCGGCGCGCCGGTTCCAGGCGTCGTCATGGCTGTTCTCCCATGGCTTTCACTGGTTTCACGAGAGTAACCGGTGCAGGCGCTCCACTATCCGAGGCGTCCATCTCTATGTCTGCCTCTGCGTGAAGGTGAAGTGGGCAGGCCCTGGTCCCGCATCCGGCGCCGGCGGTGAAACCTCCCGTAGACGAGCAGGAACACCCCAGTCCAGAAGAGGAGTACGGCCGGCGCCGCGATCACCACGCCGTTTCGAAATATGATCTGCAGGATCAGGGCGGGAACGACCAACGCGAACCCAACGACAACTCCGGCCAGTCCCCACCTGTCGGGCCAGCTCCAGTGCGCAGTCCGATTCATGTACCTCGCATAGGTGCGCTCTGCAGCGCCGATCGCTGCCGCACGGCGTCGGGGGTCACCAAAGACGACGATTGCGAGGCCGCACAGAAGTAGTATCCCGCCAAGGGTGCGCACCACCGCGCCCACGCCAATGGACTGCTCCTCGAGGATCCAGCCGAGCGCGACCAGCAGGATCCCCAGCACCACGCCGGCCGGTCCAAGACTGCCGGCTGATCTCCACTCTCGGAGCGACGCGAACATCCTGGCCACACTCGTCTTCAGTGGGTACATATCCGCTCTCCGGACGGCGTTCACTGGACCGGCGACGCCACTTGAGGCAGCATGTGCGCCAATCGGTCAATCGCCGGGCGTGCCGTTTGTGGTATCGTCTATCCTACAGCTAAAGGGAGGTGGAATCCAACGTGAGTACCCTCAAAGACGGCGAACGCAGACTATTGATCGCCGGACTGGCCACGCTGGCCGTATTTGCCTCCTTCCTTCTGGGCGCGGTGTTTTTCGCCATCCTGCTCGGACTGGGGATGAACGAAGACCTGGCCTGGGGACTGTCCATCCTGTTGTGGATTGCGGTGGTGGCCTCCGGAGTTGTGGGCATAGTCTACTTCTACGACTCGATCAAGAGGCGGGTCGAACACCTCACGGCGTTTCGGTCGGTAACTTCTCCGCCGCCGACTCAGCAGGTTCCAACAGTGGAACCTGATTCTCAGCCCACTAAAGATCAGCCAACGCCTCCTCCAAGGCCTCGAACCAGCTACCGCTCCATGTTGCTGGAAGGAGACGGGAAGGACGAAGATCGATCGTAGGCGTGTGGCCAGGGATAACCGACTTCACCGAGGCGGTCCAGAACCCCGGACTGTGCTTCAAGGGCACCGACCTCGAGTCCGGACAGGTGTCCCGCAACCAGCGCGGCCTGCCACTCGTCTTCTCTGGCGCATTCGCATGCGTCTATCCTTTCTCCGTAGCCAACCGCACTTACGCCGTGCGCTGCTTCACCCGCGAGGTGAGCGACCAACAGTCCCGTTACGGCGCACTGAGCAACTACCTGCTCAACGTCCTACCTCCCTCATTCGTTCACTTCGAGTACCTCGAACACGGAATCTGCCTGCGAGGTGACTGGTATCCCATAGTCAGGATGGAGTGGGTGGAAGGGGAGCTGCTCAGCAGGTTCGTCGAATCCAGACTTGACCAGCCGGACACGCTGCGTCGGGTGGCGGCGCAGTGGCGCGGGGGTCCGGCCGCGAGCCTGCGGGGGCTGCGTATCGCCCACAACGACCTGCAGCACGGCAACGTGATGGTGCAAGCAGACGGCAGCATCCGGCTGGTGGACTACGACGGCATGTACCTGCCGGAGTTCCGGGGCGAGCGAAGCCCGGAGTTGGGCCACAAGAACTACCAGCACCCGCAGCGGTCGGCGGAACACTACGACGAGAACGTGGACAACTTCCCGTCGCTGGTCATCTACCTGAGCCTGCTGGCCATCGCCGCGGACCCCGGATTGTGGGGCTTCCACGACGAGGACAACCTGATATTCACCAGGAGGGATTACGCCGACCCGGCACAATCAGAGGTGTTCGGTCGGCTGAAGGGGTCGTCGGACCAGGCCGTGGCCAAGCTGGCGGAGCGCCTGGAGGAGTACTGCGGGCTTCCGCTGGAGAAGGTCCCGGACCTGGAGACGGTGCTGCAGGATATTCCGCCCAGCGTGGCGGCGTCATCCCCGCCAGTTGCTCCAGTAACCGCTCAAGTGAGCCCGGCCCCATCGGCGGTCTCAGACACCACCGGCAACTCGTACCGACAGACGCTTCAGGCGCCACGTCCAGCGCCCGCGCCGTATTCGCCACAGCAGACGAGACCGCGACCAGCCGCTCCCAGTGCCGCGGCGCCGACGGCCGGGCGTCCACACATCACGCCAGGACCCGCCGCGCCACCTCGGACTGCTCGTGCCGCCGGCACACCTACACTGTCGTTTCTGGAATCGGTGTCCGAGTCATTCTCGGAGTTTGTCTCCGGTGTCGAATCGAACTGGCTCCGGTGGCTGCTCGGCGGTATGGGCGCGATGTTCGTTGGATGGATGATCCATACCGAAGCGTTCTTGAGCCTGGTTAACGTGCTGCTGCTCATCACAGGGGTAGTCGCAGCCCTCATTTTCATTGGGACGAAGCATCCGATAGCGCTCGTGGTTGCCATCGTCACGCTTGCGGTGCGATTCCTGCACCTGCTCGACTGGGCGGTGAACCTGGTGTGGACGTGGTTCATCCTCGCCGGGCTGGTCGCGGTGCTGGTGGGAGGCGCCGCCCGCATCGTAGTTCACAAGGGGATCTTCGGCAGAATCGCCGTGGCGACTGTGATTCTGATGGCTGGCGTGTGGACGTTTTTCGTGATGACCGACTACGAAGTACCGTCAATCATCGAGAATCTGTTGGGCGGCAGGAACAAAGACCGGCCCGCGTTCGCGTCGGCGATCACTCCAGCCAGGTGACCACTTCGGAGTGCGGCATTCGCTGCGTCTCCGGCAAGGTCGCCGCCTTGCCCACGAACACTACGCCCACTAGGGTCCAGGCCTCGTCCGCGCCGAGGATACCGGCGATACCAGGAATCCTGGTTAGCCCGCCCGTGGTCCAGTCGAGCCGCAGGCCTTCGGCGACTGCCGCCAGGGCCATGTTCTGGATGGCGCAGCACGAGGTGGCGTAGTTCTCCCGCGTCACCTCTTCGTTGGCCCCGTCCAGGCTGAAGACGTACACCATCGCGGGTCCGTTCAAGACGCGGTCCCTGGACGCGTCGGCGGATTTCCGCTTCTGCTCCGGGTTCGGGTTGGCCACGCCGTCGAACGTCGACTGCCAGGCGGCCTCGGCAATTCGCTTTCGCATCGGGCTGTCCTTGCGGATGGCGAAGAACCGCGTTGGGTCGGTTAGCCGGTGGTTGGGCGCCCAGACCGCCGCGGAAAACAGCCGCTCCAGCGTTTCTCGGGAAACGGGCTCCGGATCGAACTCCTTTACGTTGCGCCTGCGGAAGATCGCGTCATACACGCTGACGGAGCTCTCAGGTATCGCAACGTCGCCGCTGTTCAGTTTCATTTCCGCCTCCTGGGGCACCTTCGGGGCAATCCGTCGCCGTGTCCGGGCATCGGCAACAGGCGACTCTTGACATCGTAATGCGCCTATACTAGTATTTAGCGAGCTTAATGTCCAGGCGAGGCTCAAGGACATTGCCTGTCGTCGAACTGCCCGCCACTGGCGCAACAATGTTGACTGTACATTATCCATGACAAGCCGTCGCGAATCCAACCCTGCCGCCCACGCGGCGCCGGGGGGTTCCGAGCCGCACGTGTGGCCGGGCGTCGCGACCGGCCGCAGCCTCACGGTCCGCGTCGCCCTGGGAGTCCTGCTCACCGCGGCGGTCCTGCTGCTGGTATGGCGATTGGCCGATTGGAGCCAGATTGGTTCGGCGGTCCGCGTACTCGGGACCCGTCCGGAACTGATCGCGGTCTTTCTGGCCGGATACACGCTCGCCTTCGGGCTGAGGGCGTTCGCCTGGCGTGAGTTGGCGCCGGGCCGCGCCGGCATCTTCTCGCTGTTCTCCATTCTGCAGGCGGCTTTGCTCGCCAATCACCTTGTGCCGTTCAAGCTGGGCGAGGCGGCGCGGCCATTGCTCGCCGCCCGCCAGGGAATGCCCGCGGCCGAAGCGGCAGCATCCTCGGCGGTGGCCCGACTTCTCGACTTCGCCGCGCTGGTCGCCTTCGCCGCGCTCGGAGTGGTGTTGCTGGCTCCCGATGGCAGGATTACGTGGATTCAGAGCCTGGCTCTGCCCGCAGCGATCATCACAGGCGTCGTAACAGGCCTGTTGTTGCTGCGTTACGGGAGCTTACAGGACCGGCTGCCGGTACCGCTGCGCACCGGATTTGCCTCCGTGCGAGGTCATCTCGCAAGGATGTCCCTCGGCAGCATCGCCAGAGCCGCGCTCTGGACGCTCCCAAGCTGGATGCTGGAGGCCGTGGTGCTGATGGTGGCGGCACAGGCGCTGGGAGTCGAGATTTCCATTGCAGTCGCCATCGCGGTCACCGCCTTCACCATACTATTCCAGGTGTTCCACGTCACGCCCGGCGGCATCGGAGTCTACGAAGCCAGCATGACCGGCGCGCTGTTCGCCCTCGGCGTGGACTGGCAGGAGGGCCTCGCCGTCGCCGTGCTGACTCACGGGCTAAAGTTCGCTTACTCGTACAGCGTGGCGGTGTTGTTTACGCTGGTCGCCGTGCGCGACTCCCTGCCCCTTGGGGGACTGGGCGCCCTGCGAGGAACCGCCAGCGGCGACAAGAGGGCCTCGAGGTTCGAGATTCTGGCCGCTCGCGCCTGGAACGTGCTCAACGAAGGTAAGCCGTTCACACCCGTGTTCGTGGCCGGCGCGCTTCTCCTCACCAGCCTGCCGCACGCGACGGACGCGGGCTACTGGGCCAGGGCGGGCGTCGCGATTGCCGCGCTTCTTCCAATGTTCGTGGTGTTTTACAGGTTCGACTTCCCGCTGCGGCTCCGGGTCGCGCTGTGGGTATACCTGGCGGCTTTCGTGGCCGCGTTCCGTTTCTTCGACTTCACCACGGCGGCCCTCATTCTCGGCCTGTACCTGGGTTTCACGGTGGTGCTATGGGGCACGGTGTACTACCACCTGCGAATCGGAACCTCGTGGCTGAACTTCACACGCTTCTGGCGGCTGGTGCTGGAGAACCCGGACCCCACAAGCGGCAACTTCCTGGAACAGGTCCCTAAGCTAACGCTGCTGGTGATGGCCTTCCAGCTTCTTGCGACCCGCCCCGGCATGGGGACCTTCATCGCTGTGGAGGGTTTCGTTGTCGCGGTCGGCGTTTCGGCGCTGCTTCTGCATCAGTGGTTCTTCACATGGCCGCCGGCTCCCTCGCTGGCACCCACGCGGATGCGCTCGGACGGGACGCGCATCTCCCGGCGGTTCATCGCCATCGTCATCGACGGATGCCGGGCCGACAGGTTGCTCGAGGCGCGCACGCCCTTCCTCGACAGGCTGCGACGGGAGAGCGTCGACTACGTCGACACCTCGACCGTGTACCCGGCGCGCACCGTCACCGGCTTCAGCTCCATGTTCACCGGCGCGCCGCCCGGGGCGCACGGCATGTCCAGCAACTTCGTCCCCAACCTGGGCATCAAGTGCGAGTCCATCTTCGACTCGCTGAGGGCGTCCGGGCTCACCGGCAAGATGGTGGGAATCGCACACCTCGTGGACGCCTTCGGGGAACACGACGTCGAGACCGTGACCGCGGTCACCGACAACGACGAGATAGACGAGGCCCTGGCCGCTCGCGCGCGCGCCGTCATCCGGCGCGACGACCCTGACCTGCTGGTGCTTCAACTCCTGAGCGTCGACCAGACGGGCCACGCCCGCGGCAGCTACAACTCGGAGTACCTGGCCAAGATCGAGGAAACCGACCGCATCATCGAGCGCTTCCTGGAGTGGTGCGACTCGACCGGCTACCTGGAGGGCGCCACCGTGCTCATCACCTCCGACCACGGGCAGGGCATCGGCATCGGTGGCCACGGCCACATGTCGCCGCCCGAGCGGTACGTGCCCTGCGTCATGTGGGGCGAGGGCGTCGAGCCGCGCGGGCCGGTCGCGGAGCCGCGTTCGGTCATGGACGTGGCCCCCACGATAGCCTACTTCCTCGGCGCCGCGCCCCCAGTGCAGTCCGTCGGTCAGGTGCTCGGCGTAGTCGATCGCGACGCCGGGCCCGACCCCGTCGCCGTCATCGTTCCGAGTTACAACGAGGCCAAGAACCTGCCGAGTACCCTTGCGGCGATCCCGCGCGACGCGGCGCCCGGCATGAAAGTGATCGTCGTTGACGACGGGTCGACGGACGGGACCGCCGACGTCGCGCTGCGGCAGGGCGCGGACTTCGTCATTTCGCACCGCCGCAACCGCGGCCTGGGAGCCGCTCTCCGCACCGGCCTCGCCGTCGCCAGCGGGCTGAACGCCCGGGCCGCGGTTTACGTCGACGCGGACGGCGAGTACGCCCCGAGCGAAATCCCCGCCCTGCTGAAGCCCATCGAGGACGGGGAGGCGGACTACGTGCTGGGTTCGCGCTACCTGGGCGCCGGCGAGCCGCGCCAGCGCCAGTCCGCCTTGCGCCTCATTGGCAACATCGTCTTTACCGGGCTGCTGTGTGTGACAACCGGACGGCGCATCACCGACGGCCAGACGGGGTTTCGCGCCTTCTCACGACGCGCGCTGGAGTGCGCCGAGATCATTCACGACTACAACTATGCTCAGGTGCTCACACTCGACCTGCTGAAAAAGGGCATGAGGATGCGGGAAGTGCCAATCTCGTACCGCCTGCGCACCAACGGAAACTCGTTCATCAGCATGAAGTATCTCTGGCTGGTGCCAATCGCAATGCTGCGGGAGATGCTGAGCCGGTAACGCCGTGACACAGTCTTAGGAGGACAAGCAATTGAGAAACTCAAAGCGAACGTCAGGGCAGCGACACTCGAAGCTGTGGTGGGCTCTTCTGCCCGTCATTGCCCTATTCTTCGCCCTGGCCGTCGCCTGCGGAGATGATGGAGATGACGACACTCCGACGGCGGGCCCCGTCAACACTCCCGTCACGGCGGCAGTCGCCGACACGCCTGTCCCGCAGCCCACCGCGACCCCACGCCAGGGAGAAGACCGGCCATCCATCACGGTGATTGGTAGCACCGGGACTGGCACGGGGACGGGCACCGGCACCGGTACGGGCACCGGGACCGGGACTGGCACGGGAACAGGTACAGGGACGGGTACGGGCACCGGAACAGCAACGGGTCCTGGCCTTGTAGAGACCGGCGGACTGAGAATTCCCACCGGCCTCGAGGCCGAGACCGAAGGGCCCACCAAGTCCGATGGCTACTACACCCCGACGACCAACCGGGAAATCTACCAGAAGATATCCACCGACTACCAGGAAATCGCCAAGCTGACCAACGAAGTAAGGGAGGGCAAGCCCCTGCCCGCGGCCGAGATTTGGCTGGTCTACGAAGCGGGTCCCCACACCCGGCTGGGTGCCACCAGCCGCACCCTGCGGGGCTTCGCAACCGGACCGACGCCATCCACGTACTTCCCCGACTCGGCCGAATTCTACGGCTCTGACACCTTCCTCGACACGCCAATTCAGAACGCGATACGCGGGCGCGGCGAAGCGGAGAACTACACCGACGCGCAGAAGCGGCAGGCGATTGCTAAGGGCGTGCTCAGGATCCTCTACCACTGGGCGAAGTTCTACATGATCATCGGTGAAGACCGGATGAGCTCCCGACTGATAGACGAGGCCTGGGCGGTCTACGTCGGCGAGGAAGTCGACGGCGCCTACCCCAACTCGCTGGCCGCCGTAGCACAGGCTCGGGAAGGCAACTTCGGCCGCCAAGGCACGATAGACGTGCCGCTCCGCCAGGCCATGGACAGGGCGCGGCAGGCGGCGGATGACGGAGATGAGGCCGCGCTGGCGACCGCAACCCAGGAAGTCTACTCACGCTTCAACGCCATCTTCTACCTCGCCACGGTCCGGTACATCGGGCGCGTGTTCGATGACGCTCAGGCCGGCGACCACGACGCGTTTGGCACGCACCAGGTCGAGGCCCTGGCGTTCTACCAGTCGATTCAACCCGACGTCGCGAAGGCCGACCCGGTTGCCGATGCGGAAATCATGGCCTACCTCACGGCACAACCAGCGCAAGTATCGGAGCAGTTCCGCGACCGGATTCTGCAAGTCCTCAACCGCAACGCGTCGGCGCTCCTGTTGACCCAGGCCGACCTGGTGACCGCGTACACTGACGACACCGGCGACGGCGCCAGCGGCACCGCGTCCCCCTACACCGGCGACTTGGACCTCACCTCCAGCGTGTTCATTCCGGTGGGGCAGGAACCCGAAACCGAGGGCCCGACCAAGTCCGACGGCTACTACACCGCCACGACAAACCGGGAGATCTACCAGAAGATATCCTCGGACTTCCAGGAGATTGCCGCACTTACCAACCGGATCAAGGAGGGCGAGCCTCTGCCCGCGGCGGACGTCCTGCTGCTGTACGAGGTGGGTTCGCACACCCGCCTCGGCAACCAGAGCCGCACACTCCGCTCCTTCGCACGCGATCCGCGGCGAGCGTCGGACTTCCCACTCGCTGCCGAGTTCTACGGCACGGCCACGTTCCTGGACTCGCCGATCAGCGCCGCCATCAGCGGGCGCGGCGATGCGGAGGACTACACCGACGCGCAGCGGCGCCAGGCAATCGACAAAGGCGTGCTGCGAGTCATCTACCACTGGGCCAAGTTTTACATGATAATCGGCGAGGAGCGTATGAGCTCCCGCCTGATAGACGAGGCCTGGGCCGTCTACGTCGGCGAGGAAGTCGACGGAGCGTACCCCAATTCGCTGGCGGCCACCGCGCGCAGCCGCGAGGCTAACTTCGGGCGCGAGGGCACGATAGACGTGCCGCTCCGCGAGGCGATGGACCGCGCCCGGCAGGCGGCCGACGACGGCGACGCCGCGGCGCTGGCAACGGCGACCCAGGAGGTCTACTCCCGCTTCAATGCCATCTTCTACCTGGGCACGGTTCGGTACATCGGCCGCGTGTTAGACGACGCTCAGTCCGGCGACCACGACGCATTTGGCACGCACCAGGTCGAGGCCCTGGCGTTCTACCAGTCGATCCAGCCTGAGCTTGCCAACGCAGACCCGGTTGCGGACGCGGAAATCATGGCCTACCTTACGGCACAACCGGATCAAATATCGGCGCAGTTCCGGGACCGGATTCTGCAAGTCCTAAACCGGAACGCTTCAGCGCTGCTGCTGAGCCAGAGCGACCTCGTCCAGAGCTACTAGAAGCCAGTCTCAGCCGAATTACAGGGGAAGCGAAATGTCACACATACTTCGTCGGACTTTCCCGCCGGTTCTGCCGGCGTTGGGGGCGCTGCTCGCGGTGCTCTCGCTGGCGCTGGCGGCCTGCGGCGGGAGCGATCCGACGCCCACGCCGGCGCCCCCACCGGGCGCCCAGACCCAGGCCGCGGCGCCGGCACCTACCGCGACGCCCGTGCCCGAACCGGAAGACCGTACATTGACCGTGTACTCCGGCCGCTCGCAGACGCTGGTGCATCCGCTGCTGGAAGCGTTCGGCGAGCAGACCGGCGTCAACATCCGCGTCAAGTACGCCGGCAGCGCGTCCACGGTGGCAACGCTGCTGGAAGAGGGAAACAACTCTCCCGCCGACGTGGTGTTCCTGCAGGACCCAGGGTCGCTGGGCACCCTGTCTGCCAACGGGGTGCTCGACCGGATTCCGCAGGCGACGCTGGACAAGGTCGACTCCAGGTTCCGCGCCCCCAGTGGGGAGTGGATAGGCACGTCGGGCCGCGCCAGGACCGTAATCTACAACACGGAAGTCATCGACCCGGAAGCGGACCTGCCAGCCTCCATCCTGGACTTCACGGCCCCGGAGTGGAGAGGGCGAGTCGGATGGGCGCCGCGGAACGGCTCCTTCCAGGCCTTCGTCACCGCACTGAGGGTGCAACTGGGTGAGGACGCGGCGCGCGAGTGGCTGCAAGGCATGAAGGACAATGACGCGCAGGAGTACCCGAACAACGTCACCACGGTGGTGGCGACGGCGAACGGCGAGGTTGACGTTGGATTCGTCAACCACTACTATCTCGAACGCTTCCTGGAGGAGCACGGAGAGGGCTTCGAGGCGCGCAACCACTACATCGGAAACGGCGACCCCGGCGCGCTGGTGCTGGTGGCCGGCGCGGGCATACTGAAAACCTCCGAAAACAAGGACATCGCGCGCGAGTTCATCGACTTCCTGCTCGATGAGCCGGCCCAGCAGTACTTCGCGTCCGAGATCAAGGAGTACCCCGTGGCCGCGGGGGTCGAGCCCGAGGGCGACCTGCCCCCCATGGCCTCGCTCAATCCCCCCGACGTCGACTTGGGCAGCCTTAGCGACCTGGAGGGCACGCTGCGCCTGCTGAGGGAGGTTGGCGTACTGTACTAATGACCGGGCCGATTGCCAGGTTCGTCAGTGGAAGGGAGCTGCCGCTGGCCGCGGCGGCTCTCTTTCTGTTGTTGTCCCTCGTATACGCCTTCTCGGTAGGAATCCGAGCCACCCGCGGCGCTTCCATCACCGGGGACGAGCCTTTCTACTTGCTGACCACGCAGAGCCTCATCTCCGACCGCGACCTGGATCTGCGCAACCAGTACGCGGAGAGGTCCTACAGATCCTTCTTCGACCACCCCGACGGGCTCTGGCTCCAGTCCGTGCCTACGCCCGATGGACGGCTGCTGAGCCCACACAATCCGGGCCTGTCCGTGCTGGTGATTCCCGGGTTCATTCTGGGAGGCCTTGTGGGGGTGCAGGTGCAGCTCCTGCTGATTGCGGCGGCCACGATGGCGCTCGCCTTCGTTCTCGCCGACCGGCTCGTCGACCGCCGCGCCGTGTGCTGGGCGGCGGCCCTGGGCGTAGGACTGACCGCCACGGCCTTCATCTACTCAACCGAGGTGTACCCGGAGTTTCCGGCGGCGCTGGCGCTCGTGCTGGCGCTGCTGATCGCCACGGCGCGGGATCGGCCCTCGTGGCCGAATGCGCTCTGCCTGGCTGCCGCGCTGACGGCGCTGTGCTGGCTGGGGGTGAAGTACGCGCCGCTGGCGCTGCTGGTGTCGGGCTACTTCCTGTATAGGTCCGATAGAAACGGCCGGATCGCCCTGCTCGCCGCCGGGTCGGTCTCGGCGGCGCTGTTCGTCTGGTTCCACATGCGGGTGTTCGGGGACCTCACTCCGTACGGCGTGAACGTAGTCTACGCCAACTGGGACACGGTGCGCATACTCGAGGGGCACGTGGGATTCGGGGAACGCATCTACCGTCTCTGGGGACTGTTCATAGACCGCCGCTTCGGAATCGGACGCTGGGCGCCGCTGTTGCTGGCAGTCGTTCCCGGCCTGGTGTCGCTCGCGTTTGGCAAGGCCTCGCACCGCCTCGTGCTGGGCCTCGTGCTCATCCAGCTAATGATAGCCGCCTTCGTGGCGACGACGATGATGGGCTGGTGGTTCCCGGGCCGTACCATGCTCACGGTGCTGCCGCTGACGGTCGTGCCACTGTCAATGCTCGCCGGACGCGCGCCGGTCTGGGGGAAGATCGCCCTCGCCCTGCTGGGCGTCTACACGCTGGCGATCACCGCCGGGCTCGCGCTGGCCGGTCACGCCGGCGAGATCACAATCGCGGTCGATCCGTTCGACATGCGCTATCCGCCCTTCCAGGTCCTGGCACCCCTGTTCCCACTCTACACTTGGTGGACGGCCGAGACCTGGCAGCTCACCATCGGGTGGCTCGCCGCGGGCGTCGGCTCGGTGGCACTGGCCGCATGGCCCGGAGTTGCGGAGGCCGTATAAGCAGCCGCCAGTGAAGCCGTATACGTCGGGGCCGTTGGCAGGATCCGGCTCTGCGTCGTACAATGGCGACTACGAACCAGCGATCCGATGTATGACGCGAGGCACCATGTCGCAAAGCTCCTCCAGTTCGAGCATGTCTTCCGTACAGGGCGAGTACCTGATACGCATCTACACGACCCTGCGTGAAGGTTCCAGGGTCGTCGGCTCCAGGCTCGCCGAGCGGCTGGGCGTGTCCGCCTCCGCCGTAACCCAGGCCTTTCAGCGGATGGAGCGCCAGGGCCTGGCCGTGATCGACCCGGAGTCCGGCATACAGCTCACCGCCGAGGGCCGCGCCATCGCCGAGTCGATCATCCGCCGCCACTACCTCATCGAGAGGCTCCTGGTGGACACGCTGGGATTCGACTGGGCAGACGCGGACGACGAGGCGGAGCGCATGGAGCAGACCCTGTCGCCAAAGCTTGAGAGCTATCTCTACGAGAAGCTCGGCGGACCAACGACATGTCCTCACGGCAACCCCTTTCCTGGATCTCCCGGCGAAGAGCGGCTTCTGGGCGCTCGGAGAATGACCGACGCCCGGGCCGGCGAGTGCGTGGAGGTCTGGAGGATTACCGAGGAGGGAGAAGACGACAACGAGCTTCTCCACTTCGCCCACGACAACGGCGTGCTGCCGGGCCAGACGGCCCTCATCCAGGACGTCGACCTCAGGGCGGGACTCGTGGAGCTGCGTCTCGGCGACATGGCGGTCAACATGCCCGCGCGATGGGCGCGGCACATCCGGGTGTCGGGGCCCGTGTCCGGGTAGAGGCGAGCGGGGCCACACGTCCCGCCCGGTCCCGAACTGGCCTCTCGATTTCCATCTCCCTCGCAGTCGATGCAGTGCCCTCGCGTCAGATGTTTCTCCTCCTTCGCCCCTTGACATATTAAGTATACTACACTAGTATTCATAACGCTTAAATCTACGTTAGCTCTTTGAAACCGTAGTCGGAGTCCATTTGGGCTGGCGTCGGGGGTTGCGGTTAGTGCGGGGCAGTCTCGTTGGAGGAGATACATGGAACGCGCCTTGGTCAAGCGGCTGTACAGGGACGAGTCGTCCCGTGAGACTGTTATGCTCATGGAGTCGACGCTCACGAAAGAGCGCATCAAGATCGCGCTGCCCTGTCAGAAGGCCGGCATCCTCGCCCTCGAGGCCCACGGACTCAACGACCGGTGTCCGCTCTACAGCATGTTCTCCAGGTGCGTAGGTGAAGTGGGAGGGGTGTTCGGAGTGGTCGTCATCAACTACGAGGAGACTCTGCCCGCAAGCGGCGCCATCTCGCTTTCACACGAAGGACACACAACCTGGGTCGACGCCGACGTGGTCGAGCTGGTCGCGTTCGCGCTCCACGCCAGAATCCCCATTTACGTCAACAGACCGGGTGTGACCGACTCCCAGGGGGAGACCTCAACCCCGGGCGGTTCCGAGATTCCCAGCGTGTTCGAGGCTGCCTTGGAGGACATTCTCGCGCCCGACGCCGGATCAGGCTCCGCCTCCGCGGACTCGTCGGACTGATGACCCCAGGCGCGTCCGGCCCGCAGACCTGGGCGCCCGGCGAAGAGCGCCGGCCGCGTGACGCCACAGCGCGCGCGGCCGGCCTCTTTCTGCTGCTCACCGCCCTGGCGACCGTGGTGATGGTTGCCGGCAGGGTCGCCGCCGACGCCGACCAACCCACGCTCGCGGAGTCGTTGGCCGCGGTAGCCGAAAGCCGGGTCGCCTACGGCATAAGCGGTGTGGCGCGGCTGATCTCGGGAGTCACCCTGGTCGCCGCCACCTGGTACCTGCTCAACACCTGGATCATCAAGGAGCGGTTCGGCTCGCCCGTCGTGCCCATCCTCCTCGCCGTGTCCGGCCTGTTCACGCTGGTCTCGGGCGCCTGCGCGGCCTGGCTGGCGGCGTCTGTTCCCGACGCGCCGGGAGCGATCGACACCTTTGCCGGTGCATCTTCGACCGAGCTCGTCTCCGACGTTCGCTGGCTGACCGGCAAGATCGGATTCGCCATCGCGGGCCTCGGCCTGCTGGCCGCCGCGCGCTACCAGTGGAAGGCCGGCGGCACGCTCAGAAAGATAGCGCCCGTGTCGGCAATTGTCGGCATACTGATGCTGTTCATCTGGATCGACGCGGTCACGCTCGTTCACCGGTTCAGCGGCATGACCTTCCTCCTCTGGCTCGTGGTGATTGGCGCCATGCTCTACACGGGCCGCGTGGAGCGGAACTTCGCACACATGCCAAACTCGCCTACAGAATCCGGTGCAACCGAGCGCCAGTAGCGTCTTGAAGGCAGACGTCGATTGGGAATCGTAAGGAGGAACGTCGTGAAGAGAATCGTAGCGTTGTTCGCGTTGGCCGCGGCGGCATTTGGCCTGCTCGCGGGCTGTGCCCAGAGCGGGCCCGACGACGAATTGAAAGAAGAGGTCGTCGCCAACTACGCCGCCGGCGTACATCACCTCTACTCCGTGAGCCTCGGGTCGGCCATGGCCCTGGACGGAGCGATAGACCGCTTCATCGCCGAGCCCACGCCGACGCATCTCGAGGCCGCGAAGCGCATGTGGCTGTATGCCCGTGACGACTACGGCCCCACCGAGGCGTTCCGCTTCTACGACGGCCCCATCGACAACCCCGACGACGGGCCGGAGGGTCTGATCAACGCCTGGCCTCTCGACGAGGCATACATCGACTACGTCGAGGGCAACCCCTCGGCCGGCATTATCAACAACCCGGCGGAATTCCCGGTCATCGACGCCGACCTGCTGGTCTCGCTCAACGAGGTCGGCGGCGAGGAGAACGTCTCCACCGGCTGGCACGCAATCGAGTTCCTGCTGTGGGGGCAGGACCTCTACGGCGCCGGGCCGGGACAACGCCCCGTCGAGGACTACACCACCAACGCCAACGCCGACCGTCGCGCGACCTACCTGGCCGTCGCGTCCGACCTGCTGGTGGCCCACCTTCAGGGCATGGTCGACGCATGGGCGCCCGGCGTGGGAGGCAACTACCGCGCGCGGTTCGTGAGCATGGACACGGACGACGCGATCCAGAACATCATCACCGGCATCGGCGAGCTCAGCCGCGGCGAACTTGCCGGCGAGCGGATGACCGTCGCCTACGAGGCGCGGTCGCAGGAGGACGAGCACTCCTGCTTCTCGGACAATACCATCGCCGACATCGTCGGCAACGCCCGCGGTATCCAGATCGTGTACCTCGGCGACTACGGCGCGGTCTCCGGCCCGGGCGTCAAAGACCTGATCGCCGCGGAGGACGAGGAATTGGCCGATCAGCTCGAATCTCAGATAGCTATGAGCGTAAACCTGGCCACCGCGATACCGGACCCGTTCGACCAGCACCTTCTCGAGGGCGTGTCCGACCAGACGCCGGGTAGGCAGGCCGTTCTCAGAACGATCGTGGCGCTCGAGGACCAGACCGACACCATAGTTGACGCCGCCGATAAGATCGGAATCACCATAAGCGTGAGCTGATGCTCCGCGCGGCGGTCCGGCGCGCGCTCCCGCTCACCAGGGCGGGGGCGGCGCTGGCCATCTGTGTCGCCCTGTTCGCGGCTTGCGGCGGAGGGGACGACGAAATCGATCTTTCGCTCGTTTACGACGAAGCGCTGGGCGGTGAGACCACCGCGTTCAGCGAGGGCAGCAACGCCTTCGAGCTTTCGGCCCGCAACCTGACCAACCTGGAGAGGCGGACCTTCGAGGTGGGCGACAGCTTCTTTACCCAGAACTGGGTCACCGCGCCCGCCTCCACCGAGGCGCGAGACGGGCTCGGCCCGACGTTCAATGCGCAGTCCTGCTCCTCCTGCCACGCACACGACGGCAGGGCCAGGCCGCCGGAACACGACGACGACCCAGCGCGGGGCCTGCTGCTCAAGCTGAGCGTCCCAGACCCCGACGGACCGGTGGATGAGCCGTCCTACGGCGGCCAGCTCCAGGACCGCGCCATCAACGGCGTCGACGCCGAAGGCCGGCTTGTGATCCGCTACGAGGAGGTCGCCGGCGAATACGCCGACGGTACACCGTACATGCTACGCAGGCCCACTTACGCCATCCTCGAACCGGCGTTTGGCCCGCTCCACCCGGACGTGATGACCTCGCCGCGCATAGCGCCCGCGGTTTTCGGGATGGGGCTTCTGGAAGCCATTCCGGAAGAGAGCATAGTGGCGCTGGCCGACCCCGACGACGAGGACGGCGACGGCGTTTCCGGCCGCGCCCACTTCGTGTGGGACGCGCGGCAGGGCACGCACGCGCTGGGTCGCTTCGGCTGGAAGGCGGGACAACCGACCGTCGAGCAGCAATCGGCGGCCGCGTTTCTCAACGACATCGGCATAACGTCCAGCCTGGTGCCCGACGAGAACTGCCCGGCCGTTCAGACGGCCTGCGGGCAGGCCCCGAACGGCGGCTCTCCCGAGGTCCCGGACGAGCGGCTCGGAAAGGTCACCTTCTACGTGCAGACGCTCGCCGTGCCGGCCATGCGGAGCGTGGACGACCCCGCAGTCCGTGACGGCGCGCGCCTGTTTGTGAAGGCGGGCTGCGCGGCCTGCCACACGCCGCGCCACGAAACGCAGGGGGACTACCCTATTGACGCGCTGAGCGGCCAGGTCATCTTTCCCTACACCGATCTCCTGCTGCACGACATGGGTGACGGCCTGGCCGACAATCGTCCCGACGGGGAGGCGTCGGGAAGCGAGTGGCGGACGCCTCCGCTGTGGGGCGTTGGGCTGGTGAAGACGGTCAACGGACACACCATGTTCCTACACGACGGCCGCGCCCGGAGCATCGAGGAGGCGGTGCTCTGGCACGGCGGCGAAGCGCAGCGTTCGCGTGATTTCTTCATCGGCCTGTCTGCAGAGGAGCGCGAGGCCCTGTTGAGCTTCCTGAGGGCACTTTAATGCGCGTGTTTCTTCTCACCTGCGCCGTCGCCGCGCTCGCCGTTCTGTTCGTCGGCTGCGGTTCGGGCGCCGTGGACGAGCAAGAGGTGGTGATCAGTCTCACCGATTCCGTCATCGTGCCTGGATACGAGGCCGCCGCCGCCGCATCTGGCGACCTCCGGCTCGCCCTCGAGGATCTGTGCGCCCAGCCTACCGAGGACGCGCTGGCGAACGCCCAGCAGGAGTGGCGAGACGCTCGGGCGGCGTGGAAGCGCACCGAGGCGACCTGGTTCGGCCCGGTGATGGACCGGCGCTCAGTGGGCCTCATGGACTGGCCCGAGATCGAGCCGGATCGCATCGAGGCGATGCTGGCAAACAGTCCGGCCACCACCGAGAGCGCCGTCAGGGACGGCCTGGCTTCTACGCAGCGGGGCTTCGGGGCGGTCGAGTACCTGCTGTTCGAGCCGGACGCTCTGGACCTGCTGTCTGACCCGTCCTCCGGGCGGTGCGAGTACCTGGTCGCTCTGGGACGGGTGATCGAGTCCGAGGCCAACGCCGTCTCGAAGGCCTGGGCAGTGGGTGAGGAGGGCTTTCCCGCCTACAGCGAGTACTTCACCGGCCGCTCCAACGTCTCCCTGCTGACAAGCGAGGCGACCGCGGAGGTGGTGAGGACACAGGTGTTCCTGGTCCGCACCCTGGTCGACATGAGACTCGCGCCCGCGCTCGGGCTCAGGGAAGGCGGCCCCGACCTGTCGGCGATTCCCGGCGGCGGCGGCCGGAACGCTCTCAGCGATCTGCGCAACGAAGTGCTCGGCATGAGAGACATGTACGTGGGCGCTGGCGGGCCTGACGGACTCGGCATATCCGACATCGTGCGGGGGCTTTCCGGCGATACCGACGAGCGAATGCGAGAGCACTTCGCCGCGGCCCTGGAGGCCATCGACGACGTAACTTTGCCGCTGCGAGTGTCGTTGGTGGAAAGCCCCGACAGAGTGCGGGCGGTGCACGACAGGCTCGCGGAGTTGCAGCGCACGCTGAACACGGAGGTCGTCAGCCTGTTGGGCGTCTCGGTCGGGTTCAGCGACACCGACGGGGATAGCAGCCGCTAGCTCACGGTCGTTGGGCGCCGGCAGAATCCAGCGCTTCGGTCCGATTCCGGGCTCTACCCCGGCGAGGTCCATGTCGGGGTCGACGAACCTGGCCGCCTCCCGGCCGTTGAACGCGACGAACGCGTCTGCGCGCACCTCCACGCTTCGGCCCTTTTCTTCCGCGTCCTCGGCGATGATGTGCGCCGTCGCCAGGATCATGTCCGGCTGGTAGGTCATGCGCTCCGCCTGGAGGGGGGTCAGGAACCGTTCGGGACTCTCCAACCACTCCTCGCCCGATTCGACGTCGGTTACGCGGAACCGCATGTGCCCGGTCTTCTCGGTCAGCATCACGCGCCACGCGAAACGGTAGCCCTCCTCGTTCCAGCGCACGTTGCCGGGGTAGGCCCAGTGGCGCAGCGGCAACGCTATCTGCGCCAGGGCGAAGAGCGCCAGCGCGACGATGGCCGCGCGGGAGAGCCACGTCGGGCCGGAGACAGGGGCTTCGCTCGTCACGGACGCGGGCGCAGCGGGGCGGAGGAGGAGGAACGCCGCCGCGCGATGCGGCCAGTCGGGGCGGAAGAAGACCAGGCTTCCGGCGATCATGATCCAGGGGAACATGCCAATCGGGAACAGCAGCCACGTCATCACGTGGAACACCACCAGCACGGCGTACGCGAACGGCCTCGACCGACGCCACAGCAGCCAGCCGACTATCGTCAAGTCGAACGCCGCGCCCGCCCAGCTCATAGCGTAGGCCATCCAGGGTTGTTTGAGCAGCGGGCCCGCGAGCGGGACGTCGCCGCTGTTGTGCAGCCAGATGCGCAGCGGCTGCGCGTGGAGCAGCCAGTCGGGGTTGAGCTTCGCGATTCCTCCGAACACGTAGACGACGCCCACCTGGGCCATCAGCGTCCAGATCACCCACCTGGGTATCGTCTCGCTCCGCAGCGAGGGGTCGCGCCGGGCGTCCAGCGACGCGGTCCGGTGCAGCGGCAGAAATATCATCAGCAGGCTCGCCAGGCTGACCCAGTAGTAGTGGTTCAGGTACGTCGTCTTGTCGATGAGCTCCGCGTAGGTGAAGAGAAGGAAGAAAGCGACTATCGACAGGCGGTAGCGATAGCCCAGCGCCACGCCGAGGCTGGCCAAGCCCAGCAGGGCGAAGTGGGCGTACATGCCCCAGCCCGGCCAGGGTTGGACCCACCAGAAGCCGGAGTAGGTGAAGTGATGCGCAGGCTCTATGTAGAGGTCGGCAATCCATCCCTTGGCCGCGAACCGGGCCACCGCGACGAGACCGAGCAGCCCGAACATGATCCGAAAGGCGGCGGCGGACGCGGCGCTCGTTGGCTGCGAGGCAAGCGCGTGAATTCGGTCTAGGAAGGTGACGACTGACGATGGAAGACCCTTTCGCACGGCGCCGGTTGGCCTCCATCACTCGCGGGGGTGGTCGGGGTGGGGGAGTTTGAGGAAGGCGGTGGCGAGCAGGGCGGCGGCGACGAGGGCCACGCTTACGGTGAAGACGTCGGCGATGGCGCCGGAGAGCGAGGCCCTGAGCGCGTTCAGGAACTGGTCGGCAATCTGTGGGCCGTCGGCGGCCGCGAATCTGGACTGCAGCTCGGCCAGCGCGGACGGGTCCACGAGCGCCTGCGGATTCTCCTTGATCGCCTCGATCCTGTCGGCGGGCAGAACGCCCCTCACGGAGTCGGGCAGCGACTCCTCGATCTTGGCGGCGAACCGGTTGGCCATCACCGCGCCGAGCAGCGCCAGTCCGAGCATTCCGCCGATCGACCTGAAGAACTGCAGGGCGGATGTCGCCGCGCCCATCAGGTTGAAGGGGATAGAGTTCTGCACGGCGAGCATGAACGTCGGGAAGGTGGAACCCAGTCCCGCACCCATGATCACGATGTACACGACCGCGCGGGCGAACGACGTGGTTTCGTCCATCGTGGACACCAAGAACAGGCCCAGCGTCATGGCCGCCGTGCCCACAAGCCCGAAGGCGCGGTAGCGCAGGCCCGTCCGGGCGAGGAGCTGTCCGGACAGTGTCGCGCCGACCACGATGCCCAGCATCATCGGGGTGAGGAAGCTGCCACTGCTGGTCGCGGACGCGCCGAGCACGCCCTGGAAGAAGAGCGGTATGAAGATGATGCCGCCGAACATGCCGAAGCCGGTCAGGAACGTGACCACCAGCGACACGGCCACCATCCGGTTGCGATATATCTCCAGCGGCATAATCGGCGAGTCGCTCCTGAGCTCTATGGTGACGAACGCGGCGACCATGGCCGCTCCGAAGACCAGCAGGCCGATCACCTGCGGCGTGGCCCAGCCGTACTGCACGCCTCCCCAGGACAGCGCGAGCAGAATGGGCACCACCGCGAGCACGAGCGTGACCATGCCGGCGTAGTCGTGCTTTCTGTTCTCCACCTCCGGCTTGATGACCGGGAACAGGAACGCGATCAGCAGCAGGACCGGAATGCCGATGGGGACGTTGACCAGGAACACCCATCCCCAGGAGAGGTTGTCGGTGATGAAGCCACCGAGCGTGGGTCCGATGACCGAGGACATCCCGAATACGACGCCCAGGAAGCCCTGGTACTTGCCGCGCGATTCGGGCGGGAACAGGTCCGCTATGGCGGTGAAGCTGTTCACCATGATCATCCCGCCGCCGATGCCCTGGACGGCGCGGAAGGCGATGAGCTGGTTCATCGTCTGGCTCAGGCCCGCAAGCACGGACCCGACCAGGAAGATGACGATGCCGGCCACGAAGAAGACCTTGCGGCCGTAGATGTCCGTCAGCCGGCCGACTATGGGCACGGCGGTGGTGGACGCGACCAGGTAGGCCGTCGTGACCCAGGTGAACCTATCGAAGCCGCCCAGGTCGGCGATTATCCTGGGCATGGCGGTGGCGACGACGGTCTGGTCCAGCGACGCGAGGAACAGCGCCGTCAGAAGGCCGGTCATCGCCAGCACGACCTGGCGCTTCGGGAGCCGGACGTAGTCCTGGGCTACCGACTGGTCGGCGGCGGCGGCGGTGGTCGCGTCGCTATCGCCGTTGCTCAAGTTGCTCCCTCTCCTTGTTTCTGTCTGGCCAACCCGCAAGCGGGTGGCAATCTTAGTTGCGGTGCGGCGGCATGGTCAAGTCGTCGCCTCACCGTTGGGGCGGTGATTGCGCCTCTGGGTGTGGGTCTCCGAAAAATCTGCTCTATTCTGCTACATTGTGCCCAATCCGTAGCTGAGGACGCCGGCGATTGTGCTCAGATCTGTTATGCCGGAGTGGGCACTTCAGGGCAAAAGTGTCGCGTGGCGTGGCAGAAGAGGACACCCCCTGGATTCCCGCCCCCGTTTTCACGGGGGTGACGTTCTTTCGCGGGAATGACGAATGCAGGTGTGCTCACAAGGGACGCCGCTACGGATGCCTGGGCGCCTGTCCCGTTGGGGGCAGGGATTCCGGGCCGCGGGGTCAGTCCCTCGCGTATGGTAGAATAGCACGTATGTACGTCTAAATCAAGGGCGTTGGCGAAATCGGCGGATCAGGGCGAATTTGTGGGGAGAAATTGCGCAGGCGTGGGGATGGGGCGGGGCGTGCGTGGGGCGTTGGCGGGGCAGGGATGGGGAACGGATGGCGCGGGAAAGTGACGGAATTTTCGGGGGGGCGGGGGCGGGGTCAGCCTGCCTTCACCCGGTGGAGAGGCAACGCCTCGGTTTCGAGAGTGGACAGGTCCATGCGGCGGGACGCGTGGTCGATGTCGAATCCTACCACCTCGCCCTGGTCGTCCAGATCGACGTTCAGTCCGTCCGTAACCTCCAGCGTCTCGGCGCCTGGTCCCGACTTGAACTCGACGTAGAGGCTGTCGGTTTCCGGGTAGTAGTGCAGTTTCACGGGTGGTCCTCCTTGCGAAAGCGTCTGTCGAAGAATGCGTTGTGAATAGTCTCGCCGTCCGCCAACGTCACGACGCGCAGAAAGCGCGGACTTGTTTCTCCAGGCCGGGTGACCTCTCCCCAATAGCGTATACGACCGTTAGGCTGCTCCTCCCGATGGATGGGCGCCGCGAGGACTTCAGTGCACCATGAGAGCTCGATGTATGGCCGCTTACGGAGCACCTGCTCGTCGAAGTAGCGCGTTGTCTTCATGTTGCCCGTTTGTTTGCAAGAAACCTCATTTCCTAGCCCACAGTCTGGCCCGACTCCAGCTCCGGGCTGGTGAACCAGACCTGCCTCTCGGTTGTACCGTCGTTCTGATGTGTAGTGCCTTCTCCATGGTTCGTGACTCCTTCATGCAGTGTATTGCCTTGAAGGCACTCGTATCTCTTCGTCGAACACAGGCTCGCCATACTTGGTGGTGATGCCGGAGTTCTTCAATATGCGAGAGCCAAGAGTTCGGCATATCAGATAGATGGCGAGGGAGTCTGCTATCGAAAACATGTGGCCGTCGGCGTAGGTAAGTTCTATGGAATGCTTTGCCGGGTTATAGACCGCCTCGTTTAGCTCCCATAGAGTTTCTAACAAATCAGCGTCAAGAGATCGGGCCTTACCGCGTTTCAGTATCATGCCGATAGATAGACGCCCGTCGACCTTGAGTTGCCGCTTGAGGCTATTCTCCACGTGGAGGCAGGACACGGTCACTATGTTTCTGGTAAGCCACTCAAGAGAGGAGTTGCAAAGGTACATACCCACGTATTGGATAGGCCTGAAGATAGGTCTGTCTTCAATCCTGGCCACGGCGGTAACAGTTCCCCTTCCCGCTCTCTCATTGATGTTGTGTTGACCCAGACCCGGTATGGTCTGATCAATAAGCATCAAATCCCGGAGAGCGGATTCTCCATCCCCTACAGAAACAGCGCCAATCCGAAGGACCTCGGAGTAGTGGCGCGCGAGGCCAGCCCTCTGAAACATCCCATGTATTTCAGGCCGTAAGCCATTGGCGTGATTGCTGTCGTTATACATTTCCATTTATCCCTTCCGCCTTCGTTCCAACGGTGACCTGCATACCGCGAATGCACGCCCTACCGTACAGGATGCCGGAATCCCAGCTAATCTTGTCAAGTGACTTCACATGCTATCCTGTTCCACACTCATAGAACGGTCTTGCCGACAATGCGCAGTAGCAATCTCATGACTGCGGTCGCGTCTCTTTCGATGATGTCATAAGGCAACTCACCTTCCCTAAGTGCCCGACTCTCTATGCGTTTTTCATGCAAAGGCCTTCGATAATGGCCATAGCTGTTGCGCTCACTACGTAGTCGATCTATCTCTTGGTGTTCGTCTTCGGATATCAGGCCGTGAGAGAGCGCTTCATCTAGTAGCTTGCTTAACGGGGCTCTTTGAAGGTCGTTGCGACCTGATGCATAGAAAGATGCTGCGAGCGCCCTTTCCAAGTAAGCAATTCCTAGCATTATGGTTGCCAGAAACTGTCCGTAGACGAAGGAGTACCGGGCTTCTTCAAACAGATGTATGCCATCCAAGCCATCGAACGACCAGTAGCCCTCTGTAGGTGTTCTCTCGGCTAGGAACTTGAGCCGGAATAGCCGATCATCATAGCACTTAGAATCTTCGTCCCTCAGCCAGTTAGCGAGGTCAGCTTCACTTATCTCATTCATCGGTCACTCCCATTGCAGTTCAACTTTCACCCATTCCGCCCCATGCGGTACTTGATGTCGTAGTTGATGATGAAGTCTAACTCCTCGTCCGTGAGGCCGTGGGCTTTCGCTAAAGAAACCCAGCGAGCGCTGAGTCCGTGGTCCCCATACTTCGGCTAGAGAAGTCCATCAAGTACAGTAGGAATATACGGCTGTTGATTCATATAGTCAATTTGGGTTGCGGCGAGCTTACCGCGGAGACTGGCTGGGCCTTTCGCAGCGCCGGCTATCGAGGTTTCGGACCTCTCTCGGCAGCGATTTTCCGTCGAGCCGTGGCCGTGGCCGGCGGCGCCCCCGTCGAGGGGGAAGGGGCAATTCGGATGGTTCATGGGTGGCTTACCAGGTTCAGGACTGCGGCTATCGGCGGGCGGTGTTTGCGAAGTGGTGTACTTCGTCTGGGTTTAGCGGGCGGGCCAGGATTTTGCTTTCGCGGTAGGAGAGCCACTTTTTGAGGACGTGGTGTCGCCGAGGGTGGATAGCTCGTCGGTCGCGCCGCCCGGGTCGCGCAGGGGAGTTACCCTGCATTACCTGAGCACTTATCCGTCGGCCCCCTCCGAGCCGGACATGCGACTTTCCAGTGTCGTTATGCGTAGGTAGTGTGGGGTGAAGCGCGGCCATCGAAGAATGCCACGTGAATCTGTTCTGAGCAGTAGGCGGGTTGGCCTAGCAACCTGGGGTGCTTACGGGACTGGCATCCAGTAGCTGATGGGTATGTCAAAGGGCATGATTCGATGAGGCTCCCTATGCTCATCGTAGAGATTTTGCCATGTAGGCGAGGTCTGGTGAATGGCAGCCCATGCTGAGAGTGCGGAGAGCGTGGCATCCCGTGTATGGTCGGTGGGTCTTGCCTGAGGCTTTTCAACCTCTTCGCATCCGCACAAGCAGCGCGTGGCGTACTGCGCATAGTCAGCCAGACTCGCCGTCAGGCGTGTAACCATGTCCTGTTGCCCCATGTGGCAGAGCAGGTGACACACAGCTCTGGGGTGGGACTCCGTAATTGTCAGACCCCAGCGGGTTTCGCTGAGGTACTTGGCCAACAACAGGCCCTGTACGACGCATGCCCCCTGTAAGCTATTTGTAGTCTGGACCGTACCTCCCAACTTGGACGCAGGGAACTTAGTGTCCCTCAACGCCTGTCGGAGCTCGATGTCAACTGTTCGATCTCCCGTCTTGCTCCAGAACAGCGGGGCATCAATGCCCGCGGCAAGGACGGGTAGGTTATCTGGCAGAGCCGTTTGCACCTGGTCCATGGCATGCCAAGCGTCGTTGGCCAAGCCGGTAAGTGCGGGTGCTTGCAATTGACCACCCGTCGTTTCGCATACGCTCCAACCGAATCTGCCCCGACCGCCGGGGTCGAAACCTAGTATGATCCCACGTGGGTTAGGCACGGGTCAGCCTCCGCTCAACTTGGATCCGGTGGTAGCTGTGATTCTGCCATGCTATGAATGATCTTTACCAACACGACCTCCACACTTCGTCGCCCACACCTCGGGCGTTCTCAACCGCACCAAGCATAGGGAAACTGCGACCCGGAGGCTCAGGCCCTCCGCGCCAAGTGGTAGAGGTTCTGGCCGTCGATGAGGACGATGGCTCGCATAAAGAAACACCCGCCCAGGGATTGAGGCCGAGGCCATGATCCAGCGGGCGGGGAAGAACTAAAGTCCACTTTAGCATCGTGGGTTACGATTCGTCAATCGCTCGGTGGCGACGGAACTGTTTCAGATTACCGGGTGGCTTCGCTGGGGGTGGGCCGCACCCCTGGATTCCCGTTTTCACGGGAATGACGGGAGAGGGGGGGCGGGAATGACGTGTGGAGGGGGCGGCGCGGGAATGGCGGGGGTGGGGGAAGGGGACGATAGGGGGAAGGGACGGCGCCGGGAGTGTGGATGTTTCGCCAAAGGCGATGGCTGTTGCAAAGTGCATGCGCTGATGGCATAATGCAGTCATGCCGGTACAGATTACGATAAGAG
>DAOUJZ010000011.1:0-7116 GCA_034421955.1 Dehalococcoidia bacterium | reverse complement strand
GCTGAGCCAGGTCCTCGATGGAGTAGATGTCGTGGTGCGGCGGCGGCGAAATCAACTCCACGCCTGGAGTTGAATTGCGCACCCAACCGATGTACTCGTCCACCTTGTGGCCGGGTAGCTGCCCTCCCTCCCCTGGCTTCGATCCCTGCGCCATCTTGATCTGCAGGTCCGTGGCGTTGGTCAGGTAGTTGATCGTCACACCGAACCTGCCGGACGCGACCTGCTTCATCGCGCTGCTGCGGGAGTCGCCGTTGGGGTCCGGCGTGTACCGGTGAAAGTCCTCGCCGCCCTCGCCGGTGTTGCTGCGTGCTCCGATGCGATTCATCGCGATCGCCATCGTCTCGTGCGCCTCACGGCTGATGGAGCCGAGCGAGATGGCGCCCGTGGCGAACCGCTTCACTATCTCGCTGGCCGGCTCCACTTCGTCCAGATCGATTGGCTCGTCCAGCGTCTTGAACTCAAGCAGGCCGCGGATTGTGCAGTGCTCCTCGCTCAGCCCGTCGGCGAATGCGGCGAACTCCTGGTAGCTGGAGTACTTGTTAGACCGCGCCGCGTACTGCAGCGTGGCGATGGTGTCGGGGTTCCACATGTGGTACTCGCCTTCGCGCCGCCACTGGTAGCGTCCGCCGCTCGGCAGCCCGTTTGCGTGCACACCGTAGGCCTCCCGGTGCCGGCGACGGCACTCTTCCTCAATCTGAGCGAGACCCACGCCCCCGATTCGAGAAGGCGTCCAGGTGAAGTACCTCTCAATCATTTCCTCGTTCAGCCCTACCGCCTCGAAGATCTGGGCACCCCGGTACCCCTGCAGCGTAGACACCCCCATCTTGGATATGACCTTCAGAACCCCTTTGTGGGCGGCCTTGAAGTAGTTGTACTCGGCCTCCTCATACACCGGAGAATCGGCTAGCTCACCGCTCTGGCACATCCCGGCCAGCGTCTCCAGCGCCAGGTACGGGTTGATCGCTCCCGCGCCGTAACCCGAAAGCAGGGCGAGGTGCGAGACCTCCCGCGGCTCGCCGGACTCGACGGCGATTCCAACCTTGGCGCGTGTGCCTTCCCGTATCAGGTGGTGGTGGACTGCCGCGGTCGCCAGCAGGCTCGGAATGGGCGCGCGGCCCGAGTCCGTCCCGCGGTCGGAAAGCACCAGTATCGAAAATCCATCCTCTATTGCCCGCGACGCCTCTTCGCATAGCCTGTCCAGTGCCTGTTGTAGCGCGCCTCCGCCCCCTCCAGCGTCGAACACCGTTTGCAGTGTCCTTGATCGCAGCCCCGGTAGATCGAGTTCCTTGATCTGCGCCATCTCGCGGTTGGTGAGCAGCAGCCCCTTCAGCCGTAGCTGCCGGCAGTGCTCCGGGCTCTCTTCGAAGAGGTTCTGTTCCGATCCCAGCGTCGTCTCCAGCGAGGTGACAAGTTCTTCGCGAATGGCGTCCAGTGGCGGATTGCTCACCTGCGCGAACATCTGCTTGAAATAGTCGAACAGCAGAGGCAGCTTTTCGGAAAGTACCGCCAGCGGCGCGTCGTTGCCCATCGAACCCACCGGCTCGGCGCCCGTCTCCGCCATGGGTCCCATTATCAGGGACAGGTCCTCCAGCGTGTAGCCGAAGGCCTTCTGTCTCTCGCCCAGCGTGACGAACTGCGGGCCGGGCGTATGAGCAGGCTCCGGCCGCGAGATTAGGTCCACACTGTTGTCTCTCAGCCAGTCGCCGTAGGGACGGCGGGCCGACAACTCCGCCTTCACCTCCTGGTCCGCGATGATGCGACGCTGCTCCGTATCCAGCTCGAACATGCGCCCGGGATAGATGCGGTCCTTGAACCGGATCTTCTCCAGCGGCACGTCCAGCACGCCGGTCTCCGACGCCATCACGAGTATGTCGTCCGTCGTCACCAGGTAGCGGCAAGGCCTCAGGCCGTTGCGGTCCAGCACGCCGCACACGCGCGCGCCGTCCGCGCCGATGATGAGCGCCGGCCCATCCCAGGGCTCCATGATCCTGGAGTGGTAGTCATAAAAATCCTTCTTGGCCTGCTCCATTGGGATGTGGTCGCCCCACGCCTCCGGGATCATCATCATTAGCGCGTGAGGCAGCGACCGCCCCGTTGCCAACAGAAGTTCGAGCGCGTTGTCGAAGCTGGCCGTGTCGCTCTGGTCGGAAGACACTACCGGGAACAGCTCGTCGATGTGGTCGCCCAAGTCTGGCGAAGAGAACATGCCCTGGCGGGCGGTCATCCAGTTGACGTTGCCGCGAATGGTGTTTATCTCGCCGTTGTGGATGATGTACCGGAACGGGTGCGCGAGCCTCCACGATCCAAGCGTGTTCGTGCTGAAGCGTGAATGCACCAGCACGTAGGCGGTCTTGATCAGGTCGTCGGATAGGTCGTGGTAGAAGCCCTCCAGTTGCTCCGCCATTATCAGGCCCTTGTACACGATCTGCCTGTCGGACAGGCTGCTTATGTAGAAGTGTTCAGAATCTGACAGCCCGGCGCGCGCCACCGAATTCTCGATCCTCCGCCTCGTCAGGTACAGGTCCAGCGCAAACGGGTCTCCCGCTTCCACATCCGCCGAGCGGCCCACGAAGAACTGTCTGATGACGGGCATTACCTCCCTGGCCATCCACCCGATAGCGTCGGGCGAAACCGGAACGTCCCGCCACCCCAGCATGTCGTGGCCCTCGCCCCTGATCACACGCTCGATTTCGAGCTCGCACTGCCTCCGTTCGTCCGCGTCCGGCGGCAGGAACACGACGCCAACGCCATAGTCACCAGGCGGCGGCAGCTTGAATCCCAGCGCCTCCGCCTCGCGCGCGAAGAACTCGTGCGGCATCTGCATCAGAACGCCCGCGCCGTCCCCCGTCTCGGGATCCGCCCCGCACGCGCCTCGATGCCCCAGGTTCTTCAACACCTCCAGGCCCATCGTGATGATCTCGTGAGACTTATCGCCCTTGATGTTGGCCACAAGACCAACGCCACAGGCGTCGCGCTCGAACTGAGGGTCGTAGAGGCCTTGCTTGACAAGGTCAGGAACGTAGGGACTGCTCATAACACGCTTTTCTCGGTATGAATGGTGAATGGGAAAATGGCTGGGAATCGGAACGCCGAACCGCCCAAAAGATAGCAGTTTGTGAAATATGTGTCAAATGGAAATTCGCTCCTGATGTTGTACACACTCAACCCGACATTCAAGTCGAAACCGGCGTCCCGTCCTGCTTCCCACGGGTTGCCATGCGACCGCGCGTGATGTAGCTTGTCCCCAGACCAGACGCCCAAAAGGATCAACGGGCGCGACAGTTGGGAGGGCCGCTTGGACAGGCTCATCAGCTTCGACATAGACGGCACGCTCGAGACCGGCAACCCGCCCGGCGTTATCACCATGCGAATGGTGAGAGACGTGATGGCGCACGGCTACATCGTCGGGAGCTGTTCCGACCGTCCAATCAGCTCGCAGCGGCGCATGTGGGAGGATCAGGGCATCGGCGTAGACTTCACCGCACTGAAGCACAGGCTCGACGGAGTGAAGGCGCGGTTCGCCGCCGACGAGTACTACCACGTTGGCGACACCGAGGTGGACCGTCACTACGCCGGACTGTCGGGGTTCAAGTTCATCCCGGTCCAGGAAGTTTCGACAGCCGAAGGCTGGCTGCCCCATATTGCACGCGACAAGTGCGGAGGTGCTCGATGACACTGAAACTCGGAATCCACACCGGACAGCAGGAGTGCAGCTACGACGACCTGCGGCGCGTTTGGCGGCTCGCCGACTCTACCGGGTTCTACTGGGTCTCGATCTGGGACCACTTCTACGAGCAGCCGATGCGGGACTCCAAGGGAGACTGCTTCGAGGGCGTAGCCATCATGAGCGCCCTTGCCGCCGAAACGACCAACGTCCGCGTCGGCTCGCTGGTGTTCGGCATGGCCTACCGCTACCCGGCGGTGCTCGCCAAGGCGGCTGCGACCGTAGACCACGTGAGCGGCGGCCGGCTCGAGCTGGGTCTGGGCGCCGGCTGGTACGAACTGGAGCACACCACGTTCGGCATTCCCTTCCTGCCCGTCCGCGACCGCATGGACGTGATGGAGGAGGGCGTGCAAATTATCAAGACGCTTCTGACGGAAGGGTCGGTAACCTTCCAGGGCAAGCACTTCCAGCTTGAAGACGCCAACTGCTTCCCGATGCCGGTGCAGCGCTCGCCGCGCGTCTGGGTCGGCGGGCGCGGCGAGCGGCGCACGCTGCGGATCGCGGCGCGCTACGCAGACGGCTGGAACGTACCCTACATCTCGCCTGAGGAGTACGCGCACAAGATAGGTGTGCTGGACCGCTGGTGCGACGTAGAGGACCGCGATCCGGCAGAACTGTCCCGATCCGTGAACGTCGGATTCTGGATGGGGACGTCAGCCGCAGACGCCGAAAGCGAGCGCGCACGCTACAACGCGCAGTATGGCGAGCGCGCAGAAGAGCAGGCGGGCGGCCAGCTATTCGGCACGGCGAGCGAGGTCGTCGACCGCCTGGGCGAGTACGCCGAGGCAGGCGCGGAGGGACTGAACATCGCGCTCCGCGCGCCCTTCAACTTCGAGGCGCTCCAGGCCTTCGCCGAGGAGGTTCTGCCCGCCTTCAAGTAGGGTCCGCCGGCTCACAGCATCAGCAAATCAACCCGGTTCAGTCTGCCGTTCACCGGATCCGCCTCGTAGCCGAGCGACTCTAGCGCGGTCACGCCCATGATTGGCGGATCGTCTTCCGCACCAAACACGACGTTTACTCCCGTCGCGGTTCCCTCGTAGCGCATCCGCACGAATCCTGTGTCGCGGGCCACCTGGCCTCCGAATCCGAGGAAGCGACGCCTGCCCTCGCGCATGACCCCCAGCCGGTCCAACATGCTTGCTGGCAACACGCTCAAGATGGCGCCCGTGTCTACCAGTACAGTGACGTTCTCGGTGACGTCCGGGCTGGAAACGTGGGAGACTTCCACGTCGACGTAAATGTACCCCATCTCGTTCTACGCAACTCCCCCTACAAGTTGAACTGCGGATCCATGTAGTCCTTCTCTTTGACGTACACCTGCAAGCGGCCCCGCGTGCTGTCCGTGACGATGATGCGGTCTTGCTCGTCGACGGCGATTCCTACGGGACGGTTGAAGCGCCCCATCGGCGTGATGTCCTCCACGCGCCTGTAGGCCTTCGTGACGTCCGGGTTCGCCTCGACGACCTCCTTCGCCCAGTTCGAAAACTCGGTGGCGTCGCCGTACAGCGCCGTTATCACGTCGCCCTCCGGGGCGAAGATCTGCACGCGCAGGTTGCCCCAGTCGACCACGTACACGTCGCCCTCGGAGTCCACCGCCACGTCGGACGGATGATCCAGCTCGCCGCCGTCCGCGCGCCCGCCGCCGCCGAAGCTCAGCAGGAACTCGCCGTCCGCGCTGAACTTCTGCACCCTGTCATTGCCCCAGTCGACCACATACACGTTTCCATCGCCGTCCAGGGAGATGCCCCACGGCTTGGAGAGCTGTCCGTCCCCACTGCCCGAAGAGCCGAACGCGGACAGGAACGCCCCGTCCTTCGTGAACTTCTGCACCCTGTTGTTGCCCGCGTCCACCACGTACAGGTTGTCGTCCGCGTCGAACGCCAGCCCTGCGGGTCCGCTCAACTGGCCCTCTTCGCTGCCCATCTCGCCCCACTGGCCGACCGTCTGGCCGTCCTCGTCGAAAACCACGATGGAGTTGGAATGCTCGTCCGAGCAGTACAGGTTGCCCTCGCCGTCGACCGCCAGGCCTACCGGCCAGACGAACTGCTCTCGTCCAAAGTCGCCTATGAACTGCTGGTCGATGGTGAGCTTGCCGATTCGCTTGTTGGGCGCCACCACGCCGCCGGCCCCTTCCTGGCCCCGGCTGAGCACGTAGAGCACCCCCTCCGGCGCGGTGGCTACAGCCACGGGTTGCGTGAACCCGTTGCCCGCGGCGGCATTGCGGCCCACGGCGTGGCTGAAGCTCCAGGTCCTGCCGGCAACAGTTGTAGTAAGCATGTCAAATCCTCCCGATATGAGTGCAGGCCGCGGTCGGTCTCGCCCCGCCGTGCGGCGCGGCCGGCCGCCCGGGGCCTGCCCTTGAGCGCCCGACCCGCATCACGGGCCGGCGCGCCACTCCTCTTCTGTGTCCTTAGCGGATCGTTCTAGCCGAACTGGTACTCCCTGGTGGCGGCGATGAGCGCCAGCGTCTCGCCCACGCGCCTCGACGACTTCGCGTAGTCCGCGTCCGTCGCCCAGGAGATATCGCCCTCGGACTCAACGTTCGTCACCAGCTCCGTCCGCGTCGACTCGGCGACCTCTATCGGACCCATCAGGTCCAGGCAGTGGTCGACCAACGCCTCGGCGCTCATCGACTGCCCGTTGGAGCCGGCAATTCGCCGGATCATGCTCTGCACGCCCGGAAGGTCAACGTCGTTCACCCGGTCGGCCACGAAGTTCACGCGCTTGACCAGCGAACCGCTGTTGATCCACTCCTTGCCGGTGTGCCAGCCCTCCACGCTCGGCGGATCGAGAATCTCCTGACCCATGTAGCCGGGCTCCTTGGAGAGCGCCTCCAGCCTCGGGTCCACGCCCAATCCGTCCTTCGTCAGCCTGAGGGTGCCGACGACGACTTCGACGGGGCTCTTGACCTTCTGGTACATCGCATCCTTGAAGAAGTCGGAGTTGAAAAGCGTCCTGAGCACAGGCTTCATCTCGAAGCCGGAGTCGACGAACACCTTGGAGAGCAGCTTGATGGCCTCGGGGTCTCTCGGCTCCTCGATATCCCAGGCGGGCACCTGCGGCTCGTCGGCGACGAAGAAGTTGTACAGGTGTCGGGAGATGAAGCGAGGGCACGCCTCCTGCTGGAGGATGATGTCGATGATGTCCCCGCCGTCGAAGTTGCCGGTCTGTCCCAGGAACGTCTTCTCGCTGAAGTCGTGGTCCTCGGGCCGGAACTCGAACGACCACGGATGCCTACCATACGGATACCGCGGCATCTTCGCCGAGATGGTCCAGCCCGTGAAGGCGCGGGAGCACTCGAACACGTCGGTCTCGGTGTAGTTGCCCACGCCGAGGGAGAACAGTTCGAGCAGTTCGCGTCCCCAGTTCTCGTTGGGGGCGTTCTTGTGGTT
>DAOUJZ010000010.1:0-45078 GCA_034421955.1 Dehalococcoidia bacterium | reverse complement strand
GGACTGTACGAGGAGCACAGCGTATGGCCAAAGTGATCCAGGCGAGGCACAATGACGAACTGTCGCGCTTCTGCCATCGCCGACGCCGTCGTGTTCGATCCGAAACGGTCCATTCCTCCCACGACCATCGCCAGGCCGCGTTCAAAACACCGTCCGCCGAATGGCTCGATATGCACCTGCCCGCAACATGCGGCCCGCACAGCTCCCGACCGTGGGTACGCTCGCTCCGAAACCTTGCACATCCCACGTACCGACTAAGCTGATACAGGCTCGGCAGGCGGAGTCCAGCGTGAGACAGTGGAGACTGAGGCTTCGTACCCGGCGCGGCCGGGAAGTTTCAGGGGTATTGACGGCGCCGGCTAAAGGATCCTCGCCTTCGCTCGGTGTGGCGCATTGAGCGTGGGCGGGAAAACATGGGGCGTGAGCGGCGCAGGCATGGGGCGTGGGCGGCGCAGGCATGGGGCGTGGGCGGCGCAGGCATGGGACGCGTGTGGGCAGGCGTTGGGCGCGTTCGGCGGGGCATGGGACGTGGGCGGGAAGGTGCGAGGCGCGTTCGGCGGGCATGGGGCACGCGCGGTGTGACAGGGTTTGTGGCGTGTGAGAAGATTGGGACTGGTTGGCTGAACGGGGGAAGGGACAATTCGGAAAGGAGCTAAGACCATGAGCGGTATCTGGCCGGGGGACACGAGGTGCGTGGTGATGCTTGGGTTCGACGTCGACGGCGTGTCGGGGGCGCTGTACCAGAACCCGGACACGGCGCGTCTGCCCAGCTTCATGTCGATGCGCGAGTACGGTCCGAGCGTCGGGACGCCCCGGGTGATCGAGATGCTGGGACGTCATGGAATCGAGGCGAGCTTCTACGTGCCGGGATACGTGGCCGAGACGCACGAGCAGCTTCTGCTGGACATACGGGAGGCGGGGCACGAGGTGGCGCACCACGGGTACATGCATGAGCCTCCGGCCACTATGACGCCGGACAAAGAGGAGGAGGTGCTGGTGCGGGGCATCGAGATCATCGAGCGAATAACGGGCGAGCGGCCGGTGGGATACAGGTCGCCGAGCTGGGAACTGAGCGAGTACTCCCTGCCGCTTCTGCTCAAGCACGGGTTCGAGTATGACTCGAGCCTGATGGGGAACGACATCCCGTACATCGTGGACGCGGACGGGGGCGACATCGTAGAGATTCCGGTGCACTGGGAATGGGACGACGCGCCTTACTTCAGCTACGCGCCGGCGCTGGGGGCGCGCAGCCCGATGGCGAGTCCGGAGCACGTGTACCAGGTGTGGTCCAGCGGATTCGAGGGCGCGTATGAGTACGGGCGCGCGTTCGTGCTTACGATGCACCCGTGGATCATCGGGAGGCCGGGGCGGATACGGATGCTGGACAGGCTGGTCCGTCACATGCGGAGTTTTCCGGGGGTGGAGTTCATGCGGCTGGACCGGGTGGCGGCGATGGTCAGGGAAGAATAGGATGGGTGCGCCAATGAGAGCAATGGCGGACAAGGTGGACAACTGGCTCAGCTAAGTGGGAAAGTGAACAAACTTCGGTCGCCTTGCTACTATCTGGCGACGCTCGGAGTGGTGCTGATTGCGGCGTGTACGGGGACGCCCACGCCGACGGCGACCGCGACGCCCACACCGACGGCGACCGCGATGCCCACGGCGACGGTGACTGCGACGCCCACGGCGACGGTGACTGCGACGCCCACGGCGACGCCGACTCCTGCTCCACTGCCGCCTATCAGGGAAGACTTCGCGTTGGCAATATCAGCGTCGAATGAGGATTATGGCAAAAGGTTTCGGCAAGACATTAGTAATCTTCGAGTGCGGAAACCAGAACTTGCGGCGCAGATAGAGGACATGCGATGGATCGCAGACGGCTTTGAGGGGAAAGAGGAATACTGGGCGGCCAGAGGGTTGATCAAACTGGCGGATGAGGGGCACCTGGCAAAGTTCATCGAGGAGCCGTGGGTTGTTGAAGGCCGCAACTATGCTGCGCTGTGGGGTCTTGCCACCAGCGAACTCTCTTTCGACCCGCCGGAGGTCTTTAGGTGGGTTGTGGACCATCCCGCCCTCAACGACGGCATTTCCGATGGGGAAGCCTCGATTCTTGCCACAGTCCGTAAGCCAGACGATGCCAGCAGTCTTGACCCCGACGCGGTCATCATAGAGAACCGAACCATCACCCTGCCCCTGGCCGGAACAGTGGAGTTGACCATTATCTGGAACAGTCCGGGGTTCGACGGCACCATGGACACATTGGAACAGGTCGTACGCAGAATCGAGGCGACCATGGGCTTTCCATTTCCGCAGCGTCAGGTCGTGTATAGAATCGACTTGGGCGGGCCATGGTCCGCATCCCACCGTGATCGGTATGTCTACCTCTCGGGACCCTGGAGTCCCGAACAACTGAACACATCCGTGGCGCAGGCAACGGCGCACTACTACTGGGATTGGCCATCCGTGGGCTGGACGCGCATTGGAGTCAATTACCAGTGGGTCCATGAAGGAGCGGCTAGTTTTCTTACGCATTTGGGCGAGGAAATCACTTTGGGCGTAGAACCGGGGGACGAATGCGATCTCAACATCCCTGAGGTCGAACGGCTACCACTCAGCGGACCGAGGTGCTGGCACGACATAGGTCAACGGTTCTATCGCGATCTTTATCGCACTATGGATGAAGTCAACTTCCGCCTGGCGTTCCGAAGATGGCACCTCCACATGCTGTACAGCGTCCCGGCGTGCAGAGGTGACACAACGACTTACTGCCGTGTGATGGAAGCCTTCACGACCTATGCCTCGGAAGAGAACCGCGCCGCTGTCAAAGAACTGATCAATCGCTGGTATGGGGTGACGCCATGATTTCATTCGTTGGGTGATGAGGCGTGACTCTTGGCACTCTGTGGGTGGCGCTACGCTCGGCGCGTTGGCCATCACGTGGGGGCTGTGGTAGGGTAGGCGCAATGTAAGATAGGGGGCGGCGCTTCGAGCGATGATCGAATTCAGGTGTACTGTTCAAGAGGGTTGCGTGCCGGAGGAGCTACGCCCCAGGCTGGCGTCGGAGCTGGCGCGGGTGAGCGCCGACGCGCTGGGAGGCGCGCCGGAGGACGTGACGGTGGAGTTCGTGGAGATTCCGCACGGTTACGGGTTCCGGGCGGGCGAGCTTTCGAAGCTGTCGTCCGTTCGGGGAACCATCGATCCGGGGCTGGACCAGGAGGCGCGCATCGCGTTCATGCGACGGATACATGAGGCGTGGGTGGAGATCACCGGCTGTCCCGACGAAGAGGTGAACGTTTCGGCGCGGGACCGGGGTGCCTGAGGCAGCCCGCCGCCCCACTGGATTCCCGCTTTCGCGGGAATGACGGATTAGGAGGACAAGACCATGCCGATGTACAGGTGCAGCGTTCCAAAGGGGTCGGTGTCGCTGGAGAAGCGGTTCGAGATAGCTCGCACGTTTACCGACATTCACACCGGCACGACCGGCGCGCCGAGGTCTTTCGTGCAGGTAATCTTCTCGGAGGACGAGTCGGAGTTCGCTGAGGAGTACTACATCGACGGCGGGAACCGCGCCGGTCGGCCGGAATCGCTCAAGGGCCGTATGCTGGGCGACATCAAGGTGGCGTTCAGCGAGATCACGGGCGTGCCTGTCGAGAAGATAGGCGGGAAGATCACGGAAGGTCGCGCCTCGTGGTCGCTGCATGGCGGCGTGCCGACGCCTGAGCCGGGCGAAGAGGGGCCGGAGTGGTACGCGGAGGCCGAGGCGGCCGCGGACTGAGTGGGCCGGGGGCATTCAACCCTCACCCTAACCCTCTCCCAGTCTTGGGAGAGGGGGACAGCGGTAGCCTTCAACCTCACCCTAGCCCTCTCCCAGTCTTGGGAGAGGGGAATGATGCCTTACGGGGATGGCCCTGCCCTGCGCAATCTGTTCTTCTAGTCTATTTCTACCCTGTAGATTCGCGCCGCCGTGTCGTGGAACATGGCGGCGCGTTCGCTTGCGGAGTAGCCGCTGGATAGCCGCTTGAAGGCGTTGTACAGGACGTTGTACGAGTACGACACCTTGTCGACGGGGAAGTTGCTCTCGAACATGCTGCGGTCGGGGCCGAACTGCTCGATGCAGTAGTGCATGAACGGGGCCATGGATTCGGCGAGCTCTTCGGACCCTGCGGGGCGGGTCCGGTCGTGCCAGTCGAAGCCGGTGCGTGGCATGCCAATGCCACCCAGCTTGACGACGACGTTGGGGCACTCGGCGACGGCCGCGATTCCGCTGCGCCAGGTGGCGAGAACCTCCTCGTCGTTGTTGGCGTATGGCCCGACCCTGAGCAGGCCGCCGATGTGGTTGAGGATGATGGTGAGGTCGGGCACGGCCTTGGCGAAGTCCGCGAGCTCGGGTAGCTGGGGGAAGTACAGCCATCCCTCCAGGGACATGCCCATCCTGGCGAGGACTCGGGCTCCAGCGCGGAACTCGTCGCTCAGAAGCTGGCCCTGCTGGCGATGGGCGGCGGTCACCTCCACTTCGGGATGGGGGTCCCACGTAACGGAGTGGCGAATGCCGCGGAAGCGGTTGGGGCTGGCGGTCTGCAGCGCCTCCAGCACGGGCTCGACGCGGTCGCCCAGGTTGAGGTTGGCGTGGCCCACGATGGATGCCGCGGCGCGCGTTGGGCCGTAGATTCCGCTCGCGCTGGCGGCGGCGAGGCCCTGCACGAACTCGACCTCACCCACGGGCCGCATCTCCTCCGGGCCGGTCGAGCGGTACATGGCGCGGGCCTCGACGAACACCGTGGAGCGGACGTTGTGGCCGCTGTTCACGTCGTCGGCGAGCTCGTGGAGCAGATAGCGCTGGTAGGGTATCCGCTCCGAGCGAAAGTCCCAGAAGTGGTGGTGCGGATCGCAGATGGGTAGGTTGGGCTCCAGGGTTTCCTCTTGCGTGAGGGCAAGCCAGTCATTTCCTCCGAACGGCATGGTGGGCCTCCATAGTTCTGTGGTCAGCGGGTTGTGGGAAAGAGTACGATTGATGGTGGTGAAGGTCAAGCGTGGAAGTCGGGACGATGGCCGCTGTCAAAGTTGCCCGCCCAACATGGGCGTGCTAGAATCGGGCGGCAACCAACCAAGCGGCCGAATCGCAAAGGATTGAGCCATGGCACTTCCCGAACGCATGAAATTTGGCATATTCATGGCGCCCTTTCACTGGAAGGGCGAGAACCCCACCCTCTCGCTGGAGCGAGACCTGGAGACGATCCAGTGGCTGGACTACCTGGGCTTCGACGAGGCGTGGATCGGCGAGCACCACAGCGCGGGATGGGAGATCATAGCGTCGCCGGAGATATTCATGGCGACTGCTGCGGAGCGCACGCGCAACATCAAGCTGGGGACGGGCGTGATAAGCCTACCCTACCACAACCCGCTCATGGTGGCCAACCGGATGGTGCTGCTGGACCATCTGACGCGGGGACGCGCGATGATGGGCGTCGGTCCGGGCGCGCTGTCGACCGACGCGGCGATGCTGGGGATAGACCCGGTGGTGCAGCGGCGGCGCATGGACGAGTCGATGACGATCATCATGCAGCTGCTGAGGGACACCGAGCCGGTGACCTACGAGGCGGAGTGGTTCAACCTGGTTGAGGCGCAGCTTCACCTGCGGCCGTACACCAAGCCGCACTTCCCCATCGCGGTGGCGGCGGCGCAGTCGCCGTCCGGCATGGTGCTGGCGGGGAAGCACGGCGCGGGGGTGCTGTCGGTGAGCGTTACCCGGGACGCCGAAATAGCGTCGAACCTGTCGCAGTTCTGGAGCATCGCGGAGGAGACGGCGGAGCGGCATGGCAACGTGATGGACCGCAACGAGTGGCGCGTGGTGATGCACGTGCACCTGGCGGAGTCCAAGAAAGAGGCGATAGAGCAGGCGCGGGTGAACGCGGGGCGCTACCAGTACGATTACTTCGTGAAGACCCTGGGCCACGACCTGGCAATCGAGGTTAACAACACCAGCGACCGTGACAAGATCATCGACGTTATGACCGAGCACGGCGCGTGGTGCGTGGGAACGCCAGACGACCTGATCGCCACCATCAACAAGCTGGACGAGGAGAGCGGTGGATTCGGCGGCTTCCTGATCCAGGCGACGGAGTGGGGTACTCGCGAGCAGGTGCGCCATAGCTACGAGCTGGTGGCTCGGTACGTGATGCCGCACTTCCAGGGATCCATCGCGAGCCTGGACCGCTCGCAGCAGTGGTCGGAGCACAAGAAGGTGGAGCTGGCGGAGGCGCGGAAGGCGGCGATGACGCGGGCGCGGGCCGACTACGAGGCGGTGAGGGCGCGGTAGGCGTGCGAGTGGGCAGATAGATGGTGGATCGGGTTACAAGTGGGAGCGACGAAGAGCAGCAGACGGTTTCGGAAGACACCGATATTCGTCCTGTGGCAGTGAAGCCGCGAGAGGGTTACCGAATCTGGCTCCGCTATTCCGATGGCGAGGAGGGCGAGGTTGACCTGTCCCATCTCGTCGGTAAAGGGGTGTTCAAGGCTTGGGACGACGCGGCGTACTTCGAGCGCGTGCACCTTACCGATTACGACGCAATCGCTTGGGACGATGACTTGGAACTGTGCCCGGACGCGCTTTACATGAAGCTCACGGGGAAGGCACTGTCGGATCTGATGTTGTCGCATGACTAATCCGGAGATCGTCGAAGTGCCCAACGGCATGTTTGAGATCACCCTTGAGGTCAGTTCCGACGAAGTTGACGGCGGTTTCTCGGCCAGTGCTCTCGGATTCGGGATTCACACGCAGGGCGGTACAGTAGAAGAGTTGCGCCTTAACGTTAGCGAGGCCGTCGAGTGTTACGTCGACGAGACTATGACGGGGCCGAACAGGATCCGGCTCCATTTTGTAGAGAGGGGTAATTCAGAAATATGCCTAAGCTGACGGGAGGCCAGGCCCTAGCGCGCGCGCTGTACGAGGAGGGTGTGCGTGTGATCTTCGGGCTGCCGGGTGTGCAGCTTTACCACGCGATGGACGGGCTGTACGAGGTGCCAGAGATACGGTTTATCACCACGCGGCACGAGCAGGCCACGACGTACATGGCGGACGGCTACGCCCGCGCGGGCGGCGGCATCGGCACGGCGCTGGTGGTGCCCGGCCCGGGCTTGCAGAATGCCTCGGCGGGCATCGGCACGGCCTACTCGGCTTCTTCGCCGATACTGGTGGTCGCGGGGCAGGTGCAGAAGGAGCTGATCGGCGTGGAGCGGGGCGTGTTGCACGAGGTTCACGACCAGATGGACACCATCAGGCCGGTGACCAAGTGGAGCCAGCGCATCCTGGACGCTAAGGACGTTGCAGGGGCAGTGCACGAGGCGTTCTTCCAGCTCAAGACGGGACGGCCACGGCCGGTGGAGATCGAGATTCCTCCTGAGACGCTGGAGGAAGTGGACGAGGTCGAGATACTGGAGCCGGTAAACGTGCGGCGTGCGGCCGCCGACGCCGACAGCGTGCGGAAAGCGGCCGAGATAATCGGCGCGTCGGCAAACCCAGTGTTCTGGGTTGGCGGCGGCGCGGTGTCGTCGGGTGCGTCCGACGCGCTGCTGGCGCTGGCGGAGCACCTGCAGGCGCCGGTTGTGGCGACGAGCGAGGGCAAGGGCGCGATTTCGGACCGGCACTACCTGTCGATGGGTGGGTTGCAGATTCGCAACGATCCGTTCCAGACCAAGCTCCAGGAGTCGGACCTGGTGATCGCGGTGGGAACGCGGCTGGCCACGCCGCAGTTCCTGACAGACCAGAGAGTCCTCCAGATCGACATCGACGAGGAGGAGATCGGGCGCAATTACGATAACACCGTTGGCGTGGTGGGCGATGCCAGGCTGACGCTGGAGGCGATTCACGGCCTGGTTGCCGCGAGGATGCCGAGGCGGGCGAGCCGGGAAGTGGAGATGGAGGCGGTAAAGGAGGATCGGCGGAGCTCGCTGGCAAAGATGGAGCCGCAGGCGTCCTACGTGCAGGCCATCCGCGACGCCATACCGGACGATGGCATTTTCGTGTCGGGCATGACGCAGATCGGCTACTACAGCCGCGTCTACTATCCGGTGTACGAGCCGGGCACGTACATAACCTCGTCCTACTACGGCAACCTGGGGTTCGCCTTCCCCACCGCTCTAGGGGCCAAGGTCGCCTGTTCGGAGAAGGCGGTGGTCGCGGTTTCGGGGGACGGCGGGTTCCTGTTCAACTCGCAGGAACTGGCGACGGCGGTGCAGCACAAGATCAACGCGGTCGTGGTGGTGTTTAACGACAACGCATTCGGCAACGTGTTGCGCGACCAGCAGACGCGGTTCGAGGGGCGGGACATTGGCGCCAAGCTGCACAACCCGGACTTCGTGCGGCTGGCGGAGGCCTACGGCGCGCGCGGGCTGCGCGTGGACGGGCCGGACGAGCTGCGGCAGGCGCTAGGCGAGACGCTGGAGGCGAACGACGCGCCGACGTTGATCGAGGTGCCGGTGGGGATGATGCCGTCGCCGTTCGGTTAGGCGTCACGTCCAGCAACGTCCCCACATTCGCTCGAAATCAGAACGGCGGCATCACACCGCGCGCCGAGGAGGAAACATGCCACAGTCCAACGGGGCCTTCGACAGCTATCTGAACATTCGCAGCGCCTACGCGCCGTCGTTCGACCCACCGGGCGAGCGGATTGCCTTCCTGATGGATGTGACGGGCGTCCCGCAGGTGTGGCTCATCGACGCCGAGGGCGGGTGGCCCCGGCAGCTCACTTACTTTGGCGAGCGCGTGAGCCTCGTGTCGTGGTGTCCCACCGGAAACAGGTTGCTGTTCGCGATGGACGAGGGCGGCAGCGAGCGGCACCAGCTCTATCTGATCGACCTGGACGACGGCGGCGAAGTGCGGGCGCTGACGGACTCGCCGGGGGTGATGCACATCTTCGGCGGCTGGTCGCCGGACGGGTCGTCCATCGCGTTCGCGAGCAACGAGCGGCACCCTGCGCACTTCGATGTGTACGTGATGGGGGTGCCGGACGGGTCGGCGCGGATCGTGTACCAGAACGACGGTTCGAACTCGGTGGCGGCGTGGACGCCGGACGGGTCGGCGCTGGTCGTGAGCCGGGACCTCACGTCGCGGTACAACGACCTGACGCTGGTGGACGTTACGACCGGAGAGGCACGGTCTCTGTCCCCCGACGGAGAACTGGCCTCCTACGGATCGCTGTCGTGGGACAGCAAGGGCAAGGGCGTGTACCTGACGACGAACAGGGACCGCGAGTTCTCGGCGCTGGCGTGGATGGACGCGGCGAGCGGCGAGATAGCGACGTTGGCGGAGCCGCCGTGGGACGTGGAGGCGGCCTCGCTGTCGCCGGATGGCGGGCGGATCGCGTACGTGGCGGACGAGGCCGGGTACAGCCGGTTGTTCGTGCGCGACCTTGAGTCGCAGAGCGAGACTGCGGTGGAGGGGCTGCCGACGGGCACGCTGCAGAACCCGCGCGGTCCCGCAGCGGTCGAGTGGTCGCCGGACGGCTCGACGCTGGCGCTGACGGCGAACGGGGTGGCGTCCAACGCGAACGTGTGGTTGTACGACGTGGATGCCGGCGAGGCGCGGCAACTGACGTTCGCGGACACGGGGGGCATCGACGGCGGGTCGTTCGTGGAGCCGCAACTTGTGCAGTTCCCGACGTTTGACGGGCGGGAAGTGCCGGCGTTCCTGTATGCGCCACGGGGCGCTAAGGCGGACGGCTCGAACGCGGTGATCATGAGCGTTCACGGTGGGCCGGAGGGGCAGGAGCGGCCAGCGTTCAACGCGCAGTACCAGTACTTTGTTTCGCGGGGCTACTGCGTGCTGGCGCCCAACGTGCGGGGAAGCTCGGGCTACGGGCGCACCTACATCCACCTGGACGACGTGCGCAAGCGCATGGACTCGGTGCGGGACCTGGAGTCGGCGTGGAATTGGCTGCGGGACTCGGGTTGGGCGGACCCCAACCGCGTAGCGGTGATGGGCGGCAGCTACGGAGGGTTCATGGTGCTGGCGGCGATCACCAGCTACCCGGACCTGTGGGCCGCGGCGGTGGAGCTGTACGGCATCGCCAACTTCGAGACGTTCCTGGAGAACACGAGCTCGTACCGGCGCAAACTGCGGGAGTCGGAGTACGGCAACCTGGAGGACGACGGGGACTTTCTGCGGGAGATTTCGCCGATCCACTACGTGGACCGGATCACCGCGCCGCTTCTCGTGCTGCACGGGGCGACGGACCCGCGGGTGCCGATTAGCGAGACCGAGCAGATCGTGGAGGCACTCCAATCGCAGGGCAAGGTGGTGGAGTACGTGCGATTCGAGGACGAGGGGCACGGGTTCGTCAAGCGCGGCAACCGACTCACGACGGTCTCGGCGATTTCGGACTTTTTCGACAGGTACTTGTAGGGGGCGGATCTTCACCCCCATCCTAACCTTCCCCCTGCGAGGGGGAAGGGACTTTCACCCTCACCCTGACCCTCTCCCGTCGAGGGAGAGGGGACTCTCGCGACTATCCCCCTACCCGTCTGTGAGAACGTAGGGGATGGAGAGCTCTCCGCAGATGTCGCGGAACCAGTCGATGACCTCGGGGTGGAAGGGGATGCCGTTCTGCCGGCGGTCCTCGGTGGCCTCGGCCTCGGGCTGACCGGGATACAGCACGCGGTCGTGGCCGGACGCGGGTGGGGTGGTCTTCAGCATTCGAATCCACTCGTCCATGGTGCGCTTGAACTCCTGGGTATCCATGAACGCCTCGATGCTGTAGGCGGCGACGTAGTGGCCGAAGTTTGGCCGGCCGGGATTTGCGCCGTAGCCGCCGCCTGAGAGGACGCCGCCTAGGATATCGACGATGCAGGAGAGCCCGTAGCCCTTGTGCGAGCCGAGTTCGCGCGTGCTGCCGAGCGGCACCAGGAATGAGGACGCCCTGCCCTGGTAGCCGGGAACCGGGGGCGAGACCTCGTCCATGATGGGGACGCCCTCCTCATCCGCGACCCAGCCGGGCAGCAGGTCGGTGCCCAGCCGCCTGGCGAGTCCGAGCTTGTTGCCGGCGACGGTGCTGGTGGCGGCGTCAAACACGAACGGTGGCTCCTCGTCCGCGGGTGCGGCGAGCGCGATGGGGTTGGTGCCGAGTCTTGGCTCGGCGCCGAAGGTGGGAAGCACGCCGGGCGGGCAGGAGGTCATGCAGGTGCCGATCATGTCGTGCTCGAGGGCCATCATGGCGTGGTAGGACGCCATGCCGAGGTGGCGGGAGTTGCGGATGGTGACCATGCCGACCCCGACCTTAGAGGCTTTCTCGATGGCTATCTCCATGGCCTTGGGGACGACGATGATGCCGAGTCCCCTGTCGGAGTCAATGTTCGCGGTGGCGGGCGTCTCGCGCAGGACGCGCCAGTTGGGGCGCGGGTTCAGGCTGCCCTCGTTGTAGCCCTGGACGTAGGTGCGGAGCATGTTGGAGACACCGTGGCTGTCCACACCGCGCACGTCCGAGGTGACGAGCACGTCGGTCGCCAGCGAGCAGTCCCCTTGCGGAACTCCCATCTTGCTGAAGATCTCGGTGACGGTCTGGCGGAGTGGCTCCTCGCGGACTCTGACGGCGTCTTCTTCCTTGACCTTGAATCGCTCGAGCACTTGCGACCTCCTTCGTCCGGGGCATGGATTGGTGTCGTGGTGGACGTGGGGTATTTTATGCGCCAGCGGAAGTCGGGCGCAACATGGGAGGTGTCCACCCCCATCCTAACCTTCCCCCTGCGAGGGGGAAGGGACCATTGGATTCCCGCTTTCGCGGGAAAGACGGTGAGGAGCGGTTGTGTGCGATAATGTGTGCCTGCACGCCCCGCGGCGAGTTTCATTGCCCGGGAGCCGGAGGAAGGGATGTCCAAGTTTCGACACCTTATCAGCACGCTGCAACTTGAGAGGAGTCTACTCGAGGAGGAGCTGTTTCCGCTGAGCGACGAACTGCGAAACGGCCAACAGGAGGGCGCGCCGCTTGCCGGGCGCTCGCTGTACTGCCTGTTCTACGAGCCGAGCTTCCTGACTCGGACGTCGTTCGAGCGAGCGATTGGCCTGCTGGGGGGAGCAGCTTACCTCACCGAAGACGCGTCGCAGTTCTTTCCGGTGCAGACGCCGGGGTACATCGGCAATACGATCAAACTGCTAGCGAGCATGCGCTTGGACCTTGTGGTGTTGCGCAGCAGCGAACCCGGCGTGATGGAGACGGCGGAGCGGGCGGACGCTATTCCGGTTATCAACGGCGGCAGCCTGGACGATCACCCGACGCAGTCGCTGGCTGACCTGTACACTCTCCGACGGGAGCTGGGAGGCGTGGACGGCGCTACCGTGGCGGTGGTGGGGCGGCTGGAGCACCGCAACGTGAGCGCGTTGCTGCGGGGTCTGAGCCTGTACGACGGTGTGCGGGTGCTGATGATGCCGGTGAGCGGCGGGGTGGACCCGAAGCTGGTGGAGTACTGCGAGGGCAACGGGGTGTCGATGGCGCCCGCGCAGTCGGTGGAGGCTCTGGGCGAGGCGGACGCGATTTACCTGAACGGGCCGCGCACGATGGCGCACGTGCGGCTGCTGCGCTCTCGCGGCGTGCTGGACCTGCGGATCGACGCGGAGTTCATGGCGCGGTTGCAGTCACACTGCGTGGTGCTGGACCCGATGCAGCATAGCGGGGACTTTCCGATCGAGGTGCAGGACGACCGGCTGGCGTTCTATCGCCAGTCGGAGAACGCGCTGTATGTGCGGATGGCGGTGTTGTCGCACCTGCTGGGATCGTCGACGGCGTAGCTCGCGCTTGCCACGTGGGGTGGCGGGGGATACCATTGTTCGGCCCACGTCGATGGATTGGAGTCGGACGTTTGGCGTATTGCGTGGGCCGGTAGCTCAGTTCGGTCAGAGCATCGGACTTTTAATCCGAGTGTCCTGGGTTCGAATCCCAGCCGGCCCACAAGCATACGTCTGAGAGTGGATGTGAACGCTCACCAAGGAACTTTACTGGAGGAGTCATGCCGTTATTCAACGGATACGTGGCGGTCGATTGGTCATCCAAAGCTACGCGAGCGCGTGGCGCAAACAGCATTTGGATCGCCGTCTGTGATGACCGTGGACTGGTGGAATTGGAGAACCCTGCCACACGTCGGGAAGCGATGGATCGCATCAATACGCTGCTGAAGAAAGCGAAAATGGAGAACCGACGGCTGCTGTGCGGGTTTGACTTTCCGTTCGGCTATCCCGAAGGTACAGCCCGGATGCTGACGGGCCGTGATGGCTGGGAGGTCGTCTGGAAGCGAATTGACGAGGCCGTAGAAGACTGTCCCGATAACAAGAACAACCGCTTCGATGCAGCGGCTGAGCTGAATGCACAATTCCGCGGTGATGGGCCGTTTTGGGGCAACGGACTGAAGCGTGATATCCCGGGCCTCCCGAGGCTAAGACCACAGTTCGGCTGGGGAGAAAATCTGCCGCCCAGCCTCCGATACGCCGAGCGCATGGTTCCGAGAGCGCAGGAAGTCTGGAAGCTCTTTGGGGCGGGATCGGTCGGTGGGCAGGCGCTGACCGGGATCGCCGCGCTGCAAGAGTTGCGTCGTTGTAGGAGCGCGCAGGTTTGGCCGTTCGAGACGCTCGGAGAGGGACGTTGCCACGTACTGGCGGAGATCTATCCGTCGCTGATCGAACCTTGCCCAGGGGATGATGTTCTGGACGCGCGGCAAGTCAGAGCAGTTGCGGAGGCACTCCAAGAACTCGACAGTATAGGAGAATTGGAGCGGCACCTCGGCGCCCCAAGCCGGATGCCTGCTTGCGTAATCAGTGAAGAGGGACTGATCCTGGGTATGCAAGACCCGGAGGGATTCCGGGCGGCGGCGCAGGCGACGTCCTGTCGCTGAATCAGTCCGGTCATTAGCCTCGACAATCCTAAGCGGAGGTAACGACATTCCTGCCAACAATCGAGGGGGGTCCCGAACCTCGTTGGCCGAATGCTTCGCCGGAACCGATGTGGAGGCCACTCTCCAGCGTGGCACAGGCGAGATTCGTTGGTTTGACCCGGGCAGATGTGATTGGGTAACATCGGCTCGCGGTCGAGTTGTCCGCGACAACATTGAAACGACGTCAGAGAGAAGGGATTTCGGATGAACGCTTCGCATAGGCCCGTTGCCGTGGTGATTGGGGCGACTTCCAAGTGGCAGTCGGATGGGCGCAACACGCGGCTGATTCACGGCGGCGACGTCGACGATAGCGATCTGCCCGTCGGCGTGCGCTGGGGCGTGGGAGGCGCTATCGCCCAGAAGTTCGCGCAAGAGGGCTTCCTGACGGTGCTGACCACCCGCAACGCCGGGAATGCCGCCCCGCTTCAGGCGGCCATCGGCGAGCAGGGCGGCGAGAGCATCATCGTCGAGCTGGATCTCTCCTCGCGCGAGTCCATATCGAGCGCATTCGCCCAGATCCGGGAACAGGCGGGCGAGCCGGACGTGCTGGTGTACAACGCGGGCTACATCGAGGGGCGCGATCTCCCGCCGGAAAAGGAACTGCTGGAGCACATCCCGTTCGAGATGCTGGAGACGGCGCAGCACATCTCCAGCAGCGGCCCGTTCCTGGTTGTCCAGGAGGTGCTGCCCGCCATGCGCGAGCGCGGCGACGGCACTATCCTGTTCTCCAACAACGCGTCCTCGCTGCGGGGCAGAAAGCGCTACACCGGCCAGTCGCTGTACTACCCGAGGGTTTTGATGCGTACGCTGGCGCAGGCCCTGACGGAGGAATACTCGGAGTACGGGGTGCACGTCGCGAACGTGGTCATCGACGGCACGATCGACTCACCGGGAACGAGGGCGATGCCGCGAGCGCAGCAGAACCCGGAACTGCTGATAAACCCGGTGAAGATAGCGGAGGCATTCTACTACCTGTACACGCAGGACAAGTCCTGCTGGACGCACGAGCTCCAGTTGACGCCGTATCCGGTGAAGCCGAGCTTCTGACCCTTCGGCAGGCTCAGGGCGGGCTGAGGGCGGGCGCGGCATCTTCGCCGGGAGTGTCGTTCGATCTACAGCAGGTCCTGTAGCTGCCGCAGCACCTCTCGCCAGTGCCTGCGCATAAGCTCGCGCTCGTCCTGGCTGGACAGCTTCTCCTGGTGGAAGCGGACGGAGGTCTTTTCGCCGGAAGGGACGAGGTACAACTGCAGCGTGGACGGCCTGGACAGATCGGGATGGGCCCAGGTCAGGCGAAGCCTCTGCCCCGGCGCCACGGAACGGATTTCTCCGATTGCGCCGTTGGAGGTGACGTACTCCTGGCCCTTGCGCAGGTCTAGAGGCTGGGTCTCGCCGAGCCAGATGTCTCTGCCGGGGCCGGCGACGAGCAGGTCCCAAGCGAGCTCATGGGGTATGGGGAGGGTCTTCTGCACGCCAATCTGGTAGCCGGCGTCCGCGGTCTGGCCCACTTTCCGCAGTCCCCTGGCCTGCTCGTAGCCCACGGTGACCATCTGCTGCCACCAGCCGCTGGAGAGTTTGCCTTCAGTTGCCAGGACGCCGACTATCTGTTTGTGCGTCATTTGACGGGCGCCGAGTCCGTCGAGCAAATCCAGCCACTCGTCCCAGTCCCGGCCGGTGGCCTTGGCTACGGCCTCTCCGGAGATGCCCCCGATTCGCTGATGTGGGGTCGACACGGCGCTCCTCCCGGCTAACCTGGGTTCCGGCCCGGGGGCCGGAACGACGGCATCGAGGTCGCGGCTGGCCGCCGCTCAGGCGACGTTCACCTCGGCGCTGGTGTCCCTGAGCCACGTGGGGCGGATGACGAGCTCGGGGATGGCGGCGCGCTGGGGCAGGCGTGCGATGAGGGTGATCGCCTCCGCGGTGTCTTCGGCGGTCACCATCGTGCTTCGCGCCTCGGCGGAGGGGACGACCGGGCGGCCGTCCAGGATCGGGGTGTCGACCTCTCCGGGGATCACGACGCTGAACCTTATGCCGGAGTTGCGGTACTCGTTGTTGAGGAACGCGGTGAAGTTGATGACGGCGGCCTTGGCGGCGCTGTAGCTCATGCCGGCCAGGGGACTGCCACTGAGCCCGGCCATGGAGGACACGTTGATTACGGTGCCTTCGCCCGCCGCGGCCATTGAGGGTACCACGGCCTGGGTGCAGAACACCGAACCGACGAGATTGCTGTCGTAGACGCTGCGCAGGTCCTCGGGAGTGGTGGTCAGCAGCATCCTGCGGGGCGAGCTGTGGCCCGCATTGTTCACGAGCACGTCCACGCGGCCGTGTTTGTCGAGCACTTCCTCGACCATGCCGAAGACGCGCTGCTTGTCGGCGACGTCGACTCCGTACGCTTCGGCTTTGCCGCCGCTGGCGAGTATCTCGTCCCTTACGGCCTCCACTTTCGACGCCGTGCGGCCAACGGCGATCACCACCGCGCCCTCTTCCGCCATCATCAGGGCGGAGGCCCGGCCTATGCCGCTGCCGCCGCCGGTCACAATGCAGACCTTGTCGTTTAGACTCACTTGAGCGACCTCCGCCGGGTCCCTGATCAGTCGCCGGACCGGCTGATCTCTATGAGCCTGTCCCACTCCTCCGGTGACTTCACATCGTCGCCGATGGAGCGTAGGAAATGCACCGCCTGCGGATTCCTGAACAGCGTGCCGGCGAGGTCGGAAGGAACCTTGCCTCCCAGAATGGTCAATTCGTCGGCGAGTTCCTGCTTGTCCAGGCCGAGCTCTCCCGCGAGTTCGTAGGCGATGCTCTTGAGCACCTTCTCGCTGGGCGGCTTCACTCGCTGGTTCTCGATCTTGCTAAGGTAAGTGAAGTCGATCTTCACCTTCTCTGCAAGGACCCGCTGGCTCATCTGAGCCTCCTTGCGGAGAGATCTTATCCGTTCGGATAGTTCCATGTTTCGCACCTCTCTTGAAGCATAGCCAAACTGAGTCGTCAAGGCAACAGCGCCGCGCGGCCGGTCTTCGACCCGGCAATGCCGCGCCCAACTTATGCTAGACGCTTTCCGGTTCGCCTGTGTATCTTGGGCCGTATTGTATCCATATTGCGCGGCGCAAGCAAAGGCCTATAGCCGCGGGCGGATTCGCCGAGATTTCATGAACGGACAGGACGGTGCTGTGATAACTGACTTCAACCGCTTCGAGTGGATAAGCTTCGACTGCTACGGAACGCTTGTGGACTGGGAGACGGGCATTTCCTCTGCCGTGGCCCGTGTGGCGGACGCGCACGGCGTGCGCAAGTCGCGGGCCGAGATTCTTGCCTTGTTCGCGGACGTGGAGCCGAGGGTGCAGTCCACGCCCGGATTCATGGAGTACCGGCGGGTTCTGCACGAGGTGATGAGGCTGATGGCGGAGGAGATGAACATCGACCCTGACAGGTCCGAACTCTCCTGCCTCTCGGACTCACTGCCCGATTGGCCCGTCTTTCCTGACGTGGCCGACGCCCTGCGGACGCTGGGCGAGCGTTTCAAGCTGGCGATAATTTCCAACGTCGACAACGACCTGTTTCTCCAAACAGCCCAGCGCCTGGGCGTGCGTTTCCACGCGGTGACCACTTCGCAGCAGGCCCGGGCCTACAAGCCCAGCCTTACCACATTCAACCTGGCGCGGGAGCGCATGGGGGTTCGGCGCGAGAACTGGCTGCACGTCGCCGAGAGTCTGCATCACGACATCGGTCCCGCGAACGAGTTTGGCATAGCATCGGTGTGGGTGAATCGCCCTGACCGGGGAGGGGGCACACGGCGGAGCGAAGCGAGGCCCGATCTGACTGTGCCGGGCCTCGCCTCGCTCGCGGAGTTGGCGGGTGCCCCGGACGGGTAGACCACGAGTGGGGCCGCTGGCCCAGAGACGGAGGACGACCTGAACATCGCCAGGATGCTACGTCTCGGCAGCTCGGAGGAGCGGGAGGCGCTGCTAGAGCGTATCGACCGCATTACCGAGATTCCGCTGCTGCTGCTGGCGTTCGCAATGGTGCCGCTGCTCGCGGCGTCGATGTTGTGGGAGTTGACTCCCGCCGCCGAGAGGACAGTTCTGTACCTGGACATCGCGGTGTGGGCGGTGTTCGCGATAGACCTGTGTGTCAAGGCGGTAATCTCTCCCAACAGAGTGGCATTCTTCAGGCGGCGCTGGCTCGACGTGCTGATAGTGGTAATGCCATTCTTCCGCCCCCTTCGCGTGGTGCGTGCCTTCCTGTACGGATCACGGGCGCTGGCCGGAATCGCGAAGCTGGTGCAGGTAGACTACCTGGTGGTCTACGCCGTGGGCCTGATACTGATCGTCTCTACGGTGGTTACGACCGCGGAGCGCGGCACGGACTCGCCGCTGGCGCTTTTCGGAAACACCCTGTGGTGGGCGCTAACGACCGTGACTACGGTGGGCTACGGCGATATGGTGCCGGCCACAACGACCGGCAGGGCCGGGGGCGTGGTGCTGATGGTCGGGGGCATCGCGCTGTTTGGCGCGCTGACGGCGAATCTCGCCAGGATGTTCATCCGGCAGCAAGACGGCCACGAAGAGGTGGAGGAGCTGTTGCGGGAGGTGAAGGCTCTCAGAGAAGAGGTCGCGGAGTTAAGGTCCCACGAGCGGAGGTAGCGACGGCAAGCGCACACCGTCGCCTGTCGGTGTCTTTCCGTTCCGGCGGGCCTTCTCGCCGCCAGCGGCTCAGCCCAGGAAGCGACGCAGGTGGGCGGCCTCCTGGATGTAGTGCGAAATCTCGCCCGAGGAGTAGTCCTGGCTCAGGCTGGCGAACGTCGCGCTGGTCAGGCCCTCGTGGACCCTGTCGAGTTCCTCGGTGAAGCGGACGAGCAGGCGGAGGTAGTCGTACCCCATCAGCTCTCGCACGTGGCGCTCGTTGGCGAATCTGAGCGACGCTCGCAGGTCGCCGTCGAAGCTGGGGTAGTGCTCCCGCACGAACGCGATGTCGTCTTCCGACAGGGCGGCAAGTCCCAGCAGCTCGGGCGGCACTCCGATGGAGTAGAGCGCCGAGGCGAAGCCGATGGCGCGGGGCAGCGTGACGCCGCCCACGCCGCCGAGGGAGCGGCCGTAGCCAAAGAGGCCGACGTGCATCTTGCGTTCGCGCCGCTTCGGAACGTGCGCGGATACCCTGGCTATCACGTCGGTCAGGCGCTGCACCTGGGATTGGTACTCCTCGGTCGTCCTGTCGATGACGTCGAGCGCGCGGTCCTCGTCGATGGGCGTCGGCTCGGTGCGGTCATGCGCAAGTATCTTCGCGATGCCGTTCCGCACGGTCTGTTTGTCGTAGTCGTACTTGAACGCGGACTGTACCGTTAAGGTCTGCGCGCTGGGATACTCTGTGAACGCCCGCTCCACGTTGACCGGGGTAAGGTGGCCCCGGAAAGGCACGGAGCCCGCTCCAATGATGGGGTACAGCGGCACGCCGAGGCGCTGTTCGAGGCGGTGCAGCCGCAGCAAGCCCACCTTCAGGATCAGTTCCGCGCCCACCATACCGTAGTTCAGGGCGGGATCGCTGCGAGCCAGGAACACGCGCTGGTACGACTCATCCCTGTCGTGCAGATACTCCTCCACTATCTGGTCACAGGAAAGGAGGTGGTCGCTGTCTTCTATCAGGGGGATGACCCGGATGCGCTTTGGGTAGAACTCGCCGATCCAGTCCCTCACGGTTTGCTCGCCCAGTATCGGCCTGTCCTCCTGCCCCACAATGACGTCGCGGTAGTATGCCTCGATGAGGGAGAGCTCCTCGGACGAAGTGGTGAACGGAAGGATGACCTCCTGTATGGGGGCGTCGTCCAGTTCCCCGTAGAAGCCGCGCGCGACGTCCCAGGCGGCGGGCACACTCTGCAGCGCCTCGACCATGGACTTACGCATGTCCTGCTCGATGCGGGGATTGGGGACCCGCAGGGTGAGCGCCATGTCGCGGCCCAGCCTGTTGTCGTCCTGGAAGAACTCGGGGTGGCCGATCAACAGCTTGCGCACGACCTGGTTGTCGGCCTCCTTCCCCTCTGAGTCCCACATCTGCTCGTCGCAGCCGAGGGCGAACACATCGACCGCCTCCTCGACCTCGCCTTCCCCCTTCAGCACGCCCTCGTCGTCCGCGAAGGGAGCGGGCGTCGCGTTGTCCGGGTGTTGGGTGCTCATCACTTTTGGTACGAGTGGCACGTCAGACCTCCGGAGCGCTAAAGTCCCTTCCCCCTGTGGGGGAAGGTCAGAATGGGGGCAACTCGCCTTCGATTCTAGCACGTAGGCGGGAGTTGTCCAATCTCGCCTCCGCGCGCCCCCCCGGTTCGTTCGGCGATTGCGCTCGTAATCCAGAATCTGCTAACGTGAGTCGGGCCGCGGAGGTACAATACCGTGGCGAGGAGTTCGCCGGATGGCCACAACCAGCAGCGTAAAGTTCAGAGGCGACGGCGCGACGATGGACGCCTTCGTCGCCATGCCCGAGGACGGAGGCAATCACCCGGGCCTTATCGTCATCCACGAGATGTACGGGCTTAACGACAACATCAGGGACATCGCCACGCGATTCGCGGACGAGGGCTACGCGGCGATGGCGCCCAACCTGTACTCGCGAATCGGCGGAGCGGCGCGCTTCTGCATGACGCAGCTCTTCAAGGCGTTCGTTAAACTGAAGGTGGACCAGCGCGCAGTGCGCGACCTGCGGGGGGCGGTGGCCCACCTGCAGAGCATGAACGGCGTGAACTGGGACCGGGTGGGAGTCGTGGGCTTCTGCATGGGAGGCGGCTTTTCGCTGCTGCTCGCGTGCGCCTCGAACCAGGTCAAAACGAGCGTCGTCTTCTACGGGCGCAACCCCAGTCCCGTAGACTCGGTTTCCGAGCTAAACTGTCCGCTGCTGTTCATGTACGGCGAGGACGACAAGATGATAGCGAGGGGCGTTCCGAAGCTGAAGGCCGCCCTCGAGTCGCACGGCAAGAGCTTCGAGACGCACTCCTATGCGGGAGCGGGTCACTCGTTCATGAACGACACGCGGGGCAGCTTCCGGCCGGATGCGGCGGACGACGCCTGGAAGCGCACCATCTCCTTCCTAGACACCACGCTTAAAGTCGATAGCTGAGGAAGAAAGGGCAGGTAACGCCATGCCAATCGTTAACCACGACGACGTAGCGGAAGTCCCCTGGCGCCCCAACTACCGCAAGTGGGACATCACCGTTCCGGGAGACGGCACGACCAGCAGCAGCATGTCGTACAGCGTAGTAGGAGTTGGGGCCGGCGCTCCCCTGCACCAGCACGAGGCGGACGAACTGATCACGATATTGGAGGGAGAGCTCGAGGCGCGGCTCGGAGATGACGTGCAGCTCGTTGGGCCCAACCATACGCTGATCATACCGCCCGGCGCGCCGCACGGTTTCACGAACAAGGGGCCGGAGGACGCCAAGCTGTTGACCTACTTCCCGGTGTCCGACCCTTTCAACCACACGACCTACCTGGAGGGCACGCCGCCGGCCGGCCACTGATGGCGTGAAGGCCGGCTACGGCCTGATGGTGAACTCCGGCGCGGGTGTCAGCCGCTCGACTGGAAGCGGCTCGTACTCGCCGCCGGGCGGCGTCCAGTGTATCGCGAACCGGGACGGTGGGGTCTGAGAGACGTACTCCACGAGGATCCGGTGTGGGCCGCCCGTGAGCGGCACCACCGCGGAGTGTGGGGTGGTCTCGTCCGGCGGGATACGCGCCACCAGATGGCCGTCGATGCTCAGCGAGAGTTCGCCCTCGGAAGATAACGTGAAACCGTAGTCGCCGCCGTCAGGCACGTCCAGCACACCCTCCCAGATGGCGCGGTACGGCTCCGGCGTGACCGGGTCGTACCAGAACGGCTGCATGGAAGGAGTGACGCGCGAGTCGCTGTATCTCTCGGATTCGCCTTCCAAGGCGTAGAATCGCCCCGCCAGCCCGTAGGGCCGCACGTCGCCCCGGAACAGGTGTGCCCCCGGAATGACCTGCCAGTCCGAACCGGGCGTCTTCCACAGCAGCCGGAGCGTCCCGCCGGGTTTCTCTACCCTGCCCTTCACCTCCAGTGTGTGGAGGCCCACCGCGGGTCTGATCGTTGCGTCGGTGCGCCGGCCCGAGAGGATAGGCACTCCGTTCAGCAGCAAGTCCACGTCTTCTGATGATTCCAGCGAGAGGCCGTACTCGCCTGGCTCGGTCACGTGCAGCGCGCCCGTCCAAGCGAAATCGAACGGCGGGGCGTCTGCGCCGACCTCCAGCGCCCAGGCCGCCTCCGCGCCCCGCAGGACTCCGAAGACCGACACGCCACTATCGAGGGTGTAAGCGACGTCCAGCCCCTGGCGTGCCTCGAGAAGGTCCCGGCTGATCTCGGCGACGTAGAACATCGGCTCGCCGCCGCCCGGTGGCCGCACGTCTCGGAAGGCCGCGTCCGCGTAGTAGAGCTTCAGCAGGCGATAGACGGCCTCGTCACGAGGCTCGAGGTAGATAGCGGCGCCGTGCCCTACCCTGCCCGCGTCGATCGGCACGTCCTGGGGCGCTCGCAGGGTCGCGTAGTCCGTGCCGTTGGCCGCCAAGCCTATAGCGAGGCTGTGCTTGAACTGGCGGGACGTGAAGAGGGTGTATCCTATGGCCTGCTGCCTGAGCATTTCGCGTCCTATCAGCGTCTCGTCGGTCGAAAAGGCGGCGTACACTCTCGGATCGGACGCCTGCTCGCCAAAGTAGCGGCCCACGTTTAGCAGCGCCATGAGCGCGAGCAGCGCACAGCAGACCACGGGCGTGACGCGGCGGGTGAGCGTCCACGGACTGGCCCGGCCAGCCTGCCAGAGCGCGTACACCGCGAGCGCGACGAGTATGGCCGCCGCCGGCAGCACGCCGATGGACCGCAGCGCCTGGGGCGCCTCCCACGGAATCGTAAGCACACCGGGGATGAGCATGACGGCCAACCAGACGGGCAGGACTACGAGCGTGGTACGCGACCAGCAGACGAGGCACGCGGCGACGCCGAGCACCAGCAGCGCGGCGGACAGGCCGTCGAGCATGGCCGCGCCCGGCAGGTTGTGTCGTGGATTGGAGTCGCCCTCCACGTTGAACATCAAGGCGTGGGCGCGCAGATTGTCGACGACGTTGCCGATTACCTCTTCCGCCGGTGCCATGAAGAATACCGAGCTGGCGCGCGTGCGGTCGAAGAAGTCTGCCGGCTCGAGCGCGGCGTACTGCGCCACCGGCGCGGCCATGACGAGCGCCGTGAAGCAAAGGACCGCCAGCCGCGCCGCGAGATGCCGCAGAGCCGGCCGTTCGGACAGGACGCCGTACAGCAACATCACGGCGACCATGAGTGGGAACAGCCGGAACGCGGCGTAGAACCACATGCCCAGCCCCATCGCGGCTCCGGCAAAGCCGTAGTCGGACAGACGACCGCTCCGCACTGCTCGCAGCGTCAGCCAAGCCGTCAGGGCAGTCGCCACGCTCATCGTCACTCCGTGCATACCGATTCGCGCGAAGCTTATGTCCCAGCGCATCACCGCCAGCACGAACGCGGACGCCAGGCCTACCCAAGGCCCCGCCAGGTGACGCCCGAGTAGGTACACCACCGCAATTCCGGCAAGCGAGAATGCCACGCTCACCAGGCGCAGCGCCTCGGGCGTCGTCCCCAGCAGCGTCGTGAGAGCCGCGACGGGCATCAGGTAGAGCGTCGGGAGCGTGGTGGCGAAGACGGGCGCTGAGCCCGGATCCAGCGCGATGGCAGCGGCGACGGACAGGTTGGCGGCCTCGTCGTACCAGAGACCGACCGGCAACTCCCGCAGGTCGTGGAGGCGTATGGCCAGCGCCAGCAGCAGCACGCCTATCAAGGCGGCGGCCTCATACAGCGCGTTGGGCGGGACCGCGAACGGCCTACCGGATCGCAGCCTGCGGACTAGCGGCGCCCACCGACCGTCGATGGCAGGGACCGCGGCGAGCATGAGGAACGTCGACACGCCGAACATCGCCCAGCCAGCGGTGTTGGGTGGTCCGCTGTAGAACGCGGCCAGGGATGCGACGGCGTAGGCGACGCAGAGGACGGCGCAGGCCGCGCCGAATCGTGTCTCAGCGGACCAGCCGGACCACCGCAGGCTGGGCTTTAGGCGGTATGGTGGTGGCGAAGAGTCGCGTTCGCGCCAGCGGACGGCGCTCGCTATGTCGGTCGCGGCAAACGTGAAAGCGGCTATCGCCGCCAGGAAGAGCGCGGACGCCCACAGCGGCCGGCCGGCGCGAAGCAGGGCCTGGGCGAGGAGCGCCAAGGTGATTGCGGTGGCTATCAGGGCGAAGCGGATGCCGTTCGACGCGGGCATCTGGACGCGCTAGGGACTGTCCCGGTGAGAGGGAGGGGCGTCGACGCGCAGCACGCCCGAGGTGAGTAGTTCGGCGATCTGCTCCGGCGTGAGACCGGCCTCGAGAAGCACCTGCTCACCGTGCTCACCCAGTAGCGGCGTTGGGAGATAGGAAATGTCGTCGCTGTCGGGGAAGCTCACTCCGTTGCGCATGAGCCTGAGCAGCCCCATCGTCGGGTGCTGGAGGTCGGCGATCATGTCGTTGGCGGCGCTCTGCTCGCTCTCGAAGAATCCCACTTCGAAACCCTGGGCGAGTGGAGCGCACAGGGCCGCCGTGCCCATGAGCAGCGACACCCAGTGATCGACGTCATGGGAGGCGAACAGTTGCGAGAGTGTGTCGGACAGCGGGTCGTCGTTTCGATCGCGGGACTGGACGGAGCCGAAGCGTTCGTCCGATGAGAGAGCTTCCGAGTCGAGAACCGAGCGAAGGTCAGTCCAGCCACTTTCGGACTCTGCGTCAAGGTACAGCCAGCCGTCTCTTGTCCGGTAGATGCGGCGGAGCGCGCCGAGGCCGCGTTGGTGGCGTTGCGGAGCGCGGCGCGGCGGCTTGCCGTCGTAGCGCATGAAGCCGTCCATGCTCAGCACGATTCCGGCGCTGAGAAGGCTCGTGTCGGCCTTCTGTGTCACGCCGTGGCGTTCCCTGGCGTAGAGGCACAGCAGCGCTCCCAGCGCTCCCAGCGCTCCCCCGGTGAAGTCCGTCGGCGCGAGCGCGGCGAGGTAGACCGGCGGGAGATGTTCGCCGCCCTGCGCCCGCTGCATGCCTGTAAGGGCTTGGGCCAGCGGGTCCACGCCGGCCCGATGAGCGTATGGCCCGTCCCATCCAAACGCGGTTATGTGAGATTCGACGATACGCGGATTCAGCATGGCCAGGTCGTCGCTTCCCAGGCCCAGCCGCCCGGTTGCCCCGGGGCGCATGTTGGCGAGCAGCACGTCGGAGCAAGACGCCAGGCGCTGCGCGGCCTCGCGCCCCGCTGGCGTTCTGGCGTTCAGGGAGATTGAGCGCTTATTGGAGTTGAGGTAGTGGAAGGTGGAGAGCGTGTTGGAGCGCGAAATGTCGCCCGCCGGCGACTCCATCTTCATCACTTCGGCGCCCAGGTCTGCCAGCATCTTGCCCGCCGTCGGTCCGGCCAGCACATTGGTCAGCTCCAGCACTCGGATGCCGTGAAGCGGCGGCGCCGGGGACACAGGTCGTTCCGCGGAAAGAGCCGGTTCGGCGGTGAACTCGGCGAGCACGGAATCGGTGTGCTCGCCAGGAACGGGAGCGTGGCCCGATACACTGCCGGGCGTCTGGGACAGCTTGATCGGGACGCCCATCTGGGTCACGGGGCCGAGCAGCGGGTCGTCGAGCTCGATGATCATCTCGTTGTGCAGCGCCTGCTCGTTCTCCATGCCCTCTTCGGCGGTGCAGGCGCGGGCGTAGGGAACGTCGGCGCGCTCGAACATCTCGGCCCACTCGGCGTAGGTCCTGGTTCGAATGGCGTCAGCGACTATGTCGTACAACTCCTGGCGCAGCAGGTCGGACTCGGGGGCGCGTCCGAAGCCAAACTTGGGCTGAGCAACGATGTCCGCGATTCCCATGACAGTGGCGGCGCGCTCGATGAAACCCTGGTGTATGCAACCGAGATGGAGCCAGTTTCCGTCTGAGCACTCCATGACGCTGTAGAACGGCGTGCCGCCGGAAGGCGTGGAGGTGTACGGACGCGGCTTGTAGGAGTCGCCGCCCACCTTTGGCGAGTACACCAGCGCGCCGGCCAGCAGAGAGGTCTCTACCTTGCGGCCGGCGCCGGTGGTCTCGCGCGCTATGAGTGATGCCACTATTCCCTGCGCGGCCAACAGCCCCGCGCCGACCTGTGGAAGCGGATGCACGACGTGGATGGGGTCGCCGTCAAACGACGGCTGGCTCGCCAGTATTCCCGCCCTCGCCATCACCAGGTCCTCGTGCGCCGGCTGGTCGCGGAGCGGGCCGTCTCTGCCGTAGGCGGTGATGGAGCAGTGGACCAGGCGGGGGTTGAATGGGGGAAGCGCCTCGTACCCGGCTATCTCGTGAACATCCGAAGAGGGTTGCCAACTCTCGACGAGCACGTCTGAGGCCGCCGCGATGCGGCGAAAGGCGGCGGAGTCCGCGCGGACGTCCAGGAAGATGCTCTGCTTGCCCCTGTCCCAGATGCGGTACGCCGGGTGGTTGCGCACGGCGGCTGTGTCCTCGGGGATGGCGTGGATAACCCGAGCGCCGTTGTCGGCCAGGAACATGGTGGTGATGGCGCCGGCCGGGCCGTCGGTGAGGTCGAGTACGGTTATGCCTTCTAGTGCTCTGGCCATGCGAGGTATCGCGCCCCGTTCAGTTCAAGATTGCGGCGGCTTTCGCTCGTGTGCGCCGCTCGGTGCATTGTAGGCCAAAGCGCGGGCGGACAAAAGGCGCGTGGGGCGACGTGGAAAGGCGACTTTGGGCAAAACGAAGGCCCCGCGCCTCAGGAAGGGCCGGGGCCTTGTTCACGGGCCATGGGCGGCGGAGACCCGCCGCCCCGGTATGCCGTATGCTAGTTGTCGTCGGCCGGAACCGGCTCCGCGAGCCTCTCCTTGATGACGGCCTTCATTTCCCTGACTCTGGAGAGATCCGGGAACTTTCCGTCCTCATCGACCTTGTCGAAAATCTTGTCGCCGTCAACGAACACCTGCAGGATCCCCGCGGTTCCGGGCGTAAGCGTGATCGATACGTCCTTGCCGCCTTCAGCGAAGAACTCGGTGGCCATCCAGGCCGCCGTCGCGTGATACGCTCAAGGAACGCAGTAGATGATTTCGATGTCGAGCTTGCCTTCTCCAGCCATGGCAATTCCTCCTTACTTGATACGATCCGGAAGCCCTGCAAACATTCGTGCGCGGGCTTCTATCGGAAGTTATCACAGCGCATTCGGGTTGTCAAACGCGCGAATCCGGGGCTGCCCCAGGTGGACCTGGTTCCGGGCTAAGCTCCCCGCAGTCTGGGGTCTAGAACGTCCCGCACGGCATCGCCCAGCAGGTTGAACCCGTACACCGCGAGGCTGAGCGCGACGCCGGGCGCGATGGCCATCCACGGCGCAAGCTCCGCGTACTGCCGGGCCGCGCCGAACAGGTCCCGTCCCCAGGACGGCGTGGGCGGCGGTATGCCCATGCCCAGGAAGCTAAGCGAAGCCTCCGTGGTGATTGCGCCGCCAAGCGTGATGCTGGCCACGATTATGTAGGGCGCCAGGCAGTTTCGCGTAATGTGGTGCCACATGATGCGCATGTCGCTGGCCCCGATGGCCCGCGCGGCGGTTGCGTATTCCGTCTCCTTTACCGCCAGCACCTGCGAGCGCACGACCCGGGCCGCCGAGGGAATGACCACTATGCTGATGGCAAGGATGACGTTGCGGGTGCTGGTGCCTATCACGAACATCAGCACCATCGCGACTATCAGGGAGGGGAAGGCCCAGATTATGTCCATGAAGCGCTGGGCGACGATGTCCACCTTGCCTCCCCAGTACGCGGTCACCACCGCGATGAGCGCGCCTGTGCCTGTGCCCAGGAGAGTGGCGGCGACGCCCACCAGGAGCGACACGCGCCCGCCCCATGCCACGCGGCTGAAGACGTCCCTGCCGGTGGTGTCGGTTCCGAACCAGTGGAGCGCCGACGGCCCCTGCAGGATGTCGATGCTCAGTGAGTTGGGGTCCACCGGGGCGATCCAGGGAGCGAAGATCGCCAACAGGGTGATGAGCACGAGAAGCAAGAACCCCACGAATCCCAGCGGCTTCTGGCGAATCAAGCGGGTCGTTACTTTGAGGGCCGAGGCAAATCGGCTTTCTTCCAGGGCCGCCCGCGCGGGGTTGGCGGTGTTCCTCAGCTCAGGCGTGCTCAATGTCTTCTCACTCGTATCTTATGCGGGGATTGAGCCAGGCGTACAGAATGTCCACAACCAGATTCGCCACGGTTACGAAGATGGCGATGGCGAACAGGCTGGCCTGCACCACGTTGTAGTCTCGCCGTATCGTGGCGTCCAGCAGGAAACGCCCCGCGCCTGGCAGATTGAATGCCGCTTCGACTACGACCAGGCCGCCCAGCGCGAATCCGAACTGCAGGCCCAGAATCGTTATCACGGGAAGCATCGCGTTTCTCAGAGCGTGCCGTCGAATAACTACGCGCTCGATGAGTCCCTTCGCCCTGGCCGTCTGTATGTAGTCCTCTCGCATCACCTCAAGCAGCGACGAGCGGGCCATGCGGGAGGTGGAGCCGATGAAGGCGAATGCCACGGCGAAAGCGGGGAATATGCCTTGGAAGAAGGCGCGCGCAGGGTCTTCCCAGAACGGAATGAAGTCCAGCGGCGGCAGCCACTGAAAGACACGCAGGAGGACGATGATGATAAGACCGGCGACCCAGAAGCTGGGCATGGACAGGCCCGAGATGGAAATTATGCGGGCGATGTAATCTAAAGGCGTGTCCTGCTTCACGGCGGACAGAATGCCCAGGGGAATGCCCACGATAATCGTCAGAATGCTCGCCAGGATGACCATGTTGACGGAGATGGGCAGACGCTGGATGTACTCATCGACCACGTCGCCGCCGCCCCACGAGGACTCGCCGAAGTCCAGTCGGAAGGAATTGCCAAGCCAGGTGAAATACTGGACGTAGAGGGGGCGGTTCAGCCCCAGCTCCTCCCGTTTCTTCTCCAGTATCTCTTGGGGTATGGCCTCTCCCCTGCCCGGCTCCGCCAGCGCTATCAGCGCGGGGTCGCCCGGCACGATACGCATGAGGACGAACACGAGCGTCACGACCGCGTAAACGGTAACGACGGCGAGCAGGAGTCTCTTTATGATGTAGTTTCGCAACTATGGTCCCGTGTATCACAGCTTGGCGTTAAGTGTAGGGGCAACCCCTGTGGTTGCCCCATGTGGCAGAGGGGCGCCCACGAGGGGCGCCCCGACGATTACATTGGCCGGCTGTGGCTAGGGTTGGCCGTCCATCCACACCTCTTCGAGGGTGACGTTGTTGTAGTAGGCGGGGTCCACGTCGTGGAAGTTCTTGACCCACGGCCACCAGGCCATGCCCTCAGCCACCCAACGCACCTGGACGCGCGGCAAGTCGTTGAGGAGTTTACGCTCAATGTCCCAGATGATGCTCAGGCGTTTGGCCTCGTCCAGCTCCGAGAGTTGCCTGGTGAACATGTCCTCGAATTCTTCGTCACAGTAGCCGCTGTAGTTGGCATCCGATCCGCACAGGAAGTAGTTGCCGTAGAACAGGCTGGGGTTCAAGACCGGGGCCACGCCGCCGGAGCTCCTCAGTGTGAAGTCTCGCCGGTCCGACCTGTCGGTGTATGTCGCGCGGTCCACCACGTCCTGAACTATCTCCACTCCAATCTGCCTGAGCTGGTCCTGGGCGAACTGAGGCGTCAGCCTGCTCTCCCTGGTGTTGAGCACGAGCCAACTCAGTTCGAGCCCGTCCTCATAGCCCGCTTCCTTGAGCAGTTGCTTCGCCTGCTCCCTTCGGTCGGGCATGTCGGAACTGTCCAGCTTACCAATCAGCCCGTCCAGTTCCTCGCGCGGCAGGCTCCACTTGCTCCAAGGGGGCTGAAAGCCGCCGACATCGCCGGCGCCCTGGTTGAGGATCTGCGTTGACAGCGGGCGATCGAGGCCCAGGTTGAACGCTTGGCGAACCTTCGGGTCACCCCAGACGGGGTCCGCCACCTGCCCCGCGACAGCGTGCCACCAGAGGCGAGGAATGATCGAGACGTTGATGTTCGGGTCGTCCTGCTTCAGTATTTTGCCCTCTTCAGGGTACAGGTACTGCATCAAGGAGTTTATGTCCAACTGCTTGGCGCGGAAGGCGGCGAATCCCGCGGTCTCCTCGGCAAACACGATGTCGTGTATGCCGTCCATGTAGGGAAGAATACCCCGCCAGTAATCGGGGTTCCTGGTCAGCTCCGCCCTGCCGCCTTTTGTGTAGCCCTGCCAGACGAACGGTCCGGTCCCTATGACGGTGGTCTCGAGGTCTTCATAGGGCAGTTCGCTCGGGAAGATCGAAGCCCAGCCTGCGGAGATCATCGAGATGAAGCCCGCGTCCCTCTGGCCGAGCGTGAAGACCACCTGTTGCGAGTCCGCGCCGCACTCGATGCTCTCGACCGCGACGAGGTCCTTTGCCCGTCTGCTGTGATCGACGTCGCGGTACTTGTTCAGACTGTGGGCCACGTCCTCGCAGTCGAGGCTGGTGCCGCTGCCGGGCACGCCGTCGATGGTGTGGAAGTTGATGCCTTCCTGCAGGGTTATCGTGTAGGTCAGCCCGTCGTCAGAGGTATCGAACTTCGTGGCAAGGTCGGGCACTATGACGCCCACCTCGTCGAAGGCGTATCGGAACAGCCGGTTGTACGCGGCGCCGACGCGCTGCTGGGTGCGGACGGTGGTCTGGACCATGAAGTCGAAGTGTACCAGGTCGTCGCCCGCGCTCTTGCGGAGGATCCCGCCGGCCTGTGCGTCGCCGGTCGTGACCGCCACCGGCGCCTCCGTGCGAATCTCTACGGACTCGGCCACTGCGGCGATGATCTCGGCCTGTTGAGCCTCCATAGCCTGCGCGACTATGGCGGCTACCTGGTCTTCGGTAACGCCGGGGCGCTCCGCCATGGCCGCCTGAATGGCCGCGGCGACCTGTTCCTCCGTGACGCCGGGCTGCGCCCTCAGCGCCCGGGCTATCTCATTTGCCACGTCTTGTGTGGTGACGCCGGGGCGCGCGTCCAGCGCGGCGGCGATGGCCGACGCCACTTCATCGGAGGTGACGCCGGGCTGTGCGCTCAGCGCCTTGGCTATCTCGTTGGCCACGTCCGACGACGTAAGGCCCTGCTGTTGAGCCAGGGCGTTCTGGATCGCCATTGCCACGTCCTCGGTCGTGACTCCGGGTTGCTGTGCCGCCATCACCTGCTGGATTATGCCCGACACGTCTACTGGCGTAGGCGTAGGCGGCGCCTCCGGCTCCGCGGAGCTGCACGCCGCCACGGCTAGCCCAACCAGCACGCTGGCCGCAATCAGCACCAGTGATCTGCTTGTCAAGAATGCTCTCTTCACCTGATTCCTCCAAAAACTCCCGCGAGACGTAACCCGCGGAGGACTCTGAGTCTGCCAGCCGAAAAACTAGCACAGCTTGTCTGGCCTGTCAAATCGCGTCGCGGTCGCCGTAGGCGGCCATGAGCACGAGCTGCATCAGCTCCATTAGCTGGCTGTGCCACTCCCACCGCTCGTGGATCGTCTCGTGGAAATTTCGGACGCCGTCTTCGTCGCCCCGCTCGGTGAAGTCAGCCTCGCACTGCGCCATAAAGCGGGTCGTAATGCGGTCTATCACATCGTCCAGGCTGCGGAACAGGCCGGGGGGTATCCTCATCCTGGCGTCCAGGGACTTCAGGCTGGGCACATGTTCATCCGCCAGCAGCAACTCCGATTTCAGGAGCGCCAGCGCGGCAAACATCACCGCGGCCTCCTCCGTGTGGAGGAAGACCTTGATGTCGCCCCTCGCCCTCGCCTCCTGCTCGCGTTCGTTCATTAGGCGCAACTCCGAATTGTTAGATATCACAGAACATTGAGACCCAGAGATTGGACTTCTGCCTCGTCCAGCAAAACCAGTGTCTTGGTCCGCTGCTGAAAGAACAACGCGAATGCGGAGATGAAGTCGCGCCCGAGCAGTGACGGAATGGGATTCTGAACTTCGGGGATGTGCAGCTTGAGAGAAATCGAATAGCCCTGCACATCTAGTTGTGCGTCGACGACCCTCATTGGTGTCGAGCCGCCTAGACCAGTGCTGGTCGGGCCAAGTTCCAGACTATCGACGTCCAGGCCGATATCCATCACGTCGAGAGGCGAGAGGATGGTGACGTCGGCCCCGGTGTCTACGAGAAACTCGACGCTCACGCTCCCGAGGTTGGGACGTTCGGGGAAAGCGATGGCGCAGTTGACGAAAGGCCGCTGGGCGTTTACGCCGCCGGAGAAGTATCCTCGAATCACGCGGCGGCCAGTATCAACAGTTCGGCTTCCGCGGTCATGTGCCGCCTGATGGCGCCGCTCGCGCGCAGGCCTTGCGCCTTGAGTTTCGCGACGAGGTCGAAGGCATCGTCGGCCGTGCAGACTACCTGCTCTCCCAAAATCGCTATCCACTGGTTCTTGTAGTCAGCCAGCAGTTCGTCATAGTGGGCCTCGAAAAAGGCAACGTCCAGTTGGTGGTCGACGCTGTATGTCTGCATGATGCTCGTTCTCCTGCCCACCTGATGTACTGGCTTTGTTATTCCAAACAATACAACGGGGCGTCACTGTGGTCAAATCAGCTTGCCGAGAATGTCTCGGAGGATCAGCTCGGCCGCGGCCTTGTCGAGCGGCTGGTTGTTGCTACCGCACTTGGGAGACTGGATGCAGCCCGGGCAGCCCGCATCGCACCCGCACTCGGATACGGCCTGCAGCGTGGTCCTCCAGAGCCGCTCGATGAGCTCGTAGCCGAGTTCCGCTATGCCCACGCCGCCGGGGTGGGCGTCGTGTATGAACACCTGCGGCCTTCCGGTGTCCGGGTGGAGCGGCGTGGTGATGCCGCCGATGTCGTTGCGGTCGCACATGGCGAACAGTGGCAGCACGCCGATGGCGGCGTGCTCCACGGCGTGCAGTCCGCCGGCGAGGTGCATCCGGCGCCTTCGTATCGTCTCAAGGGTGTCGTCCGGCACGTCGAACCAGAGCGCCACCGTGTCGTAGCTCTGCGGCGGCAGGTCCACGTCTTCGCTGCCCAGCAGCTCGCCGGTCATGTGCGCCCGTCGAAAGAAGCCGACGACGGTTGTGGACACGCGCACCTCTCCCAGGTAGACGCGCGTATCGCCGACGTGCTTCCACTTGTACACGTGCCGGACGCGCGTGTCCGTCAGGTCGCGCGCCTGCGTGTAGTAGGGCGCATCTTCCCTGGAGGCGTAGGCGGTTCGGGAGTCCAGGTCGAGGGACTTGACGAGGTACTGCTCGCCCTGGTGGATGTAGATGCCGCCCGGGTGCAGCTGGAGGAACGCGCCGAGCTCGTCGAGGGTCTCCAGTATCTGACCGGTCTCATCGTCGACCAGGGTGTAGGTGTTGGAGGACGCGGCGCGGATGTTGACCGAATCGGCGGGGTAGTAGATTTCGGGTGAGATGTGCCAGCGGCCCTCGACCGCGTTCAGGTGCCCGTCCTCCTGAAGCTCGGCGGCGCACATCAGCAGGTCGGGGCCGAAAAACTCGGTGTCCGCCATGGTCAGGGGCGCCTCGTACGCGGCGCAGAGCAGGTGGGGCTTGAGGATGTACTCGTTCTCGGGCGAGGTGAGCGCGCGCTCGTGCGGACGTCCGAAGAATGCCTCCGGGTGGCGCATCAGGTACTGGTCGAGCGGGTCGTCCAGGGCCACCAGCACGCTCAGGGAGCGGTCGCCGCTTCTTCCGCTGCGGGCGGCCTGCTGCCAGGCGCTGGCGATGCTTCCCGGGTAGCCGTTCAGCAGCGTGGCGTCGAGGTCGCCCACGTTTATGCCGAGCTCCAGCGCGTTGGTGGTCGCCAGACCGAGCAGCCGGCCGTTGTAAAGCTCCTGTTCGATACGGCGACGCTGCTCGGGCATGTAGCCGCCGCGGTAGGGCGACACCCTGTCCACGATGGTGGGGTCGGTCTCCTCGAGCTCGCGCCGCGTGTGCAGGTTCACCAACTCCGCTAGCTGGCGGCTCTTGACGAAAGCCAGCGTCCGCACGCGCCGCCGCAGCAATTCCGCGAATATGCGGGCGGTCTCGGTGTTGGTGCTCAGCCGGCCGCCCTCGGCGTAGTCCAGCATCGGCGGGTTCCAGAATAGGAAGTCCTTGCCGCCGAAGGAGGAGCCGTCCCGGTTGACGACGCGAAACGGCAGGCCCGTGAGTCTCTGGGCGTGCTCGGCCGGGTTGGCGACGGTCGCCGAGCACATCACGAACTGCGGATCGCCGCCGAACTGCCGGCACAACCGGCGCAGCCTCCGCAGGACGTTGGCGAAGTGGGAGCCGAACACGCCCCGGAACACGTGGGATTCGTCTATCACGACGTAACGCAGATTGCGCAGCAGCCTGTACCAGGCGCGGTGGTTGGGAAGGATGCCAACGTGCAGCATGTCCGGGTTGGTGATCACCACGCGGGAAGTCCGCCGGATCGCGCCCCTGTCCTGGCGGGGCGTGTCGCCGTCGTACACGGCGTGGCGCGTGGTACGGAACGAGGATGCAGTGAGGGCGGACAGCGACTCGCTCTGGTCCTGCGACAGCGCCTTCGTGGGGAAGACGTACAGCGCACATGCGGAGCGGTCCTCCATCAGGGCCTCGACTACGGGAAGTTGGTAGCACAGGCTCTTGCCGCTCGCCGCGGGGGTCGCCACGATCACGTTCTCGCCGCGCCGGACGTGGTTGATGGCCTCGGCCTGGTGGGAGTAGAGGGCGTCGATGCCCTGCCCCGCCAGCGCCTCGACCAGGCGCGGGTGAAGCGGCGCGTCCAGTTCGCCGTACTCTGCCGCGCGCGGCGGAATGCTCTCGCGGTGTACGAGCTGGTCCTTGTACCAGGGCACGTATTGCAGATAATCGAGAAAGGCGTGTACGTCCAAGTGGCTCCCCACCAGGCCGCCTGAAGCGGCCTCGCCCCCCATTATAGTGGGCGGCAAGGGAGATTTGAACACCTGTGCGTGGCGGGGCAGGGCCTCTCGGAATGGACGGTTCAGGGTCTTTGGGCGTGGTCTTACGAAAGAAGTGCCCTATTCTGCACAATTCTGCATATTCCGTAGCTGGGCAGCCCGATGTTCTTGTCACTCTTTGTGAGCCAGATTGTTAAGGTTCGTCATGAGCATTGCGCAGAATGTGGCAATACGCGACCCGTTCGGCAATCCGTTCGGCAGGCTCAGGACAAGGCTCAGGGCAGGCTCCGCGCCAACTCGCCAACCGGCGGACACAACGCTTGTCAGGTAGAAAATAGCACGTGCGTGCTATAGAATCAAGAGGGCCGAGGCCACAGGCGCGCGTGGACGCCTCCCGCCCGCAATGGCGGGGATTGGGCAACCACAAGGGATTGCCCCTACAAGTGCCTGACCGATCAGGGCGATACAGCCTACTACTTGACATAAGATCGTGGGAGTGGGCCTGGAGGAGGGATTTTTTGTGGCATGTGCGTGGCATGTGTATGGCAGATTCGAGACGCCGGCGCGATATGGGTGTGGCGTCTGGGTTACGCGGATGGGAAGGTTTGGGACGCGTTTTTGGGTGGTTCCGGGCCTCACAGGCTTCCGCACGCTTGGCGGGCGGCAGTTCGCGGTAGAGCTTCGACGCGTACAGCATCAGCAGGCAGAAGTTTCTGACGGGGATGCGACCGATGAATCCGACGGCGGCCGCGTCGTAGATCACGTCAGATGTCGCCATCACAAGTCGGCCAGCAGCTCGGCCTTTGCGCTGTCGGCATTCTCCGTGTCTGCGAACCACCACTCGGCATCGGTGAGCGGGGTGGCAACTCCAGCTCGACGCCACCGAGGGGCGCGAACCGGGCGCGAATGGCGCTGGCCAGGTCCTGCTGCTCAGACGGCTGTTGGCTGAGTGCCCTGCGCAGGATTTGCCGAGCCTCCTCCTCCATCGAGTGGCCGTTTTCGGCAGCCCGTACACGCAACCGATGCTTCAGCCCTTCTTCCAGGTTACGCACGGTTATACTTGCCATGGCGGGGCCTCCATCTGCTATGTTGGGAAATTGTAGCATGATTGCGTTGCTATCACCGATGGAGCCGACTCCCGCGCAACCGCGAGCCACAGGATGGTGCCATCATATGGCAAGTTACGTTATATGTGTGCTCAAGGCTATGGGGAAGCCGCCTCAACCAGGGCTACGCCCTCTTTTCTGCTGAGAGCGCGGTCAAAAGTGTACAGCGGATTCGCTTCGGCACGTGTGACCGCTGCCGAAATCATGAGGTCGGAAAAGCCAGGACCACCTTGTCGATACTGGAGGGCTGCGCGGACAACATCGTCCTCAGCCTCGAGTACCAAGCCCTGCGTGAGGGTCATTTCGACCAGGACGTCGGCAATCTGGGTCCGTGTGAAACGGTAGGATCGCTCAAGTACCCATACCATCTCGATAATGACTTCGCGACAGATGAATCCCGGGCGGTCGGGCGTCAAACTCTCTATCAGAGAACTAGCCGCTTCAGCCTGTACCTCGTTGTCTTGCACCAGGTAGCGCAAGATCACGTTGGTATCTAGGGCAAGCACGATTCGGCTGCCCCCTCCGATATGGCAATGTCCATCTCTTCCAGGCTCACCGCCGGCCCGTCGTACTTCAGCCTGCCGAACAGCTTGCTTATCGGACGCACTGGCAGTATCCGCACTTCGCCTTCACCGATGATGTAGCGCACGCGGTCCCCGGGCTTCAAGGAGAGGGCTTCGCGCACGGCCTTCGGCAACGTGGTCTGTCCCCTTGCGGTAATCTTGGACTCAACCATCTCAAGTTCTCCCTACTCCCTTAATCGGCTCTTGCCGCCTCAGGATGTGGTGTGCAGTGTAGCAATGCCCGCGTCCACCTCACAAGACACGTTTGCAATTCAGTGCCCTGCACTCCCTTCGCGCCCTTTGAGGATAATCCTGCCTCAGCCGCCCTTATGCTAGAATACCCCCACCATCCAACTCCGAGGTGAACGCAGATGGAGCCTACCTCCCAACAGAGAACATTCCTTGAGCAGGAGAACGTGGCCATCCTGGCGACTACGGGGCCGGGCAATCGCGCCCACGCCATGCCGGTCTGGTACATCTACGAGGACGGCCAGATTATTCTCGGCGCGGGGGCGAACTCCCAGAAGCGCCGCAACATCGACCGGAACGGGCAGGCGACGCTGGTGATCGACCGCCGCGAGCAGCCCTACTACGCGCTGATGGTGCAGGGCACCGCCGAGATCGGCCCCGCCGCGCCGCCGGAGACGCGGCTGAAGATAGCCACCCGATACCTGGGCGAGCAGCGCGCCCGCGAGTACATCGAACAGACGGCGGGCGGAGATTCCATCTCGATACGCCTGACGCCGCATCGGTTCATCGAGTACGGAAGCCTGGAGTAGCACCATCGACGAGACTCGCCTGCGCGCGCTCCTGAGCGACTTCAAGAATGACGGGCTGGGAATCGACGAGCTTCTCTCCCAGCTCCGCCAGATGCCGTATGAGAACCTGGACTTCGCGAGGGTTGACCACCACCGCGCGCTTAGGACAGGGTTCCCGGAGGTGGTGTTCGGGCTCGGCAAGTCGCCCGAGCAGATCGCCGCCATCGCGTCGTCGGTGCTGGCCAGGTCGGACCGCCTGCTGGTGACCAGGGCGGCACCCGAGGCGTACGAGAGCGTTCGCGCCGTGGCACCCGATGCGATCCACGATGAGCTTGCTCGGGCGATAGTCGTGGACCGGCGCGAGTCACCCCTGACCGTGCCGGGCGTTGTGGTGGTGTGCGCGGGCACGTCGGACCTGCCGGTGGCGCGCGAGGCGGCCGTCACCGCGCAGCTCATGGACTGCGACGTGGAGCAGATAAGCGACGTGGGCGTCGCCGGGCTGCACCGGCTGCTCGAGCACCTGCCCACGCTCCAACAGGCCAGGGTGGTCGTCGCGGTGGCCGGCATGGAGGGTGCGCTGCCCTCGGTGGTCGGCGGGCTGGTGCGCGCGCCTCTCATCGCGGTGCCGACCAGCATAGGCTACGGCGCGAGCTTCGGCGGCGTGGCGGCGCTGCTGGCTATGCTCAATAGCTGCGCCAGCGGCGTGGGCGTGGTGAACATCAACAACGGCTTTGGCGCCGGCTACCTGGCCGCGATGATCAACACGCTGCCGGACAGGCCGCCACCCCCATCCTAACCTTCCCCCTGCGAGGGGGAAGGGACTGGCGGTCGCGCCTTAACTGCGCTCCAGTGGCGTCAGCTCGAGTTCGGCGGTGATGTCGTCGAACCACTGCACCACTTCCCTGTGGAGCGGGATGCCGTTCGCGCGCCGCTCCTCCTCCTCTTCGCGCTCGGACAGGCCGGGGTAGATCACCCTGTCGTGGCCCGGCGCGGGAGGTGTGGTGCGCAGCGCGCGCAGGGTACGGTCCATGTGCTCCTTGAACTCGTCGAGGTCTGTGAACGCCGCGACGTCGTAGGCCGCGAAGTAGTTCTTGAATCCGCTGCCGTAGGGCTCGCTGTCCAACATGCTGGGAATGGAGCCGGACAGGAACGCGCCGAGCACCTCGACCATCAGGTTGAAGCCGTAGCCCTTGTGGGATCCCTGCTCCCTGGTTCCGCCGATGGGCAGGCCGAAGAACTCGCCCCTCACCCTGGGCGCCGTCTCCTCCAGAACGGGCGAGCCGTCGACGTCGGCTATCCAACCCGGCAGCAGGTCAGAGCCGACCCTGCGCGCCAGCTCCAGCTTGTTGAGCGCGACGGCGGAGGTAGCGGCGTCGAAGAGCAGCGGGGCCTCGCTCTTGGCCGGCGCGGCGATCGAGATGGGGTTCGCGCCCAGCCGTCCCTCGGCGCCGAACGTCGGCAGCACCGACGCTCCGCCCGCCGTGATGCACATGCCCACCATGTCCTGCTGGGCCGCGAGCATGGCGAAGTGGCCCACCGCTCCGGCGTGGCCGCTGTTGCGCATCGTCACGATGCCCACGCCGACCTCGCGCGCCTTGCTTATCGCAAGCTCCATTGCGCGGCGCCCGACGATGATGCCCAGCCCGCCGTCCGCGTCCATGGTGGCCGTGCCCGGAAACTCGCGCACGATCCGAACGTCCGGCGTCGGGTTGAGCCGCCCCTCCCTGTACTGCTGCACATAGGCGCGCATCATGTTGGACACGCCGTGCGTTTCGACGCCGCGCAGGTCCGTCATGGTCAGCACGTCAGCGCCCTCGGCGGCATCGTCGCCCGAAGTACCCATCTTCTCGAAAATCTCAGTGACCGTGAGCCTGAGCGAGGCTTCGGAGATTCTCACCTGGTCGGGTTTGGGCACCTTGAAGCGTTCCAGCATGGACAGATCCTCCTGGTGGTTTCGGGACTTAGCCGGCGAGCACGCGCTCGAACACGTACCGGCCCAGGTCGCGGTTCTCCTGGAACGCGAACCCGTCGAAGTCGCCGTTGTAGCCGATCAGCGGCACGTCTTGCTCGTGGGCGGACGCATGGGAGCGCAGCCGGGGCGGCAGATCGACCTGTGACGGGTCGCCGAACACGGAGTCTCGGTCAGCGGTGACCACCACGTCGCCGATGCGGTCGTGATGCAGCCGCAGTTCCTCAACCGCCTGCTCGCGGTCGTAGACCTCATCGACGCCGGGGACGCTCCGCAGCGCGTCCATGGCCTCGGTGGTCTGCCGGGGGTCGTCGAGGTAGACGAACATGCAACCGCCGAGGTTGGAGTGGTGGACGACGTACCGGTCCTTGATGATGGGCACCGGGTTGGCGCGGATGTTCCACTTCGCGAGCGCCGCCCCCAGGTCGATCATGCGGGTCTTGCGCGACATGCCGTGGTCGGCGGTGAGCAGAAGCGTCACGTCCGGGTGGTTCGAGAGAAGCTCACCGATAGCGTCGTCTATGATCGTGAGGTGCTGCTGGGACTCAGGCTCGTCCGGCCCGTAGGTGTGCATCGCGTAGTCGGTGGTGGTGATGTAGACGATGTCGGCTTGGCGCTGAGACATGATGTGGTTCGCGGCGTCGATTGCCCAGCCATTGACCTCGAGCGAGTAGATGGCTGGCGGTTCGCCCACTGCCGATGCAATATCTGCGGGCGCGCGCTCGGACGATACGGCGACTGTAGCCCAGCCGCCGAGAAGCGTCCGCAGCTTGTCCTTGGACGTCACCAGCACCGACGACTTGCCAAGCTCCGTTGCCCTCTGGAAGAAAGTCGGGGCCAGGATGTACTCGCCCGACTCCATGTAGATTTCCTCGCCGGTCTCCCGGACGAGGCGGTAGTTCGAACTTATCCCGTGCGTCTCGGGATAGCTTGACGTCACCAGCGACACGTTGTTCACGTTGGTGACGGAGGGCATCATGCAGCGGCCTGTCTCGAGGAAACCCTTCTGCGCGAGCGCCCTCAGGTTGGGCGTCTCGCAGGCCTCGAGGTATTCGGGATCGAGGCCGTCGATGCATATGACTACTGTGGTGTCGGTCAATTGACTGCCTCCTGAGCGACGATTGATGGCGCGAGCCGGGTCCAATTCTAGCAAATCGGCAGTGCTCGCGCATTTGCTGTTGACTTGCGGACAGAGGGGAGCTTCCACTAACATAGGGCGCGCATTATGGCTGGAGCAAGGAACGAGTTCACCGACATAAGCGCGCTTGTGCCCGAGGCGATAGGCGAACCCGGCAAGCGCACGTTTCGGGTCAAGGCCGAGAGCGGAAGCAGCACCGCCACCATCTGGCTGGAGAAGGAGCAGCTTGCGCAGCTCGCGATGGCGATGCAGCAGATCGCTTCGTCGCTGGAGGACGCCGGCGACAAGGACGCAGCTCCTCCCCACGAGCGCGAGGTACAGCCCCTGACCAACGTAGAGTTCAAGGCGAGCAAGCTGGCTCTGGGCTACCACGAACGACGGGCGATGTTCATAATCGACGCCCACGAGGCCGACGAAGACACCGCCGACGTGAGGCTTTGGACGGAACCCGCACAGGCAACGGAGTTTGCCGCCGACGCGCTGCGCGTCTGCGCCGCGGGCCGGCCAATCTGCCCCCTGTGCTCCCGGCCGGTCGACGCAGACGGCCACACCTGCCCCAAGATGAACGGATACGTTAAGGAGCTGGACCTGCGGGAGTAGCGACCGCGGGGCCGCCCCTGGCGCCACGGTCGGCGGCGCCGCGTCCGGGCGAAGACGTGAGTGGCGCTACATACGCTACACTTCTCCCATCCCCGTTGGAGGGTCACAAAACCTTGTCCCCCAGGCGGCGGCGCTATCAACGCTATACCCTCCCCGACGATTCGGAGTACGGCACGCCCGTCGTCTTGACCGATGATGAGGCTCGGCCACTTCTCAAGAGCGGTGAAATTGTCAGCGGCTACCGGATGCCGTGGGGATCGAACTACACGTTCTACGTGCGGATCAGCGCCGAGCCCGGCAAGTTTCTTCGGGCCATCTACAAGCCCAGGGACGGCGAGCGGCCTCTGTGGGACTTCCCCTCGGGGTCGCTGTACAAGCGTGAGTTCGCGACCTACCTGTTGAGCCGCTGGCTCGGCTGGCCGCCGGTGCCGCTGACGCTCGTGCGTGAGGGCCCTTACGGTGTGGGGACGGTGCAGTTGTACGTGGACCACGACCCTGAAGCCAACTACTTCGACTTAGTGGAGGACAAGGCGGAGCAGCTCCAGAGATTCGCCATATTCGACCTGCTGGTGAACAACGCGGACCGCAAGGCGGGACACTGCCTGCTAGACGCGGGCGGCAGGGTGTGGAGTATCGACCACGGTCTCACGTTCCACCCGTCTTTCAAGCTGCGCACGGTAATGCTGGAGTTCTGGGGGAAGCCCATGCCGAAAGACCTTGTCAGGGACATAGAGGCACTGGGTCGAAGCCTGGAGACGGCGGGGGACGTAGCCGAACGGCTGGCCGAGATGCTCTCGCCCGAGGAGGTTGGCGCGCTGCTCAGCAGGGTCGGATTGCTGCTGGAGGAAGAGTCGCTGCCCGCCCTGAACCCGTACTACAATGTGCCGTGGCCCTGGGTGTGATGGCGCAGGCTCGCTGTTACCCGGTGAGCAATCCGGCGAGCATCAACTCCAAGGCCATCGCGTGGCTGCAGTCCTGGTTCATTCTGTGGGTGTGGCAGTCACACCGCCATGCCCCCGCCTCGTAAGTGACCAGGTGGTCGCCGTTGTCGCCTCGGAACGCTACGGAGCAGCTAATCAGGCTCGCCCGGTCGCCCTGCTCGGCGTAGTCCCTGGCCTTGGCGGCTTTCCTTACGAGGCTCGATGAGTACATGGGCAGATAACTCCTTTGCGCACTTCGCCCCGCGCGAACGGCGGGGCTATCGGGCTTTTGGCTTTGCCGGTTGTGAACACATGAGGGCCGAAATGTCCGGTCAGGAGAAAATTGTAAAGTCTCACTTACTGCCGCGTCAATTGCCGAAAGACGGGAATCGGCTGTGGGACGAGGCGAGATAGCCGCGTGCTGAAGGCACTGTCCCGCGGCCTGCTGCTTGCAATGCTGGGCCGGCGGCTTCCCAAGACCACCGGCCGGCTTGAGACGCCCGGCGTCCGCGCCGAAGTGGTCATTCGCAGAGACCGCTGGGGCATCCCCTATGTGGAGGCCGGCAGCGTGGAGGACGGCTGGTACGGCCTCGGTTTCTGCCACGGCCAGGACCGGGCGGTGCAGCTCGAGGGGCTGCTGCGACTGGTTCGGGGCACGCTGGCCCAGGCCGGCGGGCCGCGTCTCTTGCCCATGGACAGGCTGTCGAGGCGGATCGGATTCGTGCGCTCAGGCGCGGCGCAGTTGAGGGCGTTGAGCGAGGACACCAGGCGCGACGTGGCCGCATACGCGCGTGGCCTCTACGACGGCGCCACGCTTGGCAGTCCCCGCATGCCCCACGAGTTCGCGCTCGCGGGCGTTCGCCCGGCGCGCTACTCGCCGGAAGACGTTCTCGCGGTGGGAAAGCTGGTGGCATTCTCCTTGTCGTCCAACTGGGACGTGGAGCTTGCGCGGTTGAAGATTCTCCAGGAGGACGGCCCCGAGGCGCTGGAGGCGCTGGAGGCGGCACGCTATCGGGAAACGGGAGACTTCCCCGGATCTGCGAGGGCGTTCGACGCGCTGGCCTCGGACCTGACGGAATTCGCCAGCCTGGCGGGGTGCGGCGGCATGTCGAACGGCTGGGCCGTAGCTCCGGGCCGAACAGCGACGGGAAGACCGATTCTCGCCAACGACCCACACCTGCGTCCGGAACTGCCACCGAGCTGGTACCTGGCGCGGGTGAGCACGCCGGAGTGGACGGTCGCGGGCGCGAGCTTCGTGGGCGCGCCCCTGTTCGCCGCGGCGCACAACGGCTCGATCGCGTGGGGCGTGACCGCTGGGCTGGCGGACAACACGGACCTGTTCCTGGAGCGCTTGGGTCCAGATGGGCGGAGCGTGCTGGAGGGCGACGAGTTCGCCAGGTGCGACGTGTTCCGCGAGGTCATCGGAGTCAAGGGCGACGCCCCAGTGGTGGAAGACGTCGTGGTAACGAAAAGAGGCCCGATAATCAGCCCGGTGCTGACCGCGGACGTGCCCGTGGTGTCCCTCGGGGCCACGTGGCTCGGAGAGGCGGCGCTGGGCACGCTGGACGAGCTGCACAAGGCGAAGAACTTCGATGAGTTCCGACAGGCGTGGTCGACGTGGAACCTCGCGTCGTTCGGGCTGGTTTACGCCGACGAGGAGGGAAGTATCGGCGGTCTCATGGCAGGGGAGGTGCCGTCGCGTCGCAAGGGCCATGGGACGTTTCCCACCGCTGGATGGGACCCGGGTTCGGGGTGGGAAGACGCTCCGGTCCCTTTCGATAAGGTTCCGGCGGTGCTCGACCCGGAAGAGGGGTTCGTCGCGACCGCGAACAGCGGCTTGGGGCTGGAGGACGACGGCGCCTTCATGGGCGCGGACTGGCTGCCGCCCTACCGCCGCAGACGCATCGCCGAGATGGTGACGGCGAGAAGCGACTGGGACATAGAATCTACGCTCCTGGCGCAGATGGACCTGCTCTGCCTCCCGTGGCTCGACATGCGACCAGGGGTGCTCGCCGCGCCCGGCACGTCAGGGGAGTCGGCGAGGGCGCTCGAAATGCTGGCGGCGTGGGATGGGCGGCTGGCGGTGGACTCCGCCGCGGCGTCGCTCTACGAGTTCTTCATCTGGGAGATGACCAGGCGGCTTGTCGAGGCGAAGGCGCCCCGTTCGCGCGATTGGGTGCTGGGAAGAGGGTTCTCGCCGCTTACGCCGCGCACGCTGATTGGACACAATCTGATTTGCCTGCTGGTGCGAGTTATGGAGGAGCGGCCGCGTGACTGGTTCGACCGACCGTGGCTTATGGAAGTTGACGCTGCGCTCGCGGCGGCCTACGCTGAGTTGCTGCACAGGTTCGGCCCGGACGAGCGCCGCTGGGCATGGGGCCGCGTTAGACAGACCACGCTGCGTCATCCGGCGTCGGCTCGCAAGCCGCTGGGCCTGCTGCTGAATCTCGGCCCGTTTGCCTGGGGGGGCGACGCGGACACCGTGAGCCAGGCCGCGAGCACGATGGGGGACCCATTTGGCGGGGTGACGGTTGTCGCGTCAATGCGAATGGTGATCGACGTAGGCAACTGGGACGCGAGCCGTTTCGTGCTCCCGGGAGGCCAGTCCGGCAACCCCCTTTCGCCACACTACTCCGACATGCTGCCCCTGTGGCGGCGCGGCTCAGGAGTGCCGATTGCCTGGTCCGCCGACGAGGTTGAGAGAGCGACCGTGGAAGAGCTCAGGGTCATGCCAGGCGAACGGTAGAGAGGAGTTCTGCTGGTCATGGTCCAATACTTGTCCCAGAAATCGCTCTCACTGACCCACTTTTGCCAATAAGGTTCCGCAGACCACTAGCTAGAATACGTGGGGTTGGTGCTGGCTGACGTCGGCTCCGACCTCATTTTTTGGAAGGTGGCCCAGGGGACCGAATGAGAAAACGCATCACGCGCGAAGACGCAACGCTGTTCATCGTGCACGCGCAGACCACAGTCGAGCGAGTTACCACGTGGCTGTCGGACCTGACGTCGCGTGGCGCGATAACTGAAGCGGTCGCGCGGATCTCCCGCCTGCGGCTGAAAGACCAGGCGGAAGTGGTATCGAACATGAACCCGGAGCTGCAGGTCAGGCTGCTGGAGCATCTTTCGCCCGACAACCTGGCAGAG
>DAOUJZ010000009.1:0-43428 GCA_034421955.1 Dehalococcoidia bacterium | reverse complement strand
GCCCAGCGACGGGTCGCCCAAAGCGCCTCGCAGTCCGATTCAAGTCTAGGGTTCACAACGATAAACCGCTCCTCGAATGCGGCTGCGCACATAGCGCTGGAAACCACCAGTCTCTCATTCATCACCTGGAGACAATACACACGCTCCATGGTTCGAACGCAGCCAACAATGTCGGTCGGCCCATCTTCGTGCCGAGCGGCGCCTACTGCCTCCAGTTCTCCGTTCTCTCCCCGGCGCACCAGTGCTTTAGCGTCAGAGCCGTCCGGAGCGACTGTGGCGAGCACGACACCGGAACTTTCCGGCACGACAACAGCGATTCTGGAACCATCGGGGGACCAGGCCGCAAACAGACCGCCACGAATCTCGGATGCATCGACGTCGGAGAACAAGCGAACGTCGGTACCATCGGCTTGGACCAGATACACGGTTCCATATCCATCGCTGACCATGATCTGGGAGCCATCCGGACTCCACGACAAAGAGCCGTGTACCGGAAGGTCGGCAACATTAATGAAGTCGCCGCTTTCGGGGTCGATGGTGATGAGACTGCCCTTGTATCTCATGAAAGCGATTCGGGCGCCGTCTGGCGACCATGTGGGCCAGCTCAGCCACTCCTTCCCGTCGATCAGTCGCCTGCGATTGGAGCCGTCTGCATCCATTACATCCAGGGAAGCCTGCGAGTTGTAGCCGTCAAAAAGGCTCCGTGGCCTCTCTATGATGGCGAGCTGGCGACCGTCCGGCGACCATCCATAGCGGCCGCCACCGGACTGATGCTCCTCTTCCCACGTAATTCTCCAGAAGTTGGAACGGTTCGAGCCTATGGTGTACATGCCACCTATCGAGGGGTCGCGGGAGGCGCATGAATAGGTGGGGTCTCTCCTGAACACGATACGATCCCCATCTGGCAGCCACTCCGGTTCTGTGTCAAGTCCAACCTTGCGAGTCAGTCTTCGCCGTTCAGAACCGTCGAGAGCGGTCGTTACTATCTCCTCGTAGCGTTTGTTACCGCTCACACGGTTGTATTCGGAGTATGCTACGCGAGTGCCGTCCGGGGAGACGCTTGGCGAGTGATCCCTGATGTACTCCCTAGAGCCATCGGAAATGGTACGCAGGTTCGACCCATCCACCCCGACTACGTGTACCTGGCTCATGATCTTTCTTTCATCCGTTGAGAATTCCTTTCTGGCGCCCTCGGCGACAAAGACTATGTGTGCCCCATCGGGAGTCCATTCCGGCGACAACGCGCGCAGAGTCCACGCGCGCAGGTACTGTCTGAAGCCAACCCAAACTTCTCGCCCCTCGTCGTAATGCGTTTCGAACGAAAAGAACAAGTGGGGCAGGTCGCACCTGTACCACTCCACAACCGGCCTGCAGGAAATCATCAGGCCAAACGCGAGCGCCAGCAGGATCGCCAGCACCCTCACGTCGTAAGGAATCCTGAAGAACCAGTCCACGTTCATGGGACGTGTCCATACAGCGCGAAGATTGCCATGACGTCGAAAGGATGCGGCGAGCAGTCGGGCTCCTCATGGCCGGGGTTCAGTATTCCCCACCCCGGAAAGCCGGCCTTCGCACTGCTGTCGTAGTTCATCGCCGCCTCCTGTACTGTCGTGGCATGATAGACACAGAGAGAATGGCTGTCAACGCCGCCGCCCTACTAGACCTACCGCATACCAGTTTCTCCACCCCAAATCAACCGCATCTTCACATCTGAAGACCAGAAAAACCGCCTCGAAACAGCGCAATCGAGCACCGCTTGTGTCATGTGAGTTCTCATGATCGACTCACGGGTGCGAGAACACGTACCTGTTTCGTCTCAGCGTTAACGACTGCCGCGTACTCCGCGACAGCCCTGCGTCCGACTCGAGAGGCTCTTGATTTCCCCGTACATCCGTGCTATTCTCCCTCCATGACAAACCGACACCACCAGCCGGCCAACATAGACAGCCCGCTTGGCGACTCCGAGGGCCTGTCCCATTTCCGCGCAATCTCGGTGCTTTCGTCCCCAAAACCGTATCCCGCAGCGCCTCCGAGCGTCTCGACGAACCAGCCCTCCCAGCTACGCGGTGGAACAGAATGGAACGAAATGGAACACATCTCCCCGAAAACCGCCCCCGGACGCCGCCTGGCTACCGTCTACTGACCACTAACCACATCCGAAGGACCGCCTGACATGCAATTCGACGTCGATACCAACCTCGCCGCAACCGACCGCTCCGTCTCCTCGCTGGAGCGCGACGGCCGGCCCGCCCGCGCCGTCATCCTGTCCCGTGCCTACGCCACCGCCGCCGAGGACCTGTGGGGCGCCGTGACGAACGCCGAGCGCATCCCGCGCTGGTTCGCGCCGGTGACCGGCGACTTCAAGCTCGGCGGGCACTACCAGGTCGAGGGCAACGCCAGCGGGACGATCACGGCCTGCGAAAGCCCGTCCCACTTCGCGCTGACCTGGGAGTTTGGCAGCGACCTGAGCTGGGTCGAGGCGCGCGTCTCGGACGAGGGCGCAAGCCGGGCGCGGTTGACGCTCACCCACACCGCGCACCTGTCCGAGCACTGGGACACCTTCGGCCCGGGCGCGGCCGGCGTCGCCTGGGAACTGGCGTTCCTGGGGCTGTCGATGCACCTCGCCAACCCGGACGCGCCCAGGCCGGACGAGGAGGCCTTCGCCGCGTCGCCGGACGGCAGGGCGTTCACCATCGGCAGCAGCGAGGGCTGGGGCAGGGCGGCGGTCGCCGCCGGCGAGGACCCCGACGTCGCCGCGGCGTCGGCCAGACGCACCGCCGCCTTCTACACCGGCGATTCCGTATAGTCCCCTCTCCCTCGATGGGAGAGGGTCAGGGTGAGGGTGACCACGCCTGTCCCTTCCCCCCCTGACGCTGTAGGGGCAGGTTTGCAACCTGCCCGCCGCCGAGTCCCCCTCCCTTGATGGGAGAGGGCCAGGATGGGGGCGCGCACCCCGTTGCCATGCACCTCTACGGCCTGAAGTCGTACAATAGATGGCAGCAATGCCATCGCGGCAACTCCCCACGAGAGAAGAGGTATATGTACGCACGTATGAAACTGATGCTGGCCGTCATAGTCGCCGCGCTGACCCTTGTGGCAATCGCGGCGTGCGGCCAGGAGGAATCGCCCACACCTGCGCCGGTGCCCACAGCCACCGCGACACCGGTGCCCACGGCCACCGCCACGCCGGAACCCACCACCACGCCCGAGCCGACGGCTACCCCGGCGCCGCCCACCGCGACCGCGACGGCAATGCCGGAACCCACCGCAACCCCGACCGCGACTCCGGCGCCCACGGCCACAGCGACGCCGACACCCACCGCTACCGCCATGCCGGAGCCGACGGCCACGCCGACCGCGGTCCCGACACCCACGGCCACGGCCGTGCCGGAGCCTACCGCCACAGCGACACCGGTTCCGACGCCCACGCCCCAACCCGCCCCGCCCCTCGTTTTCGACCCCTCTGTGGTCCGGGGCACCCTCTCCAACGGCCTGAGCTACTACATCCGGCACAACGAGGAGCCGATAGACAGGGCGCACATCTCGCTCGCCGTGAAGGCCGGCTCCGTCCTCGAGACGGACGACCAGCAGGGCCTCGCCCACTTCGTCGAGCACATGGCCTTCAATGGCACCGAGCGCTTCGCCAAGCAGGAGATCGTCGAGTACCTCGAGTCCATCGGCAGCACCTTCGGCTCGCACCTGAACGCCCGCACCGGCTTCGACGACACCCTGTACTTCCTGGAGATCCCGGCAGACGACCCGGAAATCACCGAGAGGGCCTTCCAGATTCTCAGCGACTGGGCCTTTGCGATTGCGCTCGAACCGGAAGAGGTCGATCTCGAGCGAGGCGTCGTGCTGGAGGAGTGGCGCCTGTCCCAGGGCTTCGACTCGCGCTTCCAGCAGAACCTGCTCGACCTCCTCTTCAGCGACTCGCTCTACGCCCACCGCGCCCCCATCGGCATCACCGAGGTCATCGAGAACGCGCCGGTGGAGACCCTGCGCGCCTACTACGAGCGCTGGTATAGGCCCGACATTATGGCCGTCGTCGCCGTGGGCGACTTCGACGTGGAGACCATCGAGGCCAAGATCAAGCAGTACTTCGCGCCGCCCCCGGAGGGCGAGGCCGCACAGGAGCGCGCCGCCGTCGGACAGACCACCGACAGGCCCGACATCGACGTTCCGGGCCACGAGAACCCGCTCATCGAGGTGTTCACAGACCCCGAGTCGCCCGCCACCCAGTTCGTGCTCATCCGCAAGTACGACCCCGAAACGGTCGAGGACGAGGACGACTTCAGGCGCACCATCGTGGAGAGACTCGCGTTCATGATGCTCAACGCGCGGCTGTTCGAGCGCGGCCAGACCCCCGAACCGCCGTACATCACCGCCAGCGCGACCCGCTACCGGTACGTGTACACCCTTGACATCGCCACGTTCTCGGGCTGGGTCGAGACCGACGGCGTCGAGGCGGGCCTGGCGGCCGTGCTCGAGGAGATTCAGCGCGCTCACCAGCACGGCTTCACCGAGGGCGAGCTGGAGCGGGAGAAGAGCAACCTGCTCAGAGCGATCGAGAGCCAGTACAAGCAGCGGGACCAGACGCCCTCGACGAATCTCGCCGGCGAGTATGCCGACCACTTCTTCGTCGGAGACCCCGTCCCCGGCATCGAAGCCGAATGGGAGTTGTACCAGCAGCTACTGCCGCAGATCGCCCTGGCCGAGTTCGCTGAGGTGTCGGCATCCTGGGCGCAGACCGAGGACCTGGCCCTGCTGGTGGTGCGCCCCGAAGAGACCGACGCCGCGGGCACCGACAGCGAGCTCGGCACGGCCCTGCTGACGCAGCTCGAGACGGCCCACGCCCTGGCGGTTGAGCCCTACGCGGACGACGTGGGCGACGTCCCGCTGCTGGCCGACCTGCCAGAGCCCGGGACCATCACCGCCGAAGAGCGAATCGAGTCCATCGATGCCGTGAAGTGGACGCTGTCCAACGGCGTCACCGTCCTGGCCAAGCAGACCGACTTCCGCGACGACGAGGTGCTGTTCCGCGCCTTCAGCCCCGGCGGCAATTCGCTCGTCACGGACGAGGACCACCAGTCCGCCACCTACGCCGCGCAGCTCGTATCGGGCAGCGGCGCGGGTCCCCACGACAGCGTGACCCTGGACAAGCTGCTGGCCGGCAAGCGCGTCTCCGTCAGCCCCTACATCGAGGAGCTGTTCGAGGGATTCAGCGGCAACGCCTCGCCCGAGGACCTGGAGACGCTGTTCCAGCTAATCACTCTGTACGCCACCGAGCACCGGCTCGATCCGGAGTACTTCACGAGATACGAGGCCAGGTTGCACAGCGTCGCCGAGTTCCGCGCCGCAGACCCGGACTGGGTCTTCTTCAACCGCGCGAACTCCCTGCTGAGCCAGGGGCACCACCGCGGACGCCCCCTCTCCGTCGAAGTACTCGCGGAGCTGGACATGGAGGCGGCGGAGGCCGTGTACTCCGACCGGTTCGCCGACCTCGGCGACGCCACGTTCGTCTTCGTGGGCGCCTTCGACTGGGACACCCTGCGCTCGCTGACCGAGAGCTACCTGGCCGCTCTGCCGACAACCGGACGCGCCGAGCAGTGGCAGGACCACGGAGTCGACCCGCCCCCGGGCATCGTGGACGAAGTGGTCCGCAGCGGCGTCGAGCCGCGCAGCCAGACGCTGCTGGTCTACGCCGGAGACCTGGAATGGAGCCGCCGGGAGGCGCTCACGATCGACGTGGCCGGCGAGATTCTCGGAATCCGGCTGCGCGAGCGTGTGCGTGAGGCACTCGGAGGCACCTACAGCATCAGCGTCAACACCGCCGGCACCCAGACGCTCCCGGACCCCGAGTACCAGGTCTACGTCCTGTTCGGCAGCGACCCCGAACGCGTCGTAGAGCTCCGAGACGAGGTGTTCGACCAGATAGACTGGCTGCAGATGGGCGGCGAGCAGAAGTACCTGGACACCGCCAAGGAGCTGTTCAGGACCAACCGCGAGGAGGACCTGCGGGAGAACAGCTTCTGGCTCAACCAGATACGCATCGCGGCGCGCCGCGGGGAGTCGTTCGACCAGATAGTCGCCTTCGACGAACTCCTGGAGGCTCTGACGCTGGAGGACGTGGCCGCCGCCGCCGAGCGCTACCTCACCGACGACCGCTACGTGCGCGTCCTCCTCCTCCCCGAGGAGGAGTAGGTGTAGGGGTGCGGATAGTCGGACACCCGGCGGCTAAATGCGGGCTGGTTCGAAACGCGCTCCTATGTTCCGTCTCAGAGACCGGAATGACGGCCTTTGCGAGGACCCGCTCTCGGGAGAGCGGCGGCCCGACGCCTATTCTAGCACCCGCTTTAGCGATCCAATGCACTTCAAGAGTGACTTCTCAATCGGGCGGAGGATGTGGCCTCATCTTGTCACCTCACCGCGCGTACGGGTGGTGCCAACCAAAAGTCTCCAGTCTTTTCAGCAATTTTCAGGGTACGCGTTTCGCCTCTCACCTCTGTTAGACCGTCACGTGGGAAGACTCTTGCTCCAATAGGCCAACTGTCCAGTCACTCCCATTCCAGGGACGGAGCTACATAGGAAACTTGTGCCTCTGAGCCAGCATCGACCTCATTCAATTCAATCTGGTCGTAGAGGGTGACCGCTTGGCCTCTGGAACGGGACGCTCCTAGATCGTGATAGAATCAAGAATAGAGGCATCAGCCTATTGACGAGGGGTGCATGACCAATGCTGCAATCTTATCCAATATCCGACCTCGTGCAATGGATGCAGGAAAAAACCCTTGTATTGAATCCGGAGTTTCAGCGCCGAAGCATATGGCCGGAACCCGCCAAATCGTACTTCATCGACACGCTTCTGGAAGAGTTGCCCATCCCAAACATCTACATGCGCAGTGTGACTGATCCCGCGAGCATGCGGACACATAGGGAAGTTGTCGATGGACAGCAGAGGCTGAGAACAATCTTGGATTTCGTAGAGAATCGGACTAGGCTCGGTTCGAATGCGAACACGTTCAAGGGGTTCAAGTACGAAGACCTCGAAGAGTCTGACCAACGTCGCCTGCTAGCATATCAGATTGGTGTCGTGCAATTGTTCGAAGCAGGTGACGACAAAGTGCTGGACATCTTCAACCGGCTGAATGCCTATGGCCTGTCACTCAATTCGCAGGAGCTACGCCACGGCAAGTTCCAAGGTGGCAGGTACAAGGGGGTCTTCAGAAGGGCAGTAATTGAAGCGTCCAAACGATGGGGCGTACTATGGGACAGGCATAAGGTAGTGAGCCTACGCGCTCGGGTTCGCATGGCAGACGATGAGTTAATGGCGCAAATGCTTGGAGTAGTACTGGAAGGGGTCCAAGACGGCGGGCAGCGAACCATAAACAGATTGTACAACAACTACGACGAGTGCATCCCAAATGATTCCATCGCCGTGCTCGACGAGACTGTGGAGTACATCGTCACCAACCTGTCGGAGGTGTTGAGTTCACGAATTAGTGGCGCACCCCACTTCTTGATGCTCTTCGCAGCGGTCGCGCACGCGTTGCTTGGCATACCCAATGGCGACATGGGAGGTAATGCTCCATTGCCCTGTAGAGATGAGAGAGCACTATCCGACTTATCAATGGCCGTCCAAAACCTCGAAACTCTGGCTGAGGTTTTGGAAATTGGGGAGGATGAAACCCCCAAGAGGTTCGTAGCATTCAAACGGGCTTCACTGAGAACGACTCAGCGTATACGGAGTAGAGGGGTGAGGTTCACCAAGATCTACGAAGCGCTTCTCCCGGATCCGCTGTAAGCGAATGCCAACCACTCTCTCGGACCTCTTCAGAGACTTCGCAGATTCAACTGACGCCTTGATTGGGCGTTTTAACTCCCCTGTACCAAACCTTGCCCTCTACGAGTCCACGTGTCGGGTCATTCACGAAGACGGCCAAGCGCTCTTGGTTGTAAGGTTACAGAATTCCTGGACACACTTTTGTCGTAGCCTCATCACCCTCTCCGCATCAAATGACATTGACAGTGTTAACAAAGCTGTTAGGCACATTGTTGACCTCATGGGATTTAGCAATCCCGTATGGCACAAACCAGAGTTCTTGGTGAGATTAGCTAGGCATCTCGCTTTGCCCAATGCTGACTGCATAGACCTCCATTTTGGGGCGAACATCTCGTCCGCCCATATCACCGACGTTCGCAACTACATAGTTCACCCTGGAAGCCGAACGGAGTCCAAATACCGTCAGGTCGCGGCGGCTGAAGGAGTGCCTACTGCCAACGTGGGAACGCTGTTGACGCTTAGATTCCCAGGAGGAGCCACGCTCTTTGAGAGGTGGGTGATTGACCTCCAAAGGACAGCCCGTAACGCGACCACATGAGACTTGCCATCCTGTGATATAGAGTACACTGTCACACACCTGTAACATTAGGAGCATGAGCCTGTCAGGTCGGCTAGCATGGGAATCCCGAAACACCGTGGCCCATCCCATGTCGACCCATTCTCCACTTTTCTCGGTTGCGAGCCTATCCCCCGGGCGTCCAATTGTAGATTCGCGCAAGGGTGCCGCCCATCAGCGTGGCCCGGTCCGAGTCCGAGAGCCGGTCGGTCACCCGGAACGCCTCCACGCCCTGCTCGTAGGTGAGCAGACGCACGGCGCGCGTCCAGTCGGTGCCCCACATGCACCGCTCCAAGCCGTAGGCGTCGAACACCCGGCCCAGCGAGTCCCAGATGTCGGGGTAGGGGAACGGCTCGTGCGACAGCGTGCAGGCGCCCGAAATCTTGATGGCCACGTTGGGCAGATCCGCCGCGGCGAGCACGTTGGGCAGGTCCGAGAACGGGTCCTCAGGCGGTGGCGGCACGAACGGCTGGGCCAGCCCCACGTGGTCGATGATCACTTGGGTGTCCGGGTTGCGGCGCGCAAGCTCGGTCAGCAGCGGCAGCTTGCCTGCGGCCATCACGTTGACGGGGACGCCCGCGCGGGAACAGGCCGCGAATATCGCGTTCAGGCCGGGATGGTCGGCCTCGTAGTCCCCGTACGCCAGCATGACGCGAGCGCCCACCACGCCCGTCGTCGACGTCCACTCCGCCACCTCCTCGGCCACCGACTCGGACGCCGGGTTGAACGGACGCACCAGGCCGAACCGGCTCGAGTGCTTCGCGTACACCTCCAGCGCATAGCTGGCGTCGTAGGCGTACAGCGAGTACGGCGAGATGAGGATGGCGCCGTCCACGCCGACGGCGTCCATCGCCGCAATCATGTCGTCGCCGGTAACCTCGTCCGGCCCCTCCAGGTGTCCGACCCACGAACGCTCCGGCCGGTTGCGCTCGTAGCAGTGCACCTGGCAGTCGATAGTCAGAATCTCGGTCAGCATAGCCCTTCTCCTGCATGAATCCGGCCCCGGCGAGAACGGCCCAAGTCCGCCGACCCTTTCGCACGCGGCCCACGATAGCGCCCATTACACCGCACTCGGCATCGCTGCGCAAGCAATCTCGGAAATCAGTGCAATTCGGCGGCCTGCGGTCCCTCTTCCAGGTGGTTTTCCTCACACTCTCAGGAAAGTCGGCTTGCGATTGCCCGGCCCGGCAGCAAGGCCATTGTTGACCGTGCAATCTAGACTGTGCTAGTCTGCGCGAATCCGAGCAACGGAACAAGCTCGCTGACAATTGGACACACCACCAGGTGGTGTGACGTGGAGGTGCATCTATGGCTAGTGTCGGAGTATGGCCCAGGTTCCTAATCGCACTGTCGGCGGTGCTGCTACTGATGCTCACAGTAGCGTGCGCCGCGGAGGCCGAGCCCGCGCCACCCGCGCCGCCAACACCGACTCCCATCGACGTCGAAGGAATCGTGGCGCGTGCGCTTGCGGGAGTGCAGGTGCAGCCGGGTGTCACTACTGAGGAAGTGGCAAGTACGATTCAGCAGGCTCTCGCCGCGCAGCCCGGCGTTACGACCCAGGACGTCGCCAACGAGATCGCCAAGGCGCTGGCAGCCCAGCCCGGCGGAGTCACCTCCGCGGAGATGGCGTCCGCAATCGCGTCGGCGCTCGAGCAGCAGGACCCGGGCATTACGACGGACGACGTCGCCACCGAAATCGCCAAGGCCCTCAGCGCTCAGCAGCCCGGCGTGACATCAGAAGAGGTAGCCGCGGCCATTCAGAGCGCCCTGGCCGAACGGCCCGGCGTTACCGAAGACCAGGTAGCCACCGCAATCGAGGCAGCACTTGCGGCCCAGCGCGCTGAAATCGAGGCCGCCACCATGACGAGCCCCGCTCCCATGACGGGCGACATAGACCGCGGCGGCACGCTGGTGTTCCCGACCAACGAGGGAATCATCAGCTTCGACCTGCACTGGACGGGCACCTACAACGCCGTGCAGCCGGTTGGCCCCACCTATAACTCCATACTGACCTACGACCAGAGGGCGCCGGGCGTCATTCTGCCCGAGCTGGCCGCGCACTGGGAGGCGGACTCAGCCGGAACCACCTACACCTTCCGTCTGCGCGACGACGTCAACTTCCACAGCGGCACGCCATTTACGTGCGCGGACGCCAAGGCGTCGCTGGATAAGATGACGACGTCCAAGGTGAGCAGCCTGGCCGGCGTGCTCGCTCCTTACGAGACCTCTTCGTGTTCTGACGAATACACGCTGAGCGTGACGCTCAGTAAACCTATGGCCGCTTTCCTCACGGCCCTGGCCGGGTCGCGGTTCGTCGTCCAGCCCAAGGCTATAGCCGACGCCGTGGTGGCCTCCGAGGACCCCCGCAGCGGCCTGGAGAAACAGGAATCCTTCCTGGACGGCACCGGGCCGTTCAAGTTCAAGTCCCACGTGCAGGGCGTCGAGTTCGTTGCCGAGGCTAACCCGGACTACTGGAAGCCGGGTCGCCCCTACCTGGATGGATACAAGGACGTGGTCTTCCCGGACCTCACCCAGATGTCTCTGGCCTTCCGCGCTCGCCAGCTTTCGACCGTAGGACTGGCTCAACACCTCGAGCCCTCGGTCGCCAACCAGATACTGGAGCAGTATCCCGACGAGGCGGTGCTGATCACCGCGCCGCGCAACGCCTGGCACAACATAATGATCAATCTGGACAGTGAACCCTGGAACGACGTGCGTGTGCGCAAGGCCGTCTGGCTGGCAATCGACCAGTGGGAGACCATCGACGCCGCCATCGAGGGATGGGGAACGCCGGGCGCCTTCATTGGGCCCCACCTGGACTTCGCCCTGCCCGCGGAAGAGCGTGACACATACTCGTTCTTCAGCCGGGACAGGGAAGCGCGACTCGCCGAGGCGAAGGCGCTGATGGATGAGGCGGGGCTGGCCGACGGATTCAGCGACGAGCTGCTGGTGCGTTTCGGCATCTCCTATCAGAAGGCCGCCCTGACGGCCCAGCAGGACCTGGCGCAAATTGGAATCGACATCGAGGTGAACACGGTCGACACCGCAACCATCGTAAGCCGCAGGAACGCCCGCGAGTACTCGATCATGGCCCTCCCCTCGTCCACCCCGTTCGACGACCCCGACGGCTATTGGGCGCGCTTCCAGTGCGGCAACCCGTCCAACTTCTTCGGATACTGCAACGAGCGGTTCGACGAGTTGTTCACGATGCAGTCCCAGGAGTTGGACCGCCAGAAGCGGATCGAACTGACCCACGAGATCGAGCGAATCCTTCTCGAGGACCTGCCGGACCAGCGCCCATACTACTGGTGGCAGGCAACGCTGCACTGGGACAACGTGCAGAGTTGGGAGATGAGACTGGCCGACTGGACGTACAACCACGACCGCCTGGAGAGCACCTGGTGCACGGGCGGGCAGTGCAGGTAGCCGACGGACATCGCTCCTAACTGAAACCGACACACCGACAAAAGCAGGGGGTGTGCTGAGTCTGGCAGGACTGCTTGTCAGGCTCACCATGCCCCCTTGGTATAGGCTGAAGCTGGGTCTCTCTTCAGCTTGGCTGAATTAGGACTGTCATGCAGAAATATCTGCTCCGCAGGGTCGTCTTCGCCGTACCCACTTTTCTTGGGGCCGTGACGCTGGTGTTTCTAATCATGCGCGTGGTGCCCGGGGACGTGACCGCGGCAGTTCTGGGCGCCCAGATGGACCAGGAGGGCGCCCAGGAGATGGTCCAGCAGTTGCGGGACAAGCTGGGCCTCGACGACCCCCTGCACGTTCAGTACGGCCGCTGGCTATGGGGCGCGCTGCGTCTCGACTTTGGCAGGTCTCTCTACACCGGAGAGATAATCATGGACGAGATTAAGGCGCGATACCCCATCACGCTCAATCTCATGATCATGGTGATAGTCGTGTCTACGGCAATCGCCATACCCTCCGGCCTGGTGGCCGCGCTGAAGCAGGACTCGTGGGTGGACTACGCCCTGCGCATCGTCAGCATCGGCGCGCTCTCGATCCCCAACTTCTTCATCGCCACGCTTATAATTCTGGGCCTGTTGATATACTTCAATTGGTTCACGCCCGTCGAATACGCGCCCATCTGGGAGGACCCCTGGCTGAACTTCCGGCAGCTCATCTTCCCCGCCCTGGCCACCGGGTTCCGCCTCTCGGCCCTCGGCACGCGGATGACCAGGTCGAGCATGTTGGAGGTGTTGCGGGAAGACTACATCCGCACCGCGCGGGCAAAGGGGCTTCGCAACTCGGTGGTGATGAACCGCCACGGCCTGAAGAACGCGATCCTCCCGGTCATCACCCTTATCGGCCTGGAGGTGATAGCGCTGTTCGGCGGCATTGTCATCATCGAGACCGTCTTCCGCATACCTGGAATTGGCCGGCTGCTGGTGGAATCGATCTTCAATCGCGATTACAGCACCGTGCAGGCGCTGGTGTTCATCTTCGCCGGCGTTGTGGTGGTGGTGAACATACTCGTCGATATGTTGTATGCCTGGATAGACCCGAGGATCAAGTACTCCTGAACGGTTGAGGATCCGACATGGCCGTAAGTTCTGAAGACATACAGGCGCGGTTGCGCCCGGGGGGACGTAGACCCTGGCTCCATACGGCTTGGGACTTCTCGAAGCGCAAGCCCCTGGGCGCCATCGGCGCCGTCATGCTGGTGGTGTTCGTGCTCATCGCGATCTTCGCGCCGTACATCGCACGCAACGAGCCGAACTTCCAATTCCGCCAGGACCGCCTGGAGTCGCCGTCGACCGACTTCTGGTTCGGCACCGACAGCCTGGGGCGGGACATATACAGCCGCGTCGTTTACGGCGCGCGAATATCGATGTACGTCGGCGTGGTGGCCACCGCGGCGGGCACGGGGATCGGGCTCTTGCTGGGCCTGGGCAGCGCCTATTTCGGAGGAACCATCGACAACCTTCTCCAGCGGCTGATGGACATAATGTTCTCCTTCCCCTCGCTCGTGCTTGCCCTGGCCCTGGTGGCGGCGCTGGGAGGCTCGGTCAACAACGTGATGATTGCAATTGCGGTGCCTCTCATCCCGGGCACCACGCGGCTGGTGCGATCCAGCGGGCTGGCCGTGAAGGCCACGCCGTACATGGACGCGGCCATCGCCATCGGGTCCAGTCCCTGGCGTATTGTCCTCAGGCACATGCTTCCGAACAGCCTGGCCCCGTTCATCGTGTACGCCACGGCCTTCCTTGGGGCGGCCATTCTGATAGAGGCTTCGCTCAGTTTTCTTGGCCTCGGCGTAAAGCCTCCCGCGCCGTCCTGGGGCAGGGACCTGTCCGGCGAGGCCGTTCGCTTCTTCGAGATAGCGCCATGGATGGCGATATTCCCCGGCACCGCGATAAGCCTGGCGGTTTTTGGCATCAACCTCTTCGGCGATGCCCTGAGAGACGTGCTGGACCCCAAGCTCAGGGGGCGTTAGCGGACAGGTCCTGGTGCTGCTTCTACGTGCGGGGTAGGCTCAGTCCAGGCCCAGCTTCGCCAGGGCCGCGTCCTCGTTCGAAAAGTCCCAGTCGTGCTTGTCCAGGCCCTGCTCCACCCACCACTGGTAGGTCATGGCAAGGCCGTCGCGCATGTGGTAGCGAGGCGTCCAGCCGAGGTATTCCTGGGCTTGGGCCGTGGTGTAGACACGGGCTGCCTGCCACTCGAACGGGTAGATCTGCTCACCCAGCGCGTCGTAGTCGCTCGGCTCCACGTGCACCACGTCGGCCTCCACGCCCATCGCGTCGGCAATCGCGCGCACGTAGCCGTTGGCGGTGATGGCGTCGGGGCTGCAGATGGTGAAGGTCCTGCCGAACGCTTCGTCAGTCCGGGAGGCCGCGAGAAAGGCCTCGGCGAGGTCGTCCACGTGCACGGGATGGATTGGGGTGAGGCCGTCGCCGGGGATGATGATGCGGCGCCCCCGGCTGAGCCGTGCGAAGTAGCTGAACTCGCGGGCGGCGATGTAGTTGTCGGGGCCGTAGACGTATGGCGGCCTGAGAATGATGATGGGCATCCGGCCGCGCTGGAACTCCTCGTTCAGCAGGTCCTCGCACTCGATCTTGTCCTTCGCGTACTGGCTGGCGTCGGGCGTGCGGTGCAGCGGGAAATCCTCCCGGATGGGGATGGTGTCGCTGTGCCCGTAAACCGAGGTGGTGCTGCAGAAGACGAAGCGGCCGATGTTGCCTGCCAAGGCGTCGAGGGCCGGCGCGAGCTGCCGGGTGGTATAGGCGGATATGTCGAAGGCGACGTCGTAGTCCGCGCCGCTCAGCGCCGCCGCCTGGGAGGCGGGATCGTCGCGGTCGGCGGAGATGCGCGACACGCCGTCCGGCAGGTCGGCTGCGGTGCGGCCCCTGTTGAGCACCGTGACGTCGTGGCCGAGCGAGTGGAGCAGGCGCACGAGGTGCAATCCGATGAAACGGCTACCGCCGAGAACGAGCGTCTTCATTCGCGTGTGTTCACCCCCATCCTAACCTTCTCCCTGCGAGAGGGAAGAGATTTTTTCGGCATTGACTACACATCCACGCTCACCTGAAAGACGACATCATCGTCTCTGGGCGCGTCTCGCCCTTCATCCTTGAGCACTTCCAGGTATAGACCTATAGCTTCCTTCACGTTTCCCAGGGATTCCTGTACCGATTCGCCCTGGGAGTAGCATCCGGGCAACGCCGGTACGTCCACCCAGAAGCCGCCCTCTTCGGCTTCGTGTACGACTACCGAGTATTGCATAGACGACCTCACAAGAGCTCTTCAAACTCTTCTACGACGAGACCTGCTCGGTCAATGGCGTCGAGCAGAATGCCTACCTTTACCGTTCCTCTGTGCATCGGCAGGACTATGGTTCCCCGATCAGTGTGCTTGAGAACATGATGACTTCCTCGAACGCGAACAGTCTCATATCCCAATCGATGAAATGCCCGAATCGCACGCTGCGCTCTGACGTTTCTGAGCCTTCTTCCTCCCGAGTACATTAAGCGCTAACACCTAATCGCTCGCCGCAGCACCTAATCATACCAGCGGTGGGGGCGAGAGGCTAGGCCGCCGAAGCCCAACTCGTCGCAGAGAGCAGTGTACTCGTCGCGCGGCACGCCACGCCAGCGCAGGTCGTCGAGCGTCTCGCGGATGGGCACGTCCAGGCGCAGCGTGGCGAGCCGCTTATAGAGCATGGCGTCGTCGCGGCGCGACTCCAGGGAGTCGGACATGGCCGCGGCGCCGCGCACCTTCACGTCCCAGTCGGCCGGGTCGGGCGGGATGCGCTCGATGGTCTCGTAGCGCGAAAGCATAGTCGCGACGGACTTGGCGCCCCAGCGCGGTATGCCCGGAATGCCGTCCGCGGCGTCGCCGACTAGCGCCAGGTAGTCGGGGATGGACGCGGGGGCGACGCCGAACCTGTCGCGGACGGCGGCCTCGTCGATCGTCTGTTTCTTGCGGCGGTCCAGGCCAACCACGCTGTCGCCGCGCACCATCTGGGCAAGGTCCTTGTCCGGCGAGCACATCACGACCTGGTCCACGCCGGGGGAGTCGGCCCATTTGGCGGCCGCGGCGGCGATGGCGTCGTCGGCCTCGAACTCGACCATGGGCCACACCACCAGCCCGAGCGCGGAGGCGGCGCGCTCGGCCAAGTCGAACTGCGCCAGCACGTCGGCGGGAGCGTCGTCGCCGGTCTTGTAGCCGTCGAACAGGTCGTTGCGAAACGACGGTATCACGTGGTCGAACGCGACGGCGACGTGGCTCAGGTCGTCCTGCCTCACCAGCATCAGCAGCGTCTGGACCAGCCCGCGCACCGCCGCGACCGGGCGGCCGTCGGGCGCGGTCTGCGCGGGCATGCCGAAGTGGGCGCGGAACAGCTCGTAGGTGCCGTCTACCAGGTGGAGCTTCACAGGTGCGCCCTCAGCTTTCCGCGCCGATGGTGGCGAAGTTGCCGAAGGGCCAGTAGATGACCCAGGCCTTGCCGACGAAGTTCTCGGCGGGCACGGTGCCCCAGTCGCGGGAGTCGTCGCTTCGGCGCCGGTTGTCGCCCAGCACGAAGTACGAACCGCTGGGGATCAGCCGCTCCTCCATGTCGCGGTAGTCGAACTCGGCGACGTAAGGTTCGTCGAGGGCGGCGCCGTTCACGAACACCTGGCCGTGATCGATCGAGACGGTGTCGCCGGGCAGGGCTATCACGCGCTTCACGAAGTCGAGCGACGGGTCTTCGGGGTAGCGGAATATGGCGACATCGCCGCGATCGGGGGGCTGGAGCGGGAACACGGCGCCGTCGTCGTCCCGGAAGTCGACGAACGGCAGCAGCGTCTCCAGGTGCTCGTAGGCGAAGTTGAGGTAGGCGAGCCGGTTGACGATGATGTACTGGCCCTCGTGGAGGGTCGGCTCCATGCTGGAGCCTTCAACGCGGAAGTTCTGGATGCTGAACTGGAGCGCCAGGAAGATGAGCAGCGCCAGAATCGCCGTCTCGATTAGTTCGCGAACTGTTTCTCTCATGGTACGACTTCCATTATAGCCTGAGCGCGCCTTCGTGGGGACAGGCTCCGCGGGCAAGCGAAATCTGCACATTTCTGCACCATTCCGCACAATCCGTAGCTGGGAGCGCCGGCGGTAATGCTCCAATCTGTAATGCCGGCGTGGGCAATCCGTGGCATAAGTGTCGCGCCGCTTGGCAGAAGAGGACAGGGGACGGGCCGGTGGCCAGTGGCCAGTTTTGGACGTCCCGACGGATGCCTGGGGCGGGTCGGTCCCGCGGGCGGGCTTGAGACCCGTCCCTACCGTGTGCGAGGATAGCACGTATGTGCGGATGCTTCAATACCGCTGGCGAAATTGGGGGTCAGGGCGAATTGGTGGGGGAAAACTGCGCAGGCGTGGGGACGGGGCGGGGCGTGCGTGGGGTGTGGGTGGAGCAGGGATGGGGAACGGATGGCGCGGGAGGGTGACGGAATTTTCGGGGGTGCGGGGGAGCGATTGGGGGTTGCCTACAGGTTTAGGTGCTTTCTGAATCACCTGGCAGAAATCCTACAGCGATATCTCCTCAGGACAAACCTCAAGGGCCTGTGCGAGTTTCTCCAAAGTTCTTCGCCGTGGAGATGTGCGTCCTGCCTCGATGTTGATCACAGTGAGCTTTGACAGGTTGGCGATCTCTGCAAGCCGCTTCAGGCTCAACCCCCGATCATGCCGAATCGCCCTAAGCTTACTTGGATAGGCCGTCTTAGTGCCTTCCCTGATGTGCTGACTCTTCGTCCCGCTTAGCACATTGTAGAAGTCGCACTCTGATGCTAGAGGGCATTCTCCACATCGGGGATCAACGTATTTGCAGACTTGTCGTCCCAGATCCAATAGGCCGTAGTTATACTCTCGGTGCCCCTCCTTTGGCAACAAGACCTGGGCAAGCTCACGCAACGAGGCCGAAGAGGGACGAGGAGGCAGTGTGTTACCAAACACCCGAACGAGGATCCGTTCAACGTTCGTGTCCAGGACAGCGGCCGGGACACCGTATCCGAAGGATAGGATCGCCGTAGCACTGTACTCGCCCAGGCCAGGGACGTTCAGCAGGCCTTCCAGATCGCTGGGGATTTCGCCATCGCGCTCGGATAGAATCCATACGGCAAGGCGCTTCATTGAACGGGCTCTCTGGTGCTGAAGGCCGACACTGGAAAGCTCCTTGACCAGTTCCTCGTCGGCAGCAGACGCGACGTCTTGTAAGGAGGGAAATCTTACGAGGAAGTCCTTGTAAACTCGTGCAGCGGCAGTTGCGGTAGTTCTCTTCAGAAGCAATTCAGCTATAAGGATCTCATAGGGCGATGGGCTTGAGCGCCACGGGAAGTCGCTGAAGTTCACGCTTCCCCATTCAAGCACACGATCAGCGAAGGACGAGCTCTCTTGGTAGCTCCATTTGGAAAGGCCCATCTCCGTCCTCGGTCTTTTGAATGCTCCCGTTCCTAGCCAGGTTGGAAGTCCGGTGTTCAAGAATTCTACCGGCGATAGCGGCCGCCAACGGAACCGGTGTGGCCTGGCCGATAAGCCGGTAGCGCTGCGAAAGTGACCCAGAGAATATCCAGTCATCGCCGAACCCCTGGATTCTTGCGTACTCTCTGACCGATAGGGGGCGAGTTTCTTCTGGATGGCACAGACAGTTGGCCTTGTTCGTCGGGCGATCGACCAATGTGGGAGCTGGTTTGTCCCACGACAGTCTGCGCAAGAATCCCGTCCTGCCTCCCTTCATTCCTGCGGTCATGGGATTCGTGCCATCATCGTGCGCCCCCCCAAGTACGACCGCGTGCAGATGTTGTGGGAGATTCCGCCAGCACCCTCCTTCCGGAACCAAGTGGAGGTACTGACCCCATTTCTCAGGAAAGCTTACGCACTCATCACCAGCAGCGTCCAGACCGTCCAGTGCATCCCTGAGTGTGGCCCACGGCTTCTTGCCACCCTCTCGGACTTCAATCGACTCTGGAGCGCCATGAGTGGGTTTGGGCAACTCTATTGCTGAGCCTTCCCGTGCCCCGAGCAGCACGAACCGGATACGCTTTTGCGGAACCCCATAGTCAGCAGAGTTGAGGAGAGACGCTTTGGGGCTTTTGGGATCGAAGCTGAGCCGGTATCCAAGACTCTGGAATTCCTGCATCACTTCGTCAAATGCCGATCCTAACCTGACGTCCGGATCCATCTCATCATCGCGCATTCGGGCCCGCTCGTAGAAGGAAATGTGTCGCTTTGCGGACCTGAGAAACCCAGGGACTTCCTCAAACGCGAAATACTCGGGTTGAGCCTCCCGCACGACTCGAATAAACGAGTGGACTGCACCGGCACGACTGTCACGAAAGCCATTCCGAGCCCCCGCCGTGGTGAAGGGCTCGCAGGGCGGGGCGCCTGTTACTACGGTTGCCTCGCCGGCTTGAACGCCCGCAGCCTCGAGGAGGTCAGTGGTATTTACCTCGGAGACGTTGGCGGTGAGAACCGGGAAGGAACGACCGTTTTTTCGAATCGTTTTCTCAACAGCAGAGTCGTTGTCCAGCGCGACCTTGATGGCGAACCCTTGACCCTCAAATCCTAAGTCAAGACCCATTCCACCCGTGAACAGTGAGACAACTGACGGCTTTGTCATAACTCCACCCCCATGCCGTCGGCATCCCCTTTGTCGCCTGCGCTAGTGAGTTCGAACGGCGAGACTTCAAGCGCGCTCACTAGTTTTTGGATCGTACTGGGTCGCAGCGTGGTTAATCCATGCTCGGCGCGGTAGATCGTGCTCTCGTCAACCCCTGAGCGCTTGGCCAGTTCACGTCTGGATAGGGCCATCGCTTCCCGAATGCGCCTGAGGTTTCCGTTCATAAGTGGCTCCATTCTCAGGTCATGAGAGGGAGGTCAGAATGTTCTGCTGCATTCTACAGGGATGCTATCCCGTATGCAATAGATATGCATTATATATGCATTCGTGGCGGATGTGGTATAGCCACATCGCATTCAACGGCACATCTCGTAGCGACAGGCGTCCAAGTCCTGTATACTTGACGCCTAGTTCACATTGAGCAGAGACTAACACTGATAGCAAGGTAACGGATAACCACCGGCGCTCCTGCTGGAGCGCTTAAATTCAGCCCAAGAGAGGTGTTTCGGATGAGTAGTGACAGACCGGCATTTGTTCTCAACGACGCAGCGTGGCAACTTGAGACAAGGCATTTCAACGGCATTCAGATACCCCTTTACCGAACCGAAGGTGACGTAAGCCAAATAAAAGGCTGGGTTGAGAACCCGCGGACAGACATGATCCTCAACCGTTGGCGGAATGCTCGTCACCGATCTGTTGATGTCTTCCCGGACGACGACGAAATGCTCGAATTGATGCTGGAGCATGATGATGGCAGCTTCGCGATCCAAGAACTTGGGGAGGATGTCAAACGTAATGGAGTCCGCGAGCCCATACTAGTTACTTGGGACGGGACTCTCATTGACGGTAATCGCAGGAAGTTTGCGGTGAAGTGGGCCCTATCCGATAGAGGTGGAGCAACCAACGAACAGCTACACCTCTTGGGGCGTACACCCATGTTCGTACTTCCGAGTGGGGCACCAGAGCTTCACAGGCAGTCAATTATAATCCAGGAGAACTATGCGGAATCCCTCAAGAAGGAATGGCCTCAGGTGGTTACGAACGGGCGTATCTTTCGCAGATTCCAAGAGTTGTCCAACCAATTTCCTCACGAGCAAGAACTGGCAATAAGAAGACGGGTACGGAGTGAGTTTCCTCGCTTTAGCACTACCGAGATCAGAAACCGGATTAACACATGGTTGCTCATTGAAGAGTTCAGGGCCGACCATGGAGACGACGACAATGAAGACGACCTAGAAGCAAAGATAAACAAGAACTTTCAGTACTTTCGCCAAGCTAACGACACATACCGCACCAAGAATGTTTTCGCTGAACCCGAATTCAAGGATCTCCTCTTCCGTGGTATCCAACAGGAATTGTTCCCTAGTTTTACCTCTGTCCGCAGGCTTGAGGAGATATACCAGAATCCTCAGGCGACCGAGATTTTTTTGGGTGGCGAAGGACTCACCAGAACCGCAGTTCGCGCGAATTTCGACCGCGCTACGGCTGAGGCGCGTCGGGAAGAGGCTACGAGGAACCTGTCCGTGGAAAGGCGACTAGAAGCGATAATCGAGTCAATTGATGGCTTGACATCCGTCGAACTTGCGGAAATCCCGGCGGCCTTAAGATCCCGATTGGAGAACGCTTTGCAGCGCGTCATCGCCCAAGCGCAAGTTTCCACGGATGAAACAAGCGACTAAGTCCCAGTGAAATGAAGGTTAGCCTAAATGTCAGCCGAGAGACCATCGATGTCCGACTGGACGCTGCAGACAGTCTTTCGCCAAGGGACATCCAGAGGTCCCTCAGAAGTGCGGGGCTTGAATTCTCTACGATCTCATCAAAAGGCCAATGGGTGTTGGGCTCCCAGCATATACAGCGCTTGGTGGGGGCCCTCGATCAGTTTTCGCCCTTGTGGGACGCTAGAGCCCTAGAAAGACTAGCGCACATCCATGAAGACACTAGGCTAAAGGAAGTCGTTGAGGGTCAAGTTTCAAGGCTTCATCGCCGTTTGGAATCCACGGCAAGTCTCGATCTTAAGCCCTTTGAAGAGCAACGGGAAGCAGCAGCCTTAATGTCAGCTCCGGGAGTCCGGCGCTTCGCGCTTTTCTGGAAGCCCGGATCGGGCAAGACTGGTGCAATGATCACCGCGGCCCACGAACTACTTTTGAGAGAGGTTGTCAGGGGTGTACTTGTAGTGGCTGAGCGACCCCTGGCGATAAGAACACCCTGGATGGCGGAACTGGCACTGTGGCTACCAGGTGATCACGTTGAGAATCAAGTAGCGGCAGTCTCGGGAGACAAGTCACAGCGATTGGCAGTTTACCAGTCTAATCCAAGGTGGCTGATTGTACACTACGGCCAACTAGCGAGTGACCAATATCCGATCAGGTCCTGGGCGCAACGCAATGCAGGAGTGGAACACCCTATCATAATCTTCGACGAGAGCGACCTTATCAAGAATCCAATGGCTCAGCGCTCAAGGGCCGCAATGTCGATCCGGCAAGAATGCGGCAGGTGTTGGATTGCGTCGGGAACTCCAGCACCCAACTCCCCTTCGGATTACGCACATCAGCTTTCTGTTCTGTCAGGATATCCTGTCGGACTGCCACTCACTGGTGACCGTGCCCAGGATGCTCTGGTTGTGGTACACGAACTGGAAAAAGGGTTCCATTACCTACAACGCGAAAATCCTAGAAAGATGCCAGAGGTCGCGACGCCAGTCTATGTCGACCTTTCGCCGCCGCAAAAGCATGAGTACGACCAGCTTGCCAGCCAGTTTCTAGCGGAACTGGAGGTGATGGACGACCGAACCTACGCTAGCGAACTTGGGCATGTGATGTCTAGGCGCATGAGCTTGCTGCGCCTGTGCTCCGACCCAGGTCACCGCAGTCTACCCAGTCCCGTTTTTGATCCTCCGGCCAAGTGGCTTCAGCTAGACGATCTGCTCAAGACCATTTTGAGTAACCCCAACGAAAAAGCTGTTGTATGGACCAGGTTCCGGGATACTGCGTTCATGCTACACGAAAGGTACAGGGAGCTTTACGGTGCAGCACTTATGATAGGGGGAGGTGAAGGTTCACCGACCGACCTCACACAGCCACAGTGTCGGCTTCTCGTGGCGACAATCCAAGTAGGCGCAAGTTCAATTGACCTGACAGCGGCGAGCAACGCGATTTATGAGTCATTGGATGACGTATCCCGGAACTTCACACAGAGCATGGCTAGGATCAATCGAACAGGCCAGACTAAAGACTGCCGATACTGGTTCCTTGTAGCAAAGGACACCATCGAGGAAGATCTGTTCGAAAACACAATGGCGAAGATGCAGGTCTCGGAAGAAGTGCTTGAGGAGATAGGAAGGCCCGGACGGGCTCAGATGATTGAACTGCTGAAACGGACTTTGGGTATGCCCCCTTCTACGTAAGGATTGCGGGGGTACCAAAAATATGCCATTTCGACTCATATCCGACGCCAATGAGAGATGGCGAGCGGAAGGAGGTCTGCCTATCTCGGCATCTGGAGATGGTCAATGCATCCAAGCAGGGGATGACATCTACGTTCTCACTGAAGGCGAGTCCAGCAGGTTGTTGGCCCGGCTGTCCGTCCTGGAGGTATCCCCTGACACATTCCGCCATCGCTTAGATTTGCAGATTGGTGGTCCTCGCACTGCGGTCTTCTTTGACAATTCCTACAATGCCGTTCCGGTCGGGTTTTCTAATACGTCTAGCACCCCCTCTCGCAACGAATTACGTTGGCTAGACCCAGAGTCGGCGCGGCAGCTGGCAGGAGTATGTGGTTCTCATGACTTCTCTTCTACGCTTCCGGTACGTTGGGATGCCATAGCTCAGCAAGTCTTGACTATTGTCGCTCGCGCAAAGCGTGACGGTGACCCGAGGCCCGACCTAGACATAGCGGAGTCATTCCTGCGACGCAACTATGTCACTTCACAACTGCCAGGCCCGGCTCCGGTCTACCAGAATGCGGCGCGACATGCTCTTGGCCAGATGTTAGCGTCTAGTCCCTCCGCCCCGCGTCGTCGTCATGAGTTGACACGAGAGGCCATACAGAGGGGCATCAACGAAGACGTAGCGACGGCTGGTCAGACACCCAATACTTCTCGGCATCAAGAGATCTTGGAACTACTCAGGTTGCGACTTAAGCAGATTGGCTTCGACCCAATGTACGATGGCCTCGTCGACTGTATCGTGGAAGCCGCCGATGCCGACATTTACTTTGAGGTGAAGTCCGCCTCACCAGATTCAGTCGTCCATCAGGTGAGGGCAGGTTTGGGGCAAGTACTACACTACATTTGGATGGACAGCGATTCTGCTTCGCGAACCATTGGAGGCCACTTAGTTGTAGAAGGCCCTTGGGCGGATGAGAATGAATCGCTCCGCGCCTTTCTGGAGTCTTGCCTTGTTCGGTTAACGTGGAGCCAGGACATTCCATCAATGGAAGCCAGCGACCTTGATCCCCTGCTACGCCTCGGGGACTAGACTGCCAACAGTAGCTAAACGACACACCGCCAATAGACGAGATAGCGCATTGCGGCCTAGTTCTCAGGAGGCAACTCGATGCCGGCCGCCCGCGCTTCGTAGATGTCCTTCAACAGTTTGTCCCTGTCGACCAGGCCAATCCAGCCGCCGGCCGCTCTCTTCATCGCCTCGCGACCGCGCTTGACACGCTCGGCGTGCTCTTCCGGTGTCTCGACCTCTACTCTTATGGTCACTACCTCGCCCTCTTTGATGTCGAGGGGCTGCAGAGGGACTAGTTTTCCCCTGTGATACTGGGCCCTCACGTCCTTGATGATAGGCATGGCCTTCTCCCGTCTTGCTCCGGTGGTTGCCGCAACTCTATTGTCGCACACCGCGGCGGCGGTAGTAGTCGACCACTTTCTTTATGGAGAAGGCGGCTCGCTCGTAGCTGGGGTAGCTGGGGATGCCCGCAGCCTGCAGTTGCAGGTCCAGCTCCTTGAGGGCCTCGCCGTCGCCGTAGGGGTCGGGGGAGAAGAGCACGGCGGCCACCGGCTTGCCCGTCTCCTCCCGCGCGCGGGTGAGCGCAGCGACGTGCGCCGCGCCGCGCTCGGCGGAGCGCTGGAGCTCGCGCGGGCTGAGCTGCATCACCACCACGTCGACGTTGGCGTCGGCGGACAGGATGTCGACAATCGACTCCATCATCGGACGGTTCATGCCGCCCATGTCCACGGGGTTCAGGTAGCTCGCGCCTATCACCTGGAAGAACTCCTCCAGACGGTCGAAGGACGCTTGAGTGAGCATCGGCACGCGGAGTCCGGCCTTGCTGAAGGCGTCGGACATCGACACCGACTGACCGCCGGAGCCGCCGGTGAGGCCTATGCCGTCGCCGGTGAAGGGGGCGAACGTGGTGAGCGCCTTGAGTATGTCCACGGTCTCGGTCATGGAGTCGGCGCGGATGGCGCCTGCCTGCCTGATGACGACGTCCCAAGTGTCCATGGATTCGGCGATGGCGCCGGTGTGGGACGAGGTGGCCCGCTTGCCCTCGGCGGTCTGGCCGCCCTTCCAGACGACCACGGGCTTGTGCCGGCAGGTCTCTTTCAGGAGTTGGAAGAAACGTCGGCCGTCGCGCACGCTCTCCACGTACATGGCGATGAACTGGGTGGCTTCGTCCTGCGCGAAGTACTCCAGCCAGTCGGCGTTTTCGAGCACGACGCCGTTGCCGAAGCTGACGACTTTGTTGAGCTTTACGCCGCTGGACTGCGCCGCGACCGAGAACGCGCCGCCGTGGCCGCCGCTCTGGGACAGGAAGACGACCGGGCCGCCCTCGCCGGCGACCTGATCCTGGCCGAACCGCACGCCCAGTTCGGCGTTGAACAGGCCCATGCAGTTGGGGCCGAGCAGCACAAGGCCGGCGTCGCGCGCCATCTGGGTGACGCGCTCCTGGAGCTCGATGCCCTCGTCGCTGCCGGTCTCGGCGAAGCCGGACGTGAACATGCCGACGCCGCCGACGCCCTTGTCGATGGCGTCCTTGAGCACGAACGGGGCCACCCTGCGGGGGACGGCGACCAGCACGTAGTCCACGTCGCCCGGAATCTCGGTGAGGCTGGAGTAGTTGGGAATGCCCATCTCCTCGATGCCGGGGATGTCGTTGGGGTCTATCTGCACCGAGTACACCGGGCCCTTGAAGGTGCTCATGTTTCTGAGCCACATGTAGCCGGTGACCTTCTTGTCGCCGACGACGGCGACCGTGGAGGGGTTGAGGGCGCGGTCGATCTTCTGTACGTCTATGGTCATGGTCGGCTCCGGAAGTTTTTCAATTGCGTCAGTCGCGGGGAGAGGAGGCTCCCATCACACCAGCACCACGCGCGCGTCTACGGCGGTGAGGCCGTTGGGGTGGGCGATGACGGGGTTGAGGTCGACCTCGCCGACGTCGGGGCGGGAGTCGACGAAGCGGGACAGATCGAGCAGGGCGCGCTCTATGGCGTCGAGGTCGGCGGGCGGGCTGCCTCGGTGTCCACGCAGGATGGGGAAGCCCTTTATCTCGCGCACCATCTCGGCGGCGTCGCGCTCGGTGAGCGGGGCGACGCGGAACGAGACGTCGCCGAGCACCTCGACGAGAACACCGCCGAGGCCGAACATGAGCAGAGGCCCGAACTGGGGGTCCCGCGACACGCCGATGATGACCTCGACGCCCGGGTCGGCCATGGCCTGTACGGACACGCCGTCGACGCGCGCACCCGGCTGGGCGGCCACCACGGCGGCGACTATCTCGTCGTAGGCCGCGGCCACCGCGTCGTCGCCGGACACGCCGATTCGCACACCGCCGACGTCGCTCTTGTGCACCACGTCGGGCGAGGCGATCTTGAGCACGACCGGATGGCCTATCCGGCGGGCAAGCTCCACCGCCTCGTCGCGGTCCTGGGCCAGCTCGGTGGCGTTGGTGCTGATGCCGGCCTCGGAGAGGAGCCGCTTGGACTCCACCTCGTTCAGCAGGCGTCCCCCGCCGTTCGCGTCGTCCTGGGCCATGGGGCGTCCTCCTCCGTACTCAATGGGCGTGCTCGATGGGATGGTCAGCAACGCGCTCCCGCGCGGGCACGGGCTAGCATAGAGCAGCATCGGCGGGAGGGTCAAGCTTGCCCCTTGACGGCTGGGGGCGGGCGGGCGATACTTCCAGCTGCCGAGGTCCCGTAGTTTTGCCCCGGTTGAGTCTTTGGAGGCGCGACCGAAGCGCCGCCGGGAGGTGGTCGACTTGTCTGCCGATGACGCGCTGCCGACACGAGACCTGGTAGCCACCACCGCGCCGCGTGCGGCGACGCCGCTTCCCGTCACGATGCCGCTGGGCCTGGACCGGGTGCTGTTCTCCGCTGAAGACATCGACCGACGCGTCCGCGAGTTAGCCGGCCGCATCACGGCGGAGTACCGGGGCCGCGACGTCGTGCTGATAGGCGTGCTGCGGGGCGCGCTGTGCTTCATGACCGACCTGATGCGGGCGATGGACGTGCCCGCCGTGGTGGAGGTAATGGCGGTTTCGAGCTACTCGGGCCGCGGCGGATCCGGCGTAAAGATAGTGAAGGACATAGACACCGACGTCGCGGGCCGGCACGTCATCGTTGTCGAGGACATCGTGGACAGCGGCATGACGCTCGACTTTCTCCTCAAGTATCTCAGCTTCAAGCGCCCCGCCTCGCTGGAGGTGTGCGCGCTGCTGGACAAGACCACTCGCCGCACCGTTCCGGTGCCGCTGCGCTGGGTGGGATTCGAGATACCGGACGAGTTCGTGGTCGGGTACGGCCTCGACTTCCGGGACCACTACCGCAACCTTCCGTACGTGGCGACCCTGGCGCCGTCCGAGTTGGCGTAGGCGGCCGGACGAGGAGCGGGCGGCGTGGTCATAGGCGTGGGCACGGTGAGGCTGCGCCTGCCCGGCAACCGGAGCCTCAAGGGCAAGCGGCGCGTGGTGGCCTCGCTGCGTTCGCGGGTGCGGAGCAGGTTCAACGTCGCCATCGCCGAGGTGGCCGACAACGATAGCTGGCAGGTGGCCACGCTGGGCGTCGCATGCGTGGCGAACGACGCAAGGCACGCGGACGAGGCGCTGGCGAAGGCGCTGGCCTACGTCGAGTCGGGGCGCGAGGACGTCGAGGTGCTCAGTATCGAGAGCGAGATAGTGTCCGGCTTCTAGCGCGTGATCGTCAGCCGCCCTGGCGGCGGAGCCGCTCCTCGAGCTCACGGACTCGCGCCTCGGCGGCAAGGCGCGCGGCGCGCTCGGCGGCACGGGCACGCTCGGCGACATCTGCGCGGGCACGCTCGCCATCAGCGCGGGCGCCCTCGCTGGCCAGTGAGGGAAGCGGAATCCCTGTCACGGGGTCGCAGAAGCTGAGCTCGCCTTCTTTCCAGCGCAGGTACACGTTCAGCACGGCGCTGTACCCCCGTAGTTCGCTCTCAGAGACTTCCTCTATGGCTATCGGCTCGTACTCGCTGCCGACAAGCCGGTCGCCTGCCAATCTCGCGCCGTGGTGTTCCCCCGTTTCGTCGAACCGCCAGTACTCAGGAATGCCCCACGACGCATAGTCCACCCGCTTGTCGACGACGTCTATGCGTGCGGTGCTCGGCGATGCTACCTCCATCACGAAGTCCGGCGGCTTGCCATGGTCCGAGACCACGTATGCGTTGCGCGCCCTGTATGCCGCGGGGTCCACGTCGAAGGCCACCAGGAAGTCGGGGTAGCGCACCCCTCTCATGTCACGGGTCACCGCCAGGCTGAGGAACTGCTCTCCGGTGACCAGCGTGGTCTCGCGGTTTCCCAGGTATTCCCTCAGCAAGTAGGCATTGCCGTTGATGCCCAGATGTCGGAAGCCGGTCATGTCCTCAGGAGTGCGTTCGGGCGGGTCCGGAAACACGAAGAACTCGCGTACCCCGGTAGCGTTAGCGAAAGTGTCTGGTCTGTTCATGTCGCACCTTGCGGTTGACGGGTCTGCCGCATGATTACGTTACAGGACTGCCGGGCGGGCCGTCAATTGGACTGCCGGCCACGAACGGGTAAGGGTCCACCTATCGCAGGTGGTCGGTGTCGTTGAAGCGCAGGATGTTCCAGCGCCGGTTGTTTTGCCGGTCGACGTCCTGCCGCCACCGTACCAGGTCGATCTCGAACTCGAAGACGGCGGTGTTGCCGACAGCCACGCTCCACACCCTGTCGGTGCCCAGCAGCGCGGCCACGATGCATTGCAGTATGCCGCCGTGGGCGAACAGCACGACCACGTCGCCGTCCGCGTGGTCGGCGATGACGCGGTCCACGACTCGCCGCGCGCGCTCGTTGCGCTGCGGGTAGCCCTCGGCGTTGTCGACGACGTCCCAGTTGTCGTCCCGCAGGAAGGCGCGTGTCATCTCCGGGAAGCGGACCAGGGCCTCGGCTATGGTGAGGCCGGTGAACGCACCTACGTCGGTCTCCTTCAGATCGTCCAGGTGGACTATGGGAACGTCCCAGGACCGCGACACGATGGTGGCGGTCGCGGCGGTGCGGCGCAGCGGGCTGGAGTAGACGTGCGTGGGTTGCAGGCCCTCGGACGCGAACCGGCGGTGCAGCCGCTCTGCCTGGTCGACGCCCTCGGGCGAGAGCTCGACGTCGGCGTGGCCCTGCAGGCGGCCCTCTGCGTTGGCGGCGGTGACGCCGTGGCGGATCATAAGGATTTTCATGGCGTACTAGATTCCTCGGCTTCGCTCGGAATGACAGGGGGAGAGGCGTTCGGAATGGCAGGGGAAGAGGCGTTGGTGGGCGCGATTTCGCCTTTCTCGTTGGCTTCCAGCAGCGCGGTGAAGTCGTAGCCGCGGCGACGCAGCTCCTCGCTGCCGCCCTCGTGGCGATCCAGGATGGACAGCACCTTGACCACGCGGCCTCCCGCGGCCTCGACGGCGTCGATGGCGTGGAACAGGCTGGCCCCGGTGGAGCAGGTGTCGTCCACCACTGCGATGCGGCCGTTGTCCGGCATAGACCCCTCGATGGAGCGGCCCATACCGTAGTCCTTCGCCTCCTTGCGCACGATGAGCGCCGGGATGGGCGCGCCGCGCTGGTGGCTGAGCACGGCGACGGCGGCGACGATGGGGTCCGCGCCCAGCGTGGGGCCGGCTATCGCCTCGGCGCCGCACTCGGCGAGCAGCGGAAGCAGCGCGTCCCCCACCAGGTTGGCGCCCTCTGGGTTGAGGGTCAGCAGACGTCCATCGAAGTAGTACGAGGTAAGCTCTCCCGCGGACAGCCGGAACTCCCCGAACTGCAGGGCCCCCAGGCGTTTGGCCAACTCCAGTATGGCCTCGACTCTCGCGTCCGATTTCGTCATTCGCCTCTCACCTGTACAGACCGTGCTCGCGAATGTACCGCTCCACGCTGTCCGGCACCAGGTACCGCAGCGAGTTGCCTTCGGCGGCGCGGCGGCGCAGCTCTGTCGCGCCCACGTCCACCATTGGCACGTCGAGCATTATGACGCGCTCGGCGGCGCTTGGGAAGATGTCCCGCAGTATCGCGGAATCGAATTCCGCGCCCGGGCGCGAGACGCCGACAACCGTAGCCAGTTCGAAAACACGCTCCGGACTGCGCCAGCGGTGTATCTCGGCTAAGGCGTCCAGACCAAGCACCAGGAAGAACTCCGTACCGGGCGGCGCGTCCTCGTGCAGCTTCTCGAGCGTGTCTATCGTGTAGCTGGGCCCTGGACGGACGACTTCGACGTCGGACACGCTGAACCGGGGGTTGGACTCGACCGCCAGCCGCACCATGTTCAGGCGGTGCCCTGCGTCCGTCACCGGCTCGCCCGCCTTGAACCACGGTTCGCCCGCGGGAACGAACAGCATCTTGTCGAGGTGCAGCAGCTCCGTGGCCCGCTCGGCGGCGATGAGGTGGCCGACGTGGACGGGATCGAACGTGCCGCCGAAGACGCCTACGCGCAACGGCATTCGCCCCCATCAAGGGGGAAGAGACTCTCGGCAGTCACTCCCACTCCCACTCGAGCTTGCCTATGCGCACAGTGTCCCCCGGGGCCACGCCCGCGGCCTCCAGCGCCCGGATCGCGCCGATGCGGGTGAGGTAAGCGTAGAACTGCGCGCGGGCGTGCCAGTCGTCCTCGTTCAGCACCTGGGCGATCCTCACCGCCGCCGGCGCATGCACCACGAAGTCCTCGTCGTCCCGGCTCACGCGCACCGAGGGCCTGCGCGGCTGCGGCCTCAGCACGGGCAGCTCATCTGTATCGTCAGGCGCCGGCGGCCGCGCCTCCGCCAGGGCATGCAGCGCCGTGTCCATAAGCTCGTCGACGCCCTCGCCCGTTGCCGCGGACACGGGCCACACCTCCACGCCCAGCGAACCGAACTCCTCAACCAGGGCCGGTAGTCTTTCCCGCGCCTCTGGCAGGTCCACCTTGTTGACGGCCAGGATCTGGGGTTTGCCCGCCAGCCGCTCGTCGTACTGGCGGATCTCGTCGTTCACCAGGCGCCATTCCGACACCGGGTCTTCGAGCGAGCCGTCGATCAGGTGCACCAGCACCCGCGTGCGCTCCACGTGACGCAGAAACTCGTGGCCGAGCCCCGCGCCCATGTGCGCGCCGTCGATGATGCCGGGAATGTCCACGAGGACGAAGCTCTCGCGCCTGCGCTCGACCACGCCGAGAGACGGCTCCAGGGTGGTGAAGGGGTAGTCGGCCACGCGGGGTCGGGCGCGTGTTGCCGCGGCAAGGAGGCTGGACTTTCCCGCGTTGGGTGCGCCGACGATGCCGACATCCGCGAGCAGCTTCAGCTCCAGGCGCAGCCGCAGGGCCTCGCCGCGCTCGCCCGCCTCGGCCAGTCGCGGGAACCGGTTGCGGGACGTGACGAAGTGTGTGTTGCCGCGACCGCCCCGGCCGCCGCCGGCCACAAGAACGCGCTGCCCCTCCGAGTCAACGTCCGCGACCATGCGGGCCTGGTCGCCCTCGGCCCACACCTGGGTGCCGACCGGAACGGCCACCACCACGTCGTCGCCGCGTTTGCCGTGCTTGCGCGCGCCGGCGCCGTTGCCGCCGTGGCCCGCGGTGAACTTGCGCTTGTACCGGAAACCCGCGAGGGTGTTCAGGTTGGGGTCGGCCCGGAGGTAGACGCTGCCGCCATCGCCGCCGTCGCCGCCGTCAGGGCCTCCGCGGGGGACGTACTTCTCCCGCCGACCGCTGACCACGCCGTTACCGCCATTACCACTGTTAATATCTATGAAGGCTTTGTCGATCACTCTGTAGGAATAATAACGGTAATAATAAGCCTGTTGATAGTGTTGATAATAGCTACGCCCAGCTAGGGCTTAACATGTGCATTGTAGCATTGGGGGGTGTTCATAACCGTTGCAAACTTGTTGATACATGAGCGAACAGACGGTTTGAACGGCTGCTGGGTTATCGGCTAGATGTGGAGTTACGCACAGTCTTGGCCGGTTACGCACAGTTTTGGGCAAGTTATGCACAGGTGCCAGAGTTAATTGTTGATTCCGGGTTTAGTGGATAGGTCAGCTCTTTGCTAGGCGATGGGCAAGGCATGTGCCTAGTGGTTGCGTCTCAACCCCGTCCTGATATTCGCCCATCGAAAAGGAAGTGACTCTTAGAAGGCCTGAGCTACCCTTCCTGTATCGCTCTGCGTATGGCGATGATGTCGTGGCGCAGGTTGGCGTCCACGTTCTGGCGTGTCTCGATGGTGCGGCTGCCGCGCAGCACGGTGGTGTGGTTCTTGCCCCCCAGGATGCGCCCGATGGCGGACGCGCCCAGCCCGGCGTCTTCGCGCAGTAGGTACATGGCCACTTGACGCGCCTGCGCCGTCCCCTTGTCGCGCTTGCTGCCCTTCAGGTCGTCCTCTTGTAAGTCGTAATACTCTGAAACGGCGCCGAGCACCTGTCGCTCCGAGGCGCGGGCGCGCTTGCCCTCGGCTCCCGGCTCGGCCACGGCGCGCGCCACCAGCTCCGGCGTGATCTCTGCCCGGGTGAGGTCGGCGTAGGCAACGACGCGGTTGAGCACGCCTTCGAGCTCGCGGATGTTCTTCCGCACGCGGCCGGCAAGCAAATCCAGCACCTGTGGACTCAGAAGGATCTCCCGCTCGTCGGCCTTCGCGCGCAGAATCGCCATGCGCGTCTCCAGGTCCGGCGGCTGGATGTCCACCACCAGCCCGCCCTGCAGCCGCGACTGTATGCGGTCCTCCAGCAGAGTCAGCGCCGAGACGGGCCTATCGCTGGTGATGACTATCTGGCGGTTGCTCATGTGCAGCGCGTTGAAGGTGTGGAAGAAGCCCTCCTGCGTCTGCTCCTTGCCGATGAGGAACTGGATGTCGTCCAGCAGCAGTACGTCCGCGGCGCGGTAGGTCTCGCGGAACTCCTCCGTGGCGCCCTTGCGGATGGCGCGGATGTACTCCGTCGTGAAGTCCTCGGTGGTGGTGTAGATGAGCGACGCGGCCTGCCTGCCTGCGAGATGGCCTATCGCGTGGAGCAGGTGCGTCTTGCCCAAGCCGACATTGGAGTAGATGACCAGCGGGTTGTAGACCTGGCCGGGCCGGTCGGCGACGGCGCGCGCCGCGCCGTGGGCCAGCTCGTTGGACTTGCCGACGATGAAGGACTCGAAGGTGTACCGGGGGTTGAGGCGCGTGCGCCGGCCTCGTGCGGCACCGGGAGCGGGTTCATGCGGGAGCGGCGAATGTTGCTGCGGGACCGCGACGTCCGTTCCTTTGCCGGCTCCGTTGTCGGAATGGGCGGTCGGCGCGGCCCCGTTGCCCACCTCTATGCGGACGTCTATGCGGCGCTTCACCTGGCGCTCGACTGCCTGCGCGATGAGCGAAGACATGCGCTGTTCGAGCATCTCCGCCACGAAAGCGTTGGGCGCGCCGACGACGAAGGAGTCATCGCTCACCGCGACGCCCGTCGTCTGCTTGAGCCAAGTCTCGAAGGTGGGCCGCGTTACCTGTATCTGCAGATCGTCCAGGGCGCGTTCCCAGACCTCGGTTGCCGACAAATCTGACATGTTTCTCGATTGCGTGGTTTCCGCCCGCGGGCCGATAAAGGGCCGCCAGTGTAGCACCGCTCGGAAGGTAAGTCGATAGAATGCGGAGGCAATTCCGATGCCCCGCCGCGGCTAGGTTGAAGTCCTGCCCCGGCGCAGCGAGCGGCCCGGCAGCGCTCCCGTGTTTTCGCCGTCGTCGATAACCACGCGGCCGTTGACTATGACGTAGTCGATGCCTATGGGGAACTGCTTGGGCTCGCGCTTGGTGGCGGGCGCCTTGACCGTCTTGGGGTCGAATATCACGATGTCGGCTTTGAAGCCCTCCACCAGCAGTCCCCTGTCCGGAAGGCCCAGCCGCTGCGCCGGGAACGAGGTCATCTTGCGTATGGCCTCCGGGAGGCGCAGGTGCTTCTCGGCGCGGACGAACTCGGCGAGCACGATGGGGAAGCAGCCGTAGCTGCGCGGACTTGGGAACTCGCCGAACAGTATGGCGTCGCTCGCAATCATGCCGTGAGGGTGCGACACGAACGCGGGCAGCGTCTGCTCGTTGGTGCCGAGGCCAACGGTCGAGATGCCGAGGTTCTCCTCAATCAGCAGGTCGAACAGGGCGTCCGCCGGCTCCTGCTCGCGCATCTCGGCTATCTCCTCAATGGAGCGCCCGTCGTAGATGCGGTTCTGCGGCTGGGTGAAGTTGGTGAGCCAGTTGTTGTACAGCCGTTCGGGGCGAAGCTCGCGCTTCATCCGCTCGCGGTCGTCGGCGTCGTTGAGCGCCGCCATCAGCCGTTCGGGGCCGCCGTCCTTTGCCCAGTGGGGCAGGCCGATGGTTACGGTGGTGCCCGAGTAGGGGTAGGTGTAGCAGTCGAAGGTGACGTCCATGCCCTCGGCCCGGGCGTCTTCCACCAGTCCCAGGTAGTCGAGGTGGCTGCCAACGCCCTGTGATCCCTGGCGGTAGTGGGTGAGGTGCACGGCGCTCTCGCCGCGCCGGCCGATGTCCAGCGCCTCCTCCCACGGAGCGAGCAGACCCTTTGCGCGCAGGCTGGCCCGCGTGTGCGTGTGGTAGAAGCCGCCCAGCCGCGCCGACTCCTGCGCGAGGGCGGCCAGCTCGCCGGTGCTGGCGTAGGCCCCAGGCGGGTAGTCGAGGCCGGTGGACAGTCCCCACGCGCCCTCCTCCATCGCCTCGCGCACCACCGCCCGCATGTCCGCGAGCTGCGCGTCCGTCGCGGGCTCCGCGCCCCAGCCGACGCCCCATATGCGCACCGAGGAGTTGCCCAGGATGTAGGCCATGTTTATGGCGACGGTGTTGTCGTACTTGTCGAGCTGGTCGGCCACGCTTAGCCAGTCCGCCGGCTCAGGCGGATAGCCGTTCAGGCCGGAGTCGAGCCAGATGTAGCGGCGCAGCTCCTCGTGCGACTTGAAGGGCGAGTGGGATATGCCGTCGATGCCGATAAGCTCGGTGGTCACGCCCTGGCGCACCTTGGGGTCGTGGTGCGGCTCGCCCAGGATGGTCAGGCCGGCGTGGGAGTGCAGGTCCACAAAGCCGGGACACACCACCTTGCCCGTCGCGTCGATGACGCGGGCGGCGTCCAGCTCCGGCGTCTCGCCGCGGTGAATCGCGATGCGCTCATCGCGCACGCTGATGGCGGCGTGGTAGCCGGGGCTGCCGCTGCCGTCGATTATGAGTCCGTTCTGGATTAGCAGGTCAGTCATAGTTGCCCCTAGTCGACCAGGAAGCGGCGCAGCTCGTTGACGAGGAACTCCGGGTTGTCGCCGGATATGCCATGGCCCGACTCGGGCACCTCGACGAGCTGCATACCGGGCTGGAGCTCCTTCATGCGGTCCAGAATCTCGGGCGACAGGAAGTTGCTTTCGGCGCCCTTCATCTCGAGGATGGGACAGCGAATCTTGGCCCACTGGTCCCACAGGTAGGGGACCTCCCTCACGCCGAAGCTGCCGTTGATCCAGAACATCTCCGGGTCCTGCTTGGGCACGTACTTGCCGGCGTAGTTGAGCCTGAAACCGTGCTCGAACGTGTTTCGCAGGTGCTCCTCGCGCGCCCTGGGGTTCTGGGCCATGCCGTTTTCCATGTACTCTTCGAGGCTGCGCCAGCCGAGCCGGCGGGCGTTCATGCCGGTTATCTGGTTCTGGGCGGACACGCGGCTCATCTCCGGGCCGTAGTCCAGGCAGATGAAGTGCTTCAGGTGCTCGGAGTGGTCGCCCGCGTAGGGGATGCCGTTGCGCGCGCCCAGCGACGCGCCGCAGAAGTCGTAGGGCGCGATGCCGACGATTTCGGCGAACTCGGCGAGGTCCGCGGCGAAGTCCTTTACCGCGTAGCCCTCCCGCGTGTGGTCGGTGTCGCCGTGGCCGCGCTGGTCCACCGCGATGACGCGGAACTCGTCCCGCAGCTCCCGCGCGATGTGGTCCCAGTTGCGCGCGTTGCCGCCCTGGCCGTGCGCGAACAGCAGCACGCGGTTGGAACTGCCGCCCCAGTCCACGTAGTGGTAGTTGAGGCCGTTCACCTCTACGAAATGGTCGGTGGGCTGAGCATCGGTGGCCATGGTGGTATGCACCTCTCTGCGGCGGTATACTGGCGTCGGGGGCCGCCGGGGGCGGCGGCGCGGCTATGATAACACATCCCGTGTGGCCCGGCGCTGTCCGGCGGCGTTGTGTGCTATCCTACGCGCCAACCAACCCCAGCGGAGGCCCGCGCAGTGTCCGACGATATTCTTCTCGACCGCACCGACGGTATAGCGACCGTCACGTTCAACCGGCCCGACCAGCGCAACGCCATCGACTACCACGGCTGGCTGGAGTTGCGCCGCATCGCCATCGACCTGGACCGCGACGACAGCGTGCGCGTGGTGGTGTTCACCGGCGCGGGCGACCGGGCCTTCTCCGCCGGCGCCGACATCAAGGACTTCGAGAGCTATCGCGACAACTCCGAGAAGGCCCAGGTGTACGCCGAGGCGTTCGACGGCGCGATGGACGCCATAGAGGCGATCTCCAAGCCAACGCTGTGCCTGATCAAGGGCTTCTGCGTGGGCGGCGGATGCGAAATGTCCATGGCCTGCGACATTCGCATATCCGCCGACAACTCCCGCTTCGGCATACCCGTCGCGCGGCTGAGCATCCTGGTCGGGTACCGCGAAATGCGCCGGCTCATCAACCTGGTGGGCCCGGGCAACGCGTCCTACATCCTGCTGAGCGCGCGGCTGCTCGACTCCGCGGAGGCGCTCAGGGTCGGCCTGGTGAACCAGGTCGTGCCCCTCGCCGAGATAGACAATTGCGTGTACGACCTCGCCCGCGAGATGGTGCCGCTCGCTCCGCTGTCCCAGGCGCGCCACAAGCTGATACGCCAGATCGTGCTCGCGAACCCGGCTCTGGAGGGACTCACGGCCGAGGAGCGGCTGTTGCCGTTCACCAACTTCGACAGCGAGGATTTTCACGAGGGCCGCAGCGCGTTCGTGGAGCGCCGCCAGCCGGAGTTCAGGGGAAGATAGAGCGCCTTCCTCTTGGCCTCCTCTCCCTTGACGGGAGAGGATTGAGGTGAGGGTGATGTTAGAGAAGAGGACGCCATGACGCAGATGCCGCCGCTGGATGGCGTGAGGGTGCTGGACTTCACCCAGATAATGGCAGGGCCGTTCTGCACCATGCTGTTGGCGGACATGGGCGCCGACGTGATAAAGGTGGAGAAGCCCAGCGGCGGAGACGACACCCGCCGCATGGGGCCGCCGTTCATCGAAGGCGAGTCCGCCGCGTTCCTGGGCATCAACCGCAACAAGCGCAGCGTGGTGCTGAACATCCGGCACCCGGACGGCCTGGCCGCGGCCAAGCGCCTGGCGGAGCGTGCCGACGTGCTGGTGCAGAACTTCCGCCCGGGCACGCTGGAGCGGCTCGGCCTGGGCTACGAGGACGCGCTGAAGCTCAATCCCGGACTGGTCTACTGCAACATTTCGGGGTTCGGCGGCACCGGCCCGTACAGCCGGCGCGGCGGCTTCGACCTGGTGGCGCAGGGCATGAGCGGGCTGATGAGCATTACCGGCGCGCCCGGCTCCGAACCGGTGAAGGTGGGCGTGCCAGTCACCGACCTCAACGCGGGCATGTACTCCGCATACGGCATCCTGTCCGCCTACATCGGACGCCTGAGGACGGGCAGGGGACAGCTAGTGGACACGTCGCTGCTGGAGGCGGGGCTGGCCTATACCTTCTGGGAGTCGGCCATCTTCTTCGCCACGGGCGAGACGCCTACGCCGCTCGGTTCCGCGCACAGGATGTCGGCGCCGTACCAGGCGTTCCGCACAGGCGACGGCTACATCAACATCGGCGCGGCCAACCAGGCCAACTGGGAGCGGCTGTGCGTCGCCATCGACAGGCGGGACCTGCTCGCCGACGCGCGGTTCGCCTCCAACGCGGAGAGGATGGCGAACCTGGACGCGCTGGTCGACACGCTCCAGCGCACGTTCGAGACGCGCGAGTCGGCGCACTGGCTGGAGGCGCTGGAGCGCGAGGGCGTCCCCGCCGGACCGATCAACGATATGGCGCAGGTGTACGCGGACCCGCAGGTGGTGGCGAGGGACATGGTGGTGGAGATGGAGCACCCCGAGGCGGGCCCGATCCGCAACATCGGCATCCCCGTCAAGCTGTCGGAGACGCCGGCGTCAGTGCGCCGCCCTCCGCCCACGCTGGGCGAGCACACCGCAGAGGTGCTGGGGGAGTTGGGGTACGACGTGGGGGAGATAGCCGCGATGAAGAAGAGCGGCGCGGTCGGGTAACTCTCTACGCCACCGCGTGCTCCGCCTCCAGGCCCAACGCCCGCTCGGCCACCTCGGCGGTCAGCGCGGCCTCGTATAGCTCGTAGCGCTCCGCGAACTCGTCGGCTATGGCCTGGCGCACGTCCTCGAAGCGCGCCGCGCCCAGCTCGTCCTCCACGCTGCCCGCCGTCTCGGGCGTCCAGTCGTGGGCCAGCGCGGCGTACACCGGCGTCAGCACGTCCCGGATTCTGCCGCTGTCGCCTACCACCACGACGCCGCCCACGTGCGCCGCGCCCGACACGATGCGCTGGCCCACGCCCATTAGCTTGGCGCATCCCCGAGCGTTCACGCTGTACTCGCCCGGACAGTACTCGCCGGGCACCTCGCCCACCCGCGCGTCCACGCCCAGACGGCGCAGCGCCGCGGCGATGAGCGAGGCCGTCTCTCGAAAGCGGGCGTCGATGTTCTGGCGCGGATCGCGGTCGGGAATCGTCCAGGTAAAGGCGAGAGTCCGCTCGTGGAACACGGCGGCCGTCCCTCCCACCATGCGGTTGACCGCAGCGAACCCGTGAGCGCGCGCGGCCTCGACGGCGCGGGCGTAGCCGGGCGAGCGCCGGTCCTGCGCGCCGAACGCGACGATGTCGCCGGGCCGGAACAGCCGCAGCGTCTCCGGCTCCGAGCGCTCGGCAACGCGCAGCATCAGCGCCCTGGAAACGGCGGTGTCTAGCGCGGGGCGCTGGGAGTAGGACTCGGTGGAAAGCCTGATGGTGCGCATCTGGAGGACCGTGGGCCTGTGATTCGGTAGCGGGGGCGAGGCCCGCGCCGCCAATGCTAGCACAGAACGCCGGAATCAAGCGCCCGCCGGTTCAATTTTATTGACACGGCCAATAAAAAGTGGCAGTATCACAAAATCCGTCAGCCCCGAGTGAGACGGCGAGGCCGTTTTGCCCTTGGCGTAGGCCTGGACAGGCAAATGACGGAATACGGGAGGAGAGACACGAATAGAGGAGGGAACGATGAGGAGATTATTGATAGTACCGTTGGCTCTTGTCATCGGCCTTTTCGTGATGGCGGCGTGTACCAGCGCGGACGAGGCTGAGACCGATACGGCGGCGCCCACGCAGGCGGCACAGGTCCAGCCGACCACCGCTCCCGCGCAGACCGCCCCGCAGCCAACGCAGCCGCCGGCCATGCAGCCAACGGCGATGCCGCAGGAGCCCTCGGCGGTGCTGACGGCATCCGAGGTGATCCAGCAGGCTGCCGAGGAGATGGGCGTGCCGCTGCAGCTTCCGCAGCCGCCCGCCAACTACGATCCGATACGCGGCGGACACGTGGACCTGGTGACCAACGGTTGGCCCTTCCCTCGCTACTGGGACTGGCTGCACCAGGGCGCATACTCCAACATGTACATCTCGCTGTGGGCCGAAACGCTCGTGACCTTCCCGCAGGGACCGGGCACGAACCCCGCCGACTACACGCCGCAGCCTCACCTGGCCGAGAGTTGGTCGGTGACCGACGACGGCCTCGTCTGGACCTTCAACCTGCGCAAGGGCGTGAAGTACAACGACGACCAGCTCGACGTCGACATGGAGCGCGACGTCACCGCCCACGACTGGGTGGAGGTCGCAGACTTCGCGTTCGGACCCGAGACCAGCCGCTTCAGGGCGCGCTTCCCTGAGATCGACGGACCGGAGTCCTGGAAGGCTATCGACGACTACACCCTGGAAGTGACTCTGAACCGTCCCACGGCTTCGTTCCTGTACAAGCTCGCTATTCGCGGGCCGCAGCTCTACGGCCTGGACGGCTTCAAGAAGCGCCTGGCCGACGACCCCAGCCTGCTGGTGGCGGACGCCATGAACAACGTCGAAGACCAGTACGGCACCGGACCCTGGGTGATGACCGGCTGGACGCCGGACGTCTCGGTCACCTACGACGCCAACAGCCTCTACTGGAAGGAGGACGGGCGCGGCAACCAGCTTCCGTTCATCGACAGCGTCGAGATGTTCGTGATCAAGGACGAGCGCGCGCAGGACGCGGGCTTCCGCACCGGCAAGCTGGGCGCGCTGGCGCTCGAGACGTGCGGCATGAGCACCGAGCGCTACCTCGACCTCAACAAGAGCAACCCGGACACCGTGTGGGAGATCTTCGTAGACCCCACCAACCAGCGCGCCATCTACCCCAACTTCAGCGAGGGCACGCCGTTCCACGACATCAACGTGCGACGCGCCATGCAGCTCTCCATCGACAAGGTGGGCTGGGTGAACAGCGTGCTCGGCGGTTGGGGCCTGCCTTTCTCCACGCCGCTCGCCCCGGGCAACCAGTTCTGGCTGCCGCCCGGACAGTACGGCGACTTCGACGGCGACGGCATTCCCGGCGAGCGCTACCTGGAGTACGACGTGGAGGGCGCCAAGGAGCTGATGGCCGCGTCCGGCTACACCGCCGACAACGGCATTACCGGCACGTTCCTGCTCAGCAACGACCTGGGCAACCGCTTCTTTAGCGAGGGCGAACTGGTTGTCGAATCGCTGCGCAACATCGGCATCGACCTGGAGATCATCGTGCGTGACGGCTCCGCCTTCCAGGAGGCCCGGGAGTCCGGCGACTTCACCGTCAGCTATGGCTTCCCCGGCTACGGCTGGGACCCCAGCGACTGGCTGCACAGAGGCTACCACTCCCGCAACACGCGCAACGTTCAGCCCGTCTCCGGACTGGTGGACGAGACTCTCGACGCCATGATCGACGCCGAGGAGGCGGAGGTCGACCCGGCCAAGCGCTACGAGCTGGTGGCCGACGTCCAGCGCTATCTCATGGAGAAGCAGCACTACCCCATGAGCACCAACTGGATCCAGATCGTGGCCATCCAGCCATGGCTGGTGAACTACCAGTACCAGTACTCCTACCCCATCGGCAACAACCTGGCCCTGGCCTGGGTAGACAGATAGGTTAGCATGGGGGTGGCGCGCGCCTGCGTGGTCACCCTCACCTCAATCCTCTCCCATCCAGGGAGAGGAGGACCATAAGGACGGGGGTGACGGTCGCACGCCGCCACCCCGCCTCAGTCCTCTCCCGCCGAGGGAGAGGATGCCTGTTAGGAACCACCTTCGGGAGTCGCTGCCATGCGAGACTACATACTAAGGCGGGTTCTGCTGGTAATCCCCAGCGTGTTCGTGCTTACGTTGCTCGTGTTCGGCATGGTGCGCCTGCTACCCGGCGACGTGGTGGACACCATCGCCGCGCAGCTTTCGGGCGGACGCGGCGGCGAGATCGACCCCGCCCTCAAAGAGCGAATACGCCAAGACCTCGGGCTGGACCGACCCATCTACATCCAGTACTTCGTCTGGGTCAGCGAGATAGTCCGTGGCGATTTGGGCGCGTCCCTGCTCACCAAGATAGACATCGTGGAGGACATCAAGCGGCGCTTCCCAATTACATTCGAGCTCGTCATATTCACACTCGTGCTCATGGTCGTCTGGGGGCTGGCCATCGGCATATTCTCGGCCGTGCGCCAGGACTCGTGGATGGACTATGTCTTACGCAGCGTCGCCATATTGGGGCTTTCCGTGCCCTTCTTCTGGACCGCCGTGCTGCTGCTGCTGTTCGGCTCGCTGTGGTTCAACTGGTCCCCGCCCTGGGGCGTCAACGAGTTCTTCGACGACCCGTGGCTGAACATCCAGCAGTTCTTCTTCCCGGCCGTCATCCTCGCCATATCGCAGGGGTCGCAGGTAGCCCGCATGACCCGCGCCACCGTGCTCGAGGTCATGCGCCAGGACTACATCCGCACCGCGCGTGCGAAAGGGCTCGTGGACCGCGCCATACTGGTGCGCCACGCCCTCAAGAACGCCATGATCCCCGTGGTGAGCCTCATCGGCATAAACTTCGCATTCGCGCTGGGCGGCACCGTGGTGCTGGAGCAGATCTGGGGGCTGCCCGGCATGGGCCAGCTCATGCTGGCCGCCATCAAGCAGAGAGACTACCCGGTCATCCAGGGCGTGATCCTGTTCACCGGAACGCTGGTGATGATCATCAACCTGCTGGTCGACCTTAGCTACGGCTGGCTCAACCCCAGGATACGCTACCGCTAGAGGAAGGTTAGGCCCGAATGGAACAGAGACAGCAGGGTGTAGAGGTCGCTCTGGCAGGAGTAGCGCAGCGAAAGCGACGCAACCGCTGGGTAGACTTCGTGGTGCGGCTGTTCCGTGAAAAGCCGCTCGCCGCCACGGGCCTGGTCATCGTCGCCGTGCTGCTGGTTACGGCGCTGCTGGCCGACTTTATCGCCCCCTACGACTACCGCGAGCAGAACCTCCAGGAGTCGCTGATGGGCCACAGCCTGACGCACCTGATGGGCACCGACCAGCTCGGGCGCGACATCTTCAGCCGCATCGTGGTGGGCGCGCGCGTCTCGCTCGTCGTCGCGTTCTCCTGCGTCGCCGGCTTCCTCCTCATCGCCATCGTGTTCGGAATGGGCACAGGCTACATGGGCGGCAAGATAGACATGCTGGTGCAGCGGTTCGTGGACGGCTGGATGACCATTCCCACGCTCATAATTCTGCTCGCCATGGTCAGCGTGGTGGGCCAGGGCCTGTGGCAGATAATCCTGGTGCTCTCGCTCGACCGAGGGATCAGCACGTCGCGGGTGCTGCGCGGCGAGGCGCTTGCGCTCAAGGAGACCACCTACGTGGAGGCAGCGCGCGCCGTCGGGGCCGGACACCTGCGCGTTTTCCTGTTGCACGTGGTGCCCAACGCGTTCGCGCCCATCATCATCATGGCCACCATAAGCCTGGGCGTGTTCATACTCGCCGAGGCGTCGCTGAGCTTCCTCGGCTACGGCGTGCCGCCGCCGTTCCCCACCTGGGGGTCGATGCTGAGCGGCTCCGGCCTGTCCTACATGCAGCGCGCCCCCTGGATGGCCATCTGGCCCGGCGTGGCGCTGACCGTCGGCGTCTGGGCGTTCAACATGCTCGGCGACGGGATGCGCGACCAGCTCGACCCCAGGCTGCGCGGCGGGTAGGGGGCTCGCGGCTGTTGGCCGCTGTCCCCCATCACAGAACCTCGCCCTGCCATTCCCAACACCCGCTCCCGCGTGTCTTGGACGGGGAACGGGAACTTCGTAAGGCCACCCCCTGCGTCGGCCTGCGCCTGCCGGAATGCGGCGGCGGTGTGCTAAAATCGCCGCAGCAAGGAGGATGCGATGACCACCGGACGCGCCACCACCATCTTCTACCCTGAGTCGGACGGTATGCCCTTGCCTGACGGAGAGTA
>DAOUJZ010000008.1:0-14301 GCA_034421955.1 Dehalococcoidia bacterium | reverse complement strand
GCCGGCAAACGAAATCCTCTGCACGGCGAGCACGGTCACCGCCACGGCCAGCAGCACGGCGATGAGTATCAGCGTCCGGGCGTACCTACGCAAGGTCTCCTCCAGACCGGAGTCGCGCGCCCACCAGCGCCATGGCGTCCTCCTTCGTCTCGATCTCTCCGCTCGCCGCGGCCTCGGTAACCATAGCCAGCATCCTTCCGATTATGGGCCCCGGGGTTAGAGCGAAGCCTTCCATGATGTCGTGGCCGCTCAGCAGCCTGGGGAACGGCTCCTCGGAATCGCTCTCCAGCCGCCAGGCAAGAAGCTCGCCCGCGACTTCGCAGGCGTGCGCCCACTCGTCCCGTTCCAGCAGCGGACCGCGGGCGGCCAGGTAGTCGGCCAGGTTCAGGTAGATGGTGTCGATAGCGGCATCGCCGGCATCCCTGAAAAAGCGGTACATCGCCCGCCGCGTTGGCAGCGCACCGTCGTTGCCGAGCTGCCCTGGCCGCAGGTGGTGTCGCACCATTGCGCTCAGCAAGCGGGAACTGCGTCCGCTCAGTCTCAGCCGTTCGGCTATCGCTGTGGTCATGCGCTCGCCCTCGGTGTGGTGGCCCAGAAAGCGGATTCGCCCGGACTCCTCCACCGTGCGTGTGGCCGGCTTCGCGACGTCGTGCAGCAGCGCGGCCAGCTTGAGATGGGTAAGCCTGTCGAAACCAGTGCCCACGACCTCTGCGAATCTACACTCAAGCCCATCGAACCTCGGCAGGGCGTCCACCACCCAGTCTCCGTCGCCCGGTAGCCCCGTCACGATGCGCTCGGCCTGCCCCACCGATTCGACGAGGTGGCCGAACACGTCGTAGTAATGCTCCCTGGGCTGCGTGGCTCCCTTCGCGTCGGCCAGCTCCGGCAGCACCTCGCAAAGAAGGCCCAGGTCGTCGAGTTCGCGGACGTTGTGCGTCCCCCGAGGCTCGGCCAGCAACTTCAAGAGCTCTTGCGTGATCCGCTCCGGGGCGACGCCACGAATCAATCGACAGTTCGCGCGAATGAGCGCACGGGTCTCGACGTCTACCTCGAAGCCAAGCTGCGCCGCGAGCCTGGGCGCGCGGATGAGGCGCGCCGGATCGTCCTCGAACACGCCGCGCCCTATGGCGCGAATCCTGCCGGCCCGCAAGTCATCCATCCCGCCGTAGGGATCGACAAGTGAGGAAGACTCCGCGACTTCGTCCAGTACGGAAGTAAAGGGAACCGCCATCGCGTTGATGGTGAAGTCGCGCCTCGCCAGGTCCGCGCCAATCCCATCGGCGGCGCAGCTGAGATCGACGACGCAACCGCCATCCGCTGTCGGCAGCACCACGCGCACCATCTCGTCCGGGCTGTCCGACCAGGGCACGAATGTGCCGTTCAACTCTGACGCGAGCCTGAGGCCAATGCTGTGCGCGCTGCCTTCGACCGCGACGTCCACGTCGCCTGCCTCTCTGCCAAGCAGAGCGTCCCGGACCGCGCCGCCTACCAGCCAACTCCGCACGCCCCACTCCTCCAGGCGCGCGCGGACTGCTTCGGCGGCTGGCGCGATTCGCCAGTCGCCCATTGCTTCACGCATGGGCGCGTGCCGATGCACGGTCAGTAGTTCTGGGGGATTGACGCTCATGTAGACTGACTGGTGGGCTGCCGCGTCGATGTGAAGTGTCTCGCATACACTGCGAGTCTGGACGAAAGCTGCAACTCGGCGACCTAACCGATCTTCATCGTGGCGGGAGACTCCTGCTCTTCCGGGTCCGGGGCCGCCTCTGAATTGCCGACTCCGTCGCCCTCCCCATCGCCGCTCTCCAGCTTCACAAGATCGTCGTGGCTCTTGAGATGGTCGAGATACAGTATGCCGTTGAGATGGTCGACTTCATGCTCCAGGGCCTGTCCAAGCAGGCCATCGGCCTTCAGCTTGACGGTCTTGGAGGTGTGATCCAGCGCGCCAAAGGTGACCAGAAGAGACCTGGTAATGGTGCCCCTGTACCCTGGTATGCTGAGACAGCCCTCCTCGACCTCCCTTTCGCCCTCACGGCGGACGATCTCCGGGTTGATGTAGATTCTTGGCTCCTCTTCGGACAGGCGTACCACGATTATTCGCTGCAGGTCGCCCACCTGGTTGGCCGCAAGGCCCACTCCATCGGCATCGATCAGCGTGTCGATCATATTGTGGGCCAAGCGTAGCACCGAAGCGTCCACGCGCCGCACCTTTCTGGCCCGCTTCCTCAAGGTGGGATGCGGAAGCTTCAGTATCGGCAAGACGGCCAAGCGACTCTCCTCGATGCACGGCCCATTCTCTGGGCCGTCGCAAGTGCGTCGTATGATTATATCTGCCACTACGCGGCCCTGTAAAGGACAGCGACACCGGCGCGGCTGTATCGGCCGAGTGCCCTTGCATTGTTCGAGTAGGCCAATCGTGGCGGTCCCGGCCCGCCACGTCTCCGCCTCAGTGCGGCCCGTTGTGCTAGGATTTACCCAATCTGTGGGAGTGTCCATTGTGAGAGTGCTGATTACCGGCTCGTCCGGATTCATAGGTTCCGCCCTGTCGGCTCGGCTGGAGTCGGAAGGACACGGCGTCGTTCGGCTCGTGCGACGGGAGGCGCGGCCGGGGACGGGCGAGGCGCGCTGGGACCCGGAGTCGGGGCACATGGATTCAGGGGCGTTGGACGGCATCGACAGCGTGGTCCACCTGGCCGGCGAGAACATAGCCAACCGGCGCTGGAACGACGCGCAGAAGGCGCGCATACGCGACAGCCGCACGCGCGGCACTGCGCTGTTGGCAAACGCCCTCGCCCGGACGAGCCCAACCCCGCGCTGCTTCGTCGGCGCGTCCGCCGTGGGCTACTACGGCGACCGGGGCGGTGACCTGCTCGCCGAGGACGAGCCGCCCGGCACCGACTTCATCGCGCGCTCGACGGCGGAATGGGAGCAGGCTGCGAACCCGGCCGCGGACGCCGGCATCCGCGTCGCGGTCATGCGGCTGGGCATGGTGTTCGACCCATCCGGCGGCCCCCTAAAGCGGATGCTGCCCCCGTTCCGAATGGGCCTCGGCGGCAGGCTGGGCAGCGGCCGGCAGTACATGAGCTGGCTGTCGCTGGAGGACGCGGTCCGCGCCTTCGCTCACGCGCTCACGGCGGACGGCCTGTCAGGGCCGGTCAACGTCAGCGCGACGGAGCCGGTCACCAACGCCGAGTTCACGCGCGCACTGGGCCGGGCGCTGGGTCGCCCGGCGCTGCTGTTCGTGCCCGGGTTCGCGCTGCGCATCGCGATGGGAGAGATGGCGGACGCGGTGGTGTACAGCACACGGATGTCGTCCGCCAAGCTGGTGGAATCAGGATTCTCATTCACGCACACGGACATTGAGCCAACGCTGCGGCAGATGCTGCGGGCCTGACGGCAGTGCGGGTGACGGGCTCAGGCGAACCTGATGCCGTGCAGCGGGAACACCAGGCTGTGAACGGCCTGTACGCTCGCTTCCGCGAACACCCGCGAGTCGTTTGTGACCGAGTCTTGTATCGTGGGCGGCTCGTCCCTCAGCCTGTTCACGCCGTAACGGTCCCGGTATGTCTCCGGCACCTCGTCCGGCAGCTCATGGCCCGCCATCGCCGCAAACGCCATCGTCCAAGCGCGACTCACCGCCTGCAGGTCGTATCCGCCGCCGCCCAGGGCCAGCCATAGGGGCGGCGCGGCCTTGCGAAACTCTCCGACCGCCTCCGCGAAGCCCTGGGTCGTAAGCGCCAGGTGCGTAATCGGGTCGAGAAGGTGGGTGTCGATGCCGAGTTGCGTCACCAGCACGTCCGGCCTGAACGCCGCGAGCAGCCGGGGCACGACCTCGCGGAAAGCCCACAGATACACCTCATCCGACGTGTACGGATACAGGGGCACGTTCACCGAATATCCCCGTCCCCTGCCCGCACCGATCTCCTGGGTGAAGCCGGTGCCCGGAAAGAGGAACGCGCCGGACTCGTGCAGGGAAATGGTGAGCACCCGATCCGTGTCATAGAAGGCGTGTTGCACCCCGTCCCCGTGGTGGCAGTCGATGTCGACGTAGGCGACGCGGGCGCCCCTGGCCACCAGCGACTTTATCACGATAACCGGGTCGTTGAACACGCAGAAGCCGAAGGCGTAGCCGGGCATGGCGTGGTGGAGCCCGCCAGATATGCTGAACGCGCGGAAGTGCTCCCCGTCCAGTAACATCGACGCCGCTTTCAGCGACGCGCCGGTAGACAGCATCGCGGCGTCGTACATGCCCTCGTAGATAGGATTGTCGCCCGGTCCGAAGTTGAACACCGCCGGATTGATCGCCGAATCCCCGCTGCTAAGGCCCCGGACGGCGTTCAGGTACTCCGGCGAGTGATACGAAAGCACGTCGCCCTCGTTCGCGGCGGCCGGCGTCACCAAGTCCACGTCCGGTGCGGAGAATGCGCCGTAGGCCTCGAGCAGCTCGTATGTGTAGCGCAGCCGCACCGGCTTCATCGGATGCGTGTCGCTCAGCGCGTGCCGCGACAGCCGGTCGTCGTACACAAAGGCGGTCCGGCTCACTTTGGCACGCTCCCCTGCCCGTGACGAGGATTCAAGTTGCTTTTCTCCATCATAGTGCGTAGCTCGTGTCTTCCGACGATATCTCTATGCGGATGCCCAGCCGGTCCTCAACTCCCACCATCTCGCTGCGAATCATCGGCTCCCACGGCGGGCTGATGTGGGAGATGATTACCCGCGGCAGCCGCGCCCACCGCTCCCGAAACGCCACCAGCGCGTTTTCGAGCGTCGCCGGCGTAAGGTGGCCGGCCCTCGCCGCCGACCGCGCGCCGTCGTTGCCGAAGGTGCACTCCGACAACAGGACGTCGGGGCACACGTGCTCCCATGCCGCCTCCACGCCCTCTCCCGCGTCGCCGGTGTAGAACAGGCTCACGTCGCCGGACGAAATCAGGTAGCCCGCCGCAGGCACGGCGTGGGGCACCGGAACTGCTTTGACCGTGTAGTCCAGCACCCTGAACTCGGTGTAGAACTCCACCGGGTTGAGGACGTACGAGGGATCGTGCCCGGTCGCCGGCTCTACGAAGTTGGGGTACAGGCTCCCGTCCAGCAATTTGCGCCCCACAAAGTCGATCGTGTCCGGAATGGCAAAGACGCCTACCGACTCCTCCACGTCGCGCAGGGCCATGCCCAGCGGCAGCAGGTCCCTTACGTGATCGAAGTGGCGGTGGGAGAGAATCACCGCCCTGATTCGCCGTTGCTCGTCAAAGGTCAGCGACCGCGTCATGCCCCCCGCGTCTAGCGCGAGCCGGCCGTCGATCAGGTGCGACTCCATTCGAGTGTCCCTGCTCTCCAAGTTGTGTGCGCCCAGCACGCGCAGGTGCATGTTCCACCTCGCCCCTGTTCCTGGCCGGCACTGTTCGCCGGCCAGACGTTGCCGTGCCCTACTCGCGGTCCGCCTCCTCGGGGTCCGGCGTGCCTCTCAGCCACCGGAAGAGAACGGCGGTGAGCGTCACCACTACGGCTCCACCGATTATGAACGACGTGCCGACGGTTCCCGGATCGGCCGGCAGCCTTTCAATCGCGCCCCCGCGGAGGCTACGCTTCCAGCGAGACTCCAGCTCATCGAGGCTGATGTCGTAGGCCACCGGGACGGCCTCGTCGACGTCCATGCCGGAGTCGATGGCGCCGAGCAGGGCCGTCATCCGGTCCGGCCCGTAGGTCTCCATCATGTAGTCGACGACGCTCCAGGACTGGGAGTAGAAGTTGCGGACGTCGCTGGGCACGCCGGGCACGGCCCCCATAGAGCGTAGGGGCATCAGCCGTCCGCGATGGTAGGCGTCCTGCACGGCGCGTTCCCGCCAACCGCTGGAGCCCTCGAAGTACATCGCCAGCCCCTCGTTCAGCCACGCGGGCAGCCTGCCGCGCGGCGACGTCATCGCCTCGTCGATGAGCAGGTGCGTCATCTCGTGAATCATCCCCTCGCGCCCCAGGCCCACGAGCACGAATACGTCCAGCGCACCGTAGGCGAAGCCGCCGTAGAGGTGCCCGGACGTCGCCGCATCGCTCACTTTCGGAAGGCTTGTGCTCGCCTCACGGCGGCCGTTCAGGATGACCGCCTTCATCGTCGACGTCTCGTCCAGCCTTAGCAGGGCGCGCACCTCGTCCAGTCGCTCATTCACGTCGTCGGCGACGGCGCGCACCTCGTTCGCGGGGCGGTCGTGCCACAACACCTCGAACCCGGGCAGGCTGTAGCGCTGCCAGTCGTAGCGCGGATTCAGGTACTCCAGGCTGTAGCGTTCGCTATCGAACTCGTTCCCGTTCGCGTCGCCGATATGGTAGAAGTAGCTGACGTCGACGCCGCTGGGAAGGAAGCTGGCTCCGCCGGTCTTGATTCGAAAGTCCGTGTCGATGCGGCTGGACGGTGTGAACTTCGGGTAGCCGTAGATCCTGGTCTCCTGCCGGCCGAGTTGGTACACGAGCCTCACGTGAGTAATGGGCGCGTCGGACTCGGCGACGAGCCTGAGCTTGATCTCGTCCGGGAACGCAATCGAGTGCGTGCTTTGGAGGACCCGGATGGGCATGGAGCCCTCGGTCGGGGACGGCGAGGGCTGGTCGGCCCCGGGAGACGCCAGGGCAATCAGCGCGGCCAGTATGGTAGCGAGTATTGGCATCGCGGCCTGCTTTGCCTAGATTCCCGTGATCCTGACCGACGAATGCGCCCGGTAGATGCGGTTGATGTTGAGCAGCAGCGCGGTTAGATCCTCGACGTACCGCGCGTTTGCCAGCCCGCCCCCGTTCACGGCGCGCACTCCCTCGATACGCTCCGCCAACTCCATCACCAGCCGGAGCGCGTCGGAGTCGTCGGCGCAGACGATGACGTCCGAGTCGATGGACTTGTCCGGCACGAGCAGGTCCTCCGCGCTCACGTTCTGAAACGCGGCGGCCACGGTCGAGTCGGGCAGTATGGCCTGGGCTTGCAGCGCTGCCGACCCCTCTTCGACGGGCACGGCACTCGCCCGGCCCCGGTTGAACTCCAGCGGCGCGACGAGGCTGACGACGACTTTGCCAGCCAGTTCGGCGGTCAGGCCGGACAGGGTGGCGCGCTGTGCGGCGTAGGGCACCGAAACGAGCACCACGTCGGACTTGGCGGCGGCCTCCGAATTGGTCGCCCCGCCTACGGACTCGGCCGGGGCGTGCTCCAGCACGCTCTCCGCCGCGCTGTTGGCGCGGGCCGCGTCCCGCGAACCTATGACCACCCGCTCGCCCGCGAGGGCGAATCTGAGCGCGAGCCCCCTGCCCTCCGGGCCGGTGCCGCCTATGATTCCCAGCATCTATGCAACCTCAACCTGCGTCGCGTCTACGGCTGCGCCCGCCGTTACTCGGGAAGGGGCAAAACCTCGGAGTCAACCGACAGGCCGCCCTGTCCCTCTTCGTACATCTCCCACGGCCTGAACGACTCGACGAAACCCTTGGCCTCGTCCATGGACGCCATGCCCTTCTGGGCGCGGCCTGGATCGTAGCCAAAAGTCTTGGCGAAGGCGTCGAATCCCCGCTTGGTCTCCCTGACGCCTCCGATTTCCTCCTCTACGTCGCCGTCGTCCGAGCCGAGAATCAGACGCTGCCCTCTCTTCGTATAACGCCAGTACACCCTCATAAGGTATGTTCTCCTCGACGCTCTTCGTGCTGTCCTACAGGTACTACTCTATAGGCAAGCGTCTAGCGATTGCAACTTTGAGACACACGCTCTCCACACGTTGCGCGCTTAGGCGGGTTTGCCTACAATGGGGCCACTACCACACTAAAAGGAGACCACGCCATGCCGGACTTCGGAACCGACAGCATCCGCAACATCGTGCTGCTATCTCACAGCGGGGCCGGCAAGACTATGCTGTGCGAGGCCATGCTGCACACGGCGGGCGTCAACAATCGGCTGGGCACCATCGAGGACGGCACGACGACTTCCGACTTCGAGCCGGAGGAGGCCCGGCGAGGCACCAGTATTCAGACAGCCATCGCCGCCTGCCCCTGGAAGGGCGGCAAGATCAACATCATCGACACGCCGGGCTACGCCGACTACCGCGGCGAGGTAGTCTCAGGACTCCGAGTGGCCGACGGCGCGGTGATCGTCGTCGCGGGACAGGCCGGTATCGAAGTGGGCACCAGGCAGATGTGGCAGTACGCCGACGACGCCAGCCTGCCGCGGCTGGTGTTTGTGAGCAAGCTCGACCGGGACAACGCCGATTTTGACCGCGTCATGGAGTCGCTCACCCAGACGTTCGGCAGGAAGTGCGTCGCGGTCCAGATTCCGATCGGCTCTGAAGATACCTTCTCCGGCAGCATCGATCTGCTGGACCCGGAAGCCGATGTACCGGCTGAGCTCGAGGACGCCGTAGAGGAGGCGAGAGAAGCGCTCACCGAAGCCGTGGCGGAGACCGACGACGACCTGACGATGAAGTACCTGGAAGGCGAGCCGCTGACGCCGGAGGAGATGCGGGCGGGACTCAAGGCGGGCGTCATCTCGGGCGACATCGTGCCGGTGCTCGCCGGCAATTCCGTGGCCGAGCTGGGCACAACCGAGCTTATGGACGCTCTGATTGACCTTATGCCCTCCCCCGCTGACGTTGGCGCCGTTGACGCGGAGGTCCCCGGATCGGAAGATGTGGTCGAGATGGACTGCGACAGCTCCGGCCCGCTGGCGGCCCTGGTGTTCAAAACGGCGGCCGACCCCTTCGTCGGCAAGCTGTCCTACTTCCGCGTTTACAGCGGCGCCTTTGCGAGCGACAGCCAGATATGGAACGCCAACCTGGGCGAGGGCGAGCGGGTCGGCCAGGTCTTCGTGCTCACCGGCAAGACTCAAACCGCTACCGGCGAGCTGGCCGCGGGCGACATCGGAGCCGTCTCCAAGCTGTCGACCGTGCTGACCGGACACACGCTTACGTCGCGGGAGCAGCCGCTCACACTGTCCGGCCTCCGGTTCCCCCTCCCGGTCTACCACATGGCCGTGTTCCCCAAGTCCAAGGCCGACGTGGACAAGATGACCAGCTCGCTGAGCCGCATCGTCGAGGAGGACCCCAGCCTGGTGGTATCGCGGGAGCCGGACACACTGGAGGTGTTGCTGGGCGGGCTGGGCGACACCCACGTCGATGTTGCGGTGGACAAGATGAAACGAAAGTTCGGCGTTGAGATTCTCCTGGAAGTGCCCAAAGTTGCCTACAAGGAGACCATCTCGTCGCCCACGCGCGTGGAGTACCGCCACAAGAAGCAGAGCGGCGGCCACGGCCAGTTCGGTCACGTCTGGCTGGAGTTGCAACCGCTTACCAGGGGCGAAGGCTTCGCTTTCGACTCAAAAATCGTCGGCGGCGTGGTGCCCCGCGAGTACATCCCCTCCGTGGAAAAGGGCGTGCAGAAGTCTCTCACCGGTGGTGTGGTCGCCGGCTTCCCCGTCGTCGATCTCAAGGTCACGCTGGTGGACGGAAGCTACCACTCGGTGGACTCGTCGGGCATGTCGTTCGAGATCGCCGGGGCCTACGCGTTCTCCAAGGGTGTGCGCGAGGCGAGGCCTGTACTGCTGGAGCCTGTGATGAAGGCAGATGTCACGGTGCCCGACATGTATGCGGGCGACATCATCGGCGACCTGAACAGCAAGCGCGGGCGCATCCTGGGAATGACGCCGAACGGCGACGGCGAAACACTCATCCAGGTAGAGGTTCCGCAGGCCGAGATGTTGCGGTACGCCACGGACCTGCGTTCTCAGACGCAGGGTGTCGGGTCGTTCACCATGGAGTTCGACCACTACGAGGAGGTCCCCCAACACCTCGTAGGCCGACTGGTCGAGCAATTGCAGGAGCGGGAGGCCGCGGGCGTCTAGCCCACGGCGTTCTCCGGAAGCCGCCGGAATCCGAAACGTCAATAGGGGCGGTTTACGGACCGCCCCTTACTACTCTCCGGGTGCTGGCTCCCCTGGCGTCAGGACTCCAGAAGCTCTCGCACCGTCTCCGTAAAGGCGGGAAGCACGTTCTTCCAGTCGCCGACTACTCCAAAGCTGGCTTCCTTGAAGATGTTGGCCTCCGCGTCCCTGTTGATGGCGACGATGAACTTCGAGCCTGAGCAGCCCGCAAGGTGCTGGCTCGCGCCGGAGATCGCGACGGTGATGTACAGGTCCGGTGTAATTGTCTTGCCGGTGAGGCCCACCTGGTAACTGTGATCGAGCCACCCGGCGTCGCAGGCGGCGCGGGAAGCGCCCATCGCGCCCCCAAACAGCTTGGCGAGCTCCTCGATCTGCTCGAAGGGCTCCGGGCCGCCCAGGCCGCGACCGCCGCTCACAACCACAGTCGCGTCCTCCAGGCGCACACCCTCGGACTCGCTCTGCACCGTATCCACCAGCTTGGCCTTTACTACCGAACCGTCGAGACCGGGCTGCAAGTTCACCACCTCGCCGCTGCGCGACGAGTCCGCCGCCAGCGGCTCGAACACCTTGCCCCGCACGACCACGACCTGCGGCCCGTCGCCGGGGAAAGTGACCTTGGCCAGGGCGTTTCCGCCGTACACCGGACGGGTTGCGACCACCCGCCCAGTGTCCGCGTCTACGTCTACGTTAACGCAGTCCTGCGCTACGCCGACTCCCAGTCGGAACGCCAGTCGAGGGCCGATGTCGCGCCCGTTTGGCGTGCGCGCGACCAGCACCACGCTGGGCGACGCTTCGTCCGCCACGTGCTGGTACGCCGCCAGGTGCGCGTCGATCTGCGTGCCCTCCAACAACGGGTCTTCTACCATGAAGACCTTGTCGGCTCCGTGCGCGATCGCGGTGTCGGCCAGCCCGCCCGGGTCTCCGCCGGGCACGGCCGCCCCGACCTCTTCGCCGAGCGCGTCCGCCAGCTTGCGCGCCGCCGCCAGTAGCTCGAGCGACGACGATTGGACCCTGCCATCCTCCACCTCGGCCAGTACCAGAACTCCTGCCATTGTCATACTCCGAGTGTTATCGACGTTTGGCCGCGCTGAAGCCGCCGGCCGCTATATGATCTTCTCTTCGCGCAGACGCAGCGCGAGATTGCGCCCTGCCTCCGCCTCGTCGTCGCCCTCGATGATTTCGACTTCAGATTCGCTCACCGGAATGTACAGGTCGAGCGTCTGCAATCTGGCGCTCAGCCGGGACTCATCGAGGCCCAGGTCTCCGATCGTCTTCGTAACCGGCCGCTTTCGGCTCGCTGCCATAATGCCCCTCAGCGTGGGATAGCGCGGCTCGCCCAGTTCGTTGCTCACCGTCACCACTGCCGGCAGCGGCGACTCGAACACCTCGTAGCCGTCGGACAGCGCGCGGTGCACCAGCAGGCCGTTCTCCGCGACCTCCACCTTCTGCGCGAGCGTGACGCAAGGCAGGCCCAGCATCTCGGCGATGCCGAGCGGTACGTGGGCGTTGTCCCAGTCCGAGGCCTGGCGGCCGCAGAGGATCAGGTCGAAGTCGCCCGCGCCCTTGATCGCCTCCGACAGCGCGTAAGCGGTGCCGAAAGCGTCCAACTCGAGCGTCGCCTCGTCGTCGATCAGGATCATTTCGTCCGCGCCCATGGACAGGGGCTTCTTCATCACGTCCATCACGAATCCGCTGCCCATGGACAGCACGGTCACGCTCCCGCCCTCGGCGTCCTTGATACGAAGCGCCGCCTCGACCGCGTTCTCGCAAAAGCCGTTGACCACGGGCGGAATCCCTGCGGCGGGCACTACTTTGTTCGTGTTCGAGTCTATGCGAAAAGCGGAGGCCGGCGTCTCAGGATCTACCACCTGCTTGACGCAGACCAGGATGTTTACCGCCATCACTTCCCCCTAACGATTCGAAGCGCGCGACGTTCTGTCCCGCCGCGCGCGTGCTTGAAGGCCGCCCGAAAATATAGCACCGCGCGCTCCAGCATGTCAACTTGAGAGCACCGCCGCAGGCCACTGCGGGACCGCGATTGGCGCCAATGAGACCGGCAAGAGATGATGTATCTTTTGCTTGCAACATAGCCGTGATATAATCATTCGCGACATCCCACCCACTAGGAGCCAGCTTTGAAAGTCGAGCGCGAGGAAGTTGTTGACCGGCAGACAGTTCTCAATATCGAGTTGGAAGACGACGACCTTGACCCATATCTCGACCGGGGCTACAGACGCATAGTCCAGCGCGTAAACGTTCCCGGATTCCGAAAGGGTAAGGCCCCTCGCAGCATCATCGAGCGAATGCTCGGCAGGGAAAGCCTGCTGAATGAAGTGCTGGATGTCCTGGTCACTGAAACTACGGGCCGCGCCATCGACGACCAGGAGCTGGACTCCGTAGGTATGCCACACATAGAAATGGTCGACTTCGAGCCGCTCTCGTTCAAGGCTACCGTTCCTCTGAAGCCCGAAGTCGATCTCGGCGCGTACCGCGACATCAGGGTCGACGAAGAGCCCGTCGAGTTCGACGAGGATGAGGCCGTGCAACAGCGGCTCGAGGACCTGCGGGGGCGGCTGGCAACCTGGACTCCGGTAGAGCGCCCCCTCGAAATCGGGGACATGGTGACCGCCGACGTGCTGATGACCTCAGAGGGCGAGACCGTGTTGGAGCACTCCGACTTTGTTGCCTTGACCGGCGAGGAGGGGCTGACGCGCCTTCCCGACCTGGGCGAGCAGCTCGAAGGGGCACAGGCAGGCGAGGAACGCGAATTCGATCTGGATCTTCCGGACGACTTCTACCTGACCGCCGTCGCCGGAAAGACGGTGAACATGCGAGTCGTCGTGAAGGAGTACAAGGAACGTGATCTCCCCGAACTGGACGACGACTTTGTCGTCAGCCTGGGGCAGGATGAAGAGACTCTGGAGCAATTGACCGAACGAATCCGCGAGGAAGAACGCCAGGGCGCGGAGAACAAGGCCATCGGCGAGTTCACGGAGAAGGCCCTTGAGGCGCTGATGGAAAACGCCACTGTAGAGCTGCCGCCCCTGCTGGTGGAGCATGGCGCCGAGCACGCCTGGCACGAGCAGCAACAATTCCTGGGCAGGCTCGGCATCCGCGCGGACGACTACCTGCGCTCGACCGGCAGCACGGAGGAGGCCTTCCTCGAGCAGGCCCAATCGGACGTGCGCGAGAGGCTCGTGCGCAGCTACGCCATGACCGAATTTGCCGATCTGGAAGGACTGGACGTGACTGAAGAGGAGGCGGAGGCGAGAGTCAGAGAACTCCTGGCCGAGAATTCGCTCGCGAGGGAGCCGAGCGACGAGGAGATTGCCTCCGTACGCAACTCGATGCTGAGCGAGAAGGCCATGGAGCGGCTCCGGGCGATAGCGAGGGGAGAACAACCGGGCGAAGGGGATGATGAGGACGAGGCCGCTCCGGACGACAGCGCCCCGGAAACCAACGAAGACACCGATCAATAGAATGCCCGAATTTCCAAATCCTAAGGAGAACGCTCCGGTGATTTACAGACCAGAAAACGTCATTCCCATGGTGGTCGAAGGCGACGCCAGGGGAGAACGGGCCTACGACATCTATTCGCTGCTTCTTAAGGAGCGGATAATCTTCCTGGGCACGCCAATCGTCGACCACATAGCCAACAACATTGTCGCGCAGCTCCTGTACCTGGACCGCGAGGACCCGGACAGGGACATCAGCCTCTACATCAACTCTCCGGGCGGCGTCATCAGCGCCGGGCTCGCCATATACGACACGATGCACCTGATTCGCCCCGACGTGTCCACCATCTGCGTCGGCCTCGCCGCCAGCATGGGCACGGTGCTGCTCACCGCGGGCGCTCCCGGCAAGCGCTACGCCCTGCCCAACTCCACGGTCCACATGCACCAGCCGCTCGGCGGCGCGCAGGGCCAGGCGTCGGACATCGAAATTCACGCAAGAGAGATACTGCGGATGCAAGACAAGATCCGCCAGATTATCTCACAATCAACTGGTCAACCCTACGATAAGGTGGCCAGGGACTCCGACAGGGACTACTTCCTGAACGCCGAGCAGGCCGTAGAGTACGGCCTCGTCGACGAGGTGCTTCACCCGCCGTCCGACGGCGATCAGGAGAATGTGTCCGACAACGGGGAGTCCAGCGGAGAGGAGAACTAGTCCTGGATGACGCCGGGGCTGTCGGAACAGGGCCAGTTGAGGAGGCGCCGCTAGAATGAGTCGTCGAACGGACCATCAGTGTTCTTTCTGCGGCAAATTCCAGAGCCAGGGCGGCAGACTGCTCGCCGGCATTGACGGCGTATACATCTGCCACGAGTGTGTGGTCCTGTGCGAGCAGGCCATCGCTCGAGACATCCGGGAGCAGGCGCCCAAGTCTCGCCCCGGGCCCAAGCCCAGCTCTTTCA
>DAOUJZ010000007.1:0-12933 GCA_034421955.1 Dehalococcoidia bacterium | reverse complement strand
CGTTCCAGGTACTGTCGAACGCTCTCTTGATTCACGGTTACCTCCAACTCTTGGGTAACCGTAATTTTGAGGTACATTCTCCACTTCGGTAACCATAATTTTGATGTCATGCGAGTGGTTGATATTCGGTTGGCAAATGGTCATCTGTTCGCGATGAAGAGATAATAGCACGTATGTACGAGAACATCAAGGGATATCGAGGAGTCTTGGAGCGGCAGGCTGGGATGGCTGAGGATTGTGTCGGGAGAGATGAGAGATTTCGGCTCTCACTTTCTTCCCTTTTCCCCACCTGTGGGGGACTTTCTGTCCCTTGAAGGGCTTATAATGGGGAGTGCCAGCGTTAGGCTGCGTGCCCAAGTGCACTTGTACGTCGAACCGGGCACGTCCGCTCGAGGTTTACCACCCTTCGAACTCCAAAGGCCGTAGGGAGTTTGGTCTAGGGCACTACACTATTAAGTTCGTAGTTAGTAGTGCGCTAGTGGATGGGAGGGACGGGATGGCATGGCCTCGGATGCTGGCACAAGCCGGCGGAGGTGGTGTCACGTGATCGACAATTGGGATTCTCCTGGCTCCCGGTGGTGGCGTGTGGACATACATGCTCATTCCCCTGAGTCGTACGATTTCAAAGACCGGCTTGAGGACGCTCCAGACTCCATGCGCCGGTGGCTCGAAGCTGCCCGCGATGCGGGGATTGAAGCAATTGCGGTCACAGACCATAACACCGCAGAAGCAATTGGGCCGATCCAGGACGTCGCCTCGGAAGTCGATGCCGCTCCGGTCGTCTTTCCGGGCGTGGAGCTAACTGCCAGCGACAGCTGCCACCTGCTGCTCCTAATGGATCCCTCGTGCCATCAACAGCACGTCAATGACTTGCTTTCCCGTGTCGGTGTTCCGGTAAACGACCGCGGGAAGAAGACAGCACGCTCGCCTCTAAGCATCGAACAGATTCTGGAGGAATGTGGCGATGACGCCTTGGTGATTGGCGCTCATGCAAATGGGCCTGATGGGATTCTGAGACTGTCAGGCGAGCAGCGGATTGCGTTGCTGAGCAATGCGAAGCTCGCCGGGGTGGAAATTCGGCCTGACCTTGATGTCGACAACTCCTGGTTGGACGGCAGTAAACCGGAAGTGGGACGTGACGTATCCAAGATATGGGCAGCGGACAGCCACCGCTTCGCCGATATGGGACGGCGGTTTACGTGGATCAAGATGACCAAACCCAATCTGGAAGGGTTGCGTTTGGCATTGTTGGATGGCGAAGCCTCCCTGAGACCTGCCCTCGCGGGAAGTAGGATAGAGCCCAATTCTTTCGCAGACCAGGCAATCGAGAGCATCACTGTTCGCAAGGCGAAACTCATGGGCCGGAACGAGGCGATGACAGTGCGTCTCAATCCCTGGCTAAACGCAATCATCGGCGGCCGAGGCACGGGCAAGTCTACGCTTGTGGATTTTTGCCGCAAGGCTCTGAGGAGAGACAGTGAGCTAGATGGCGCTGTGCGGGGTCAGGAGGAGTCGCTTCGCGATGTGTTTAACCGCCGCATGCAAGTCCCTGCCTCGCGCGCGGGTGAAGGGCTGTTAACCGAAGACTCTTGCATTGAGGTGGTTTACCGCAAGGACGGCGAGAGATTTCTTCTTTCATGGAGCTATGACGGAGCTGCCCAATCGATCGCACGACTCAGCGGTGATGGCAACATACCCGAAGAAGGAAACATCCCTGAACGTTTCCCAGTGCGAATTTACAGCCAAAAGCAACTCTTCGCTCTGGCGCAGGATCCAAACGCTCTACTTGCGGTTATTGACGATGCCCAGACCGTAAGGGCAGCAGGGTCTGGACGGCGGATGAAGCAGTTGGAGAGCGATTTTTTGTCACTGCGTGCAGAAGCTCGCGCGGCAATGGCGCAGGTAGCTGAATTGCCCAATCTTCGAGTTTCATTGGAGGATGTCCAGCGTAAGCTAGATATCCTTCAACAGGGAGGACATGCCCAGATCCTCAGCGCATACCGTTCCAGGCGTCAAATCGACGACACCTGGAACGCTATTCTTGAAACGACCGAGAGAGGACTGGATTCGGTTAACGCAGCCATTTCCGAACTCTCTGTTGCCGAATTGAATCTCGGCTCTGAGAGCGAAGACGATGCCCCACGGGCAGCTATCAGGCGCGTACATCAGTCCATCGAGCGTTTGATGGATGAATTCCAACAGACCGCGACCGGCAATGTCGCTCAGGCAAGGAGGCAACTTGCGGAAGTCCGCGCCGGGGCGGACGCCAACGCATGGAGCGCGGCGGTACAAGCAGCCGAGGCAGGATTTCAGAATACGGTGGCTCGACTTGCGGAGGAAGGGATATCCGACCCAAACGAGTACGGGGCTCTAGTTGACCAGGCCACGACACTGGAAGGTGAAATCGCGGGTCTGGATGGTGAGCGACAGAGGGTGGCAGCATTGGAGACGCAGGCCGGAGAGGTACTTAAGCAATACCGGCAAGAGCGAACCCTACTGAACGCCAGGCGGGGAGAGTTTTCCAGGTCGGCATCCAGCGATGCGCTTCGCGTAGAGGTAAACGCCTATGCCGCTCATTCCGACCTGACAGACGACCTGGAGGGTATCTTGGGCATCCAGCGGTTTCGGGAAGACCGCCGCGCCATCGCCCGTAGAATCCGGCCCCAAGATAACGGTCAGTGGGAGTGGAACCGTCTGGACGCCGTAGTTGCGGAGATGCGCCGGTTCCATTCTGGAATGGTCGATTCATGGGATACTCAAGACGCACGGTTCAAGACCGCGCTGCGGGGAATCCCTCCCGAGAGAATAGACCGGTTGGCACTTTACGTGCCCGAAGATACTGTCAGCGTGAGCTTCAGGGAAGCGGGTTCGGGTAACGAGTGGCGATCACTGTCCCAAGGTTCCCCGGGTCAACAGACTGCTGCTCTTCTTGCTTTCGTGCTGGGGTTTGGCAACGAGCCCATCATACTGGACCAACCGGAAGACGATCTGGACAACACGCTGATTTACGATCTACTAGTCAACCGCTTCCGTGAAACAAAGTCTACTCGACAGATGATTGTTGTAACGCATAATCCCAATATCGTGGTGCATGGTGATGCCGAGTTCGTCGTCTCCCTAATTGTCAGCGCAGGCCAGACGGTGGTCGAGTGCCAGGGAGGTCTTCAGGAGAGAAGCGTTCGAGACGAGATATGCCGGGTGATGGAGGGCGGCCGGGAAGCCTTCCGGTCTCGCTATCGCCGCATAATCCCGCCGCCGGGGGTCGGACAGTGACCCCATACGAGGATCTGGCCCGGCGTATTCGGCTGGGAGAGGATTCAACGCTCGAATTGAAGCGTGTCTTGCTGTCCGGTTCGAGGGTTATAGGACCGGAGCGGCGTAGCTTTGCCGATGAACTGGCGAGCATGGCTAATGGTGCGGGAGGAACCATCATGCTCGGAGTTGACGATGCAACTCGAGACGTGCTGGGAATCCCTCTTGACCGGCTGGACGTTGTCGAGACTTGGGTACGCCAAATCTGCAATGATTCTCTCAGTCCCCCTGCTGACGCCACAATCAGGAGATTGGAACTTCCCGACGCTACCGGAAATCAAGCGGCGGTGATTCGTGTGGACGTCCCTCGCAGCCTATTCGTTCATAGAAGTCCAGGGGGATACTTCAGAAGGATTGGAAGCTCCAGGCGCGAGATGTCGCCTGATCTTCTTGCTCGCCTTTTCCAAGAACGAAGCCAGAGTAGGGTGATTCGATTTGATGAATCGCCTGTTCCGGGAACCTCCGTCGACGACTTGGAAGTAGAACTGACCAGCCGGTTTATGCGGTCTGGCAGTGAACTGAACGAGGATGGCTTGCGAAAGCTGAGAGTGTTGGTGACAGACGAAAGCGGATTCTCCCGTCTGACAGTTGCAGGTGTGCTGATGTGTACGCGAGCACCGGAAAACTGGTTACCACACTCACAGATTCAAGCGGTCAGCTATGCGGGAGAACGGAGCGACGTCAACTATCAGACTGACGCCCGCGACCTAGGCGGACCGTTGGACTCACAAGTTATGGAGGCGCTCCACTTTTTGGAACGCAATGTACTCGTTAGTGCAACCAAGGAAGTGGCCCGCAGGGAGCGCCAACAATTCAGCGAACGAGCCTTGTTCGAGGCTTTGGTGAACGCTGTGGCGCACAGAGACTACTCAATGGCGGGCGCGCGGATCCGACTCCACATGTTCAGAAATCGAATTGAACTTTATGTACCAGGCTCCTTGGCGAATACGCTTACCCCAGACAGTATGCACCTACGTCAGTACAGCCGGAATGAGTTGATAGTCTCGCTTCTAGCACGTTGCAGAGTGCCGACAGCTAGACTGGATCGGACCCACATGATGGAACGCCGAGGAGATGGTGTGCCGATCATTCTGGAGGAAAGCTACAGTCTTTCAGGAAGATACCCGGAATACACTCTGATAGATGACAGCGAACTCTGCCTCATAATCTGGGCAGCTGACTCTAACCGCTGTCGTATGAATTGAAGGTGTGTACTGGCGACCCTCGAGTGGGCTAGGCGCTTTTCGAGCCTGGCGCGCATGCCCTCCTGGACGTCGTCGCTCTGCGAAGCGACCACCCTTACAACGTCTTCCAGCCGGCCCGCCTTACGGATGCCGTCCAGTAGGCTCAATAGAGGACCTCATTCATGCTCCGGACCGCCAACGGGCCGTTGCTGTTGGCCTTGCGGGTCATCTCCTCGGTCTTGCTCATCAGCTTGTCGTGAGGGACGACGTGGTTCACGGGTCCACAGTGCTCGGCCTGCTGGGCCGTGACGCGATTGTCGGTGAGCAGGAACTCCAGTGCACTGCCGAATGGCATGTGGGTGGGGAACCTTGCGGTGACCCACCAGATGAGCACCTCAAGCCCAACCTCCGGCATGGCGAACACCGACCTATAGCTGGTGTCCCTAGCGTGTAGCTTGCAGTGTACACTCTCGCACCAAGGGGGAGGGAACTCCAGGAGGGCTGTTGGTGTAAGATGGGGGGACGTTCGCAATTCGGCATCGACGATTGGTTAGTGGAGGATAGACCCTTGAGGTTTGCGAGGTCTTGAGAGAGCCGTCGTATCTCGTCAGGGCGGTGCGCGCGCCCATACAGACCTTCATCCACACCGAGGAGGTGGGGGCGCTCATATTGCTGGCGGCCGCGGGGGCGGCGCTTGGCTGGGCCAACTCCCCCTGGTCGGACTCGTACTACGACTTCTGGCACACCTACATCTCGTTCGACATCCATATCTTCGCCATCTCGGAGAATCTCGGACACCTGGTAAACGAAGGGCTGATGGCGGTCTTCTTCTTCGTGGTCGGCCTCGAGATAAAACGGGAGCTGCTGCACGGGGAGCTGTCTTCGTTCAGGAAGGCCACGATGCCGGTCGTGGCGGCGGTGGGCGGGATGGCGACCCCCGCGCTCATCTACTTTCTGCTCAACAGGTCGGGCGAGGGCGTCGTCGGGTGGGGAGTGCCCATGGCGACCGACATCGCCTTCGCGCTGGGGGTGCTGGCGCTGCTGGGGAGAAGAGTTCCGGCGGAGCTGAGGGTGTTTCTCCTGGGGCTGGCGGTGGTCGACGATCTTGGCGCGATTGCCATCATCGCCACCTTCTACACGGACTCGATCCACTGGGTGAACCTCGGCCTGGGACTGGCGCTGTTCGCGGTGATCGCCGGGTGCATACGGCTCGGCATTCGCTCGCTGGGGTTCTATCTCATCCTGTGCGCCGTCATGTGGCAGTTCTTCCTGGAGTCCGGGATACACGCCACGCTGGCGGGAGTGCTGGTGGCGGCCATAGTCCCCTCCGAGCCGGACCTCCAGCGAAAGGACTACGCCGCCGCCATGGAGGACCACCTGCACGATTTCCGGCTGGCGATGGAGAACGAGGACGAGGAGAAGGCGCAGACCATCGTGGAGCATATCGAGACGCTCAGCCGCGGCACCGAGGGGCCGATGGAGCGACTGGAGGGGATCGTCCACCCGTGGGTGAGCTTCGTCGTGCTGCCCCTGTTCGCTCTCGCCAACGCGGGGGTCATCATCACGTCGGACGCGCTGTCCGAGGCGCTCGGCAGCCCCATCACGCTGGGGGTCGCGGCAGGGCTGCTGGTAGGCAACCCGGTGGGCGTGCTCGGCATGACGTGGCTGGCCGCTCGCGTCGGGTTGGGCCAGTTGCCCTCGACGGTCACGTGGCGGCACGTGCTGGGCGCCGGGTTCCTGGCCGGGATTGGGTTCACCGTGGCCATCTTCATCGCCGGAATCGCGTTCGATGATCCCGCACAGGTGAACCAGGCGAAGATGGGCATATTCGGCGCCTCGTTCATCGCGGGCGTCGCGGGGTACCTGTTCCTGCGCTTTACGGGGGGCGAGTCACCCCCATCCCAACCTTCCCCCTGCGAGGGGGAAGGGACTTAGCGGCCTTTGAACTGCGGGGGGCGCTTTTCGAGCCAGGCGCGTACGCCTTCCTGGACGTCTTCGCTTTGGGAGGCGACGACGCTGATGACGTCTTCGAGGCGGCCGGCCTCGCGGATGCCGTCGAGCAGGCTTCTGTAGAGGACCTCCTTCATGCCGCGGACGGCCAGGGGGCCGTTGCTGTTGATCTTGCGGGCCATCTCCTCGGCCTTCGCCATCAGCTCGTCGTGGGGGACGACGTGGTTCACAAGTCCCCATCGCTCGGCCTGATGGGCCGTGAAGCGATTGCCGGTGAGCAGGAACTCCAGCGCGCTGCCGAAGGGCATGTGGGCGCGGGACCTTACGGTGCCCCACCAGGTGGTGACCACGCCGAGCTCGACCTCGGGCATGGCGAACACGGCCCTGTCCGACGCGATGCGGATGTCGCAGTCCATCGCGAAGACCACGCCGCCGCCGATGGCGTAGCCGTTGATGGCGGCGATGATCGGCTTCCACACGCCCAGCTCCTCCGAGGGCCGCCTGGGCCTGGGGTTGCCGCCGAACGGGTTGCCGCTGTTGGAGCCGCTTTCGTGGCTGGTGCCCATCTCCTTCAGGTCGGCGCCGGAGCAGAAGGACCTGTCGCCGGCGCCGGTGAGGATGGCGGCCCAGGCGTCGTCATCGTCCCGGAATCGCTCCCAGACTCCGTTCCAGGCGCCGGCCATCTCGTTGTTGATGGCGTTCAGGGTCTCGGGCCTGTTGAGGGTAACGTACGCGATCTTGTCTCTTACTTCGTACTCGATAACCGCCATGCGGTCCTCCTTAGAGTGTCTTCTTAACCAAGGGGTCACCCCCATCCTAACCTTCCCCCTGCGAGGGGGAAGGGACTTTGGGGACTTAGGGGTAGTAGAGTCTTTGGGCGTCTCTCTTCAGGTCGGCGCGGAAGTCGGGGTGGGCGACGGCTATCAACTCGCGGGCACGCTCGCGGATGGTCTTGCCGAGAAGCTGGGCCACGCCGTACTCGGTCACGATTGTATCGGCGAAGGTGCGGGGGATGGTCACGGCGGAGCCTGCCGGGTGCTGGGCCACTATGCGAGACACGGCGCCTCCCGCCGCGGTGGAACGCAACAGCGTGATGGCCCTGCCGCCCCTGGACATGACGGCTCCCATGTGAAGCTCCGGCTGGCCGCCGGTGCCGTTCCACTGGCGGTCTCCAATCGTCTCCGCGTTGATCTGCCCCGAGAAGTCCACGGAGAGCGCGTTGTTCATCGAGACGTAGTTGTCGTGGGCGGCGATGGTGCTCATGTTGACCACGTACTCGGCGTCGCGCAGCTCGATGAGCGGGTTGTCGTGCGCGTAAGGAATCTCGTCGGGAGCGCAGCCGGTTATCGCGGTGAACACCGCGACGCCGGTGTTGACGTTCTTGCGCGCGCCGGTGATGACTCCATCCCTGATGAGGCTGAGGATGCCGGGTGCGGTCATTTCCGAATGCCAGCCAAGGTCGCGCTTGTCGTCGAACGTGCCCAGCCGGGGAAGATAGGAGCTGGGACTGCCCACGCCTATCTGGATGGTGTCCCCGTCCCTGACTAGCTCGGCCACGTTCTGGGAAATCTTCCTGTCGACCTCGCTCGGCTCGGCGGTGGCCCAGAGCCTGGAGAACTCCTGGACCTGCCTGAGGGTGCCGCCGAGCAGGTTGGGCAGGAACTCGTACCTGTTGCTTCCGTTCAGCAGCGGCAGCACCCGCTCAAGCTCCGCTCGGACGAGTGGGTCCTCGACGTTGGCGACCATCTCCTCAGACACTTCCAGGGACAGCTCGTGCTGCGAGTGCTCGACGAATCGGTCGATTTCGGAGACGTGGATGTAATTATCGCCGTAGGTGCGGATGAGCGAGTCGTCCACCTGGGCGAGCACCACGCGGGCGTACCTGGCGAAGCTGCGCTTGTTCCACAGGCCCTTGCCGAAGCTGCAATAGCCGTGGTCGTCGGGCGGCGAGACGGACATGAGCGTTGCGTCGAGCCGGGGGCCTCTGCCGGGCTCGCGGTACGGCTGAAGGTCCGTGGTGAAGATGACCGGCGCGAAGTCTATGCGGCGCTCGTGGTAGGCCGAGCGGGCGAGCGGCCCGAGGAACATGGAGGGGCTGTACCTGAACGAGCCCTCGAAGTCCGGCCGGAGCCAGCCGGGGTCGTAAATCGGGGCGACGTCGAAGATGCGCAGGTTGGCCAGGCGCTCGTGCTGGGACGCGAGCGCGTCCATCAGGGTGGTGGGCTTGGGGTCGACGCTGATCGCCAGGTTGTCGCCGGGGCCGACCAGGGCGATCGCCTCGTCCGCCGTGACCGTGTTCGTTTCGTAGTGCTCTTTCCAGTCCAGGCGTCACCCCCATCCCCGTATCAAGTACGGGGCAGGCTCTTCCCCCTGCGAGGGGGAGGGGACTTGTCGAATAGGCTCTTAGCCTAGTTTGGGCGGCCAGGCGTAGTCAAGGCGCACGGAGTTTGGCGCGGGTGGTTACAGCGGGCGCGGCCTCCGCTAGAATGAGACTAGAAAGTCGGGATTTCGCAAGGAGGTTCACATGAGCAACTTCGAGAGACTGCAGGCGCGGCTGGCGGCGGGGGAGACGATTGTGATGGACGGGGGCATGGGCTCGGAGCTGGGCAGGCGGAAGCTGACCAGCCCCACCACGTGGTCGGGAGAGCCGATGCTCACGCATCACGAACTGGTGAGGGAGATCCACCAGGAGTACATCGAGGCGGGGGCCGAGATCATAATCACCAACACGTTCAGCACGGGGCGCGACGTGCTGGAGCCGAACGGCCTGGGGGACAGGGTGGCGGAGGCCAACAGGCAGGGAATCGAGGCGGCGGTGCAGGCGCGGAGGAACACCGGGACCGAGGACTCGGTGGTGATCGCGGCGTCGGTGTCCACGATGGCTCCCAAGTCTCACGGAGAGGTCCCGGTGGCTTACGAGAAGGGGCTGGAGACCTACCGGGAGCAACTGGGCGAGCTGGCCAGGGGCGGCCCGGACGTGGCGGTGGCCGAGATGCTGGTGCGGATTTCGGACACGCTGGCGGCGGTGGACGCGGCGGCGGAGCTGGGGCTGCCGGTGTGGGTTGGGCTGTCGCTGGTGCCGGATGGGGACGAGCTGTACCTGGGAATCGAGGGCAGGCACGGAGGCGAGACGCTTCAGGACGCCATCGAAGCGCTGGAGGGCAAGGACGTGGCGGCCCTGTTCGTGATGCACACGCCGGTGGACGAGACCGCGCCGGGGCTGGCGATAGTGAAGGAGAACTGGGCGGGAACCTACGGCGCTTACGCCCACTTCCGGAGCGGCGGCGGCGTGACGCCCAATCCGAACGCGCTGGACCCGCAGCAGTACCTGGAGCACGCGAAGGGGTGGAGCGAGCAGGGGGCGCGGATAATCGGGGGGTGCTGCGGCACGCGACCGGACCACATCCGCGCGCTGAGGGAGTGGATATCGGCACCCTAAGGGGACTGTCGCGGTCGGACGCGGCGGCTAGAACTGGCCGCGCGGCTCCAGGCCCAGGAAGTACTGGCCGGCTGTGTCGTAGTGCGTTAACCGACCCTGGAGATGCTGGGTGATGACGTGGACGTCCTGGAAACGCCGCTGGATGGGGTGGCTCTTGAAGATCCCGCCGGAGCCGCACAGATTGTAGGCCGAGTCCACCACCTCGGCGGCAAGGCGTATGGCGTGGGTGGTGGCAATCCGCAGCGAGATCCGGTCCTCGATTGTGAGCGCGCCGTTTAGCTGGGCGCTCTGCCAGACCTGGCCGACAGCCTCGCGGAGCAAGGCCTTCGCCGAGCGCCAGGTGGCCTCCGCCTGGCCAACCTGCCGCTGGGTGGTGGTGTAGTCCCGCAGCTTGCCGCGCAGCCGGGCCGGCACCTTGCCGCCGGCGACGTCTATGGCCGTGTCCAGTGCGGCACGCGCCACGCCCAGTGCCGCGGTGGCAAAGCCGGACGCGAACAGCAGCGTGGTGGGAAGCACGTAGAGCGGGCCGCTTTCCCGGGGCGGCCAGGTGGCGCTGAAGGTGCGGCACGAGGGGACGAACAGGCCTTCGACCTCGAACCCGTAGCTGGCGGTGCCGCGCAGCCCGTTCACGTGCCAGTCATCGACTATGTTGACCGCGCTCTTCGGCACGAGCATCACGGGGGCGTCCTGGTCGTACACCGGCGGCGGGCCGGTCCCGCCATCCGCCGCCACCGGAGCCATGGCGGCTATCCACGTGGCGTGGTCGCATCCGGTGCTGAAGGTCCAGCGGCCCGATACCAGGTAGCCGCCGTCCGCGGGCTCGGCCCTTGCGCCTGGGAGTGGCGGGCCGTTCGTGACTACGGCGCGCGGGTCTGCCCAGATCTCCCGCGCCGTTTGCAGCGGCAAGCGTACGGAGTTGGTCGCCCAGACATTGTTCTGGTTGAAGGTCCAGGCGGTGCTGGCGTCGACCTCGGCGAAGACTTCCACCAGGCGCAGGTAGTCGGGCAGGTCCAGCTCTGCGCCGCCGAGCGAGCGGGGCACCAGCAGCCGGAAGAAGCCGCTGTCCGCCATGTCGCGCGCCAGCTCATCGGGGAGCTCGCGCGCGTCGTCGATGCGCTCGGCGTGCAGCGCCACCGTTGCCGCGATCTCTCGCGCGGTGTCCAGATAGCTGCCTATGTCGTAGGTGGATGCGCTCATCGCCGTCCGATTACCGGGCATTGCCGCTACGGCCCGAATAGCACGCGCTCGGGCGCGAGAGTGATGATGGCGAAGCGTTCGGACATCAACTCCCGCATGTACTCCTCGACGTCCTCCGGCTTTTCGTAGCGCTCAACGATGGTCCGGACGCGCGGCCAGACGCCATCGCCCGTGTCCACGTCGGCTCGCCCGTACAGCGCGACGTACTCCGCGCCCCGGTCGCCCTCGTAGACGCACACCGACAGCCGGGGGTCGCGCTGGAGGTTGCGCACCTTCGCGCTGTTCTCGTTCGCGGCGACGATGAGCCGTCTGTCCTCGTAGCCGTACCAGACCGGCGTGATCTGCGGCGTTCCGTCGCCGCCGACCGTCGCCACTACCGCGATGCGCGGCGGGCGCAGGAATTCTTCTAGTCGTTCAGCATCGTAGTCTGCCATAATCACCACCGGGACTGGCAGCACTGAATTTCCACAACTACCGCACAGCCCGGCCCGATTCTAACATAATCAGGCGCGGAGTCGGCGCGGCGGGGGCGTGGTAGAATGAGGAGACATCATGCCGAGCGAGCGGGAAGAGAGGTCTGTGTACGGGCGAATACTGGACGTGGTTCGCCGGATACCATACGGGCAAGTCGCCACCTACGGGCAGGTCGCGCTGATAGCGGGCGGGTGCACGCCCAGGATGGTGGGCTACTGCCTCGCCTCGCTGGACCACGGAAGCGACGTGCCGTGGCAGCGCGTGATCAACTACAAGGGCGGGATAAGCCCGCGAAGCACGGGCCACGGCAGCGAGATGCAGCGTCTGCTTCTGGAGGACGAGGGCGTCGAGTTCGACGATCAGGGCCGCGTGAGCTTTCGCAGGTTCGGCTGGATGGAGGACTAGTCCCGCGGCGTGCTCGTCGGCGCACTCACGCCGGATGACCGGAAGGAAGCGCAAAGGGCACGAACCGGCTGATGATGTCTACGTGCACCTCTTCCTCGCAGGTGTCCAGCATCTCCCTCAGGGCAATCCATTCTCGATCGGTGGCCGTAAGCTCCCACCTGTCCTTTATCTTCAGCCAGTCCATCGCGTAATCGCACCAGTGGTCCTGGTTGGGCGGGCGCCAGTCTTCGGGTCCCTTGCTGCCCTTGGAGCGGTTCGCGGACGGGTCCACCGCAGCGAGATGGCCCTCGAAGTCCAGGTCGTTGGCGTAGGCCGCCTTGCGCTCGCGGGACCAGGCCCAGCCACCGGAGCGGTGGGCGTTGGCGAGCGGCACCACGTGGTCGACGTCCAGGTCGCTGGGGTCGTCGAACACTTCCAGAGTGTACGGGTCCACCCACCTGCCCGTTTCCACGCGGCACTGCTCCCCGGTCTCGTAGGTGAGCGGGCCGTCGGCCTCGGCGATGAGCGTTTCCTGGCGGGCGTCCTGGCAGTCGCCGTCCTCGTCCAGCCAGTGCCTCCATTCCCCGCGGTCGTAGTCGGGAATCTCCCGGGTCATGCGGTCGATTCTCAGGGGGAGCGTGATGGCGTCGTCGCTCCTGACCAGCACGGTGCTCACGTCCGGCATCGGCGGTGCCGCCGCATCGGGCGCCGTCGCGCCGCAGGCGGCGGTCACGAGGCCTACGAGAAGGGCTGCCGCGAGCGGAATCGCCCGACCTGTGAGTGGTGTCCGCCGAAACAGCATGTGTGGAAGTATAGGCGGGTCGATTGGCCTGTCAAGATGCGCTCGCCGGAGCGCCCGAACGGCTGCGTTGTGCTCGTTCGGTTCCGTTTCTTTTGGGCGTATTACCCATTTCGCCACCCACCTAGCGCCGCCTACGCCGTCGCCTGTCTCGCTCACTCTTTCGCAGCCAGGGATGATACCTTGATGTGCGC
>DAOUJZ010000006.1:0-45183 GCA_034421955.1 Dehalococcoidia bacterium | reverse complement strand
GCGCACATCAAGGTATCATCCCTGGCTGCGAAAGAGTGAGCGAGACAGGCGACGGCGTAGGCGGCGCTAGGTGGGTGGCGAAATGGGTAATACGCCCAAAAGAAACGGAACCGGCGCGTCCACGCGATCGGGATTGGCGGTACGTTTCGAGGTTTTGAAAAGTGCGCCCACGTCCTTTAAAATGTATGTACATCTGAAGTCTAGCGAGTGCTTTCGGCGCCGGATTCCAGGGCCGAGAACGGCGGAACCGGCAGGATAAGAAAGCATGAGCGGCTCCCAGTCGGTGAGAGGTTGATTCCGCGAAAATGACCTACCAGTTGGACTACCTAGACGTCGCAATAGTTTCACATCTTCAGAAGAACGGCTCACTCACCAACGCAGGCATTGCCGAGCGGGAGGACGTGCCCGTTAGCGAGGAGACGGTCCGGCGCCGCATCAAACGCCTGGTTAAAGAAGGTCTGATAAAGATCGTCGCCGTTCCGGACCCGAACAAGCTGGGCTACGAGTCCGAGGTGCTGATAGGCGTGCAGGTCGAGTCCGACAAGGTGGGGTTGGTCGCGGACGCTCTCACCGCGATCCCCGAGATCACGTGGGTCACCGTGAGCACGGGAGCCTACGATGTATTCGCCTGGGCGACGCTCAAGACGTCAACCGAGCTCAGCAACCTGCTGCTTACGAAGGTCGGCGTGATACCGGGCGTGAGGAAGACCGAGACCTTCATCAATCTCGACATTCGCAAACGCCTGTACGGGCTTGACATCAGCACCTACGCGGTCGAAGAGGAGACGTAGGCCGGCTATCTCTGCCCCACGCCGATGCTGCCTCGGAGCCTGGGGTCGAGAATGTCGCGCAGTGCGTCTCCAATGATGTTCATCGCCAGAACCGAGATCATTATCGCGAGTCCGGGAAAGGTTGCGTACCAGCTGGCTCTGCCCATGTAGGTCCGGGCTGAGGAGAGCATGGCTCCCCACTCCGGCGAGGGGGGGCGAGCGCCCAGGCCGAGGAAACTCAGGCCGGCTATTGCTAGTATCGAAGTCGCCATTCCGAGCGTGCCGAGCACTATGATGGGCGCTGCGACGTTAGGCAGGATGTGCCGCCACATGATGCGCAGTGTGCCCGCCCCCACCGCCTGGGACGACTCCACGTACTGCGTCTGCTTTACTTGGAGCGTAGAGCCTCTAACGGTGCGCGCGTACCACGGCACTGCGCTTATGCCGACGGCTATCATCAGATTGACCAAGCTCGGGCCGAGGACCGCCATAATGAGAATCGCCAGGATGATGCTGGGAAAGGCCATCAAGCCATCGATGAAGCGCATGATGGCTGTGTCGATCAGTCCGCCGACGTAGCCGGACATAAGGCCGAGCGTGCTGCCCACCAGCACGGCAATAGTAACAGCGATGATGCCGACCGAGAGAGAGATCCTACCGCCGTAGACGATGCGGCTAAACAGGTCGCGCCCGAATTCGTCGGTACCCATCCAGTGGGACCGGGAGGGTGGCTCCAGCAGGTCGGCGCTCTGCTTCAGCGGCTCGTGAGTCGCGACCAGCGGCGCGAAAAGTACGACAAGCCAGATGGCGACGAGAACGCCAATCCAGAACGAAGCGACTTTGTTGTGCCTGAGGTAAGCGGCCGTGTTGGCCACCCACGCCTTGTTCAAGTCTTGCCTCCTGTCCTTGGGCCGCGTCCAGCCAGGGCTGGGCCCGCCGTTTCCCGCTACTCGTACCGTATACGCGGGTCGAGAAATCCGTAGCTGATGTCCACCAGCAGATTGGTGATGACGTATATCACGGCGAAGAACATCACCACCCCCAGCACGAGCGGGATGTCTCGCTGCTGAATGGCGTCTATGGCGACCCTGCCGACTCCAGCCCGCGCGAACACCGACTCAATGATCACGGTGCCGCCGAGCAGGTTCCCGAATTGGATGCCGCTCACCGTCACAATTGGTATCAGGGCATTTCTCAGCGCGTGGCGGTATATGACGACCTGCTCGCGCAGGCCCTTGGATCGCGCGGTCCTGATGTAGTCCTGCCTCACCACCTCGAGCATACTGGAGCGCGTGAGCCTGGCGAGTACGGCGCCCGAGGACACTCCGAGCGTGATCGCCGGGAGGACTAGGGACCGGATTCCGGAACCGCCGAGCACGGGGAACCATCCGAGTTGGACGCCGAAGAAGAGTATGAGCATCAACCCCAGCCAGAAGTTGGGCATGGAAATTCCGAATAGAGCGCCAACCATGATGGTAAAGCCGGCCCCCGGCAACCGCGTAACCGCCGCGAGGATGCCGAACACCAGCCCGATTCCCAGGGCGACCCCCATGCCGGCAAGGGCGAGCTGCACAGTGCTCGGGAACCTCAAGAGGATTTCGTCTACGACTGGCGCGCGGGTTGTGATCGAGCGCCCAAGGTCTCCACGCGCGACACCCCACACGTAGCGGAAGTACTGCACGTGCAGCGGCTTGTCGAGTCCGTATTGCTCCCTCAGCATCTGCTCGATTTCGGGGCCGGGCTGGATCTCCTCGATCATCTCCGTGATCGGATCGCCCGGCGTTGCGTTCAACGCGAGGAAAGTGATTGTCACGATAGCCCACACCAGCGGGATGAGTATGAGCAATCGCCTGAGGATGTAGCGGTACATGCGCCGTGCCCGGGTGGAGAGTCTCGGGGGTGTCGGTAGACGCCCGCGGCACTTTCGCGACGCGGGCCGGGCCGGTTTGCCTACAAGGCCCGGGGAGATCCCGGCGCCTGTGGGCGAAATCAGCTAGATGCCGCGGTCCCGCCGGTGACCGGAAGGCCGCCCGGCGGTAAGGCTGGCAATCAGGACTATTGCTTGATCCAGGCGTCGTTGACTTTCCAGTCCATCGAGTTGCGGTGGGCGATGAATCCTTGCACCCTGCCGTTCACGAGCGTGTTGGAATTCGGGTTGATGAGAGGGATCACCATGGCCTGGTCTCGGAAGTACTTCTGCACCTCGTGATTGGCCGCGGCCCTGGCGTCGCCCAGATTGTGACGCGCCGCGTCCAGGAGGTCAGCGAACGTCCCGTCCGAAATGCGGTCCAGGTTGGAGCTCTGGGTCGGGTGCCAGAAGAAGGACAGGATGTCCGCGGTCAGCGTCGCGTACCCGGAGTGACGTAGATCGAAGTCCCCTTCCTTGCGCCTCGCGTTGTGCGTCGCCGATTCCAGGGTCTCCAGTTTGATCATGATGCCGAGCTCTTCGAGCTGGGCTTGCAGTAGACTTCCCATTCGCACGTTTCGCTCTGACCCGGTCTGGATGAAATTGAACTCCAGGGGCGCGCCGTCCTTGGCCAGCTTGCCGTCGCCGCCCTTGGTCCATCCGGCCTGGCCAAGCAGCTCGAGCGCACGGTCCGGGTCGTAGGCGTTCATCGCGGCGGACTCGTCCTCGAAGGCCTGGTCGTAGAAGGGCAAAGCGCGCACCACCTGTCCGTATTGCGGGAAGCCCTCGCCTTGCTCCATGACCTGGATGATCCTGTCGCGGTCAACGGCCACCATCAGCGCCTGCCGCACCTTCACGTCGTCGAGTGGCGCCGCCTCGTGATTCATCGACAGCGCGCTTAGACGCCCTGATCGCCGGGTGTGAAACTCAAAGCGGTCGTCGTCGCGGAGATCGGCCGCGAACTGGTTGGGGACGTACACAACGTCTATCTCTTCCGCCTGCACCGCCGCGTTCAGGACCGCCTCTTCCTCAATGAACTTGATGAAGATGCCGTCGACGTAGGGGGCGCCGCGGTTCTCGTAGAAGGCGGGACCCCAGTCGTAGTCGGCGTTTCGGGAGAGGCTGGCGTTGTCGCCACGCACCCACTCGTCAAATTTGAAGGCGCCAGTGCCGATGGGCTGCGTGCCGTAGTCCTCTTCGCCAACTACCGCTCGATGATGTTCTGCAGTCACTATGAACCATGCGGGCCAGGAAATGTGGTCCAGCATGGGGCCGTAGATCTTTGGAGATTTGATGACGAACGTCGTCGCGTCCTGGGCGAAGATGTCTGCTTCAGGCGGAAGGTAGATCTTGGGTACCCAGCCAACGTCGGCGCCATGCCTGTAGGACGCGGCCATGGCTTCGGCATCGAATGGCGTGCCGTCGTGGAACGTTATGCCGTCCTTCAGATTGAACGTCCAGGTGAGCATGTCCTCCGAGACGTCCCATGAGTTGGCCAATCCCCCGGGAAGGAAGTCGTAGGTCTCGGGGTGGCGGGAGACGAGAACATCGCCGTACATGCCGGCGATGTTTCCGGCAACAACCGACCAGGTCGCCTGCGGATCGAAGCTGTTCGGCTCGGGAATGCCAAATCTGAGAGTGCCACCTGTCTGTGGCGCGTCGGCAGGGGCCGCGGCCGGCGGCGGGGCCGCGGTCGGTTGCGCCTGCGACGTCACCGGCGCCGAAGTGGCGGCCGCCGCCGGAGCGGGCTCCTCTTCCTCGGCACTGGAACACGCAGCCAGCACCAGAAGCGACGCCATCATCCACAGGAACGCGAAACCGCTTGCCCTTGCGATTTTCAAACTCATGGGGACCTCCTCGAAAATCCTGGTCGTAGCGTACCCCCGATAAACCAGGGGATTGCGCCAGGCTTACTTCAGCAGTAGTGTTCGTCCGTTAACAAAGGGGGGACGGCCGCCCGTCAGGGAACCTACTGGCCGCCGCGCGAATGATACTGTCAAGGCGACGCACTGTCAACAACGCGGGCAAGTCCCTGAAGGGTCCGCGTTGTCCGCAAATTGGACGGTGGGCGCTACTTTCCCTGTCTGGCAAGGTGTCAAGGTGGGCAAGTCTCAGTTTTGTGGTCGCTCGCTTGTTTGACATGTAGGTTCGTGCTTCATTAACATGAGATTAACGGACTTAGGGTGGACTTAGGGTGAAGGAGGCCGAACCATGGAATCCAACGAGTCCATAACTATCCTTCAGGCCGCGGGAAAGTACGCCGAGCATCTGGCTATACGCAAGGCAAAGCGGGCAAGCGCAAAGTCGCGCAGCGTCAAGGAGGAGGCCGACGCCCACTCCAAGTCCGGCAGCAACACCGAGCTGGACAAGTTCATACGTTGGTGCAAGCCCGACACACTCTTTTCCAAGGTTAAGCCCGCGGATATCGGCACCTACGCCGAGAGGATGGTGGGGAGCGGCACGACGCCACAGGCCGCCGAGCGCCTCCAGATAGTGCGCGACTTTCTGACCTACTCCCACAAGAGCGGGTTCACCGACCAGAAGCTGGCGCAGCATCTCAGGATACGCAGGCCGCGCAACAGCGCTGTCAAGACCGGGGGCGTGGACAAGCAGGCGCCCAACGAACTGACCCAGGAGGGCCACGACAATCTCGTGGAAGAGCTGGAAAAGCTGAAGGAAGAGCGGACCAAGACGGCTGGCCAGATCCAGCGCGCCGCCGCGGACAAGGACGTCCGCGAAAACGCTCCCCTGGAGGCCGCAAGGGAGCAGATGGGCCTGATCGACTCCCGCATTCGCTCTATAGAGTCGACCCTCGAGTCCTCGGTCATCATTTCGGCGAGGACCGGCAACGTGACCACAATCCGGCTGGGGATGCGCGTCCAGGTGCGTGAGTCGAGGACCAAGCGGGAGCAGACGTACACGCTGGTCAGCCGCAGCGAGGCCAACTCTCTGGAGCAGAGAATCTCCGACGTGTCGCCGCTCGGCATGGCGCTCATCGGCAAGCGGAAGGGTGACACGGTGAAGGTCGAGACACCCCGCGGTCAGTCTCAGTACTCGATTCTGGACATCAGGGCCTAGCCCTAACCCGGCCCGTCCAGTCCCCACATACCCCGGCGCAAACAACCCGCAGGAGGTCGAGCGCCCATGCGCGTCCTTTACGAGAAGAAGGGTCCAGTTGCGTACATCACCCTCAACAATCCGGAGAAAGCGAACATCCTCGACCGTCCCACGGCCGACGAGCTGAGCGAGGTCTGGAAAGAGACGTGGGAGGACATGGACGTGCGGGTGGCGATACTGACCGCCGTAGGGCAACGCCACTTCTGTGCCGGACACAACCTGGCGGTGAGGCCGGATATCACCGAGGACGAGCGTGAGCGCGCGCGTACGGAGGCCATCTTCTGGCCGCTCGCGGGCAGTGTGAACGGAGCGGCCAGGTTTGGGGCCGACGGCCGCCTGGGCGATCACTACCCGCAGATATGGAAGCCGGTGATCGGCGCGATCAACGGCTGGGCCGCCGGAGCGGGCTTCTACCTGATGTTGACGTCTACGGACATCCGCATCGCCTGCGAGGAGCACGCGCGGTTCAAGTACGCTTTACTCAGCCAGGGTTGGGTGGGCAACGGACCGGGCGCGACCTACCTGCCCCGCCAGGTGTCATACGTCGACGCGATGCGCATTCTGCTCACCGACGAACCGTTCGGCGCTGAGGAGGCCCTTCGGATCAATCTCATCAACGAGGTCACGCCGCACGACAGGCTGTTGTCGCGCGCCGAGGAGATTGCGGACTCGATCGCGAAGATGCCGCCGCTGGCCGTTCGCATGATGAAGGAATTCGTTATCAGGTTCAAGGACATCCCGGTCACGGAGGCCTGGCGCGTCCAGACTCTGATGAATACGCTCGTTACGCAGATGAGCAGCGACGGAGACGAGGGCCGCAGGGCGTTCTTTGAAAAGAGGCCCCCGCAGTTCCGCGGCACGCTTCGAAGACCCGGCGAGCCCTACCCCGAAGTCTCACCCGAGGAAAGGGAGCGCCGGGAAGAGGTGCGCCGCGAGTTATTCAGCTAGCGCGGCCCGGTCCCGTCGAGGCTCTCTCACATCTGGCTACGCAAGGCGAAAGCGCTTATGCAGATGACGATGTACCTGAATGGGCGGTTTATTCCTCAGGACGACGGCCTACGCGAAATGCAGCAGATGGGTCAGTCCGTCGGCGGCTACTACGATACCGAGCGCACCTTCGACGGCGAGCCGTTCCGGCTGCGTCTCCACCTGGAACGACTATACAACGGGTTGAACTTCTCCGGTATCGATGCCGGGGTCACTATCGACGAGATGGAGGCGCTGACGCTACAGGTGCTGGAGGCCAACCGGCCCCTTCCCGAGGGAAGCGAGCTGACGATCACGCAGCTTGTCGCGCTCACGGAGCCGGTAGCACCCGACGACCCTCCGCGGGTGACCGTGGCCATCTACTGCCAGCCTCTCGACGTGGGCGCGTTCGCGAGCAGTTACATCCGGGGCGTGCGTGTCGTGACGCCGGTCACCTACGGCGCGCCGAACGCCCCGGGATCGGACGCAAAGGCCGGGAGTCCCAGGCAGCTTCTGCTCATGACCGGGCCAAGCGGTCGCATTACGGAATGCCAGGGGGCAAATTTCATGTTCGTTCGGGATGGGCGAGTGAAGCTGCCAAACCGCCGAAACGTGTTGCCGGGCGTGAGTATGCGTACGGCGCTTGAACTGTGCGAGACGCTTGACATCGAGGTCGATGAGGCGGAGTACTCGATAGGCGACGTCTACCACGCCAGCGAGGCGTTCGTGTCCAGCACGCGGTTTTGTTTGCTTCCGGTGGCGACAATCAACGGCTACCGGCTGGGCGATGAGACGCCTGGGCCCGTTACTATCAAGCTGCTGGCCGCCTGGCGGAACCTGGTGGGCGTGAATTTCATCAGGCAGGCGATCGAGCAGATGCCCAGGGAAGCCGGCCCAAACGGTGTTTGACAAGCACGTCCCTGCCCGCCTATACTTTGCCGAGCGCGGTTACACCCGACCAGGGGCCACGTTCCGAACGCTTCCAGACTGAGACATGGCGCCTGGTTTTCGGGAACCGCTGAGTGGTAAACGCTCCTTTCCATCCTCTCGAAATGCCATCCCCTAGCAGATCCACTTGCCGCGCGCCGGTTGCCGTGTTGAGACGCGCCGTGCGGTGTGGGGTAGGAGCGCCAGCATTTGGCCGTCCGCGATGAGCCAACCAAGTTCGTGTTCGTGACCGGCGGAGTCGTAAGCTCGGTCGGCAAGGGTGTCACCGTCGGCTCGATTGGCCGCATTCTCAAGAGCATGGGAATCACCGTGTCCCTTCTGAAGCTCGACCCGTATCTGAACGTAGACCCGGGCACGATGTCCCCTTACCAGCACGGGGAGGTCTTCGTAACCAGAGACGGCAGCGAGACGGACCTGGATCTTGGCCACTACGAACGGTTCATCGACGCCCACTTGACCAGCTCATCGAACGTGACCGCCGGGCAAGTGTACAGCGACGTCATCTCGCGCGAGCGCAAGGGCGAGTTCCTGGGCGGCACGATTCAGACCGTGCCGCACGTAACCGACGCAATCAAGCAGCGCATACTGGCCCTCGCCGACGAGAGCAAGGCCCAGGTAATCGTGGTAGAGGTCGGCGGCACGGTCGGCGACATCGAGGGACTGCCGTTTCTCGAGGCCATACGGCAGATGCGCAACGAGGTAGGAAGGGACAACGTACTGTACATGCACGTGACCTTTCTGCCCTACATAACCTCGACTGGCGAGCTGAAGACAAAGCCAACGCAGCACAGCGTAAGGGAGCTGCGAAGCATCGGCATACATCCCGACGCAATCGTGTGCCGCAGCGACCAGGAGGTCACCGACGACATTCGCAGCAAGATAAGCATCCACTGCGACGTTCCTCGCGAGGCCGTTCTCACACTCCCCACCGTTTCCACCATCTACGAGGTGCCGCTCATACTGGATGAGCAGGGCCTGGGCGGTTTCATCGTGGGGAGCCTGGACCTTCCCGCTGAACAGCGCGACCTGGTTAGCTGGCAGGAGATGGTGGGCGCCATCAAGCGGCCAAAGGACGTACTCCCCATAGCCGTCGTGGGCAAGTACGTCGACCTGCACGACGCCTACATATCCGTCAAGGAAGCCCTAATCCATGCCGGACTCACCCATGGGCACGACGTGGAGGTGCACTGGGTACACTCGGAGGACATAGAGAAATTTGGCCCGGAACAGTATCTCGACTCGGTGCAAGGCATCGTCGTGCCCGGCGGGTTTGGGCCTCGCGGCATAGAAGGGATGATAGAGACGGCCCACTACGCGAGGAAGCGCGACGTGCCGTACCTGGGGCTGTGCCTGGGTCTGCAGGTGATGGTGATAGAAGCCGCCCGGCGGCTGCTTGGCAAGGCGCGGGCGAACTCCACTGAGTTCGACCCCGAAACGCCCGACCCCGTGATCGACTACATGCCCGATCAGAGAAACCTCGTCGAAATGGGCGGCACCATGAGGCTCGGCATCTACCGGTGCAGTGTCGAGCGGCTTCCCAACGGTGAGAACAGCGCGGCGTCCAATGCGTACGGCGAAAAAGTGGTGGAGGAACGCCACCGGCACAGGTTGGAGTTCAACAACCGTTACCGGGAGGACCTGCAGGCTGCCGGTCTAATGCCGACCGGGCTTTCGCCGGACGGGAGCCTTGTCGAGATACTGGAGATGGCGGCCTCCAGCTTCATGGTTGGAGTGCAGTTCCACCCCGAGTTCTTATCAAGACCGAACAGACCTCACCCGCTCTTCGAGGCATTCGTCGCCGCAGCCACGAAAACAATCAGGGAGGGCGGCCAGCGCACGCTGCCACTGGATGACGTCGATCGAGTCGCCTCTTTCCAAAAGGTGTAGACTGAGGAAGTCTCATGTGCTAGTATATCAACAGATACCCCAACCGCCGAGCCAGAGCCACGCCCGCGGCCGGATGACATGGCAGCCAGGGGCTGGCCGGCAACAGGCCAACGGTTGGTCTGATACTTTCCCACTGCCTCAAGCGGCATCCCACTGATTAAACGGCCGCGAGTGCCGCTGCCCAAATGCTCCGCAGGCATAGCCGTCTACACCAGCGGCGCAGCCAGTTTTCAAAAGCCTGACCTACCCATTGCAAGCCCCCCGCCTCAGATGGGGCGAAAATTAGGCGTCACATGAGATGCGCCGATTGGCGCGGAACCCTGGAGAAGAACATGGACCTGATTGAACTGCAGCGTAAGAGCAACGACCAGCTGCTCGATACTGGCGTCAAGATGGGGGTGATAAACGAGGGCTCAAATCCCAAACGCCACGACATGCTGAATCGCATACTTCATGCGGTAGCGGAAAAGAACGAGCAGATTACCGCCAGCGGCATTCTGTCGGTGGTCAACGACGGGTACGGGTTCCTGCGCCAGAACGGCAGCCAGCAGGGTTCCGGCGACGTCTACGTCTCCCAGTCGCAGATCAGGCGCTTCGGACTGCGCACCGGCGACAAAGTGGCCGGCCAGGTGCGCCCGCCAAAGGACGGCGAGCGCTACTTCGGACTGCTGCGGGTGAGGAGCGTGAACGGCGCCCAGCCCGACGCGGCGGGGAACCGACCGCCGTTCGAGAGCCTTACGCCTGTCTTCCCCACTGAGCAGATCATCCTCGAGACCAGGCCCAACTACCTCGCCCCCAGGCTCATGGATATGTTCGCCCCTATCGGACGCGGCCAGCGCGGGCTGATCGTGTCGCCACCCAAGGCGGGCAAAACCACCCTTCTGAAGGACATCGCCAACGGAATCGCCCTCAACTGCCCGGACATCGAGATAATGGTGGCGCTGATCGGCGAGCGTCCGGAGGAAGTCACGGACATGCGGCGCTCCATCAGCGGCGAGGTGTACAGCTCGACGTTCGACGAGCCGGTGGAAGACCACTGCAGGGTCGCGGAGCTGGTGCTCGAACGGTCGAAGCGATTGGTGGAGAGCGGCAGCGACGTGGTGATTCTGCTCGACAGCATCACGCGCCTTACGAGGGCCTACAACCTGGCCGTGCCGTCCAGCGGGCGCACGCTGTCGGGCGGTATGGATCCGGTGGCGCTCTATCCGCCCAAGCGGTTCTTCGGAGCGGCCCGAAACACTGAAGAGGGCGGCAGTCTTACGATCATGGCCGCCTGCCTGGTCGACACGGGCAGCCGTATGGACGACGTAATCTACGAGGAGTTCAAGGGCACCGGCAACATGGAGGTGCACCTGGACCGGCGGCTGGCCGAGCGGCGAATCTTCCCGGCGATGGACATTCACCGCAGCGGCACGCGCCGCGAGGAGCTCCTGCTGGATGAGGACACGCTACGGCAGGTGTGGCTGTTCCGCCGCTTTATCAGCACGAGAATCTCGTCCGACAACGCCACCCCCTGGGAGGTCACCGAAGAGGTGTTGCAGCGGCTACGGAAGAGCAGGAGCAACGCCGAGTACCTGCAACTGCTGGAAGAACAGTACAAGATGGCCCAGATGAGCCGCCAGCCGGCTACTGCCGGGAGACGTTAACCAGCTGGTCCCTCAGCCCGCCCAGGACGCGCTCGGCTTCAGGGTTCGCTTCGAAAAACCCGTTCAGCAGTTCGGCGCCTGCGCCGTGTTCGCCCTCGAGAGATAGCTGCCTGGCACGTAGCTGGAACACTTCCCATCTTCCCGGCGCAATCTTCGTCGCCTGGTCCGTGAACGCCCTGGCTAGGGCCAGGTACCGTTCGTCCTGCGACGATGCCGACTGGTACACCAGGCCAAGCGCGACAACGATGTGCCAGTTCTCCGGTTCCACGTCCAAGGCCTCCTCGGCCTCGCTGTCGGTTGTAAACATCACACCGACCGCGCGGTCCGCCGACACCTGCGGCACCTCCCTGGCAACGATTTCGAACAGGTCGCGGCGCGGGTAATTTCCAAGACCGGGGAACATGTCCGCAGACTCGGACAGGCCTTCCAGCCTGTCCTCAAGCTCGAGTGAGGCGACCCTCACGTCGCGGTAGTTCTGCGCGGCGACCCACACCCGGACGTTCACGAACAGGATGGCCGCCACGACCAGGGCCGCCACGACCATCGAGCCGTAGAGGAACCGTGCGTCACGCGCCAGAGGGGGCACCGAGTCCAGGCGACTTGCCAGGCGGCGTAGCATCGAGTTACCGGGCGTGTGGTCTGCGGTCGATTCTCCCCGTGCGTGTGCCTCCGTCTCCATCCACGCGACGAACGCGGCCAGCATGACAAACTGAAGCAGCATCGTCGCGGTGTCGAACAGGAAGAGGTTCTGCACGAAGTAGCCCACCAGCGAGGCGCCGATGATGAGCGTGAACATCTGGTCGGCGGCGGTCTCCCGTCGGGCGCGTGTCAACACCACCCAGAACATCAACACCCAGATGGCCATGTAGCTCAGAAAGCCCAGAGCGCCCTTTGTGGCCAACTCCTCGATCGGTTTGCTGTGGGCCTGGTCGAACTTCTCCAGGGACGGGTTGGTCTCCGAGACGTATCGCCCGAAGGCCACGTGGTAGTTCTCCGGCCCCCAGCCGAATACGGGCCGGGCGGCGAAGGCGCTGAGACCGGCGGCTACCGAGTGTATCCGGCCCTGGATAGAGTGGTCTTCGAGGCCGGCGCTTGCCAACCTCTTGAGCATAACGTTCGACTCGGTAATCGGCTCGAATGCGGGGGTGTCTCTGATGGCCAGGAAGGTCACGCCTCCCACAACTAGCACCGCTACGACGACGGTGGCCGCGATTCTCAGCTGCCTCAGCTTTCCGACGAAGATGTAGCAGACGCCCAGCGCGAGCAGAGCCGCGGCGACGCCGACTACCACGCCGCGCGTTCCGCTGTAGATCATGACCCACAAATTGAGCGAGGCCGTGGCGGCCCAGAAGAGCCTCCACAACCATAGCGACAGGTCGAGGTCTTCCTCGACCGCGCGACGCTGGGCGCGACGCCGGGCGGCCGCCCGGCGTCTGCGCCGTTGCCTTGGGCGTGATTCGGCGCTGTCGTCTCGCTGGATGAACGACTGCGCCAGGAAGCCGAGCGAAAGCAGGAAGTTCACGAGCATGTATGCGCCAACGTAGGTCGCGTTGCCCAGCGTCAACTCGAGCCGCGTGTTCTGCTCGAAGAAGTCGAAAGGAGGCACCTGCACGCCTATCAGCTTGCCCGCGCCGAGCAGCGCCAGAAAGAGGCTCACCGCCAGGTTGACGTTCAGGAGCATCCGCCAGTTGTCCGCGGTGCGCAGGGTGGAAACGAGCACGACCGCGAAGGCCAGCCAGTGGGCAAGGTCGACGATACCCTGCATCCGCTCGTAGGTGGACCAGATGCTGCGGATGAAGCTGACGCCGAACAAACCGGCCAGCAGGGCGACGGCCAGGTAGAGGGCGAACGCCTGGATGATCCGCGATCCCGGCAGCCGGTACTCGGGGCGCATCCAGGCAAGCAAAATCCAGGCGCCGAACGCCACTTCGATCAGAATGTGGGAATAGACTGCCTTTCCAACGATGAACGGGAAGATGGAGCTGAAGGTAACGACCAGCGGCGTCAAGAAAGTCAGGCCGACGGCGACGAAGACGACTATCAGCAGGCTCTGTCTCAGCACGTCGTCGGATTGGTCTCTTGCCCGTATCGCCATCCGTCTACCCCCGTCGGTCTGCGCTTCAAGGTGCCCGCGCAATTATAGGTTTGCTGGCGCATGCCGGTCAATTTGGGCACGACCTCGTTCCAGACCGGGCGGTTAGAGGATGAACCCTGATTGTGTTACCATATGGGCGACCCGTAACACTCGCACAATCGTCGCTCGGAAAGCAACCTTCGCCCGCGGCGGCGGGCAAGTGTCACCGCAAAGGAGGCATCGTGAAACTTACCATTTCCTGCATCAAGGCTGACGTGGGGTCCATCGGCGGCCACACCAAGCCGTCGGAGAGGATGATGGACGCCGTAAGGGGCGAGGTCGCGAGAGCCATCGACGACGGGCTGATCATCGACGGCTGGACGTCGTACACCGGTGACGACATTGCGATTCTGATGTCGCACACACGGGGCGAAAACGACGTGGACGTGCACCAGTTCGCATGGGACACGTTCATTAAGGCAACCGAGATCGCCAGGGAGTACGGACTGTACGGCGCGGGTCAGGACCTGCTGGTGGACGCGCCCTCCGGCAACGTGAGGGGTGCCGGCCCGGCGGTGGCGGAGATCGAGATGGACCACACGCTGGAGGCTCCGCGGCCCGCAGAGTCGATCATGCTTTTTGCCGCGGACAAGTGCGGCCCGGGCGCGTACAACCTGCCCATCTTCCTTGGGTTCGCGGACCCTATGTACTGCGGCGGGCTGATGCTGCCCCAGATGATCAAGGGCTTCACCTTTCACATCATCGACATGGACAACACCGGCGGCGACAGTATCATCGAGTTGAACGCCCCCGAAGACTACTACCAGATTACGGCCCTGCTGCGGGACAACGAGCGCTTCGGCATAGATGGCATCTACTCCCGGACCAATGGGCAGCGAGCAGTGTCCGTATCGGCGCAGCGCCTGCACTCGATCGCCGGAGTATACACCGGGAAGGACGACCCGATAGCGCTGGTGCGCAACCAGGGCATATTCCCCGCGCCGGAGGAGATCATTTCGACCTTCACCAAGGCCCATTTCGTCGGAGGCGACGCGCGCGGCTCCCACGTCATGCCTATCATGCCGGTCCCGCTGAACACGCCCGTTACCGGGCCGTACTGCCTGCCGCTCGTCTCCGCGGCCGGGTTCTCCGTAAACCGCGACGGCATGTTCTCTGACTCGCACATCGACTTCTTCGACAACCCAGTATGGGACGAGGTGCGGGCGCACGCCCAGCGCAAGGGAATCGACATGCGCTCCCAGGGCTGGTCGGGCGCGGCCATGCTGCCCTACAGCGAGTTGGAGTACGGAGGCTTCCGCGACACGGTGACCGGGCTGGTGGACAGGTTCTCGTTCAAGAACGGCGCGCGCGCGGGCGTTCCCGCCGACGACAACTAGCGCGGTTCGCAAAGCCGAACCCGCTCCCGCGACCTGGCGCCGACGTGACACTGGAAAAACTGCTGATAGCCACCAGGAACTCCGGCAAGATGCGAGAGCTTGCGGTCCTGCTGGCCGACGCGCCGGCCGAGTTGGTTTCGCTGGCGGACGTGGGCATCGACGTGGATGTCGAGGAAACCGGGACGACGTTCGAGGCCAACGCCGCGCTCAAGGCGCGCTCCTACTGCGCTCTCAGTGGCCTGCCCACGCTCGCTGACGATTCTGGGCTGGAGGTGGACGCGTTGGGCGGCGAGCCTGGCGTCTACTCCGCCCGGTACGCCGGTGAGGGCGCTACGGACGAGCAACGCATCGCCCGGCTGTATGAGCGCCTGGACGGCATTCCGGCGAGTGAGTGGGACGCGCGTTTCAGGTGCGTGATTGCCATAGTGCGGCCCAACGCTCCCGACTCCGAGACCGAGTTCTTCGAGGGCGTGTGCGAGGGTCGCATCGTGAGGCCGCCCAGGGGCGACAACGGGTTCGGATACGATCCCGCGTTCCTGCTTCCCTCTCTCAGCAGGACGATGGCGGAACTGACGACTTCAGAGAAGAACAGGCTGAGCCACCGGGGAATTGCGGCAGGCAAGGCCGTTGCGGCGTTGAATTCGGGCGTGTAGGCGGAGCTTAGCACGAGAGGACACGGAACGATGTTGGCAGACTTCTTCGGAAACCTGGAGCGGCTGGCCGCCGACCTCTATCCGTACCGCTTCCCGATAGGCGTGATAGTCCTGATCGTGGTGGCGGCGGTCGTCTACTACGCCTACCGCAGGGGACTTCACCTGTGGGCGTGGCAGCGCCGGCTCTGGGTCACGATCATCGGTGTTCCCGTGCTGGTGCTTCTGGGCATCGTGGCTTGGGACCTGGGTTCACCGCTGTTCATCAACGTCACCGTGGAGGAGGAGTTTCCGTTCGCGTACGCCGCCGAGGTTCCGGACGACATGACCATGGAAGAGATCGAAATGGTGATGTCGACCGTTGCGAAGATGGACAGGATGCCGGTTTCCGAGCCTATGCCGGAGATGCTGGGCGGGGCGTCCACGTTCCAGGGCAGCTTCACGCCGGCGTCTCAGATGACGCCGACCGCGGTGCCTCAGGCAGCCGCCACGCCGGAGCCGGACGCGCAGCCGGACGCCGCCGCTCCTCAGCCAACGAGGCTCAAGTCCGGCGAGTTCCGCGACGCGGACGCGTTGCACAAAGGCAGCGGACAGGCGCTGATCTACGACCTGCCCGGAGCGAACAAGCTGCTCAGGCTGGAGGACTTCAGGGTCACCAACGGGCCGGAGCTTCATGTCCTGCTGTCCCAGGACCCGGACCCCATGAGGCATTCGGACCTGGAAGAGGCCGGATTCGTAGACCTCGGCCTGCTGAAGGGCAACATCGGCAACCAGAACTACGAGATTCCGGACGACGTGGACGTGTCCGCGCAGCATAGCGTGGTGATCTACTGCTACCCGTTCCGGGTGGTGTTCAGCGTGGCGACGCTGGCGGACGCGAACTGACCGAGTGGAGACGGGCGCATGAAGATAACCAACGTCGAGACGTTCATAGTTGACGCCGGCTGGCGGCCGTGGACGTTCGTCAAAGTGGAGACCGACGAGGGCATCACGGGCTGGGGCGAGTGCAGCGACGGGCGGACGCCCAGGGGCGTGTGCGGTACCATCGAGGACTTCAAGCCGGTGCTCATCGGCAGCGACCCGAGGGCGTTCGAGATGCGTTTCTGGGACATGTACCGCGTCTCGCGGCAGAGTCCGGGCGGTATCGCGGCCAAGGCCATCGCCGGCGTGGAGCTCGCGCTCATCGATATTAAGGCCAAGGCGTTGGGCATATCCGTGGTCGAGCTGTTTGGTGGCCCGACGCGCGACAGCGTGCGGGTGTACTGGTCGCACTGCGGCACGTCGCGTATCCGCAACCACGAGCTGATAGGCGTACCGCCGATTTCCAGCATGGCGAGCGTGACCGAGCTGGGCAGGGAGGTCGTGGAGAGGGGCTACACGGCGCTGAAGACGAACATACTTGTGCCGGGCGAGGACCCCTACGTTCACGGGCCGGGTTTCGCCAGCGGCCAGGGTTCGACCGACCAGATCGTCAGCATCGAGCTGCTGTCGCACATCGAGGAGTTGATCGGCACGTTCCGCGACGCGGTCGGTCCGAACGTCGACATCAATCTCGACCTCAACTTCAACTTCAAGCCAGAGGCGTCTATGCGCATAGCGAAGGTGCTGGAACAGTTCAACATGCTCTGGCTCGAAATCGACATGTACGACCCTCAGGCCATCCTGCAGATCAAGCAGTCCACTTCGACTAGGATCTGCACGGGCGAGAACCTGTACTATATGCGCGAGTACCTGCCCTACTTCCAACTACACGCCGCGGACATCTTCATGATCGACGTGCCCTGGAACGGCTTCAGCCAGTCGAAGAAGGTGGGCGACCTGGCGGAGGTGTTCCAGCTAAACGCCGCGCCGCACAACTACTACAGCCACCTGTCGTCGTTCATGAGCGCGAGCCTGTGCGCGGTGCTGCCGAACGTGCGCATCATGGAGATCGATATCGACGACGTGCCGTGGAAGGACGAACTTACCACGGCGACGCCGGACATCGATGACGGCTACATGACGGTGCCCACCGCTCCGGGTTGGGGCGCCGACATCGTCGAGGAGGTTGCGCTGGCGCACTCCTGGGCGCGTTAGCGGACGCCTATCTCGGTTTCGACTTCGCCGATGGCCCGGTCGAGTCCTGCAACTACCTGGTCGACTTCGTCGTGGGTGATGCAGAGCGGCGGCCCCAGGCCTACGGTCTGACCGGCGCAGCGCAGGATGAGTCCTTCGTTGTGGAACTTCTCGGTGAGGCGGTCGCCCAGCTTCATATCACTCGGGAAGTAGGTCTTCGATTCGCGGTCGCTGACGAACTCGATGCCGAGCAGCAGCCCGATGCCGCGGACGTCGCCGACGATAGTGTGGTCTTCCTTCAGTTCCTTAAGCTGCTCCAGGAAGTAGGCGCCCACGTCAGCCGAGTTCTGCACCATGCCCTCATCTTCGATTATCTCGATGTTCTTCAGCGCGGCCGCGGCGGACACGGGATGGCCGCCGAAGGTGAGAGCCTGCCTGAAGATGTTGTCCTCGCCGGCGAAGGCGTCGGCGACCTCGCGAGACACAATGGTCGCGGCGAGGGGCATGTAGCTGCTGATGACGCCCTTGGCAACGGTCATGATGTCCGGGACCACGTCCCAGTGCTCGACGGCGAACATCTTGCCGGTGCGACCGAAGCCGCAGATCACCTCGTCCGCTATCAACAGGACGCCGTACCTGTCGCAGATTTCCCTCAGCATGGGCCAGTACTCGTCGCCGGGCACGGCGGCGGCGGAGGCCGCTGAGACAGGCTCGGCAATGACGGCAGCGACCGTCGACGGGCCGTGGAACAGAATCAGATCCTCGATGGCCTGGGCGCAGCGTGCCGCGCACTCCGATGGGGAAGCGCCGCCCAACTCGCAGCGGTACGGCAGAGGCTGCGGGGCGTGCACCATGCCCGGGTAGGCCGGCTCGAAGTCCTCACGCACCGCTGTGCCGGCCCCGCCCAGCCACAGGACGCCTCCGGTCATGCCGTGGTACGAACCCCGTCGGCTGATCACCTTGTACCGGCCGGTCTCACCCCGGCGCTTGTGATAACTGCGGGCAATCTTCAGCGCGGTCTCGTTGGCCTCGGAGCCGCCGCTCACGGGCCAGGTGCGCTCCAGGCTGCCCGGCGCGATCTGCGCAAGCTTCTCGGCGAACATTACGGTGGGCGGGGTTGTAGTGCCCTGGGGAAAATAGGGAAGCTTCAGCATCTGCTCGTAGGCGGCGTCAGCGATCTCCGTGCGTCCGTAGCCCGCGTTCACGGAGTTGTAGCCGCCGTTGACGTCGATCCAGGTATTGCCGTCGGAGTCGGTGACCCTCACCCCGGCGCCGCCGACCATGATGCGCGGCTCACCGTCTTCCGCCATCTGCGTCCAGTCGCGGTTATGCATCCACAGGTACTTGAGGGAGCTTCTACGAAGGGCTTCGCTGTCGGAAATGGTAACCATTGCAAGTCCTCCTGGCTGATCACAGAAAGCAACGAGGGCAGCCCAGGCCGGGCAACCCTCGCGCCGATTGCTCTATTGCCGCAGATCTCTCGCTATATGTTGAACTGAGGGTCGCGGTAGTCCATGAGCTTGTTGTACATCTGTACGCGGTGCCGCTGGGAGTCGACGACCATCAGTCTGGACTTCTCGTCGTCGAAGATGACCGCCATGGGCAGCGCGAACCGCCACTCAGGCTCCAGGCTGTAGACGCGCCGGCGCGCCTTGTACACGTCCGGGTTGCCGGCCACGTACTGGCGCTGCCACTTGGACAACTCCTGGGCGTCGCCAGCGAAGATGGTCAGGGGTGTGCCCTCGCTGTCGAAGCAGCCGACCCTGTTGTTCACCCAGTCGCAAACGTAGATGTCGCCCTCTGGGTCGACCGCTACGTCGGATGGGTGGTCGAACTGGTCCTCGCCGGTTCCCTGGGTGCCAATCGCGAACAGGAAGCCGCCGCCGGAGTCGAACTTCTGCATCCGGTGGTTCCTGTGGTCCGCCACGTAGATCGCGTCGGAGTCGTCGGTGGTGACGCCCCAGGGCGAGTCGAACTCGCCGGGACCGTCGCCCTTGCATCCCCAGGCGGCGATGCTCTCGCCATCGGGAGTCAGCTTCTGCACGCGGTGGTTGAGGGTGTCCGAGACGATGACGTTGTCGTCGCCGTCGATGGCTATGCCGGAGGGCCGGTCGAACTGGCCCTCCCCCGCTCCCTGCTCGCCGAACGTGCGGACGAATTCGCCATTCCGGTCGAACACGGTGACACGGTTGAGCCACTCGTCGGTGACGTAGATGTTGCCATTGCTGTCGATGGCCGCGGCGGTGGGCCACACGAACTCACCCTGGCCGGTACCGGACTTGCCAATCTGGCCGACGATCTCCTCGTCACCGGGAACCGGCCCGATGGTGAGCTTCATGAGGTTTCCGCCGTTGCGCCTGCGCATGACGAGGTAGACGTCATCGCCATCGCCCAGCGCTAGCTGGACGATGCCGGTAAGCTGGCGGCCGCCCACGACGTGGCTGAAGTCGTAAACGCGATTGGAGACGATTCTGGTTAGCATGTTTGTCGTCATTCGTACACCCTCACCCTAACCCTCTCCCTCAAGGGAGAGGGGACGTGGGTTGGTCTTTATTCACCCCCATCCTGACCTTCCCCCATCAAGGGGGAAGGGACTCTAGGACGGGTCATTCGCGCCTAGATGAACGCGGGCTTTTCGAAGGTGCCTTCCACGATCGGCACGGCGTCCAGGCCGAGCCAGTCCTCGAGCACGGTCGAGTAGACTCCGCGGAAGTCCATGTTCGGCACGAGGTCGCCCTGCTCGAGGTCGCTCGCCCTGGTGGAAGGATAGACGCCATACTGGCCGCCCTTCACCTGGTTGCCGATCATGAACGAGACGCCACCGGCGCCGTGGTCGGTGCCGGAGCCGTTGTCGTAGACGCGGCGCCCGAACTCCGAGAACACGAGCATCGCGACGTTGTCCGCCGCGTCATGCTCTTCGAGGTCGTCGAAGAAGTCGCGAATCGCGTCGGACACGTCCCGCCACAGTGTGGCATGGGAGCCCATCTGGTCGGCGTGGGTGTCGAAGCTGCCGTGATCGCAGTAGAAGACGCGAGTGCCCAGTTCGGCGGTGTGCACCTGCGCGATGCCTCTGAGCTTCCGCGCGATGGGGGTGTCCGCGTACTCGATGGAAGACGAGTACTGCTGAGGCGCGACCTTGAGGATGTCGGCGCCCTTCAGCGCGTCGAGGCCCGTCTGACCGAGGAAGTCCATTACCGGCCCGGTGCCCATGGCGGGCGCGTACATGCGCTTGTATCGCTCCAGCACGCGGTTGCGCTTCTGCTCCTGCGAGATGTCCGTCAGCAGGCCGTAGTTGTCCAGGTCCTCGACCGTCGCCACCGGCACGCCGGGAGCGGCGAGGGCGCGGAACAGGCTGGGGCCCATGCTGACCGCGGTCACGACGTTTTCCTTGTTGGGGTCGATTTCGCGGACCGCGCGCCCAAGCCAGCCCTCGGTGCCCAGCTTGTCGGGCTCGCAGGTGTGCCATATGTCCATCGACCGGAAGTGTGACCGGGGCGAGTTCTCGTAGCCGACGCCGTGGAGAATCGCGACTTTGCCCTCGTTGTAGAGGTCCCGCATGGGACCCATGTTGGGGTGGAACCCGATGTGGTTATCGATCGCCAGCACTTCGTCATCGGCGATGTTCACGTAGGGGCGGTAGTCCCTGTAAAGGGAGTCCCCGTGGGGCACCACGGTGTTCATGTAGTCGTTTCCGCCGGTGAGCTGAAGCACTACCAGGACGGGGTCTTTGGTATCACCGTTGTTCACGTTGTTCTCCTCTCAAGCCAACTGCCGGGTTTGGATCCGGGACGCGAACGCCCCGGCCGTGCTCCGCCTTAGGCGAATTGGTACTCTCTGAGCGATACGATGAGCTGCAGGATTTCCGCGACCCGCTCCTCGGATTCCGCGGCATTGTCGTCGTCCCAGTGGAGGTCGCCGTCCAGCGCCACGTGGGCGATCAGCTCCTTGCGGGAGTTTTCGTTGATGTCCAGCGGCCCCATCAGGTCCAGACAGGTGTCGACGAGCTCTTCGGGCGTGCCCGACCCCGCCTTCACCCTGTCCACTATGGACCGGATGCCGGGTCGGGACACGTCTCCGACCATCTCGGCAACGAAGTTGGTGCGCTTCATAAGCGAGCCGCTGTTTATCCACTCAGCGCCGGAGTGCCAACCCTCCACGCTGGGCGGGTTGAGCAGGTCCTGGCCCATGTAGGTGATCTGGTTGGACCAGTCGAACACCTCGGGGCAGGGAAGCTCGGTGTCGCCCACGAAGCGGAGCGCCCCTATGACGACCTCTGTTGGGTTCTTCACCTTGTTGAAGCGGGACTCCTTGAAGAAGTCGGAGTTGAACAACACCCGTAGGGTCGCCCGCATGTCGTAGCCGGACTCCATCAGCGTGTCCGCCAGCAGGTCAACCGCCTCGGGGTTCGTCGGCGGAGTGACCGACCAGGCCGGAACCTGCGGCTCGTCGGCGACGAAGAAGTTGTACAGGTGGCGCGAGATGAATATGGCAGTCGCGCGCTGCTGCAGCACGATGTCGATGATGTCTTCGCCGTTGAAGTTGCCGGTGTGTCCCAGGAAGGTCTTCTCACCGTTGTCGTGGTCCTCTTCCCGGTACTCGAAGTACCAGTCCCACCTGCCCATGTGGAACCTTGGCAGCTTGGGAGACATGGTCCAGCCGGTAAAGGCCCGGGAGCACTCTCTCACGTCCGTCTCGGTGTAGTTGCCCACGCCCATGGTGAAGAGCTCGAGTAGCTCTCTGCCCCAGTTTTCGTTGACGGCGGTGGCATGGTTCTCGTTGTTGTCCAACCAGTAGATCATGCCCGGGCACTTGGCAACCTCGAGCAGGATGTCGCGGTAACCGCCGAGGCCTTTCTCGCGGAACATATCCACCATGTCGATGATTTCGTCGTAGTGGTCCACCTTGGAGACGCCGGTGGCGAAGATCTGGTGGTAGAAGAGGCACAGCTTCTCCTGGAGCGGCGCTCTTGTGTTGATCATGCGCCACACCCAGCCCGACTGTCCTATGCCGCCCAGCGTGCCGGGCTTCCACTGGAGGAACTGGTAGCGCAGGAACTCGTAGATGTCCACCGGCTCCTGGCTCTCGGGATGAAGCAGCTCCTCTACGGTCGCCTCGTAGCCCTTCGCGGCCCTTGCCTCCAGCTCGTCCCTGGTCGCCCCGAATCCTGCCCTACGCATCAGGTGCGCCATCAATTCGATGTCAGTGTTGCTCATAGGCAGTGCTCCTTCGAACTATGCTCTGTTGCCCGCGCCGCGGCTCCGTCGTGCTGAACCCCGCTGCGGGTCGCGCGAACTCGCTGCTATGGCACAAGACTAGCAAACGAGAAAATAAGTGTCAAACGTTCGGGTTGCACCTGGAGCCGCGCCAGCGTCGATTCGGGCGGCAATCGACGCGGCATCGGGCGACATACCGGCAAGGGCGGAAAGTCGTGTGGAAATACCAAATTCGACCCCGGCGGACCGTAAACTGCTCTAGGAAAGGTGATTTTGGGGGTGTATGCCGCTCATGTTTGACATTTCGGCATCGTTGCGCGTACTCTCTAGGCAATTCAGGCTCAGATTGCCGCTGTGGAAAAACCACACCCTTTGGCGCTTGGCCTTCAGGTTGCGTAGCTCCGGCCGAAACAGGCGGGGCGACGCGGGCAGTAGAGATGCGGTGACTTATGCGTGACTACGCGATCAACCGAGTCATCCTGCTGATACCGACGTTCTTCATCACGACGTTCATAATCTTCGTACTCGTGCGCGTAATGCCGGGCGACGTACTCGACCGGTTGCTCCAGGACGGCCTCATCGCCAACCAGGAGCAGTTGGAGATTATGCGCACCGAAATGGGCATCAACCGCCCGATAGTAAATCAGTACTTCGAATTTCTCGGGGACATCTTCCGCGGCGACCTTGGAAAGTCTCTCTGGACCGACCGCAAGGTCATCAACAGGATCGGCACCGCCCTCCCCGTCACCCTGGAGCTGACCTTCCTCGGAATGCTGGTGGCCGTGGTGGTAGCCATTCCAGTGGGGGTGTTCGCCGCTCTGCGGCAGGACACGGTACTCGACTACCTCTTCCGTTCGTCCGCATTCCTGTGGGTTGCCGCGCCCACATTCTGGGTGGGCACCATAGTCATCACGTTCCCTGCGATATGGTGGGGATACCTCGCGCCCATTCGCTACGCGCGCCTTCAGGAAGACCCCATCACCAACCTGCAGCAGCTCATCGTGCCCGCCATCATCCTTGGCCTGGGACTGTCGGGCAGCCTGATACGAATAACCCGCGCGATGATGCTCGAGGTGTTGCGGCAGGACTACATCAGGACCGCGCGGGCAAAGGGCCTTGTGGAGCGAGTAGTCATCTACCAGCACGCGCTGAAGAACGCCATGATTCCGGTGGCCACGTGGATCGGGCTGGACATCGCGTTTCTCATCGGCGGAACGGTGGTGATCGAGCAGATATTCACGCTGCCTGGAATGGGCCGGCTGCTCGTTGACTCTATCGACCTGCGAGACTGGCCGATGATACAGGGGGCCGCTCTCTTCTTCACCTTCTGGATATTGCTGGTCAACCTGGTAGTGGACCTCAGCTACGGATGGCTCGATCCCCGCGTGCGCTACGACTAGGGGACATCGCGGGCCACGGCGAGGACGGAAGGCTATGGGAATGAATTTCAGGCGCAGCGACGCCGGAGACTCGGCAGCCATCGAACAGGGCCTGCTGGCCGAGGGTCTCCGGCCGCAGCGCAGTATGGCCAACCGGATGTGGCGGGCCTGGCGACACAAGCCGCTTGCCGCGGCCGGCGGCATCGTGCTGTTGTTCGTAATCATCGTGGCGGTGCTCGCGGACTGGATTGCGCCCCATCACCCGCTGTATGCGAATCTGGGCGATGAACTGTTCGGAATCAGCACGAAGTACTGGGTGGGGACCGACAACTTCGGCCGGGACATCCTGAGCCGGCTTATACACGGCGCCAGGGTGTCGCTCATAGTCGCCGCGACTTCGGTGGGTATCGGCATAACCGGCGCCACGGCGCTGGGCATGGTGTCTGGCTACGTCGGCGGAAGGCTCGACCGCTACTTCCAGCGGTTCGTAGACGCCTTCATGAGCATTCCCGCGCTGGTGTTCCTGCTGGTGGCGGCGGGCGCGCTGGGTCCGAGTCTGCAAACCGTAATCATCATCCTTGCCGTAAGGTACACCTTCACGCAGTCCCGGCTCGTCAGAGGCGCTGTAATCTCCATCAAGGAGAACCAATATTTTGACGGCGCGAAGGCCGTTGGCGTGCCCCTGACCGGCATACTGTGGCGCTACGTGCTGCCAAACGTCGCGCCCACGGCGCTGGTGCTCGCCACCGCCGCGGTGGGCTGGGCCATACTGGCGGAGGCGTCGCTGAGTTTCCTGGGCTACGGCGTGCCGCCGCCCAGCCCCACGTGGGGCGGAATGCTCGCCTTCGAGAGCCGGGACTTCTTCCGCCAGCAGTGGACGATGGCCGTGGCGCCCGGCGTGATTCTCACGATTGTGGTGTTCAGCATGAACATGTTCGGCGACGGCGTTCGGGACGTTCTCGACCCTCGATTGCGCGGAAGCCGGACCGAGGCGCAGTAGGCCGCGTTCCAGAGGCCCAAAAGAGGCCATACAGAGGAGGAGCCGCGAAAGGAGGTGTCGACGAACACCGGTCCGCACCGCAGGGTGTACTGTTATGACAGCCGGCATCAGGCGGCGCCGGACGTACGGACTGTCGATCCATTGAAAGTACAGGAGGTGGAACATGTTGACCGACAGTAACACCGGCAGCTTTGGCACAATTCGGAAGCGAGGAGGACTGGCCATCCCGATTGTGCTTGTTTCCGCCCTGCTTCTTCTGGTGTTCGCGCTGGCCTGCGGCACACAGGAAGCGGAGGCTCCTCCTACTCCGACACCCATCGACGTAGAAGGGATCGTGAATCGAGCGCTCGGGGGCGTGCAGCCCGGCGTGACGTCGGCCGAGGTCGCCTCGGCCATTCAGCAGGCTCTCGCCGCGCAGCCCGGCGTCACGACCCAGGACGTCGCCAACGAGATCGCCAAGGCGCTGGCAGCTCAGCCCGGCGGAGTCACCTCCGGGGAGATGGCGGCCGCTATCGCGTCGGCGCTACAGCAGCAGGACCCGGGCATTACGACGGACGACGTGGCCGCCGAAATCGCCAAGGCCCTCAGCGCCCAGCAGCCCGGAGTGACGTCGGACGAGGTTGCCGCGGCTATACAGAGCGCGCTAGCGGAACGGCCCGGCGGCGTCACGGAAGCCCAGGTTGCCGCGGCAATCGAGCGGGCGCTGGCCGCGCAGCAGGCGGCAATGGCCGAGCCCACCGCGGCTCCCGACGGCATGATGATGATGGAGGCCCAGTTCGGCGGATTCCTGGAGCTGCCCACGGGCACGGGACGCCAGACGAACACAGACCCCCACAAGACGCCGTGCTGCACCACCTGGTGGCAGCCGGTGAGCAACCGCGTGGTCGACCTGCATCCCATTACCCTGGAGCCCAGGCCGCAGGTGGCGGAGAGCTGGGAATGGTCGGATGACCTTCTGACGCTCACGCTCACCATTCGCGACGACATCTCGTTCCAGGACAGGGCGCCGGTAAACGGGCGCAAGATGACGGCCGAGGATGTGGCGTACTCGCTGCGCAGGTCGAGGGGTCTCGAGAACCCGGACAACCTGGACGAGGTCAACTGGCCGCGCTCCAGCGTGCTTCGCTCGATGGCGGGCGCGCAGGCGATCGACGACACGACGGTCGAGGTCACGCTGGCCAATGTGGACGGCGGATTCCTTCTCGGCGTCGGCGACATTCGCAACATGGTCGTGCCCAAGGAGCTTGTCGACCAGTGCGGCGACCTGAAGGACACGCCCAACTGCACCATCGGCATCGGCCCGTTCATACTCGACGTCTTCGACGAGACGGTGAAGTACGACTACGTGCGCAACGACAACTACTGGCGCCGGAACGACAAGGGTGAGAGCCTGCCCTATCTCGAGGGTCTGCGCTACACCGCCATCTCCGACAAGGCGGCGACCATTGCCGGACTCCGCGCCGGACAGCTCGACATGTGGGCGTCCTCGCAGGTGATGCCGCGCAACGTGCTCGACATACAGAGCACCAACCCGGAGATCAAGCGCCACGCCTACGTCGGAGCGTGCTGCGGCAACATCGGCATACAGTTCGACATCACCAAGGCGCCGTTCGACGACATCAATGTTCGCCGCGCCATCCATCTGCTGATCGACCGCGACACGACGTCGGGCACCCACTTCGGCGGCGGGCCGGAGAGCTACGGCAGAGACTGGAACTACGGCACGCCGGCGTCCTCGCTGTTCGTCGACTACGCGCTGCCGCAGGACGAGGTCCGGACGCTGCCGGGTTTCCGCCAGCCCAAGACCGACGACATAGAGGAGGCCAAGAGTCTTCTCGCCGCCGCCGGCTTCCCGGACGGCTTCAAGTTCCAGTGCGACGCTTCGGCCAGCGGCAGGGGCGCGGTCCATGGCGACGCCGACGGCTGCTTCCTGGTGCAGGCGCAGTTCATCCGGGACTACCAGGTGAGCGGCGTTCTGCCGGAGCTCGAGATCGAGGTCAAGACCTTCGACAACATGCACGAGCGCAACGTCAACTACCTGCATCCGGGCGTGTTCTGGTGGAGCTATACTTACGAGATGGACCCGGGCCTGCAGCTACAACTCACCTACGGCTGTGAGGGCGGACGCAACTACGTCTGGCCGCGCGCCCGCGACGAGGACCTGTGCGACGACACCTGGCAATCAAAGTGGCAGGCCCAGCAGTCGGAGTTGGACCCCGCCAAGCGGCAGGAGTTGCTCCACGACCTGCAACGCTACACCATAGACCAGGTGTGGAAGGCCCTGGTGTGGGACCCCAAGTACAGCATCCTGTACAACGACAGGGTGCACGGGGTCACGGAGCACCTCGGCCCGTCGGTGGGAATCATCCCCAACTACAACCTGGAATTCATCTGGAAGAACTAGAAGTAGTGATTGCGCCGGGATGGGTTTCGCTCGTCCCGGCGTGATGCCCAAACAGTCGGTTCGCCCCAGGCTCGCATTGGCGGGCTTGGGGTGGCCGCGTTAAGCCGCCTGCGTCTAATGGCGCGGGCGAAGAAAGAAGCACCCGCATGGCCTACCATTACGCCAGGTACGAGAAACGAGGCAATGTCGCCTACGTGACGATCGACCGTCCCGAGGTGATGAACGCCCTCCACCCGCCTGCCAACGAGGAGCTCTCCCGCATTTGGGACGACTTCCAGGCGGACGACGAGTTGTGGGTGGCGGTGCTGACCGGCGCGGGCGAGCGCGCGTTCTGCGCGGGCGCCGACCTCAAGCACATGGCGCAGTACCAGGGGCGCGGCGAGAACCGCCAGTGGGCGAACCGCGGTGGGTTCGGCGGCATAGACACGCGGTTCGACCTGTGGAAGCCGGTCATCGCGGCGGTCAACGGCTACTGCCTCGCGGGCGGTTTCGAGTTGATGCTGGCGTGCGACATCGTGGTCGCGGCCGAGCACGCGCAGTTCGGCTTGCCCGAGCCGCGATGGGGCCTGGACGCGGGGCCGACCGGCTTTCACCGCCTGGTGCGGCAGGTGCCAACCAAGACCGCGATGGGCATGCTACTCACCGGCAGATTCATCGACGCAGACGAGGCGCGGCAGATTGGGCTGGTCAACGAGGTCGTCCCGGCGAATGAGCTGATGGCGGCGGTGGACAGATGGGTGGCGCAGATACTGGAGTGCGCCCCGCTGTCTGTGCGCGGCACTAAGCAGGCCGCGTACGCCGGTCTGGGGCTGCCGCTGGAGACGGCGGCGCGCGTCGAGTACGAGTGGCGTGTCCGTTCCGCCGCGTCCGACGACCGCCTGGAGGGCCCAAGGGCCTTCTCCGAGAAGCGCCGGCCTAGTTGGACGGGCCGCTAGCGGACACCGCGCCGCCTTGCCCGCGTAGCCGTTTCGACTTAAAATGTGCCGCGGGTGGGCGCCCGACTCCGGCCGGCTTCAACCTGTGCCAACGCTCTCGCTCAGGCACAGCAGGCAGCCCCTGGCGGCGGACGCGAGAACCGAAGGCGAGGAGCGATGGTCACTACAGCCGCGGGTCTGGGCGACGTTCGCGTCCTGGACCTCTCCCAAGACATCGCGGGACCGTACGCGGCCTGCCTGCTCGGCGCGTTCGGTGCGGACGTGATAAAGGTCGAACCGCCCGGCACAGGCGACGTGACTCGCCGCAGGGGCCCTTTCGCTAACGACGAGCCGGACCCCAACAGCAGCGCGCCCTTCCTGTACCTGAACCGCAACAAGCGCGGCGTGACGCTGGATCTGCACACGCCGACCGGCCTCGCTCTCGCGCGACGGCTGGCCGATGTCGCAGACGTGGTGATCGACAGCTCCGAACCGTGCTCGCTCCTGTTCGACGCGCTGGACGGCCGACGGCTGCGGCTCCGCAACCCGGCGCTCGTGGTGACGTCCGTGACCAACTTCGGCCGTTCGGGGCCTTACAGGCGCTACAAGGGTGGCGAGCTGGTTATGGACGCTTTCGGCGGATGGGTTTTCGTCACCGGCGAGCCGGACCGGGAGCCGGTGAAGCCGGGCCTGTTCCAGGCGCAGTACTCAACCGGCCTGAACGCCGCCATTCACGCCGCGGCGGCGCTGAACGTGCGGCAGGCCACCGGCGAGGGCCGCAACATCGAGGTAACCGTCATGGAAACCGCCGCCCACTTCGTCGGCATGGGCATATCCTCGTATTCGAGCTCCGGCGACCTGCAGGTGCGCGCCGGCAGTTGGACCGCCATGATGAAGGGATGGGGCGGCCCGCGGAGCCATCCCACCGAGATCTACGAGTGCAAGGACGGCCACGTGGGCGTCGCGGTGCAGACGCAGGGCCAGTGGGAGATGTTCGCGCTGGCCGTGGGCGCGCCGGAGCTGGAGACGGACCCCAGGTTTGCGACGGGCTACGGCGAGCGGGGACGCCACGCGCGGGAGTTCAACGCCGTCGTCGCGCCCTGGTTCATGGAGCGGACGCGGCGCGAGATATTCGACCTGTTCGGCCAGTACCGCATACCCTGCGGCATGGCCTACACCGCGGAGGAGATGCTGGAGGACCCGCAGCACAGAAGCGTGGGCTTTTACCAGCAGATCGAACAGGCGGACGGCTCGACGCTGCCCTTCCCGCGCCTGCCGCTGCACGGCGAGGGCCTTCATATGCGCATGGAGCGGGCGCCGTCCCTGGGAGAGCACAACGGCGAAGTCTACACCGAACTGCTCGGACTGAGCAGGGCCGAGCTGGCGTCGCTGCGCGGCGCGGGGGTGATTTAGATGCTTCTGCACGGGATACGCATACTCGACCTCACCTACTACATCGCCGGGCCGGTTGGCACACAGGTGCTCGCGGATCTCGGCGCTGAGACGATTAAGGTCGAAGGGCCGTTCGCGTCCACAAGGACACAGGTCGACGAGACGCCGCAGAACGGCGGCTCCAAGCCGCGTGTCGTGGTGGCCTACACTGGGTTCAATCACCTGAACCGCAACAAGCGCAGCGTGGTTCTAAACCTCGCCTCCGAGGAGGGCAAGGAGGTCTTTCGAGACCTGGTGCGAATCAGCGACCTGGTGGTCGAGAACTATAGCCTGCGCGTGATGCGCAATTTCGGGTTCGAGTATCCCGCGCTCAGGGAAATCAACCCGGGCATTATCGTCATCTCGATGCCGGGCTACGGGCGAGAGGGGCCGTACCGGGAATACGCCTCGTGGGGCGAGACCATCGAGTCCACTGCGGGGCTGACCCAGATGACCGGCTACGAGGACGGCCCGCCGCTGCGCTCCGCCATCTACATGCCCGACCCGTTCAGTGGCATGTACGCCGCCATGGCGGCCATGGTGTGCCTGAACCAGCGCGCCAGGACGGGCGAGGGCCAGCACGTCACCGTGAGCCACCTGGAGTCCGCGGCGCAGCTCTCCGGCGAGGTTGTTCTGGACTACGCGATGAACGGGCGCAACGGGCGCAGGATGGGCAGCCGCAACCAATACCACGCCCCCCACGGAGTCTATCCCTGCGCCGGCGAGGACGAGTGGGTCGCCATCGGCGTTGGAGGCGAGGAGGAGTGGGAAGGCTTCCGCGCCGCGCTGGGCGACCCCGACTGGGCGCGCGAGCCGCGATTCGCCGACGTGCTCTCCCGCCTCGCCAACCAGGACGCACTCGACGAGCGCATCGCGGACTGGACGCGAGAACGTACAAAGTCGGAGGTCACGGCCACTCTCCAGGACGCTGGTGTGGCCGCGGGCGCGGTGCAGAACGCCAGAGACCTCGGGGAGGACCCGCACCTGAACGAGCGGGGATACTTCTGGCGCTACGCCGAAAACCTGGACGGCCACCCGCAAGTGACCTTTCCGGGTGGCAGGGCGAAGTACGAAGGCGCGCCCAAAGAAGTGATGCGCCGGACTCCGGCGTTCGGGGAGGACAACGCCTACGTCCTCGAGAATCTGCTGGGCTACTCTGAGCGACACGTCGAGCGGCTGCGCGAATTGGAGGTCACGCTGGACATTCTCCCCACTTTCTAAAGATTCGAAGCTGACAGGAGGCCAAGATGGCGGTGATAGAGTACGAAAAGAGAGGCAGGGTCGCCTACGTGACCATAAACCGGCCGGAGGCGATGAACGCCCTCAATCGCGAGGTGCAGACCGGACTCGCCGACGCCTGGCGCGAGGTGGAGTCGGACGATGACGTGTTCGCCGCCGTGCTGTCCGGCGCGGGCGGACGGGCCTTCTCCGCCGGCGCGGACCTGAAGACGATGGAGACCGGCGACGACCGGGGCGAGCCGGTCGTTCCCGCCCAGCGCGAGGACGGCACGCTGGGGCCGTCGGTCAAGGGCGTCGGCAAGCCGGTCGTAGCCGCCATCGACGGCTACTGCCTCGCGGGCGGCCTGGAGCTGGCGCTCGCCTGCGACATCCGCATTGCCACGGAGCGCTCCCAGTTCGGATGTCCGGAGGTAAAGTGGAACCTGCTGCACGGCTTTGGAGCGCAGGTGATGCCCTTCAGCGCCCACATGTCCAGCATGATGGAACTGCTGCTGACGGGCGAGTTCATCGACGCCCGGGAGGCAAAGCGAATCGGGCTTATCTCCCGCATCGTGCCGGACGGCGAACACCTGGAGGCCGCCCAGCAGCTTTGCGAGAAGATAGCCAGCAACGCGCCGCTCGCCATCCGCGTGACCAAGGAACTGGCATCCCTGAGAGTCAACCAGGGGTTGCGCGACGGTATGCGGTTGTATGCCACGCTGGGCAGGCTGCTCAGGACGACCGACGACTCCAAGGAGGGACCACGCGCCTTCGCCGAGAAGCGCAAGCCCAGCTTTACCGGCAGGTAGCACTCCAGATTGTCCCTTCCCCCTTGATGGGGGAAGGTTGGGATGGGGGTGAAGTCTGGCAGCGCCCGCCCCTGGCGCCTACAGCAGGCCGTTCAAGAAGCGCTCGACCTCGAAGTTGAACACATCCGGCCTCTCGAAGTAGACCGAGTGGCCTGCGCCCGGCACGGGAAGCAGCTTCGCTCCGGGTATGTAGCCCGCGGCCATCTCGATTATGTGCGGCGGCGTTATGTCGTCCTCCTCGCCGACGATGAACAGCGTCGGTGTCGTCACCTTCGCCAGGTCCGCGCCCATCGGCCCGCCGGACAGGCCCTCCGTTCCGAAGGGCACCCGCGGCGGATTGGTCCTCGAAATCTGCAGGTACAGGTTCGCCAGGCTCGGGTTGCGCTCCTGGAACGTCCGGCCCAGCGCCCTCACGCCGATCTCTTCAGTGGCCGCCTGCGCCTCGCGGAAAGCCGTGAACGCCTGCTGCAGCTCCGGCTCGGCGACGCCCCCCGGCGTGTCCGCCATCACCAGGCTCTTCACCCGCTCGGGGTGATCCACCGTCAGCCCCAGGCACGTCCAGCCGCCCATGGACTGCGCCACCAGGTGGGCGCTGTCGATGCCCAGGTGGTCCAGCAGCGCCCGCAGGTCCTCAACGAACATCGACCTGCCTGGCGCTTCGGCGGTGTCCAGCGAACGCCCGAAGCCGCGATGGTCGATTGTGACGCAGCGGTAACTCCGCGAGAAGTAGGGTATCTGTTGCCACCAGCTGAGCAGGTTTCCGCCCGCGCCGTGGCAGAACACGATCGCGTCGCCCTCTCCGTACTCCTGGTAGTGCATCTCGATTCCGTTGATGTCTGCCTTCGACACTTGTCACCTCCCGCATGGTCCGGTTTTGCCGCCATTCTATCCCGCCCGCCGCCCCGCGGTCGACCCCGCGCTGCCAAAGCGCCGCTCGCCGGCCGTCGGATGTCCTTGCGTAGCAAGTCTGCCTGAAATACAATTGGCATCGGCCGCGTCGCCAGAGCGCCTAAAGGCGGCCCACCAGCGCTGAGGAGGTCCCACTTGGATTTCGAACCCAGGTATTCCGATGAGCAACAGCAGTTTAGGACCGAGGTGCGGGAGTGGCTCGAACAGCACGTTCCCAAGGACCTCGCCAATCCCGCCGATTCCGCCAAGACCACCTACGAAGACTATCTCAAGTACAGGGATCTGGGCTACAAGTTGGGCGAAAAGGGGTGGCTCTGGGCCACCGCGCCGACCCAGTATGGCGGCGGCGGGCTGACAATCGACCACGCCATCGTCATCGAAGAGGAGCTGGACAAGTACGACCTTTCGGTCCCGCCCTACTACGACAGCGGAGGGCGGCTCGGCGGCGCAAGCATCCTGGTCTGGGGCAGCGACGAGCAGAAGGACCACTTCCTGCCGCCAATCTTCAAGGGCGAAGTGCGCACCTGGCAGCTTCTTACCGAACCCGGCGCGGGCTCAGACCTGGCCGGCGTGAAGATAAGCGCGGTCCGCGACGGCGACGAGTACGTCATCAACGGCCAGAAGATTTACGTGGGCAGCTCCAACGGCGCTGAGCAGTTCTGGATGATCACCTGCACCGACCCGGAGGGCGAGAGGCACCAGAACCTGAGCTGGTTCATCATTCCTGCCGATAGCCCCGGCATCACCGTAACCCCGATGGATCTGCTAATCGCCGGCGGCGAGGGCGGCGCGGGCACCGGCGTCAAGAACACGATCTTCTTCGACAACGTGAGAGTCCCGGCCTTCAACCTCATCGGCGGCGAGAACAACGGCTGGCGTGTCGCCACGACGCACCTCGAGCTCGAGCACGGCTCGGGCGGGACGATCCGGCGCAACCGCATGGTTGATCACCTCTTCGAGTACATGCGCGAGCTGAAGCGCGACGGCAAGCCCCTGCTGGAGGACCAGGACGCCCGCGACGCCCTGGCGGACTTCTACATCGAGGCTGAGATTTCCAGGCTCTTCGGGCTGCGCAACTACTGGATGCGCCACTCGCACGTGCCCATGTCCTACGAGGGCCCGCAGTCGTCCTTCTACCGCAAGAGCACCGGGCTGAAGATGGCGCAGCGCATACTGGACATCGTGGGCCCCTACGCGCTCACCAACGACCCCAGGTGGGACCTGTCGGACGAGCACATGGAGGTCTACCAACGCTCCAGCATCGTTGCCCTCCACCCCGGCGGCACCACCGACATCCAGAAGGTGATCATGGCCAGGCGCATAGGCATCGGCCGCGAGGTCAAGGAGAAGCAGGGAGCGTTGGCCTAAACAAGAGTCCCTTCCCCCTCGATGGGGGAAGGTTAGGATGGGGGTGACGACGCGACATGGACCTGTCGTTGAGCGAGTACCAACAGCAGTTGAAGAACACCGCGCGGGACTTCATGGAGCGCGAGTGCCCCAAGGACACGCTGGTGGAGCTGGACGAATCGGAGACGGGCTACACCGACGTCATCTGGCAGAGGGCTTCGGAGATCGGGTGGCTGGGAATGCTTGTGCCCGCCGAGTACGGCGGCGCGGGCGGCACTCTGACGGACGCCGCGGTCGTCTACGAGCAGCTTGGCAGCGGGCCGCTTTCCGGGCCATTCTTCTCGTCGGGCGTGCTCGGCGCCCTCATAGTGGAGGAGAGTGGAGACGACGAGCAGAAGGGTCGCTACCTCCCGGGCATCGCGAGCGGCCAGGACATCTTCACACTCGCCCTGACCGAGCCGAGCTACGGCTGGAACGCGTCGTCGATTCAGATGACCGCCGAACGCACCAACGGCGGCTACACACTCAACGGCACCAAGCTATTCGTCCACGACGCGGCCGCGGCCTCCAGGCTCATCTGTCCGGTCCGAACCCAAGACTCCGACGACCCCGAGGACGGCATTTCGCTGCTAGTCGTGGACACCAGCGCGGCTGGCGTGTCCGCGAGGAAGCTGTCGGGCTTCATGGGTTGGGTCGGCGAAGTCACCTTCGACGACGTCCATGTGGACAATTCGGCGGTGCTCGGCGAGGCCGGCGGCGGCTGGGAGCCGCTGCAGCGGGCATTCCGTCGCGCCGCGCCGGTGCTGTGCGCCTACAAAGTGGGCGGCTCGCAGGCGGTATTCGACATGTCCGTGGAGTACAGCCGCACACGGCGTCAGTTCGGCACGCCCATTGGCCGGTTCCAGCGGGTGCAGGACCACATCATCGGCATCGTCAACCACCTCGACGCCGCGCGGTGGACTACTTTCGAGGCGCTGTGGAAGCTCGATTCGGGAAGGCCGGCGGACACCAGTGTTCACATGGCGAAGGCCGTATCGAGCGAGGCGTACATGCAGGCCTGCAACGGCGCCCACGAGGTGCACGCCGGCCTGGGCGTGATGCGAGAGTACGGCCTGACGCTGCACACGAGAATGTCGCGCACGCTCTACCACGTGCTCGGCGACCCACTCCACCACCGCAGGAGGATGGTGGACACCCTCGACCTTTAGCCGCGGGCGGCCAGCAACTCGCTCAGCTTGTCTACGGGAATCTCGTCGCGCCTGTTGCCGTCGCGGCCCACCATCGTCTGGGCTCTCAGAATCGAGTTCACGATAGCCTCTTCGGTAGCCTCGACGGCGGCACGGAACAGCGGCGTCAGCGCGGCGTCGTCGATGTCCGGCCTGTCGAACGAGTTCGAGAACGCGATCACGAAATCGCCGCTCCCGTGGCTGGCTATGCCCCCTACCCTGGCAAGCCCCAGGCCGGCGCGCCTGGCGATTCGGCCGAGCTGTCGCGCCGTCACCGGGGCGTCGGTGCCCAACACCATCATGGTTGAGCCGCCGCCGTCGTCCGCTACGCCGGGCGGCAGGAGGTGGCGGCCCACCTCGACGCCGCCGATGCGAAGCTCCCGCGGGTCTCCCGTGTTTGTCAGCGTCAGCGCGCCAACCGTGTAGGTGGCGTCCAGTCCGTGGCAGATGCGGGAAGCGGTGCCGATTCCCGCCTTCCATCCGAAGCCGGTCATGCCCGTCCCGGCGCCCACGTTGCCTTCCTGGACGTTGGGAGTGTACGCGCCGGTTATGGCTTCGAGAACGTGTCTGGGTTGGACGTGCCTGCCGATGATGTCGTTGAGAAAGCCGTCGTTGCACTCCCCCACGACGGGATTGAAAGAGTAGACGCCGGGATTCTCGGCCGCGAGATAGTCAACCATCGCGTCAGCCACTCGCCAGGTGCTCAGCGTGCCGGTCAAAGCTATGGGACTCTCGATTGCACCGAGCTCCCGAACCTGAAGAAAACCGACCGCCTTGCCGAAACCGTTTAGCACGTGTACGGCGGCGGTCACTTTCCGCCTGAACAGGCCCCCCTGGTGGGGCATGATGACCGTGACGCCGGTGCGCACCGGCCCGTAACCGATGCGCATAGGCCCGTCGCCTCTAATCAGTGTGGTGTGGCCTACCGCCACTCCCTCCACGTCCGTTATAGAATTGTGCTCTCCTCGGGGAAGTAGACCTAGCTGCAACCCCAAGTCGGTCGCGCGAGGTCGAGAGCTTGAATTCCAGCCAGTCATGCATTCGCTCCGATTCAGATGTACATCGACCGAGAATAGAGCAAGTGGAGACCCAACGCAAGTGTCTGATGGTGCACGCAGGCGCAGAGCTAGGCGCTCGCCGCCAGCAGCATCAGACCGGCCATGGCCGCCGCCAGGCCGACCCACTGGTTGGGCGCGATTCTCTCCCGAAACAGGACGAGACCACCCACCATCGGCAACACAGGGTAAATCGTAGCCGACGCGGCGACAATAGAGATTACGCCCACCTCGGCTCCACGAGCAAACGCGAACAGGCCGAGCGTCTCGAGAGCCGCGACGAATATCGCGCCGGCCAGCAGCTTCGCGCCGAGCGACCGCCAGGGCGCGGTCCGAGTTACCGCAAGCGTGGGCGCCACCAGGGCGAGAGTCATTATCCGCGTGAGGTAGATGGGCAGGAACCAGCCAAGCTCCCGCGACGCCAGGCCCACCAGGTACTGCCAGCTTCCGAGGCACACCATTGCCACTATCGCGAACAGGACTCCCTGACCGACCAACTCCCGGCTGGACCTGAGATTGCGTAGATCCACAGACACCAGCGCCACGCCGCCTATCACCGCGGGCATGGCCGCGAGTTGCAGGCCGCTGAGTCGCTCTCCGGCCAGCGCGACCGCCAGCAGGATGACCACCACCGCGTTCGCCCCAATTATCGGAGTGACGATGGCAATCGGGCCAAGCTGAAGCGAGCGGTAGAAGAATATGTACGTCCCGAACGCCAGGACGGATATGCCCGCCATCTCGGCCCATTGCGCCGCACTCACACCGCCAATGCCGGGGGCGAACGGCAGGTATGCCGATGCGAGCAAGACCGAGCCGACGTGCACCCAGAACACGGTCGGCAGACCGCCGATACGCCTGGTTATCAGCGCGGCGGCGAAATCGGACGCTCCCCAACCCAACGCGGCTAGCAGGCCGAATGCGAGACTCTCGATAACCACGCGCCGGACGTGCTAGCGCGCGCCGGCGTCAGTACCGCGGCCGCGCAGGGAGGAGGCGGCGGCGGCGAACAGAAACATGCCTACGAGCACGAGCAGCAACCCTCCGGGGTTCCCCTGCAAGACCCTGATCACGCCCCAGACCGCGAACGCGATGCCGAATAGCTGGCCTCCCCACGCCGACAGCGTGTTCGCAAGTCGAAAGTTACCGCTAATCGCCCACACAATCGACCGGAAAATCCTGCCACCGTCCATCGGATAGGCCGGCACCAGGTTGAATAGAGCCAGAACGAGATTCACCACCGCGAGGTAGACCAGGATGCCGTTCAACGGAGTGCGCCAGTCGCCGACCGGCTGCAGCGCCAACCAGAACAGCCCGGCCAGCACGATGCTGGTAGCGGGGCCGACCGATGCTATGGAAAACTCCTCCCATGCGGTGCGCGGCTCGGACCGCAGCCGGCTGATGCCTCCCAGCAGGAACAGCGTTATGCCGTGGACACCGATGCCTTGCCGCCTCGCTACGAAGGAGTGGGCGAACTCGTGAGCCAGCACCGACGCGAAAAGCAGCAGCGCGGCAGCAAGCGCGGTGGCCCAGTACACCGTGCCGCTCCATCCCCAGTAGAGCCGCGGGTAGAACTGCGTGGCAAGGCTCCACGTGACGAGACCCAGCAGAAGGAACCACGAGTAGTGGAGTCCCACGGGGATACCCGAAACCGCCCCCAGACTCAGGGTGGATCCGGCACCCAAAGGCACATGAGCGAGCCGTCGGGCAGCCGCGCGGAGACGACTGAACAACACGGGGCGGTCCTGGCGGCTGTTCAAGGCGGTCAGCCCATGACGGTTACGCCGATGAGGCGGCCTATGCCGTAGGTGACGGCGGCGGCGGCGCTGCCCAGCGCAAGCATCCTTAGCGCGCCCCAGAGCGGGTTAATATTCGAAAACGCGGCGAGCGTTCCCCCGACGATCACGAGTGCCCCGGCGCTCATAGCTGCGCTAAGCACAAAGGCGGAAACGCCGGTGTCGAACAGGTAGGCGAGAATCGGAATGAGCGCCCCCGCCACGAACGCCGCGAAAGAACTGAGAGCCGCCTGCCACGGCGACCCCAGTTGGTCCGGGTCCAGCCCCAGCTCCTCCCTCACCATGGTATCCAGCGCAACCTCCGGCCGTGCCATGATGCGCTTGGCGAAGCTCTCGGCCTCCTCCTGGCTCAGCCCCTTCGCCCTGTATATGAGCACCAGCTCCTGCTCTTCCTCTTCCGGCCAGGACTCTAGCTCAGCTCGCTCGACGCGTATGCTGTGCTCGTACACGTCGCGTTGAGAGCGCATCGAGACGTACTCGCCGGCCGCCATCGAAAACGCGCCCGCGAGCAGCCCGGCGAGTCCCGCGAGCAGGACGACGTCGGGATTGCCGGAACCGCCCGCGACGCCCATCACCAGGCTGAAGTTGGAGACGAGTCCGTCGTTCGCGCCCAGCACCGCTGCTCTCAGGCCGCCCCCGCCCACGGCGCCGGAGCGGCGAAGCTCCCGTCGCGCGGGGCCGTCATCACCCGCGTCCAGGCGTCGCAGGGTGCGCGCGTGCTGGCGCTCCTCCGCGGCCATGTCCTCGGCGCCTGGCTCGTAGTCGTAGGCGTCGATCTCCTTCGCCTCTACGCGGACGAGCCACGGCAGCACGCGCTTGACGCCGAGCACCCCCAGGGCGACCTGGAAGATACGCACGCGCAGGTTCACCTTGGGTTGTATCGGCTCGGCGTTGTCGACGCCGAGCTTCTCCGCCCACCTACGGGCGTGGCGAAGCTCCGACTCCACTAGCTGTTCGAATATCTCGGCCCGGTCGGCGTTGTCATCCGCCTTTGCCATGGAGGCGTACATCGCCGCCGCTTCCAGCTCCGCGTTAAGGAACTCCCTGTAGCGTTTCTCTTCTGGGTCTCTCATACCCTCCATTATATTAGAATCCGGGTCCGGCTGGCGCTCTAAGCGGTCAGACCCAGTTCGTCTCGAATCGCCTTGAGCCTGTCCAGGTTCGGCTTGTCCGGTCCCTTCCTGTCCTCGCCGGGCACCTCCAGCAGGAACGGCACGCCGGAGAATGCCTCGTGGCCCATTATGACGCGAAAACCGTCGACGCCGATGAAGCCGCTGCCAATGTTCTCGTGGCGGTCCACGCCAGAACCGAGTTCGACCTTCGAGTCGTTGGCGTGCACGGCCACCAGGTTCGCAAGCCCGATGCTGCGGTCGAAGTCCCGCATCGCGTCGTCGATCCCCTGGAGGTCTGCCACGCGGTAGCCCGCCGCGAATGCGTGCTGGGTGTCGAGGCACACCTTCACTCTTGGGCTGCCCACAAGCTCCATCAGCAGGCCGATTTCCTCGAACGACGCCCCCAGGTGCGAGCCCATCCCGGCGCTGTTCTCCAGGATGAGGTATGTGTCGTCGGGGGTGCTGGCGATCACCTCCGACATCGCAGCGGCAGCGGCGTCCTTGACGGCGTCGAACCCGGCGGACTTGTGGCTGCCGCAGTGAAAGATGACGCCAACCGCGCCGAGCTGGGACGCGGCGTGCATGTGATTGACAAGAGAGTCGATGGACTTGCGCAGCAAGTCGGGCCCGCCCGCTATGTTTACCAGGTAGCTGCCGTGCAGGAACGCGGGGAGTCCTCCCGCGGCGGCGGCCTTTTCTTGAAACGCGGCCGCCTGTTCCTCCTTCACCGGCCTGAACTTCCACGCCCTGGGCGAGGACGCGAATATCTGGATGGTTTCAGCGCCTATCTCCTGCCCCCTGTCGATGGCGTTCGATGCGCCGCCCGCGGACGACACGTGTGCGCCGAGTCTCATGTGTTTGCTCCTTACTCCACTCCCCGCGATTGGCCGCACGCCACACTTGGCTGCACAGTGCCTGCGGCGGGCACGGTTTGGGCCTCAAGCCCCATTATAGGCCAGGCGGCGATTGAGCCAAAGACATAATTGGCCTATAATCTGGCACGGTGAGCGGGCATCCCGCGCCGTAGCAGGACGGCTCGCCTCCCGATACCCAACACTTGAGATGGAGCCGCAAATGCGAATCGAAACAGTGGCAATTCTCAGCCCGGGAGACATGGGTCACGCCGTGGGCCGGGCGTTGCGCGAGCACGGACTTGGGGTCATAACCCACCTGGAGGGCAGAAGCGAGCGCACCAGGGAGCTCGCGCGTCGGGTCGGCATCGCCGGAGTCGCGAGCCTGGAGGACCTGGTCAGAGAGGCCGACGTGGTCCTCTCGATACTGGTGCCTTCTGAGGCCGCCGGTGTAGCCGAGTCCGTGGCGGACGCGATTCGCGCCACCGGAGCGGACACCATGTTCGCGGACTGCAACGCGGTCTCCCCCGCCACCGCCGCGGCGATGTGCGCCACTATCACGTCCGCGGGCGGCTGCTACGTGGACGGCGGGATCATCGGCGGCCCACCCGTGCCCGGCTCGCCGCGCGTTCGCATCTACGTTTCGGGCGAGCGCGCTGTCAAGCTTTCCGCGCTGGACTGTGACGGCGTGGCCATCATGCAGATGGGCGACCAGGTTGGGCGGGCCTCCGCGATCAAGATGTGCTATGCGGCGCTGACCAAGGGCACCTCCTCGCTGCAACTGGCCCTTCTCGCCACGGCCAAGGTGCTGGGCGTCTCCGAGGAGCTGGCCGCGGAGTTCGCGTCCTCGCAGTCCGCCGCCTTCGACGCCATGAACAAGGGCCTGCCCGGGCTTCCGCCCAAGGCGTTCCGTTGGATCGGCGAGATGGAGGAGATCGCCGACACTTTCCAGGCGGCCGGAGTGACGCCGTTCTTCCACCGGGGCGCCGCCGAGATGTACCGGCTGATGAGCGATACCCCCTTCGCGAACGAGACGCCGGAGACCATCGACAGGGGCCGGACTCTCGACGAGACCATCGCCGCGCTGGCAGAGCTCGTGTCGGCGCCCGCACCGGCGGGCGACTAGCACATGACGATGCGTGCGCTCGTGCTGGAGAGACCGGGCGACGAGCCTGTTCTCGCCGTCCGCGACCTTCCCGTCCCAACACCCGAGCCGGGCGAGGCGGTGCTTGAGGTCGCGGCCTGCGGCATGTGCTACCACGACGTCGCCGTCATCGCCGGCACCCTGCGCCGGGGCGTCAAGCCCGACGTGGTGCTGGGCCACGAGATTTCGGGCCGCGTCGCCGATGTGGGTGAGGGCGTCGAGGATCTCAGCGTGGGCGACAGGGTAGTCGCCACGCTGACCACCTACTGCGATCGGTGCGCGAGTTGCGCGGCGGGGCGCCAGTACAGGTGCCCAACGGGTCAGGGCCTGGGTCACGGACTGGATGGCGGATTCGCCGAGTACATCAGCTTGCCAAGCAACAGCTTCGTTCGGCTGCCCGACGGCATCGACCTGGTGGAGGCCGCTGTGCTCGGGTGCCCGCTGGGCGTGGCGCTGCGCGCGGTGCGTGACGTGGCGCGAGTCCGGCCCGGTGAAACGGTGCTGGTGACGGGCGCGGGCGGCGGTCTCGGAGTCCATGCAGCGCAAGTGGCCGCCGCGCTGGGCGCGAGAACGCTCGCGGTCACCGGCTCGCCGGAGAAGCTGGACGCGATCGAGGGGGCCGCACCCTGCGAGGTGATCCTTGCTGACGACGAGCTGGACTTCGCCGAGATAGTCATGGCGCTCACCGAGGACGAGGGCGTGGACGCGGCCATCGACACGGTAGGCTCGGCGCTGTTCCGCTCGGTGTTGAACAGCATGGCGCAGTACGGCAGGATGACTCTGCTGGGAGAGATTGAGGGCGGGCGCGTAAGGATCAGCCTTGCGGAGATACTCTTTCGAGACGCGACGATCAACTCGTCGACGGGCGCGGGTCCGGGCGACATCGCGGACGCGGCCCAGATGGTTGCCGATGGGCTGGTGTCGCCGGTGGTGTCGGCACGCTACGCGCTCGAGGACTGGAAGCAGGCCTACGACGCGATGCGCGAACGCCGCACGTTAGGCCGCGTGGTGCTGACACCCTAAGGGCCTATCCTATGAGTCCCTTCCCCCTCGCAGGGGGAAGGTTAGGATGGGGGTGTCGACCGCGCTCTCAGATAGGCCCTAAGTTGCGGCCGCCGGGCTCGGCCTACGGAACACCCTTCGGAACAGCGCGCGGGCGTCGCCGTACTCCCACGACACCAGCAATTGGCTGGCGATACCGATTGAGCTGTACGTGCCCACCACCACGCCGATCAGCAGCACCATTAGGAACGTCCGGATCGTCGTGCCCCCGAACAGAAGCAGCGCGAGAAGCGTGAATAGCAGCGTGAGGCTGGTGTTCAGGGAGCGGCCCAGCGACTCGGAGATGCTCAGGTTCACGTTGTCGGCGAAGCCGCTGTTGGGATTCAGGAGCACGTTCTCCCGCAGCCGGTCGAACACCACGATGGTGTCGTTGACGCTGTAGCCGATCACGGTGAGCAGCGCGATCAGGAACATGGTGTTCACTTCCACGTCCCACACGTAGCCCAGCAGGGCGAAAATGCCCACCACTATGAACGTGTCGTGAAGCAGGGCCACGATCGCCGCCGCTCCGTACCGGAACGGGCTGGGCACGTTTCGGAATGCCCACCACACGTACAGGAATATCCCCACGGCGGCTGCCAACACGGCCCACATGGCGTTGAGCACCGTCTCGCGCGCGACTACGGGCGATACGAGGTCGAACGCCAGCACGTTGGACCCGCTCGGAGACAGCTCGGACTCGAGACCTCCCACCAGGGCGTCCTTCTGCTCCTCGTTCAGTTCCACCGTGCGGATGAAGAACGTGTCCCCGCCCATGCTCTGCACCACCGCCTCGGGTCGTCCCATCTCCTCCAGTCTGGTGCGCAGGCTGCCCTGGTCGACGCTGTCGGAGAACTCCACTATCAGCGTGGAGCCGCCGGTGAAGTCGATTCCCGGCTTGAGGCCCGGCGCGAGTATCAGAAACACCACGCCCGGCAGGATGACCACCAGGGAGACGAGGAAGAACCAGCCCCTCTTACCCGCGAAATCCAATTGCCCGCTCCTCTATGCCGCGCCTGACGGCATCTGCCGCTGGGGCAGCTCGCCGCCACCGGTCGGCACGAACACGCCCAGGCCCCGGGATGCTCGCGTTGTCGACAGCACCCTCAAAAGCGTCCTGCTCACCGTAATGGCCGAGAACATACTCACCAGCACTCCGATGGCCAGGGTGGCCGCGAATCCCTGGACGATGGTGGTGCCTAACTGGTCCGAAAACCAGAACAGTATGCCGCAGGTTATCAGCGTGGATACGTTGCCGTCCCGGATCGCCGGCCACGCCCTGTCGAATCCGATGTTGATCGCGGAGAGCAGCGTGCGCCCAGCCCGCAGCTCTTCCTTCATGCGCTCGAAAATCAGGATGTTGGCGTCCACCGCCATGCCCACGGACAGTATGGCCGCGGCGACCCCCGACAGCGTAAGCGTGACCGGCAGGATCTTGAAGATGGCCAGCAGCAGAGCCGCGTATATGAGCAGCGCAACCGCGGCGACGATGCCGGGCACCCGATAATAGAGCGCCATGAACACCAGCACCAGGCCCAGGCCGACTAGACCCGCCACCACGCTCCTCCTGAGCGAGTCGGCACCCAGTATCGCGTCGATTCCCCGCTCCTGGATAAGCTCGATGGGCACGGGCAGACGACCCGCCTCAAGCAGCAGCGCGATGTCCTGTGCGCGTTCCAGCGTGAAGTTGCCCTGGATGAAGCCCGTACCCGAGGTGATTACATCGGTTACGACGGGCGCGATCAACTCCTCGTTGTCCAGGAATATCGCGATGGACTCCTCGGTGCCGACGATCTGCTGTGTAAGCTCGCCGAAAATGCGTGTTCCCCGGTCGTTGAACTCGATGTTGACAATGGGCACGCCGGACCCGGCGTGCGTTCCCGCGAAAGCCCTGTCGAGGTCGTCGCCCGTGAGGCCGATTTCCTCGTCGAATGATCCTTGTATCTCCGTAAAGCTGGCGGTCGGACTCGCTCCCAGCCGCTCGTTCGTGTACGCGATCAGCGCCGCGGCATCCTGCTCCGCGTCGGCGTAGGGTTCCAGCGCCATGGCGTAGCTGGTGCTGGACGCCAGCCTCTGGAAGTAGAACGCCGGGGCGTCGGTGTACCTCAGAGGCTCTTCGCCCTCGATGGCTATCTCCAGCCGGCTCAGCCGCGGCGTCTGCCCGGTGAAAGAAGCCGTGAGATCGTCGAGAACGGCGCCGAACTTTGCCGCCCCACTTTCGGTGAACTCGAACACCAACACCGGCGGCTGCTCCTCGGCGGGTTGCGCCTCTTCGGTGGAAGTCGCCTCCGCCGCGGCCGACTCGGTCTCTTCGGTGGAGGTTGCCGTGGCTTCGGTCGTCGTCGCCACGTCGTCGTCCGTGGAAGTGCCGAACTCCGTCTCCAACTCTGCCTCAGTTGGCAGGCGGCGGGCCGTCATACTCACTACGTCGGCTGGCGCAAACTGTTCCAGCTTCTTTGGAACGTCGAGTCGCCGGTGCTTGAACTCAAGCAAGGCAGTCTCGCCGATGATCTCCTTGGCCCGCCCCGGGTCTCTCACGCCCGGGAGCTGGACCAGCAGCCTGTCGCCGCCCAGAATCTGGATGATCGGCTCGCCGAGACCGGAGCTGTTCACCCTGCGCTCGATAATCCGCTTAAGCCCATCCATGGCTTCGGAGTCTGGCGGCGCGACCTCCTCGACGCCGCTAGTCGTGGTCGTTGCTTCGGTAGACGTGGCCACCGCTCCGGTTGCACTGTACACCAGGTGGATGCCACCCTGGAGGTCGAGCCCCAGGCTGAGGCCGAGTACTGTGTCTCCTCCCCGCTCGAAGCCGGCAAACGAAATCCTCTGCACGGCGAGCACGGTCACCGCCACGGCCAGCAGCACGGCGATGAGTATCAGCGTCCGGGCGTACCTACGCAAGGTCTCCTCCAGACCGGAGT
>DAOUJZ010000005.1:0-25687 GCA_034421955.1 Dehalococcoidia bacterium | reverse complement strand
CCACCCTCCCAGCAGCTTCATGGAAGCGGGCACCAGCACGGAACGGACGATGGTGGCGTCAATGAAGATCGCGAAGGCTAGTCCGAACCCCATCTGCTGCGTGGAGACGAACTGGCCCGTCGCGAACCCGCTGAAGACGGCGACCATGATCAGCGCCGCGCCCGTGATGAGCCCCGCCGCCGAGCGCAGCCCGTACGCGACCGCCTCGGCGTTGTCATAGGTCACACTGAAGCGCTCGCGCACCCTGCTCAGCAGGAAGACGTGGTAGTCCATCGACAGCCCGAAGAGGATGCAGAACAAAAACAGCGGCAGCCATGCCTCTACGATGTCGGTCTGCTGAAAGCCCAGCGGCGCTCCCCACCCGTGGATGAACACGAGCACGATCATGCCGTAGGAGGCCCCAACCGAGAGCAAATTCAGCAGGATCGCCTTGAGCGGGACGACGATCGAGCGAAAGGCGATCGTGAGCAAGATGAAGCTCATGCCCAGCACGAACGCGAACACCCAGGGCGTCACGCTGCCCACCATGTCGAAGAAGTCGCTGCTGGAGGCGCTCTCGCCCGTCACGTAGACGTCTGCGTCCACGCCGTCGAAGGCCGCGGGGACGAACGTATCGCGCAGCAGCCCGATGCGCTCGACCGACTCGTCCGTGTAGGCATCGCCCGACGACTGGACGCTCAGCAGCCCCAGATCTCCCGCCGCGTTCGCCCGGAACGAGGGGCCGACGAACTCTGGCGCAGCCTCCAGCTGGGCCGTCAATCGCTCGACCGCGGCGATCACTGCCGGGTCGCCCACGTTGCCGTCCACGACGATGTTGGTCGGCGTGACCGCGCCCGTGCCCCCCGAGAAGTCGCGCTCGAGGATGTCGAACGCCTTCCTGCCCTGCAGGTCGGCCGGCAGCGAGCTGAAGCCGTTGAAGCCGACGTCGAGACTGATGGCGGGAAGCGCCGCGGCGACCAGCAGCCCCCCGGCAAGCACCAGGCTGGGCACCGGGTGGCGCATGACGACCCTCGTGACGAGGCCCCAGAACCCTCCTGTGCTGCGCTCTGCCTCGGCGGCCGTGCGGCGGAGCTTGCGCCCCACGAAGGGGAGACGGAGCGAGTTCACGCGGTGGCCGAGCAGCGAGAGCACCGCCGGCAGCAGCGTGAGCGCCGCCGACACGGCGATGAGGACGACGAGGATCGGACCGAGGCCCACGGAACGAAAGATGTTGAGCGGGACCAGCAGCATGCCCACGAGCGCCAGCACGACGGTCATGCCGCTGAAGAAGACGGTGCGGTTTGCGGTGTCGCCGGTTGTTGCGAGCGCGGCGATCTTGTCCTTGCCCAGCGCCAGCTCCTCGCGGAACCGCGAAACGACGATGAGCGAGTAGTCTATCCCCACGGCAAGGCCGATCATCACGAGCGTGAGCAGCACGGTTTCGACGAGCTGGTCGACCTGTCCGACGATTGCCACGGCGCCGAAAGCGACGACGATGCTTGCGATGGCGAGCCCGAGCGGCAGTAGCGCGGCCGTTAGGCCGCCGAAGAGAACCAGCAGGATGACGAGCGCGGCGGGCACGCCGAAGCTTTCCCCGCGCTGTATCTCTTGCGCCGCTAGCTCGCTGGTTTCGTGGGTGAAGCTCGACTCGCCCAGCATGAAGTGCTCGAAGCCGCCGTCGCCGCTGGAGTCGACGATGTGGTCGTAGACCGGCGTGACCTCCTGGGATGTGTCGTCGATGGTGCCTGCTAGCTGGAACTGGATGAGCGTGGACCTGCGGTCGGCGGACACGAAGAGGTCGCTGCCGGTGTTGTAGTAGGAGTAGATGGTGCCGAGAGAGGGCGGCCCCAACTCCGCTATCGACACGGAAAGCGAGGCCACGCGCTCGGCGAACTCGGGGTCGTCGACGGTGTACTGGCCCGAGCGCACGATCACGACCTCGTTGCGCAGCGTGGGACCGGTCAGGCGCTCCACCAGCAGGTCTCGCCCCACCTGGGAGTCGGGGGAGGAGGTGTAGCGCAGCTCCTGTGTCAGCGCCTCTCCGAACCACAGTGACTGGGCGCCAACGGCGATGATGAGGACGACGACCCACAGGCCGATAACCCTCCACGGACGGCGGGCGCTTGCGATTGCGAGCGATTTCGTCGAGAGGCGCGGCATGGGTGTCGTCGTTCCTCTCAGTGCCTATGCTGTTAGTATCCACGAATAATATATGTTAGTACATACGAATAACGGGGCGCCGCTGCAATCGACCGTCGGCAGATGACCCTCGCCGTGGCCCTCTCCCGTCGGGAGAGGGCAGAAGATGCGGCGGTCGGCGGGGTGCGCGCAGGGCTGTCGTGTTGACACTCGCCACCGCGCACGACAGAATGGCGATGACCGCCCCGGCGGGTGGCAGGAAGGGAGGACGCTCATGTTGGCCATGGAGATCGACAGCATCCGCGTCAGCCTCATGAACTACCAGCGGGTCGTCATCCTCAAGCAGAAGGACACCGAGCGCTACCTTCCCATCTGGATCGGCTCGTTCGAGGCCGACGCCATCGCCATGAAGCTCCAGGACGCTCAGGCACCGCGCCCGCTCACCCACGATCTCCTCGGCTCCGTCATCGAGGGCCTCCAGGCGAGCGTGCAGCACGTCGTCGTCTTCGACCTCTCGAACGGGACGTTCTACGCCAAGTTGGTGATCGACAAGGGCGCAGACAAGCCCCTCGAGGTCGACTGCCGCCCTTCCGACGCCATCGCCATCGCCGTGCGCTCCAAGGTGCCCATCTACGTCGAGGACGTCGTGCTGGAGAAGGCCGGCATCCTCATCGACAAGGACGGCGAGCCCGTCGACCCGCAGGACGCATCCGCAGGCCCCGCAGCGCAGCCCAAGGAGCTCAGCGCCGAGGAGGAGCAGCGCCTGTCCGCCTTCTCCGACTTCCTCAAGGACTTGCCCGGGCTGGAAGAGTTGGGGAAGCGGGAGTAGGCGCCGCCCAGGGGGTGGGGCCAGATCGAGATCGGCGCCCCGAGGGCGGGTCTGCCTCGGTTTGAGGTTGGTCTGTGACCATGGGGCCGGCAGAGGTGCTCCGCCCTCTACGCACATCTCGGGTTGCGGGAAGACTGCACCCCTGCTGCACCTCCTCTCAGGGCCCTCGATCCAGCGAGGGCTCATCCGCTAGTCAGTCCGACCATTCCATCGTCTTCGGCGCGCCAGCCTTGCCTCGGGCGCCGGAGGCGGTGCCGCCATCAGCACCCGTTCCGGGTCCTGCCGGTCTGATGCAGCGAGCGGTGCGAACGATGGGCGCAGGCCAAGCCTGTTTGAGTGCATCCCGGACGGGACGACCATCGGCGGGAACAACGACGTCGATCCGGCCCTCTCCGCCCCGACCGAGGAGGCCGCGTCAATTGCAGGAACAGAAACTCCAGCAATGTCCGGTTGCCTCTCAATTCCGCACGGTGCCATGCGGCGACGCCGGAGGGCGGGGCAGGCGACTCCATCTGCGCGATGATGAAGGCTACGGCTGCCTCGCCAAGCCTATACTATTGTGCTTCGTAGCCTTTCCCTCACCGAGCCGCCCGTCCCTGGGAGGTGTGCGGGCGGGTGCCCGGGAAGTCTGTGGCGGTACCGGTACCCGCAAGCTGGTGCGCCGAGCGCAGCGCACCCCGGAGGCCGTGGTTCCTAGGTGAGGGAACGTTTTCCGAAGCTGATGCGTACTATCTCTAGAGACCCACGTGGGCAGGATCGCGGGAGCGGCGGAGGTGAAGGATGGATAGGGGCATCGCTGGCCCAAACAGGTCGAGCCGGTCAGCCTGTCGGTTGCTCGTGGCTGTGGCCCTGTGCGTTTCGGCCATGGCTGTGCTGGCAGCGTGCGACGGCGAACCGCAACCGACCGCGACCACCGGGCCACGCGCGCCGGCCGGTAGTCCCACACCCACGGCCCCGACTGGTCAGGGCGTCGCGGTTGTCTCGGACGAGCTGCGCTCGGCCAAGGAGCGGGCCGCGCCGTCGGCAGGGAGCGCGGACGTAGCGGGCCTGGTCGATGGCAACAGCGCCTTCGCCCTCGACCTGTACCAGGCGCTGCGGGGGCAGGATGGCAACCTGTTCTACTCGCCCCACAGCATCTCGCTGGCCCTCGCCATGACCTACGCCGGAGCGAGGGGAGAGACGGAGCGGCAGATGGCGGACACGCTCGGCTTCTCGCTGCCCCAGGACCGGCTTCACCCCGCGTTCAACGCCCTGGACCAGCAGCTTGCCGCCCGCGGCACGGACGTGCAGAGCCGGGACGGCGAGGGGTTCAGGCTGAACATCGTCAACGCGGTCTGGGGCCAGCGGGATTACCCGTTCCGGGAGGCGTTCCTGGATGTCCTGGCCCAGAGCTACGGAGCGGGCGTGCGGCCCACGGACTTCATCGCCGCCCCCGAGGAGTCCAGGATAGCGATCAATGAGTGGGTCGCAATGCGCACGGCGGACAGGATCAAAGACCTTATCCCGCCGGGCATCATCAACCCGCTGACCCGGATGGTGCTGACCAATGCCATCTACTTCAACGCCTCCTGGACCTTCCCGTTCAGCGAGGCCACCACGCGTGCACGCCCCTTCCACCTGCTGGACGGCACCAGCGTCGATGTCCCGATGATGCGCACGTCGGAGGGTTTCGCCTATGCGGCGGGAGAGGGGTACCAGGCCGTGGACCTGCCCTACGCCGGGAACGAGCTGTCCATGACCGTCATCGTCCCGGACAGGGGACGGTTCCGGGAGTTCGAGGACGCCTTGGATGCGGGACTGGCAGCGCGGATCGTCGCGAACCTCGGGCCCCGCCATGTTGCGCTCGACCTGCCGAAGTTCGAGTTCGAGTCCCCGTTCCGGCTGAGCGAAACCCTCAAGTCCATGGGGATGTCCGACGCCTTCGATAGCACCGCTTCGGACTTCTCCGGCATGGCCGGGCGCTCGTGCCTCGAGGGGGGCTCCGAGGAGTGTCTCTACATCAGGGAAGTGATCCACAAGGCATTCGTGTCGGTGGACGAAGCGGGCACGGAGGCGGCCGCGGCCACCGCGGTCATGATGCAGACCGAATCCGCTCCCCCCAACCCGGTCTCCGTCACGGTGGACAGGCCCTTCATCTTCCTGATCCGGGACCGGGCGACCGGGGCTTTCCTGTTCGTTGGACGGGTGAAGCAGATATAGAGCCGCCGCCAGCGTATCGGGCGAGGCCAACGGAAGGCAGGGGCGACGCCTGCGGTCAAGATGGGCGTCGGCCCGGCGCTGGCCCCGGCGCTTCCGTCCCTGGTGACGGCGGGCTGCTCCCGTCCGCCGCCGCCAGAGCGCACCCCAACGCCCGCCCGCGCCCCCATCGGCTATGGGCCCAGAAAGCCGGCGGCGGAACGACCCGGTCCCTGCCGCGAGCACGGCCCTTGCCATGGGCGCTGTTGACACCGGGCCTACACTTGGGGTCGGGGCGTGTGCTCCGCCGGCGCCGTGACGGGACCGCGGGTTGCCGGAGCCAAGAGACGGTGGGCGCCGCCTCCGGGGCGCGAAGGGTTGGCGCAGCGCGGGGATTGTGATAAGGTTCACCAGCCACGGTGAGACAGCGTGAAGAACGGGCCGTGGTGGGCCAGGGGCCTCCAGTTCGCCGGTATCGGATGGTTCATCGCCATCGCCATCGTGCTGGGGACGCTCGGCGGCGTGTGGCTCGATCGGAGGCTCGACGTTGCACCGCTCTTCTTGCTCATCGGCCTGGCGCTCGGCGTCAGCGTCGGCTTCTACGGCACCTACCGCATGGTGATGACCTTCCTGATCGACACCAACGCAGCCCTGGATGAGGAGGAGCGCGACTAGTGAGCCGCGCCGTCCTGCTTCCGGTCGCCGCCGGGGCCTTCGCCCTGCTCATCGTTGGATTTGTCATCGGCGCGGTCGGAACGGCGATGTTCGGCTTCGACGCCCCCTTCGTCCCCGTCCCTGCGGTCCACCTCGCCCCACAGCCCATCGTCTGCCTCGGCGGCTCGCTCGAGGGTGCTTCGTGCGACGGCGGCTTCGCCGTCACCAACACGCTGCTCTCGGCCTGGGCGACGACGATCGTCGTCATCGTGCTCTTCGTCGGGGGAACGCGGCGCATGAGCATCGTGCCGGGGCGGCTGCAGAACCTGCTGGAGATCCTGATCGAGGCGCTGCACGGCTTCATCACCGGCGTTGCCGGCGAGCGCTACGGGCGGCGCTTCTTCCCCATCCTCGCCACCATCTTCATCTTCGTCGCCTTCAACGCGTGGATGGCGCTCCTGCCCATCTACCCGACGGTCGGCTTCAAGGCCGAGGGCTCCGACCACGTCACGACGCACCTGCTGCGCTCGGCGGGGACCGACATCAACATGCCGCTCGCCCTCGCGCTGATCGCGTTCGTCTTCGTGGAGGTCTGGGGCGTGCGCGCGCACGGCCTGGGTTACTTCCGCGAGTTCGTGCGGCTCGGCGGGCTTGCGCGCGGTATCGTGCGCTTGCGCCCGGGCGACATCTTCTACGGGCTGGTCGATGCGGCCATCGGCGCGCTCGAGGCGCTGAGCCACATGATCCGACTCATCAGCTTCACCTTCCGTCTCTTCGGCAACATGCTTGCCGGCGAGATCGTCCTGTTCATGGTGACCTTCCTGATCGTCTTCCTCGCACCGATCGCCTTCTACGGGCTGGAGATCCTGGTCGGCGGCGTGCAGGGGCTGATATTCACCGGGCTCACGCTGGTGTTCGCGGTGATGGCGGTTGCGCCCCACGAGGGCCACGACGAACATGCAGAGGAGGGCGGCTAGCGCCCCCTTCGACCTTATAGCAACAACAGAGCGGAGCAACGCGCAAAGGAGAGGAGAGGCAATGCAAGAACTAGCGATAATGGCCCAGGAGTCGATCGGCCCCGATGCGGCGAAGTTTCTCGGCGTCGGGATGGCCGGACTAGGTCTGGCAGGGGCGGGCGTCGGCCTGGGCATCCTCGGCGCCGGCGCCATGAACGCGCTGGGCCGCAACCCCGAGGCGCGCGCGGCGATCGTGCCCAACATGGTGCTGGCCCTCGCGTTCACCGAGGCGATCGGCATCTACGGGCTCGTCACCGCCATTCTGCTCATCTTCGTCGCGTAGTCACGGAAGGAGGCTGCCACTTGTTCGCAGCACCCCTGCTCGCGGAGGAGGGCGCTAGCGGCATCGGCGCACTGGGCATCGACCCGGCAAGCTTGCTGGTCTACCTGCTCAACTTCGGCGCCCTGCTCGTTATCCTCTACTTCGTCGGGTACAAGCGAATACTGGGCATGCTGGATCAGCGCTCGGGCCGCATACGCGAGAGCCTCGAGGAGGCCGACCGCGTGCGGCGCGAATCGCAGGAGCAGCAGGCCGAGATGCAACGGTCGTTCGAGGAGAGCCGCCAGGAGGGCCAGCGCATGCTTGCCGAGGCGCGGGAGATCGCCGAGCGCCAGCGCGCCGAAATGCGCGAGCAGGCCGAGGCGGACATACGCCGGCTGAAGGAGTCGGCGGAACAGGACATCCGCCGCGAGCGCGACGCGGCCATCGAGGACGTGCGGGCCCAGTTCGCGGGCCTCGCCGTCACCGCCGCCGAGCGCATCGTCCACCGCTCCATCGACGCCGCCGTGCACCAGGAACTGATCGACGAGGTGCTGGCGCAGGCGGATGCGTTCCAGCGCAGTGAGGGCGATTCCTAGATGGCCCGCGGACCCTCTGCACGGCGCTACGCCCGGGCGCTCTTCGACCTCGCCGCAGAACGCGGCAGGCAGGAGGAGTGGCAGGCGCAGCTGCGCGATGCAGTTTCCGCCGCGTCCGAGCCTTCTGTTGCGCTCTACCTCAGCCTGCCACGCGTGCCGGTCGAGGACAAGCTCGATGCCGTGCGCCGGCTGCTCGAGGGGTACGACCCCATGGTCGTGAATGCGGTGCAGCTGCTCACGCAGCGCCGCGCGCTCGATGCGCTCCCCGATGTGGCGGCGGCGTACGACGCGCTGCTGAACGAGAGCATGGGCCGCGTGCCGGTGAGCGTGACGAGCGCAGTCGCGCTCAGCGCCCCGCAGCGCACGCGCCTCTCGGGCGAGCTTGAGCGCGTGCTGCGCGGCGACGTCGTGCTCGACCTGCGCGAGGATGAGGGGCTGCTCGGCGGCCTTATCGTGCAGGTGGGCGACCAGATCATCGACGGGAGCGTGCGCACGCGCCTCGATTCCATGCGCCGCACGCTCCAGCATCAGGCCGCGGGCCAGGTGGGGCCTGCGGGGAACGGAGAAGGGACATGACGACTCGCGGTCAGGACATTGCCTCGGTCCTCAAGCGCCAGATCGAAGAGTTTGGCGGCGAGGCATCGCTCATGGAGGTCGGCACGGTCATCGAGGTGGGCGACGGCATCGCGCGCATCCACGGCCTCGGCCGCGTCGGCTACGGGGAGCTGCTCGAGTTCGCATCCGGCGTGACCGGCCTCGCCCTCAACCTCGAGGAGGACAGCGTCGGCGCTGCCATCATGGGCTCCGACACCGAGATCAAGGAGGGCGACCAGGTGCGTGCCACCGGCAACGTGGCGCAGGTGCCTGTGGGCGATGCGCTGCTCGGCCGCGTGGTCGACGCGCTCGGCAACCCGCTCGACGGCAAGGGGCCCGTGCATGCCTCGGGCTCCCGCCCCCTCGAGATCGTCGCGCCCAACGTCACGACGCGCCAGGGCGTCAACACGCCCGTGCAGACGGGCATCAAGTCGATCGACGGCATGATCCCCATCGGGCGCGGCCAGCGCGAGCTCATCATCGGCGACCGCTACACGGGCAAGAGCGCGATCGCCATCGACACCATCATCAACCAGCGCGGCGGCGACCTCTTCTGCATCTACGTCGCGGTGGGCCAGAAGCAGAGCAAGGTGGCCCAGGTGCTCGGCACCCTGGAGGAGTACGGCGCGATGGAGCACACCGTCATCGTCGCCGCCAACGCCTCCGACCCCGCACCCATGCAGTACCTCGCCCCGTACGCAGGCTGCGCCATCGGCGAGGAGTTCATGGCGCAGGGCAAGGACGCGCTCATCATCTATGACGACCTCTCCAAGCACGCGTGGGCGTACCGCGAGATGTCGCTCCTTCTGCGGCGCCCGCCGGGGCGCGAGGCCTACCCGGGCGATGTCTTCTACCTGCACAGCCGCCTCCTGGAGCGCGCAGCGCGTTTGGACGAGGCGCACGGCGGCGGCTCGCTGACCGCGCTGCCCATCATCGAGACGCAGGCTGGCGACGTATCGGCCTACGTTCCGACCAACGTTATCTCCATTACCGACGGGCAGATCTTCCTGGAGAGCGACCTGTTCAACGGAGGCATCCGCCCGGCCGTGAACGCGGGCATATCGGTCTCGCGCGTGGGCGGGGCGGCGCAGACGCGGGCCATGCGCAAGGTGGCCGGGCGGCTGCGGCTGGAGCTGGCGCAGTACCGCGCGCTCGCGACCTTCGCGCAGTTCGGCGCGGCCGACCTCGATGCCGCGACGCGCCAGCAGCTGGAGCGGGGCCAGCGCCTCACCGAGCTCCTCAAGCAGCCGCAGTACCAGCCCAAGCCCATGGCCGAGCAGGTCGCCAGCATCTACGCGGCCGTCAACGGCTACATGGACGACGTTGCGCCGGACAGCATCGGTGCATTCGAGGACCAGTTCCTCGGCTATCTGCGCGCGAGCAGGCCCGAGGTGCTGCGCTCGATCGAAGAGGCCAAGGACATCACCGACGAGAACGACGAGGCGCTGAAGGAGGCGTTTGGCGCCTTCAAGCCGACCTTCGGATAGGAGCGATGGCGAACGTACGGCAACTGCGGCGCCGCATCCGCAGCGTCCAGAACACGGCCAAGGTCACGCGCGCGATGCAGATGATCGCCGCATCCAAGTTGCGGCGCGCCCAGGAGCGCGTTGAGGCCGCGCGCCCCTACGCCCAGAAGCTGCGCCAGGTGATCGCAGGGCTTGCGCAGCAGACCCCCGCGTCCGACGACGGGATGCACCCGCTGCTCGTGCAGCGCCCCGTGCAAAACGCGCTGCTGGTCCACATCACGCCCGACCGCGGCCTCGCAGGCGGACTGCCGGGCAACGCCAATAGGGCAGTCGCAGCGCACGTCCTCGGATCCCAGACGCCCATCGGCATCATCGCCGTTGGGCGCAAGGGGCGCGATTTCTTCGTGCGCGCGGGCCGCGAGGTCATCGCCGACTACTCCGGCATCAGCGACCGGCCCACGCTCGCCGACACCGTCGCGATATCGAGCCAGGTGGAGCGCATGTACCGCAACGAGGAGGCGGACGAGGTCTTCCTCGCCTACACCGAGTTCGTGAACACGCTCGTCCAACGTCCCGTCGTCACCCGGCTCTTGCCGCTCGAGACGGAGCAGATCGCGCAGGAGGAGCAGCCGACGTCGCTCGATTACCTGTACGAGCCGAACGCGGAGGCCGTTCTGGGTGCGCTGCTGCCGCGTTTTCTGGAGATGCAGGTCTACCACGCAGTCTTGGAGGCGCAGGCCAGCGAGCAATCGGCCCGCATGGTCGCCATGCGCAACGCCACCGATGCGGCGGAAGAGATGATCGACTCGCTCAGCCTGGAGATGAACAAGGTTCGCCAGGAGGGCATCACCAATGAGCTGCTCGACCTCGTCGGCGGGGTCGCGGCGCTCGAAGGCTAGGAGGTACGCAATGGCGCAGGGTACGCAGGGCAGAATCGTGCAGGTCATCGGCACCGTCGTCGACGCCGAGTTTCCGGCGCAGGACCTGCCCGCCATCTTCAACGCGCTCGAAATGGAGGTCGCCGGTGAGCGGCTCGTCCTCGAAGTCGAGCAGCAGATCGGCAACAACTGGGTGCGCTGCGTCGCGCTCGGCCCCACCGAGGGCGTGACGCGCGGAATGCCGGTCACCGACACGGGCCGCGCCATCGCCGTGCCCGTTGGCGAGCCGTCGCTGGGGCGCATCTTCAACGTCGTCGGCGAGCCCCTCGACGACCTCGGCGCGGTCGATGCGAAGGAGTACTGGCCCATCCACCGCGACCCGCCGTCGTTCGACGAGCAGAGCCTGACGGTGGAGATTCTGGAGACGGGCGTGAAGGCCATCGACCTCATCTGCCCCTTCACCAAGGGCGGCAAGGTCGGCGCGTTCGGCGGCGCGGGTGTCGGCAAGACGGTCATCATCCAGGAACTCATCCGCAACATCGCCAACGTCCACCAGGGCTACTCCGTCTTCGCGGGCGTCGGCGAGCGCTCGCGCGAGGGCAACGATTTGTGGAACGAGATGAAGGAGTCGGGCGTGCTGGCCAACACGGCGCTGGTGTTCGGCCAGATGAACGAGCCGCCCGGCGTGCGGCTGCGCATCGCGCTCACGGGGTTGACAATGGCGGAGTACTTCCGCGACACGATGGGCCAGGACGTGCTGCTCTTCATCGACAACATCTACCGCTACATCCTGGCGGGCATGGAGGTATCGGCGCTGCTGGGGCGGATGCCGTCCGCGGTCGGCTACCAGCCGACGCTCAGCACCGAGATGGGTGATCTGGAGGAGCGCATCACCTCCACCACCAAGGGCTCCATCACCTCCTTCCAGGCCATCTACGTGCCTGCGGACGACTACACCGACCCGGGCGTCGCGACGACGTTCGGCCACCTCGATGCCGTCATCGCGCTGGAGCGATCGATCGCAGAACAGGGGCTGTACCCCGCGGTCGATCCCCTCACCTCGTCCTCGCGCGCGCTCGACCCCAGTATCGTGGGGCGCGACCACTACGAGGCGGCGCGGGGCGTTCAGCAGGTGCTCCAGCGCTACCGCGACCTGCAGGACATCATCGCTATTCTGGGTATCGAAGAGCTGTCGGAGGAGGACAAGGTGACGGTAGCGCGGGCGCGCAAGATACAGCGCTTCCTCTCGCAGCCCTTCTTCGTCGCCGAGCAGTTCACCGGCCGCGAGGGGCGCTACGTGCCCGTTGCGGAGACGGTGCGCGGCTTCGCCGAGATCCTCGCCGGGCAGCACGACGACGTCACGGAGCAGGACTTCTACATGGCCGGCACCATCGACGAGGTTACCGCCCGCGCCCGCGAGCGTCAGGGAGCGGCAGCGTAGGGAAGCAGTGAGGGAAGTAAGCAAGCTGCGAGAGTGGTTTAGGAGCGATCATGGCGCACATGCGGCTTGAGATCATCACGGCAGAGCGCGCCCTTTTCGAGGGAGATGTCGATGCGGTCACCGCGCCGGGCGCGGAGGGGCAACTCGGTATCCTGCCGCACCATGCCGCGCTGATGACTGCCTTGCTGCCGGGCGAGTTGCACTACCGCTCCGGCGATGAGGAGACCTACCTCGCCGTGACGGGCGGCTTCATGGAGGTGACGGGCGACCGCGTCGTCGTGCTGGCCGATGCTGCCGAACGCTCCGAGGAGATCGACGAATCACGTGCGGAGGAGGCGTTCCGCCGCGCCCAAGCCAGAATCGCCGAGCTGAGTGGGGAGGTCGACTTGGAGCGCGCGCTGCGCTCCTTGCGGCGTGCGCAGGTGCGCCTGGACATTGCACGCCGGCGCGCACGCCGCGGCCCCGGCGTTCCCGAGCGCCAGCGCCCGTCAGCGCAGGGCTAGATCCCTCCACGCTCCTCGGGCGTGCTCAGGTAGTAGGTCATCGACTGCAGCTCGAGCACGGGGTCGACGCTGCGCATGTGGACGTCGGGCGGCACGTACGCCGCCATGGGCGCGTAGGAGAGGATGGCCTTTATCCCCGCGCCGACCAGCACATCGATCACCGCCTGCGCCTCGCTCGCCGGCACCGAGACGACGGCGATCTGCGCCTGCTCGGCGCGCAGCACCTCGTCGATACGCTCCATGCTGTGAATCATGAGCCCCCCGGCCATCTGGCCGATGAGGCGCGGGTCGGCGTCGAACGCGCACACGACGCGAAAGCCCTCCGGCGCAAAGCCTTGATAGGAGATGATGGCGCGTCCCAGCCTGCCCACGCCGACGACCGCGACGTTCCAGGTGCGCTCGAGGCCGAGGATGTAGCGGAGCCGCTCGAGCAAATGGCGGATGGAGTAGCCGCGCCCCTGCTTGCCGAACCGGCCGAAGTAGGACAGGTCCTTGCGAATCTGTGCTGGCGTGACCTGTAGCAGTTCGCCCAGTTGCTGCGAGGAGATGACCTCTTGTCCGGCGCGCTGGAGGTCGGAGAGTGCGCGCAGGTACCGCGGCAACCGCTGCACGACGACTTCGGGAGCGGAGGAGAGGTCGTTGGTGTGAAGGCTTTGGTTAGCCACGTCGCCCTATGTGAGTTGTATCACAAATTCACAAGCGAGGCAATCGGGCACACCGCTCAGGCTGTGGATAGCTTCGGACAATAAGTCCCGTGACGAACGGTGAGGCGCCCAGGACGGCGGAAGCGCCTCGTGGCTACGTGCTGCTTCGTAGCGGAGGGCGAGGCGGTGGCGAGCAGGGGCGGGCTAATAGTATCAACTTGGCTATGCGCCCGGTTGTGCTGTACCAGTCGAGAACGGCACTCGGCGCAGCAGGTGGACAAAAAGTAGTGGCTACTTGGCGAGGCTCTAGGGCCCTCGACTGATGCGCTCTCGTATCCACTGCAGGCCGTTGACCCTTAGGCCACACTGCTCGATCCAGCCTTCCAGGACGGCATCAAGCGTCCGGCTCTGCTTGATCCTTGGGAGTCCTGGGTCGAACGTCATGTGCCCCTCCTGCTCGACGACCCCACCGAGCACCTCGACTGGTGCCACAGGCGGCATCAGCCCGACAGCGAAGACCTCTCCGGTGTCCGTGAGGTAGCCCACGCGATAGACCTGTGCGGTCTGGCCGTCCGACCCGTTGATGCCATAGTCGGCCTCTGGTGAGCGGCGCCTGCGTTCGTCTTGGCCGTGCCACGCAGCGATCGCTTCGTAGGTGCTGGTATAGTCAGTGGGCATTGGGCGAATCCTACAGCGTGGAGATAGGCGGGTGCCGCGTGCATCCAGGGCAGAGTATGTGGCCGGGTGGCACAGGAAAGCCGCCCAGCCGATACGAGAGGAAGATGGAGGCCCGGACATACCCCTCGTTGCCACGCGGCTCGGCCCCACAGAGCAGGGCGGCGCGCCCTCCTTCGACCTTGACTGCATGGATGGTGGTGGGCATCAGTCCATTAGGTCGAGCCAGCCGCCAGGTCGATGTGGCGCAGGCGCTTGTCCCCCAAGCCATTCCTCAAGTTGGTCGAGCACATCGGTTTGCCGGTGGTGGTCGCAGGCGGCGAGCTCCACGATGAAGCGGCCCATATGCTTGGGGATCATCTGGTGGTTTACCCCGACGTCGCCGCGCTTCAGCATCTGACCTGCCCCCCAGCGTTCGTACCACTCGCTATGTTCGACCGGCAAGACGGGGAACAGGGTCTGATGGCAGCACCGTCTCCGGCGCCGGAGGCCTGCTATCCCAGCGTTCATGTGAGCCTCCCCTCTGAACACATCTGACCATGCTTGGGCGGCGCGATACCAACGGCACTCACCGGCTGCCACAACCCGAAATGGACTGATGCCGGCATTCCCAACTTTGCAGGTTGATCTACTCGCAAGCCACCCCGTCGCCGTCATCGTCATTCATGTACGCGTAGGCTGGATGCGTGAAAGTGACGACGGCGATGTTGTTCGCTCTTGCCTCATCACAGGTGATCGCTCCGTCATCGTTGCCGTCCCAAAGCTCAAGGGCATCGATTGCCTCCACGCCCAGCAGGTACCCGCCGACACTTGCGTTTACCGCGTCGGCTACGTCGATGAAGTAGACCCCTGCCTGCAAGGCGCGATAGAACAACACCGAATCAGTCCCGAACGTGCCGCCGCCACTGTCATTGTCAAGGGCGATGGTCTCCGGCGACCCGGGGAGTCCCACGGCGACAAGGGTGTCGATGCTCACCGATTCAGCGAAGATCGCCACCGACTCGCCCTCCCCCAGCCGCAGCCAGAAGCTGTCATGGTCCAGCGGCTGGTCGACGTTTCCGCTGATGGTCTCCCATACTTGAATGGTCTCCAAATCATCCGGATCCGGGAAGTGTTTCAGCGGCACGTTGCTGGCCAGTTCGAACTCCTGCGGCCCTGCAGAGAACATGTGGACTGTGACGAAATGGGGCCCGTCAACCGACATCTCCAACTCGAGATACTCCGTACCGGTAACGCCTTCGTCCGCCTCGAAGACCAGCCCCGCCGGTCCCACGACGGTGAATGCCCCATCCCCTGGGCCGTCAAGTTGCACCTGAAGTACCCGCCCGGCCTCTCCGTCCAGAACAAAGGTGGCGGCGGTCCATCGGTTGGGAAGTGTGACCGTTTGGGCGAATGCGCCCTCTCCGGTCGGAAGCCTTCTCCTAGACGGGTCGGCGGTGTCCCAACCCCACAGGATCAGCTCATCGATGATCACCAAGTCATCAGCAATGGAAGTTGCCAGTGCATATCCTGCCTCGCTGAAGGACAGGGTGGAGATGCCGACGACCTGGCCCCTGTCGTTGACGAGCGCACCGCCGCTCTGCCCCCCCGCGATGGTCGCGTCGGCCTGGAAGTAAGTCATGCCAAACCACTCCCACTCACGGTACCGCGACAGGATGCCGCGGCTAATCGTCGGCTCAGGGTAGGCTTCAACCTCGGCGGGGTATCCAATCAGGTAGAGTTCGCTGCCGGGCGTCAGGTCCTCTCCGTCCGCGAGCTCCGACGGGGCGACCGGTGTTTCGACAGGGCCGAGCACGGCAAGGTCCGACAATGCGTCCCAGCCGATGACGGGCACGTCCTCATACCAGGCGCCATCCGGGAACGTTACCCAGACCGACTCGTAGGGCCAGACGACGTGGCGGTTGGTTACTATGAAACCTCCTTCAATGAGGACGCCGCTGCCCGTTCCCGCCGGGGTCTCAATGAAGACTATGGACGGAGCAACGCGGGCGTACACTTCGGCCGCCGACAACTGTGTGCCTACTGCGGGCTCGGCGGTAACGGTCGGCTCCGGCGTGGGCGTGCTTGCCGGGGCTGTCGTGGCAGTTGGCTCCACTGTGGGAGTCGCGGCGGCCAAGCCCAACAGGTTGGGAGCACATCTCTCCAGCTGTCCTTCGAAATCGGTAATCAGCGCAGGGGCGTCGGACTCAGAAAAAGAAGCGATCAAGTTGGCGCCTGCCACCCACTCCTCCAGGCATGACGCTTCGTCGCCACTGAGATCGTCCGCGTTCACTTCCAAACTCTCAAGCAGGTCAGAGATCACCAGCTCCGGCGCCAGCTGAAGACACGTAATCGTCCGGTCTCCCTGCTCCCACCCCTCGGCTGACGGGGACAGGTAGGAGTAGGTTTCCCGGTCGCAGTTTTCGGAAACTTGGCTGAGGAAGAACCTCTCGTCCGGAAGAGCCTTGGCGTCGGCAGCCTGGAATGACCTGAGTACGCGGTATTGCCAGTCGCCCGAACAGGGGACGATGACCACGGTGTCGATGATAATGCCCTCGGGCAACGTGGAATTGACGCAGTCGCCTTCCTTCAGCTCTGTCACATGGATTTCGGCGCTGGGGATAGGAGTCTCTGCCGTGGTGGTGGACACGGCGGGAGTTTGGTTGGCTTCGCGGACGGTCTGGGCGTCGTCCTCGCATGCGGCCATCGAGAGGGTGATGGCCAGCAGTGCGAACAGGACGAGCGGCACACCGGCTAAGGGTTTGAATCGCAGTGTTCTGATGGATTTCATCACGGCGTTCCTCCGTTGCCACGGACGTGGGCGATTGCATCACGACTCTGCTTACTACTCATCGTTCTCCTGATTGTTGTCTCCACCTGTGCCGGTCCCGCCTCCGGCGCGTTGTTGGAGTGGGTCAGCCCCCAGACTCACCCGGCTTGCGTGAGTTGGCGGGATTGACCGGCGCGAAAGAGGTTTCAGGAGGGATTCGCAGACCGGCCTGTCCTCGCAGTCGCGCAGAGCCGAAGGCGAGGGTTGGCCTGCCTTGACCGAACGGCCTTCGGCTCCACGCGGATGTGCAACAGGGCATACAGCGCAGCCCGGGACTGACCCGGACCGGCGCGATCCCACCCATTGACCACTACCGGCGCGGAACAGCGATGGTTCCTGTGTCTCCCAGAGGCACACCCTGGTTATTGCACACCGCTGAATCCAGATTGCAGTCCGTGGTGGTCGGCAACGTCACGACCACGTCAGGGTTCCCATCAGGGTCAATGGTGATGAGCCAGCCCCGGTTGCTTGACCTTGACTTATCCAATCTGCTAGCCCCTACCACTGCGCCGCCGGTTACAGTCAGCACATCGTCGCGCATGTTCACGTAACTGAAATTCGACTTGGGTTCTGAGCTGAACCGCAGCTTGAAGGCGAAGTCCTTGCCATCGTGGGCCACAGGGACTTCATCGAAGATGGAAGGCACGCCTGTCTGGAGATCAAAGGGTTGCCCGATCCGGCTGGGACCACAGGCGGAACGTGAGTACAGGAACACGGTGGCCGACCCGGCTTCGATACTGAACTTCCAGCTCTGGTCGTTGGGCAGACCGCTCTCCGGCTCTTTGAGCGTCAGTGTATGGGCTGTAGCGTGCCCGTTGTATCGCTCGAACGTCGAGTCGCTGATCCGCTTGCAGCGGGAGTCGAGCTTACGGTACCCCACCGAATGCCAATTCGGCTGCTGGCCGGTGGTTTTCCACACGAAATCGTATTCGCGTCGGTTCCCAAACTGCCCTTCGCCCTCGCGATACCCACCCCTCGTGACCTCCGCGTACACAATGTCTGTGTCAGGCACCCGGGTCGGTCTGGGCGTTGCAGTTGGCGTTGGGGTTGGGGTTGGCCGTGGCTGTATGGTGTAGGAGACCGACCCCTTACCGGACAAGTGGAAGTCCACGCCCCTGTTGCCAGCTGAACTTGAGACCGGCTCGAGCCGTGCCTCAACGAAGTAGTCTACCGTGCCGCCGGTGGCCGGCAGGGGAATGTCCCTGAAAACATACGGTGCTTCCGGTTTGGCGGTCCCGGTTTGAGTCGAGGTCTGCCCGCCTCCCCTTGCGCGGGATTGGAGCTTGAAAGAGACGGACTCAACCCTCCAGCCCCGGAAGCGGCTGTGCCGTTCCAGGCTGCTGCCGCCGCGTACGCTCACCGTGACGGTGCGTTCGTCGGAGTCCGTCGAGACGTCCAGGCCGCTGAAGCGGGAGTTCAGGGCCTCCCTCATGCAGGTGTCGAAGTTGGTGGCGTACTGGTTCAGGGTGTTTGGGCAGTTGGCCTGCGCCCGCACGCCGTCGGGTGACGCCGTAAACGTCAGCACGGCGGCAACTGACACCACCACTGCGATCACTCCGATGACGATTCCTGTTCGTCCATTCATTTCCTTCCCCTTTCACTCTCCGCGTAGAAGTTGTTTTGGCCATGCGCGCCGCGGCGCGCCGACTTCGGTGCACAGCGGCCTGCTCGCCAGCATCAGGGGCGTGACAGCCCCCCGACCGAGGCGCCGCGACAACAAGGGAGACCAGGGCAAGGAGAGGCCTCTCCATAGGGCTCCAATCGTTGGCCGGAGCCATCCGGGAAGCCGTGGGCTACTCCGCTGCGCTGAAGGCCCTGTTGTGTCGGCATGGAGCGCAAATTCCCCTCTCCCATGCCCTCCCTCAGAGACTGCTGCGTTGGCCGATCCTGAACTTCGAGATGGCAATTGGGCTTCAGCGGCAATTGCACATGCTTGGCTTGGTGGGTGTAAGGCTTTCTTGACTGTGATGATGAGTGGTCAAAATTGCAGTTGAAGCGTTCATAAACGCAACCCGACACCCTCAGCTTTGACCTTTCGCGCGCGCCCTGACGCGGTACATTGTCAGAACAGCAACTACCGGCCACGTCTGAGGTGCAATCGTGAACGGGGGCCCTTCAAAGTTCTCACAGGCGCCCACCCTGCTGCCCCACCCTTTCAGGTTGGTCCGGGACCGGTTCTGGCGTGCCAACTGGGCGGGCGACTACGAGGTGCGCTACGCCGCCGGCGTGTCCGTCTGGGTGCGCTGGCTCGTGGCCGCACTGGTCCTGTACATTCTGTTCCAGCCGCCCTTTCCCTTCCCGCTGGCCAAGTACACCTCCTATTCGGTTACCATCGGCCTGCTGGTCGTCTTCAACGGGTTCATCCATCTTCGGCTACGGTCGGAACGGTCTTTCACCTGGAGGTGGATGCTGGCGACAAACGCCGTGGACGTGGCGTTGGTGACCTCCGGAGTGTGGACAGCCGGAGGATTCTCCGCCATGTTCACCCACGTGCTGTACTACCCCGTACTGGCGGTGTTCGCCGTGCTGTTCACTTCGGTGAGGCTCAACCTGGCGTGGGTAACCTTGGTTGGCCTGATCTACGCTGCGGTGTGCATTACCGTGGGGGAAGGGCTCGACTTGGCGCCTCGGGACGACATGGTTGTTGCTGTGAGGGTGGGGGCGATGTACGCGGTGGTGCTGGTGGTCAACCTGGTGGCCAGGTTCGAGAGGGCCGGCCGGTTGAGGGCGACTGCGAGAGAGCGTGCACTGCACCAAGAGCGCATTGGCCTTTCCCAGTCGATCCATGACACAGCGGCGCAGTCCGTTTACATGATCTCCCTCGGAGTAGACAGCGCCCGAACCCTGGCGGGAGACTCCAACGCGAAACTCTCGGAGACGCTGGAGGCCACCTCTCAGCTGTCCCGGTCGGTGATGTGGGAGCTCAGACGCTCCATCGACGCCGGACGCCTCTTCGAAGGAAGGAGCCTGGGGTCCGTTTTACGCGCCCACACCGAGACGTTCCAGAGGATCACCTCAGTGCCGACGCGGATGGAGCAGTACGGTGACGAGCCGGAGTTGAGCGTGGAAACCCGTTCTCGTCTCTTCTCGATTGCGCACAACGCTCTGACCAACGCCTTCAGGCATGCCGGTGCCAGCAGCGTGTGCCTCGTGCTGGATTTCGAGGGGGACTGGATCAGCCTCAAGGTGGAGGATAACGGGGTGGGGCTTCCCGAGGACTACGCGGAGCGGGGACGGGGGTTCGCAGGCATGAAGGTGGAGGCGGAGCGGATGGGCGGCCGGTTGGTCGTGACCTCGGATGGACCTGCCCTGGGAACATCGGTGAACTGTGTGCTTCCCAGGGCCCTATCGCATGACGGGGCCGGACAGGCCTGAATTCAAGGAGGTGGTTGATATGTCTGAAAATGGCCGGATCCGCGTGTTGGTGGTGGACGACCATCCCTTGGTACATGACAGCCTGCGGCGCGTGCTGGAGAACACGGGAGACTTTGAGGTTGTGGGGCAGGCTTCCGACGGCGAGAAGGCGGTTCCGCTGGCGGAGAACCTGCGACCGGATGCTGTCATCATGGACCTGATGATCCCGGGTAAGGATGGGGTGGCCGCCTGCCGTGAAATCGTGGACCTCTTGCCCGACACTCGGGTGCTGATGTTGACTGCGTCGACGGACGACGATGCGGTCATCGCGGCGGTGGCGGCTGGAGCTTCGGGGTACGTCATCAAGGATGCTGGCCTCTCGGACCTCCTGGAGGCGGTGCGGGACGTGGCGATGGGCCTGGTGCGCATACCGCTTCCCGTCCTCAGGCGGGCGTGTGCTGTTGCGCACGACCAGTCCCAGTCGGCCAACGGGCAGAACTCCCAAGCGCTCACGGAGAGGGAGCGGGAGGTGCTAACGATGTATGCCAGTGGCCACTCCTACTCGGAGATTGCGCAGGTGCAGGGCAACAGCGCATCGACCGTGCGCAACGCCATCTACCGAATCCAGGACAAATTGGCGGTTGGCTCCAGGCAGGGCTTGGTCGTCTGGGCAGTCCGCAACGGGCTACTGGACGACTGATAGGCCAACGTGGGTCAGCAATCGTGACCTGCCCCCATCGTTTGTACCAGCCGTTATGTCGGGCCGACTGACATTGGATCGCTCCCATCTCGGATAGATGCTCGCCGTGGAGAGCGTTCCTCTTGGTCGTAATTTGGGGCGATCCCTAAAAGTAGTGAGTTGCGGGGATGCTGACCTGCGACGATTGGAGCTTACCTAGCAACAATACTGTTGGGGTGCCCAAACCGCACTTGCACCGACTGGACCAGGATTTAGCAGGCTGCAGGAAAAGCCCCCTCCCTGCGCATCGTAGAGACGAAACATGGCACGGGAGGTAAGCGCCGATGCGTGGTAGTTGTCCCGGTCGCATCCCGCCGATATGGTCTGAGCCGAACAAGGGCACTGCACCCATAGGAGGCGCCGCATGAACGACGCGTCAGTGACTTCCGGGGACAACGCTGTCGGCCAGATCGCCATCGGGAGATGGAACGCAATCGGCGTGGTGGCCATGGGCGGGCTCAACGCCTTCGGCCTCGCCGCCCTGAGCGTGCTCAACGCCCTGGGGCTTGTCACACTCGGCGTCGTCAACTCGATCGGCATCGTCGCCGTGGGCGGTGTCAACGCGATTGGCATCGTTGCCGTAGGCGGCGTCAACGCCACCGGGCTCATCGCGATCGGAGGCCTGAACTCGAACGGCCTGATTGCCATAGGCGGCAACTCGAAGAGTTTCCTGCTCCCTTCCTGAGCAGGGGCGCATTGGTGCCATCCTGACCTGCCCCATCGCTTTTACCAGTCGCTATGTTAGACCGGCGGGCTGAGAACAGCGTCTCTGGGTAGGAAAGTCTCTGGCGCCCGCGGCCTGTAGCCTCGTGAACTGTGCGGCTTGGTGCAGTTGTAGGTTGCCGATGCTCTCCGTCAGCGCCTTCACCTCCAGCAGCGTGGAGAAGACCTCCCGCCCGAGCTGCTCATCCCTCAGCTTATGGTTGAAGCTCTCGAAGTAGCCGTTCTCCATGGTAGTACGGCCGGCGGCGAGAAGCAGGCTGCTATGCCTTGGCATGCAGTGTGAATAGGGAGGTGCAAGGTGGTTCTTGGCTTCGCCTGGGTATGGCCTGCCCCCATCTCCCATAGCTGCTCACCGTGGAGAGCGTTTCTCTTGGTAGCAATTCTGGGCAATCCCTAAAAGTAGTGCCTCTTGAGTCGGCCCCAGGGCAGATCCGATTCAGGCGCACTGAGCTTTGGGAGACCTGTTTCCACAAGCGTTTGGCTTCGCAGCAATTCCGGCCGGATGACCATGGCGGCTAATAGGCCGACTGGACCAAGGATGGAGTGCGGCCGTGCCTTCGCGCGGCGCGGATGTATGACGACTCATACAGCATTATACGGAAACTCATACAGAAGTTATCGCGGATGATACGCGTGTCATAGAGACGATGAGGTATCACTCTGCTAGTTCTGTGTGCTAGGAACCGGGCAGATGCTGTCGCCGTCGGCTATCGAGTGTACTGATGGCGAGGGGAGACCTCCGGCTCGGCGCAACTCCGCTCTTGGCGGTCGTAACGACGCTGACGGTGTCCGTGCTGCCAGGTTCGACGCACAAGGGCAGTCGGCGTGAGCGTACATCTACGGCCGAGCGAGCAAACGGGGCCCTGGGGCGGCCTGCGGTCGGCGCCCAGCTTGCAACTACGGCATTCCTCCTGCACCGCCCCAGGTCCTCCTCCAGCCGTCCGTCCTCGTTCACCTCGCGGGGGCGGGCGGTTGATGCGAGGAGGGAGTGCATGAAACGCAACAACTCGGGCGAGGCATTCTTGGCCTTCGTTCTCGTGGCCCTAGTCGTTGCGGGGTCGATAGCGGTCATCTACGCGCTGAGCTCGTGAGCGACCTAGGCCGTTCCGAGGCTGCATGTAGCGGACCGGGTGCAGGAGGCCGCCGGTGCCGTGACCATCACCACCACGCTGAACCAACCCGCCCCGAACGGCGGCCTCGAACTCAGGCTGTACGCCGGCGCCGGCAGCACCGCTATGAAGGATGACGACTTCATCCTGCCGCGCACCCTCACCGTCGCCGCCGGGGAGCGGTCCGGCACTGAGCTCGTCAGCATCGTCGACGACGCTCTGGACGAGTCCGACGAGACGGCGGTCATCGGGGTCGGGCGGCCGCTGAACGCATACCCAACAAATACCGAGCACTCCATCATGAGCTACGCCGACGACACGAACCACTGTCGGCCGCAGGCGTACGACATCCTCGCCATGATGGCCAACTGCCAGTCGCGGTGAAGGAGAGAACATGAACGCGCGCATCATCGTCGTAACCGCATCTCTCGTGGGACTGGTCGTGTTCGCGGCCTGCGGCGACCGGTCAACGCCAACACCCCTATCGCCGTACGAGGGCTATCTGACGGTTGTGACTCCGCCCTGCGAGCATGAGCACGAGCATGATGGGCCGGATACCACCATCGACCCGTGCGCTCCTGGTGCGCCGCCGCAAGTGCCTGGGGCAGCTGACTCGAGGTGGGAGCCCGGAGACGCGCCGGAGACGATTGCGGACGTGCTTGGAGGGAACCGACTGTTTGAACGGGGGCCCAGGTTTGTGCCTCATGTAGTGGTGCGTGGCACGTACATGACCGGCACGGAGCGTTGTACATGGCCCCATTCGTGGCGGACCCCATCATCCCTTGTTGAGCCGTCGGTAGAGGGCGCACTTATCATCAAGTGCTTCGCCGACGTGCGCGTGCACGAGTACATCCTGGGCACCGGCCCTGAGCAAATCACGACCGAGGTGCTCCTCTATGGCGCCCTGATTGCCGAGCAGGGACACATCGAGATGCTGACTGCGTACTTTGAGGGGTTGCTTGTGGAGAGTGAATCCGGCCTGGGCGGGATCATGGGCAGGGAGATGGTGCTGTTCCTCGCGCCGCCAATCGAATACTCGGTGGGGGCCTGGGACTCGACCCCCTGGATTGCATATGACGTGCAACGGCAAGAGGACGGGACAGTCGTGGCCTTTCACCCCGAGAGAGGCTTGTGGAAGTCGCGCAGGCCGGAGGACTACGCCAAGTACCGCGACCAGCTCGAAATGACGCTGCCGGCGCTCAAGCAGGCGGTCACGGCAGCGCACGAAGCACGCGTGGCCAAGTTCGGCGGACGGATCGGCGTCGACGAGAGCCTGCCGATGCTCGTCTCCGACGTGCATGGCTTGAGGGACTTCATGGTGAGCGTCGTCGAATACGAGGATGGCGGGCCAGCGCCGCCGCCGCCGGTTCCTGGTGGAAATGACCCAGGACCTATTTGCTCAGGGCCGGTACCGAGGATGTACTCGTGCAGCGTTATCGGCGTCGATGATGACGATGCTACCCCGACGCCCACGCCGCCAGGGGGTTCCTAGCATGCGGCGGTTCTTGACGGTCTATCGCTGGGAGCTAACGCTGGTCGTCGGCATCTCCATTGTCGCCGACATAGTGGCATCGACCGCGTATGCGGGTATCGGCTCCGTGGTGGGCGAGTACGAAGCCCTAACGGCGATTCAGGTCGCATCGAACCTGCTCGGGGTCATCACGACCTTCGTGCTCCTCTTCTTGTTCTACGACCGCGTTCGCCGGCAAGGACGGGACTTGCTGGTGCTGCTGTGGGGGTACAGCCTGTGGACGGCCCTAATCTGGATGCTGAATCTGGGTGTGGCGCTACTGGTGTACACGCTGGTGTACACGCTCTCGCCGACGACCGAGGCAGGTGACCTGGCTCTACGTCTGAACCTCATCGTGAACCTCATAGCGGCTGTAGCCTTTTTGCCGCAGTTTGGCGTGCTGCTCTGGTTCGCGAGGCGGGCATCGCGGCACAGCCTCATGCACATGTGCTTCGTGGTCGTGTGGGCAGCGGCCGCGTTGGGGTTGGGCACCAGTTCACCAGCGGAGGGTGGCCTCCTGCAGGTGTATTTTGCCTACCTCATAGCGGGAGCTGTGGGGTTGGCCGTGATGCTGTTGGAGGTGTGGTTGCTCGGCAACTTCGATTCGCGTGGTTTCCGGTTCCGTAGGAATGCTGTCCTAGCCCTGGTGGCCGCAGCTTTCATGAGCGGTTATGCGGGGATGCTCTTGGCCGGTCTGGACGGCTATTGGGGAGGGCTCTACGTGTGGGTGATCTTCGTGTTGGCCTGGTCCGGCATCGGGGAACTGCGCTACGCGAGCCTCGGCGCTTATGGCCTAACTGGGGTGGTCACGCTCGTGAAATACATGGCGTTTGAGCTGATGGTATTGGCCGCGCTGTTGGGCCTCGCCTACGTGATGCGCGCACGGTCGCCGTCGGCACCGGCAGATACAACATGGCAATAGCACCGCCTAGGGGTCTGGGGTGGTCTGAGGTCGGCTCCAGCTCGACAGGCACAACCTGAAATCGACGTTGAGGACGGAGGCCGCGTCGTCATACGGGCCAGGGAGTAGCGCCAGCGCTCCCGTATCGCCCCGTCCGCTTCAAGGCTTCTCTGCGACCTCTCCCGTCGCCTCCCCCATCTCCATCCGGTAGCCGACGCGGGGCTCGGTGAGGATGAACTTGGGGTCGGCGGCATCGTCGCCCAGCTTGCGACGGAGCCTCCTCACCATGTCCCGCACCAGCCAGGGCTCGCCGACCTTCTCCGGACCCCAGACCCGCTGTAACAGCACGCTGTGGGTCAGCGTGCGGGGGGCGTGGACCGTAAGCTCGTAGAGCACCGCGTACTCCGTGGCCGTCAGTTCCACCGGCTCCCCGGCCAGCGTCACCCGGCGCAGGGCGTAGTCGATACCCAAGCCCCCGGCGGCGTAGGGTCCCGACGGCTCGCTCTGGAAGGGCTCCAGCCGCCTCCTGAGGGCCGCCCTGATCCTCGCCGCAAGCTCCGTCGGCGAGAAGGGCTTGACCAGGTAGTCCGTCGCCCCCATGTCGAAGGCCCTGGCGACGGTCTCGTCCTGGCCGTACACCGACAGGAAGATGACCGGCACGTCCGCCGTCTTGCGTATGTCGTTCATCAGC
>DAOUJZ010000004.1:0-73026 GCA_034421955.1 Dehalococcoidia bacterium | reverse complement strand
TTATCAGGAGAACGTGATAGTCGAGAGCGGCGGCTTCATAGTGGCGCGCAAGGCGACCCACGCCAGCGAGGGTGAGTGGAAGGCAGTCGGGGGAATGCTGAAGCAGTTGCCGGTTACTCCCGAGACGTTCGCGGCCGACACGGGGTACAACGCGGGGCGACTCAGGGAACGCCTGAGCGACATGGGCATAACCGCCTACATCCCCTTTCACCCCAACCATGCGAAGAACATGATCGCAAAGGGGGGCTTTGAGTATCGAGGCGACCATCTGGTGTGTCCTGAAGGCAAGATTCTGCGCAGGAGCGCGTTCATATCAAGAAGGATCTTGCATACCAGTATGTGGCGCGTCAACAGGACTGTCAGAGGTGTCCTGTAAAGACAAAGTGCCTACCGGCGAACCAAAAGCGCCGATATGTGGCGCTGAGCATGTTCTACTCGTTGTTCCTCGAGGCGAAGGAATTGAATGAGGGGGAAGTCTTCCGCAGAGAGATGCGCAAGCGGAAGACAATAGCTGAGGGGGTGTTCGCGTCACAGGACAGGTTGGGTTGGGCAAGGAGCCGGTTGCGTGGATTGCGGAAGGTGGACTGTGAGGGGTACATATCGCTCTGGCGCACAACTTGAAGAAGGCGGTAAGGCGTATGGGCGACTTCCTGGGGCCCACCCGCGCCCGCGAGGGGGCGAGCCGCCCTGGCCGCCCGGCGGCCGCGGTCCCCGCGGCCCACCCGCGCCCGCGAGGGGGCGAGTGTTTGTTCATCATACAGCTGCCCAACGGGGTGGGCCCACCCGCGCCCGCGAGGGGGCGAGTCTTCGGCTGGAAGCGGCGGGGGCGCGTCGACAGGCCCACCCGCGCCCGCGAGGGGGCGAGAGGCTCTGGTTGCACTGAAAAAGGTAGCGTATGTGGCGATTAACCCTTCAGATGGGGCCGATGTCTCTTGGCAACGGCAACAGGAAGAGTCCGTGTCAGGCGACCGAGTCGTTGGGTCGGCGCAAGTTGGTCGTGAATTACTGTGACTACGCCCCGGCTTTTTCAACAGTCCGTTAGATTGTCGATGATCAGGGATTAGGTCCTCCCTAACTGTTCAGGGAAAATGTCCGCACTATGGAGAGTGTGACATTGACCCAGAGAGAGATGGCAAGACTTCAGGTCCTCAACAGTCTACTGACACAGCAGATGACGACGGAGCAGGCAGCGACCCTCATGGGAGTGAGCGCACGCCACACAAGGCGACTACTGGCGGCCTAGAGAGAGGATGGCGCGGCCGCACTCGCTCACGGCAACCGGGGTCGAAGACCTCCCAATGCCACGTCGGACAGCGTGATCGCCGAAGTCGTCCACCTCGCCCGCACCCGGTACCGGGGCGCCAATCACACTCATCTGAGTGAGTTGCTAAGTGAACGAGAGGGTATAGAGATCGGTCGTGTCACCCTGAGACGGATCCTGGTCGGAGCCGGCCTCGCCAGCCCCCGACGTCGGCGTCCACCCACCCACCGGATCCGTCGTCAGCGGATGCCGCGGGAGGGGATGCTCATACAGATAGACGGCAGCCATCACAGGTGGCTGGAGGATCGGGGATCGCAGTTCACCCTGCTGCTGGCGGTCGACGACTCCACCGGCTGTGTGGCTGGCGCTCTATTCTGCCGGGAGGAGACCACCCACGACTACTTCATGCTCCTGGAGGGCCTGATCAGACGCTGGGGCATACCGCTGTCTCTGTACACCGACAGACACGCCGTGTTCACTCCCAGGATCGATGCCAATCCGATGTCGTCCGGTGATACCCAGTTCACCCGGGCCATGGACGAACTCGGCATTGAGTTGATCCTCGCACGTTCACCGCAGGCCAAAGGCCGCGTGGAGCGCATGGCGGGAACCTTCCAGGACAGACTGGTCACGGAGCTGCGCCTGGAGGGAGCTTCCACCATCGCCGAGGCCAACAGGGTGCTGAGCGACTTCCTGCCACGCTTCAACGAGCAGTTCCGGGTGCCGGCACGGGAACCCGACGGGGCCTACCGTCCCCTCGATCCAGACATCCACCTAGACAGGGTCTTCTGCTATAAGCACTCCCGGAAGGTCGCCAGGGACAACACGCTGAGGTACCGGTGGCACACCCTGCAACTGGCGCCCGACGATCGACGTGCGAGCTACGCCGGAACCAGGGTGGAGGTGCTCGAAGGTCTGGACGGCAGCCTGAGAGTACTCCACGACGGATACATCATCCCATCCCAGGAGGCTCCTCCGAAACCCGGGACGCTCAGAAGCAGTGTCCCTCGGACCAGCGTCCCCGACCAAGCCCTCAACGGAGCGGTACTCCACCGGAGAAACGGTGAGCTGACATCGGTCGGCGAGACGAACCACTCTGGAAAGGGAGTTCCCCAGACGGTGATCAGGGCACGGCGCAAGCCCAACCGACGTCAGCGGGCCTGGTGGAACGCGGTCCATGACGCCAGCAACAGGGGCGTGTCCGTACGGGGCATCGCAAGGGAGCTGGGCATCTCCAGGAACACAGTAAGGAAGTATCTGGCGGCCGAAGTCCCCGATCTCGTGGGGACTGTCCCCAGGCCCACCACTTCATCGTCTGTTACCATCGGCAACGTTAAGAGCGGACATAATCGCTGACCAGTTAAGCGGACATTTTCCCTGAACGGCGACACGCTAATGGGTCAGTTTAAGCCCGGCGCTAACAGCGAGCCCCTGTCTCTTGGCTTTCTGTACCGCCTCCCGGCGTGCCTGCTGAGCCTGAGTGGACGTCCGGTGCAAGCAATGAGAGAGCAACAACAATTACTTGGCCGGCTGTTGCCTCACTGGAGAATGTTACCGAGCTCTTGACGGCTTCTAACTGACGCCCATGGATCCGATGTCAACCGATCGCGCCTCACAACCGGTCGCGCCTCACAACCGGTCGCGCCTCACAATTGGCCCCTCTGCTTTTGGTTGAAGCATACACCAGTTGCTTCGCCATAGCACCGCGCCACTGGCTGACTCTGCGCTGTAGGGTCCGCAGCTGACGCCTGCTGTAACGCTCCGGGTAGCACCGTATCAGCCGATCCATCAAATCCGCGGCAGTTGGCGTCGGGCTGCTGCTGGAGCCAGCCCAGCACTTCGCACCAAACCCCCTCGAAGGGGTTAGGGAGAGCCACCGAAGTGCGAGGTCCCCTCCTCCTCCGCGCGTGTGTCGGTCGAAACTCTCCCTGTCTCCACAGGCTAGGCAACTGCGACAGGAAGCTCTCAAGACTCTCCCCATCCGGTGTGCCCCCTGACACTCGAGAGACCCAGCCGCAGCCAGAGCGGACTGGGACTCTCGTATGCTGTGCAGCACGGTCACAGGGTCCAGCTGTCAATGGGCGGGTCGTTCACGGGGGTCACCATTACCGCCACGAACGGGGGGACGCGTTCAGCGCCGTCAAGCACGGTGTACGCGACGAGGCTCGAACTCTCCCTGAGGCTCACAGCTCCATACTCAATTCAAAGGTGGTTCTGCCTACAGTCAACTTTGGCCTACCACCTTCTACCCAAGGTTCGCGGGGACTCGAACAGCGGCGGGTTCGACCAAAATTGCTCCCGACCGGCCGGTACTGACTCCCGCTGCTATCGCTCAGCTTCTCAGCCGTGAAGTTCCGCGATTCTGGCGCCCGTGCCCGCGGTTACGAGGTCGAAGAGCGTCTCGATGAAGTCCGGGCTGTCGTTCGGCATGGCAATGCGCGTCAGTCCGATACCGAGGCTGTCAGCCTCTTCTACGGCTTCGATGTCTACGTCGAAGAGAATCTCGAGGTGGTCGCACACGAAACCGAACGGAACGACCAGGATGTGCTTTCTGCCCTCGCCGGCGATTTCCCCGATGCTGTCCAGGATGTCCGGTCCCAGCCACGCGGCGCCGGACTTCCCGGCGCTCTGGTAAGCGAAGCGCCATGAGTCCACTTCAGCCGCCCGTGCCACCGCCGCCGCGCTCTCCATCAATTCGCTGGGGTATGGGTCGCCGTACTCAAGAATCCGTTCCGGGAGGCTGTGAGCGGTGAACAGCACTTCCACGTCGTCCGGCGCCTCGGACTCGATGCCGCCCAGGACTTCATTGATTCGCCGGGCTATCAACTCTATGTAGAGCGGGCTGGCGTGCCAGGACTCTATGAACCGCGTGCGCGGCGGTGCTTCCACGCCTTCCAGGCTGCGAGCCACGATTTCCTCGTACTGCGCGATGCTCATCTTGGAGTAGTGCGGGGCCAGAGGGAGGGCGACAAGATCGTCCACACCGTCGGAGACGATCGAGTCGATGCTCTCCCCAATGTACGGAAACCAGTGCTTCATCCCGATGTACACACGCCACGGGGCGTCCTGGCCTTCCCGGTTCAGGCGTTCCTCCAGCAGGTTCCCGACGCTCCGCGTGATTTCGAGGAGGGGCGTCCTACCCCCAACCCTGCGGTATCGCTCGACTAGCTCGTCCACGGCTTCGGGGCTGGGAATCCTCCCACCCAGGATGTCGCGGTAGTAAGGCTCGACCTCACCCAGATTCCGGGGGGTCCCATAGGCCATCAGGAGAACGCCTTTCTGTCCGGACAAAATCTGTCCCTCCGTTTCTGACTATTGTCGCGCACGTCCACCCAGGTTCGTTGCCGGGCTATGGTTCGCGCCGGGGCGTGCGACGCGCTGAAGTGTGCCGGGCGGCAAGCGCCGGGGCATCTTCCCGGCCGCATGGTCTAGCCGAGCATTTCCAGGATATTCTCGGGGGTCCTGTAGACGCACGTGAAGATGGGGGTATCCCGCAGGGTGTGCCGCCTGGCCTCCGTGGAGCGAAGCTCTATCACGAGGTCCTGGAACTCTGACAGCGAGTCCGTCTCGTAGCCGACTATGAACTCCTGGTCTCCAAGTCCCGTAGAATAGAGGAGTATCTGGCTGATGTTCGGATACCCGCGCCCCACTCGGATGTGTTCGTTCATCATCCCCTGCCTCGACTCACGAGACATGAGGTACCACTCGATGGTCTTGGTGAAAGGGTACAGCACGAAGTACCTTGGCTTTTCCCGCGAAGTCTCGGCGTGATCCTGACTGGTGCGAGCGCGGCCGTATGTGGACCGCCTGAGCAGGCCGAAGAAGGAGTGTGTGACGTCGAGATAGGCCCCCATGCCCGTGGACAGAAGTGCGCCCTGGCTTTCCTCCAGGCTCTCGAGCTCGGAAGACGTCCTCCAGAGCATAAAGTCGGAGTCCTCGCGGAGCCCGAGCGTGCTGTACGACTGAACAGCAACAGAGGGCGAGATCTCCCTCAAGGCGCTGAGGAACTCCCCTTTCTGGGCGGCTTTCGTCTCGTGAGGTTGCCTTCTCCATGAAGAATCCAGCTTGAAGAAGACAAACTGGACGCAGGTGTCAACTGATTGTTCATCTTGTGCGTTCAATTCACACGGCCCTGACATTCAAATTCACACAGTCCTGATATACAGATGTGGAGCTAAAGTTGTACAATTTCCTATTGAGTGGCGGTCACCTTTGGCGTGTCTCACTACCGTGAGACGTAAACGCCGGGCCTCCGTAAGTGATTCTATCACTTTGCGCCGGGTCGTTTCAGCACGCCCACGGGTGTGACACCGTGGCGACTACGGAGGAACAGAAGCTGTTTAATCGCTGGCCCGACTCACAATGTGGGAGTAGCGAACTCGAGGAGATGATAATTGAAGGTCCTTAGGCTGTTACCTTTCCTGACCGCGTTCGCGGTGTTTGCCGCGCTGGCCTGTTCGGCCGCCGGTCCGGAGGAGCGGCAACAACCGGCTGCGCCCGCGCCTGCCGCGCCCGCGGCCGCTCAGCAATCGACGGCGCCGCAGGTCCCGGCGCAACCCGCGATGCCCGCGCCCGCAGCAGCCGCGCAGGCCGCCCCCGAGCGGCTCGAGCAGACGCAGCCGGTCGCGCCCGTCTCGCCGCAACAAGCCACCGCCCGGGTAATCCCGCAGGAGACCGGTGTCAAGGAAGGTGGCAAGGCGGTGTTTGCGTTGGCCGCGTCCGTCAAGACAATAGACCCCGTTTGGACCACGGCCAATGTCACCTACGATTTGTCGGTACACCTCTACGAGTTCCCTTTCAGACTCGACCCTAACGGCGCCCTGCACAACAATATGTTCGAAAGCTGGGAGCTCAGCGACGACCAACTGGAGTGGACATTCACGCTCCGCGACGACATGAGCTTCGAAGACGGCGACCAGCTTACTACCGACGACTTCATCGCCTCCACCTTCCGATGGGCCGAGCGCATCACCGCCGGCATCGCGCTCATGCAGCGCACCGTGGCCGGCAACAACTCCGCCGAGAGCATGGCCAAGGTGGACGACCTCACCTTCGAGATCTACCTGAAAGAGCCGTTCGCGGTGACCTCTCTCGGCTTGGGCCAAGCGCCCATGATGATGAAGGAGGAGATTGCGGGCACCGTCAGCCCGCACGACCGCGTGGACGAATTCGTGGCGAGCGGCCCCTGGCGGCTGGAGAACTGGACGCCGGGCTTCCGCTTCGACATGGAACCCCGCGAAGGCTTCCCCGACGGCATTTATCCCGAGGGCGAGCGCGTGCTGCTGGACTCGCTCGAGATCGTCGAGATACCGGACAAGACCACCATCCTGGCCAGCCTGAAGACGGGCAAGATTCACTACACCACCGGTCCCCCGCCGCACTTCTGGCCCGACGTCAGTTCCGATCCCAAGCTGAACACGTTCGTGTATCCGGCCGGGTACACGCCGGTGCTGCTGCTCAACCACACCAAGCTGCCGTTCAGCAACCTGAAGGCGCGCCAGGCCATGCAGGCGGTAATGAACGCCGAGGACATCATGGCCGCGCACAACCCGCAGGACCTGTGGAGCCTGTGCGGCGCCATCTTCCTCTGCGGCACGCCCAACGAGAGCGACGCCGGCCTGGAGCTTTACAACCAGAACGACCTCGAGAAGGCCAGGCGTTTGTTCGAGGAATTCGTGGAAGAGACCGGCTGGGACCCCGACACCGAGGTCGTCATCCTGGGCGACACCAGCATCATCCCCCACCGAGACCGCAGCATCGTGAACGCGCAGGCCGCCAGGGATATCGGCTTCAGAGTGGACCTCCAGCAGCCCGACTGGGCCACGGCGGTCACCTTGCGCCAGGACCACGAGTTCTGGGACATGTTCCACACCCGATGCTGCAACGTTCCGAGCAACAACCCCGTGCTCAACTGGTACCTGAACCCCAAGACCTACGGCTGGCACGACAACCTGGAAATCGAGGACCTCAAGACGAAATACTCCCGCACAAGCGATCCGGCCGAGCAGCAGCGCCTTGTCGACCTGGTGCAGCAGTCGTACTATGAGAACGTGACGCACCGCATCCCGGGCAACGTGGTCGGCTACGCGGTGATCAACGCCAGTCTGAAGGGCGTGCACGACTACTACCACCGCACCCGCATGACAGGGGTGTGGTTCGACGAGTAGCGCCACAACCCGGCAGGCGGGCGCCGGCCTACCTCAGGATACCGTACGTGCGGCTCCCTGAAGCATGGAACCTTCACCCATAGGGTGGATGGCCTCAATCTGCTCTCCCTCAGCCTGCTGAGCCCAGTGCAGATCCCAACGGAGTTGCAGACTCATCCAGAAATCGGGAGACGTGCCAAAGTACCTGGAGAGCCGCAATGCCGTGCTCGGCGTGACCCCGCGCTTACCTCGGACGACCTCGTTGACCCGCTGAAAGGGCACGTGGATTGCCGTGGCAAGATCGCGCTGGGTCATGCCGAGCGGCAAGAGAAACTCTTCCAACAGCATTTCGCCTGGGTGAGTAGGTTCACGGTTGGTGGGGACGCGTACCATGGCTGGTCTCCTTTCTAGTGGTAGTCTGTGGGACGCGAAGGGGGCGTACGTGGCGTGGGGTAAGTAGGCCATCGTGTCGGGGGTAACGGGAGGGGGCCAGCGGAGGGCGAGGAGGGCGCTGGCGGCAGCCTGCCGGTACTCGACCTCGACGCCGTACACCAGCATCCGGTGAAATGCGCGGTTGCGGGCCTCAAGCGTGGCGCCTTCGGGACGTGTGAGCCAGTCGAGGGTGGCGTGTTCGACTTCGGCTTCGGTCAGGGCGGTCATGAGACTGTCGAGGGACATTGCTTAGACTTCAATTCTAAGGTTCTTCCCACACTCCGATTGCTGTAAGTATGCGTTTCGTTTCCACATACATGTACAACTCATCGTCCTCAGTGATGAGCCGGGCATGCATGGTAGCCAGGCGTATTGGGTAGAGCCGCCGGAACGACTCCTGAACGGAGGCCTTTGACACCAGCCGGGGCAGCAGCGCATTCCTTTGCGTATCGATGGCGCGAGACTCTGTTCGCATGGCCAGGCTCATGTCCAGCAAGGGTCGCATCAGAGCGTCCATCTTCTCAACAATCGCGGGCTGTGGCTCCACTACTAGCGCCTCGCTTAGGTGTTGCCTCGGAACTGCGGCAAATGTTCTTGAATCCGATTGTACAACAGCCATTTTGGGTACGATTTTGGAGTCACTTTGGACAAGTGATGATTCAACCACGCGCCGCTATACGCGCTGGGCGGCGGTGGGCAACTGCCGCACGGCAGCCCCTACTCGCTCGTCGGCCACGGCCAGGTCGAACTGTGCCTGAAGGTTCAGCCAGAATTGGGGATCGACTCCGAACCAGTGGCCGAATCTTAGGGCGGTATCGCCGGTTACGGAGCGCTTGCCCGCGATGATCTGGCTCACCCTGTTGGGCGGCACCTGTATCTGCCGGGCAAAGCTCGTCTGGGTCACGCCAATCTCTTCCAGCTCGTCTTTCAAAACTCTTCCCGGATGAACAGCCCGCTTCAGCATGGTCAGCGTCCCTCCACTGCTAGTGATAGTCTACTATCTCAACGTCGGACGGCCCAGATTCCCCTCGCTCCCAGGTAAAGCAGATACGCCACTGGCCCGAAGCAACCGCGCTCTCACCCATTGTGTCCTTCCTGAACGACCACGTAGTCCCGCTCGATTTCCTGGTGGAAGCTCGAAGGCAAGCGGGCCCAGTCGTGCACCTGCACCAGAATGGGGATGTTGGAACGCTCCAGCGCTTCCAGCAGATCGAAGTGGTCGTTACCCAGCGGCTCCAGGGTTTGGCTGCGCAGTACGAGATCGAGGTCGCTGCCCTCGTGACTCCTGCCGTTCACGCGGCTCCCATAGGCCCAGACTTCAACGTCGGGTACGTGTTCGCTCAGCAGCGCCTCGAGCTCCTGCCGGTAACGGCTCGGCAAGTCCAGGCGGTCAGTAGTCATCGCCACCCTCCTCGATCATTGCGACCAGCGCCCTCGCATCCGAGATAAAGCCGGGCAATAGCTTCAGCGTCGTCTCAGCGAACCCTTCCCCGTAGTGGTGCGCGGTATCGTTCCTGTTGTCTCTGTACGCGAACCAGCGTTCGCAAGCATCTACAGTCAGCAGGCCGTGCTTGGCCGCGTGCCTGAAAAGGTCCTTGAATGTCAGCCTGTCAGCCTGGCGGTTGCTGGCGAAGTAAGGTCGGAGACGCCTCTTCAACAGGCTGCCGGACTGCTCTAGAACAAGCTCGAATTCCTTGACGCAGGCGGCCCTCAGAATCTCGTAGAAGGGGTCGGACGGTTCACGCTGCTGCAACTGAGCGAAGGCCGACTCCAGAGTATTGATGCAGCGGACGAGGAATTCGGTGTTGATAGGCATGTCCTATTCTCCAACCCCAAGCCCCAGCCGCTTCAGGCTCGCCTCGATCTCGGCGTCTAGGCGGCGCGCCTCGGCCTGCTGCTCGCGCCACTGGGCCGAGAGTCGGGCCATCTTGTCGGCAACCGGCTCGCCGTCGTCCTCGCGAGGGGCGGCGCCGACGTAGCGGCCCGGCGTGAGGACGTGACCGTGCTTGCGGATGTCCTCCAGCGTGGTGGTCTTGCAGAAGCCGGGGATGTCGGCGTAGGTTTTGGTCTCGCCAGACTGGCCGGACGACATGGAGCCGTTGGCGAGCACGAAACCGGCGACGCCGCGCGGGGCGACGCGGTGCAGGAAGTGCTGGACCCAGAAGATGACCTCGACGACGTATTCGTCCCGGTCCTCGGCGGCCTCCTCGCCCCACTCGGCGAGCACCTGGGCGCGGCGCTCCTCGAAGGCGTCGGAGATGTACTTGAGGCCGATGAGGCCGACGCCGAGTGCAAGCACGTCGTCCTCGGCCACGCGCCACAGCTCGGGGCGGTAGTCGGTGTCTCCCTTGGATTGAGTCTGCGATTTTGAGCGTCTTCGTCGTGCCGTCGTCATAGGGTTACACTCCTGAGCTCAGCCTCAGGATGCCATAGCCGGCGGCCCTCCGAGGCATGACATGTCTATTCGAGGACGCAATCCAAGCATAGGCTACAGGGCGCTTGCCGGTCAACGCAGACGGCGGAGCGACGCATGAGAGGCGCGACCATCACGGGAGGGGGGACCAGCGGAGGCCGAGGGCGGCGGCGGCGAGGGCGAGCAGGGCGCTGGCGGCGGTGAGGAGGGCCGACACCTCCATGCGGACCGTCTTCTTTTCGGTCTGGAGGGGGATGGTGGAGAAGACCTCGAGCAGTTCGTCGGCGGTCTCGGCGGTGTAGTACTCGGCGTCGGTTATCTGGGCGACGAGGCCCAGGGTGCGCTCGTCCAGCATCAGGAAGTTCCTGCCTCCGAAACCTCTGCTGAAACTGCCGAAACCACCGCTGGCTATGCGGTTGGCGAACTCGTCGCCTCCGAGCTGGTCGGGGGAGCAGCGCATCACCGCCGGATTGGTGGTGCCGAATCCGATGGTGTAGACCCGGACTCCCCGGTCGCGGGCGGCGCGGGCGGCCACCAGCGGCAGCACGCCCCGGTTGCTGGCGCCGTCCGTCAGCAGCACTATCACGTCGGGCTGCTGGACGTACTGTTCCTCGGTCCCGGGCACCTGGCCGCGAGGGGTCACGAAAACGCTGAGCGGCGGGATGCCGGGGTTGATCTCGGACAGCGCATCCAGGGAGCGGGCGATCGCGCTGCCAACGGCCGTGGCGCGCGCCGTAGTCAGGCTGCCAAGCGTTTCGAGCAGCGCCTCCCGCTCGGTCGTGGGAGGGACGACGAGCTGCGCGAAGCCCGCGAAGGCGACCAGCCCCACGCGCGTGCCCGGCTCCTGGCCGTCGATGAACCGCCTGGTGGCCTCCTGCGCCACACTAAGCCTGTTGGGATGCACGTCGTCGGCGCACATGCTCAGCGACACGTCCAACGCCAGCATGACGGTGGACCTGTTGGAGGCCACGGTCACGTCCGCGAACGGGCGGGAGAGCGCCAGGATGAGCAGCGCGAGCGCAAGCGCTAGCAGCGCGAACGGCACGTGACGCCTCCAGCGCAGTCCGCCGGGCATCGCCTGGCGTATCAGGGACAGGCTGGAGTAGCGGACGGCGTAGCGCCTCCTCCGCTTCAGCGCCAGCACGTACACGGCGATTATCAGCGGTATGACTAAGAGCAGCAGCAAAAATGCGGGCCAAAGCACGCCCATGACACGACCCCCCGGCTACGGCATTCGCCCGAACCAGAACAGCGACAGCAGACCGCCCGCGAGCAGCAGCAGCGCGCTGACGCCTCCGAGGAAGGACGTCACCTCCACCTCCTCCGACTCGACCACGAACTCGGTCTCCAGCTCCTCGTACACCAGCGGCGTGTCGTCCACGTCGTCCAGCACGAAGTACACTCCTTCGGTCAGCAGGGCGATCTCCTCCAGTACCGGCTCGTTGAGCTGGGTGAACAGGTTGAAGCCGTCGACTTCGATAGTTGCCCCTTCCTCAGTCCCAATGCCGACGGTGTACACGCGCACCCCCCGCTCGATGGCCGTCTGCGCAACCTCCAGCGGCTCGGGCGGGTCGGTGTTCTCGCCGTCGGTCAGCAGCACGATGATCGCCGGCGCGAAGGCCGCGCGGGGCTCCGCCTCGTCCAGCAGGGCCTGGTCGGCGGGCGGCGCCTGGGACTCCGGCACGACCAGGTTGAGCGCCGTCAGCATCCCCCTGCCGAGGGACGTCCCGCTGTAGGGCGCGAGGCGCTCAATCGTGGCCAGCAGCGCCTCGTCGTCGTCCGTCGGCGGCTGCACGACCAGCCCGCCCTCGCCGAAGGCCACGACGCCGATGTTGGAGTGGTCGGGCCGCCGCTCCACTAGGGTACTCGCCACGAGCTTGGCGGCGTCCATCCTGGTAGGCTCCACGTCCTCGGCGGCCATGCTGGAGGACACGTCCATCGCCAGCATCACGGTGCCCTCCATGCGCGGGACCGGCAGCGTCACCTGCGGGCGCGCCGACGCCACCGCCAGCAGCGAGACCGCGACCAGGATGACGAGCGGCGGGACGTGGCGCAGTCTTCCCGCCGGCGCTGCGCTCCCTTGCGGCGCCTCGCCTATCGTACCCAGCCTGGCCGCGTCGCCGCTGCGCCGCCGGTGCAGGCGCACGTACACGTAAACGCACGCGGGCAGCGCCAGCAGCGAGACCAGGACCCAGGGCCAGATGAACGACACCACAGCCGCCGCCTACCTGTCGCGCCGCCGCGCACGGCTCCACAGCGACGCGAACCGAAGGATGGCGCGCACCATGTCCTCGTCCGTCGAGAGGGTCAGCTCGTCCACGCCCGCGCGTCTGAAGGACCGCGCAAGCTCCCCTTCCCTGCGCTGGGCGGCCTCTCGGAAGCGCCGCCGGAACCCCTGGTCTCCAGTATCCACGCTTAGCTGTTCTCCCGTCTCCGAGTCTTCCACCCGCACCACGCCGACGTCCGGAAGCTCGGTCTCGCGCGGGTCCCAGAGCCGGACCGCGAGCGTCTCGTGCTTCCGGTTCAACCGGTCGACGCTGCGTTCCCAGCCGGGCACGCAGATGAAATCGGACACCAGGAAGACGAGCGAGCGGCGCTTGATGGTGTTGTGGGCTGTCTCGAGCAGCCTGGCGAGGTCCGTCATCGCACCTCCCGGCGACGACTGCTGGCGCTGGATGTCGTTTATCAGCCGCAGCACCTGGGCGCGGCCACCGCGGGGAGGAATAGCGCGCTCCGCGTCGTTGTCGTACAGAATCGCGCCCACGCGGTTGCCGTTGCGCGTGAGCAGGCGCGCCAGCATCCCCACCAGGTCCACCACCACCGACTCCTTGCGTCGGTCCAGCGCCCCAAACGCCATGGAGGGGCTCAGGTCGACGAGGAACCACGCCGTCACCTCCCGGTCCTGCAGGTAGCGGCGCACGAAAGGCATGTCCATTCGCGCGGTGACGTTCCAGTCGATGTGGCGGACGTCGTCCGGCGGCTGGTACTCGCGCAGCTCGGCGAAGTCCAGGCCGCCGCCCATGAACAGGCTGCGGTAGTCTCCCTGCAGGATGCCGTCGAGGCGGCGCAGCACGTGCCAATCCAGCCGGTTCAGCACCCGCTCCGGCGCCTCCCGGCTAGTGGATGGTTCGGAAGTCCGCGTACTCACGCAGTGGTACCTCCGGCAACGGCACCGCCTCCATCAGCCTGTTCACGATGTCGTCGCTGCTCACGTCATCCGACAGGGCCTCGTAGGAGAGAACGAGCCGGTGCCTCATCACGTCCAGCGCCACGTCCCGCACGTCCTGCGGCAGAGCGTAGTCCCGCCCCCGCACGAACGCCAGCGCGCGGCCCGCGACTATCATGTTGATGGACGCGCGGGGGCTGGCTCCGAACAGCATGTAGCGCTTCAGGTCGCCCAGGCCGCATTCCTCCGGGCGGCGCGAGGCGGAGACCAGCTTCACCGAGTACTCGATAAGCGCGGGGTCCACGTAGACCTCGTCGGCGCGGCGCTGGAGGGCGGCCAGCTCGTCGGTGTCGATAACCGCCTGCACGTCCTGGAGCGCACCGGTCATGCGCTCGACGATGACGAACTCCTCGGTGGCGGTGGGATAGCCGACGAGCACCTTGAGCATGAAGCGGTCCACCTGGGCCTCGGGAAGCGGGTAGGTGCCCTCGGACTCGATGGGGTTCTGGGTGGCCATCACCAGGAACGGCCTGGGCACCGGGTGCGTCTCGCGGCCTATGGTGACCTGCCGTTCCTGCATCACCTCGAGCAGGGCGCTCTGCACCTTGGCGGGGGCGCGGTTGATCTCGTCGGCGAGCAGCAGGTTGGTGAAGACCGGTCCCAGGGCCGTGTTGAAATCGCCCGTCCGCTGGTTGTATATGCGTGTGCCGACGAGGTCGGCGGGCAGCAGGTCCGGGGTGAACTGGATGCGCTGGAACTCGCCGTTGATGGCCTGTGACAGCGTCTTCACCGCCATGGTCTTCGCAAGCCCCGGGACGCCCTCCACCAGTATGTGCCCCCTGGCGAGCAGCGCGACCACCATGCGCTCAAGCAAGTGGTCCTGGCCCACTATCACCTTCTTGACCTCGTACAGCACCCGTTCCATGGGTTGGCCGTTTTCGCTAGCTGTCATGCTTTGCGTACACCTTTCGCTCGATTACTGCGACGGGCCTCCGGCGGCTTCCGCGGCGACGTCGATGGGCACCGCGAATCCGATGCCGATGAACACGTCGTCCTCGCCAGGGTTGATGAGTCCCGTCACGATGCCCACAACCTGACCGCGCCGGTCCAGCAGCGGGCCGCCCGAGCTGCCGGGATTCACCGCCGCATCGAACTGGATCAGTCCCTCCAGCGCCTCCTGCCTGCCGGGCGGCGTGGACTCGCGGTTGAGGCCGGACACCACGCCCGCGCTCAGCGAGCCCACCAGGCCCAGCGGATTGCCCACCGCGAACACCTCGTCGCCCACGCGAAGGGCGCCGGAGTTGCCGATGGTGGCGGGCAGCACCACCTGGGGGAGCGCTGCCGGCGTGAGCACCGCGATGTCTCTGGCCGGGTCCGCATTGCTGACGGCGGCGGGTGACCTGGTGCCGTCGGCGAAGATCAGCTCGATCATCGTGGAGCCGTCGACGACGTGAAGCGATGTGAGCACCTCGGCGTCGCCGTTGATCACCACTCCGCTCCCTATGCCAAATGCCTTCTCCTGGCGCGGGTTGTCCGTTTGCACGATGACCAGCGACGGAAGTATGGCCTGGTACACCCTCGCGGCGACGTCCGCGGCGGGAGTTTCGGCGTCCGCGGCTTCCGCGCCGTCCGCCTCCGCGTCCGCAGACGGGAGTTGCGGGCTGTCCGGGCGGCCGGTCCACCAGAGCGCCAGGGCGAGCAGCAGCGCCGCCACGGCAAGCGCGCCGAGAGCCAGCGCGGCGGGCCGGCGGCGCAGCGACGCCAAGCGCCTCCTCCACGCAGGCGGACCGGACTCCGGCGAGCCTGCTGCAACTGGCGTGTATGGAGGCCCCGCGTCGGGGCCGTTCGGTGGAATCGTACGGGCGCTCGAGATTTTCCTCCTCACTGTTGCTCATGACGGCGACCGGTGAGTGCGCTCGAATCGAACGCCCTCCCGAGAATCCGCGGACTCCTCTTTCGACACTACCACACTATTGTAAAGGAAATTCGCGATTTGCCGCGATGATGTACTGATGCTATGATGCTCAAATGCGGACCACACTGACAATCGACGATGACGTGCTTGCGGTGGCCCGCGCGCTCGCACAGCGCAACGGCACGAGCGTAGGGCGCGCGCTGTCTGACCTGGCGCGTCGCGGGTTCAAGACCTCACCGGCCGCCTCGGAGCGCGACGCGGTGTTCGACGTGGCCCCGGGCGCGGGGCCGATCACCAGCGAAGACGTCTACCGAGCCCTGGGCGATTGGCCGTGATTTCGCTGCCGGACGTAAACGTTCTAATTGCCCTGGCCTGGCCCAATCACGTTCACCACACGGCGGCGTGGGCGTGGTTCGACGCGCATAAGGATGAAGGCTGGGCGACCTGCACGCTAACGGAGGCGGGGTTCGTACGGGTGTCGTGCAATCCATCGGCGGTCAGGCACGACGTAACACCGCTCGACGCAATCGCGGTGCTGCGACGGCTCACCCGGACCGGCAGTCACACATTCTGGCCGCTGGACACTTCCATCCTGCGGTTGCCGGAGTCCATAGGCGTTCGCCTGAGGGGATACAGACAGATAACCGACGCTCTGTTGCTCGCCGCCGCCGTGCAGCGGAGTGGTCGGTTGGCGACGCTGGACGCGGGGATTCAGAGCCTAACCGCAGAGAGCGAGCGCCGTCACGTGTGGGTGATCCCGGTGTGAGAGGGGCTACGCCGGAGCGGCGTCGGGGAGGGGCGGCCTGGCGTCGAGGAGCTCGATTAGCTCGTCCTCTTCCACGGTCTCGTGGTCGATGAGGTACTTGGCGAGCTTGGTCAGCTTGGCGCGGTGCTCGACGATGATGTCGCGCGCGTTGCGGTTGGCCGTGTCGATGAGGTTGAAGACCTCGCTGTCGATTGTCTCGGCCACCTGATCACTGTAGTCTCGCTGCTCGGAAATCTCACGTCCCAGGAACACAAGCTCCTCACGCTTGCCGAAGGTGCGCGGCCCCAGTTTTTCGCTCATGCCGAACCGCGTGACCATGGTTCGGGCGATGTTGGTGGCCTGCTCAAGGTCGTTGCTGGCGCCGGTGGTGGTTTCGTCGAAGATGATCTCCTCGGCCGCCCTGCCTCCGAGCGCGTAGGCGAGGCGAGCCTCTAGCTGGCGCTTGGTTATCAGCGAGCGGTCTTCCTTGGGAACGAACCGTGTGTAACCGCCCATCTGGCCGCGGGCCACGATGGAGATCTTCGACACCGGATCGGCGTGCGGCAGCAGGTGGCCCACCAGGGCGTGGCCGGCCTCGTGGTAGGCGGTGAGCTCCTTCTCCTTCTGGCTGATGACGCGGCTCTTGCGCTCCGGCCCGGCAATCACGCGGTCGATGGACTCGGCGAACTCCTCGGGGCCGATGATGGTCTTGTTGCGCCTGGCGGCCAGGATGGCGGACTCGTTGACGAGGTTGGCCAGGTCGGCGCCGCTGAAGCCGACGGTCTGCCGGGCCACGCGGTCCATGTCCACGTTTTCGGCCAGGGGCTTGCCCTTGGCGTGTACGTCCAGGATGGCGGCTCGGCCCTTGATGTCGGGGTTGTCTAGCGTGACCCTGCGGTCGAAGCGACCTGGCCGCAGGAGCGCGGGGTCCAGGATGTCGGGGCGGTTCGTCGCCGCTATGACGATGACGTTGGTGGTGGTGTCGAAGCCGTCCATCTCGACCAGGATCTGGTTGAGCGTCTGCTCGCGTTCGTCGTGTCCGCCTCCGAGACCGGCGCCCCTGTGGCGGCCCACGGCGTCGATCTCGTCCACGAAGACGATGCACGGGGCGTTGCGCTTGGCCTGGTCGAACAGGTCGCGGACCCGGGACGCTCCCACGCCTACGAACATCTCGACGAATTCGCTGCCGCTGATGGAGAAGAACGGGACTCCGGCCTCGCCCGCGACGGCTCGCGCCATGAGCGTCTTGCCGGTGCCGGGCGGCCCGACGAGGAGCACGCCCTTGGGAATCTTTGCGCCCAGGGTCATGAACTTTTCGGGGAACTTCAGGAACTCGACGACTTCTTGCAACTCCTCCTTGGCCTCCTCGACGCCCGCGACGTCGGCGAAGCTCACCGGCGGGCTGTTGCCGACCAGCATCCGTGCGCGGCTTCGGCCGAAGCTGAAGGTCTGGTTGGTGTTGCCCTGCGCCTGTCGCATCATGAAGAACAGGACGGCGCCGAAGAAGATGAGCGGCAGGAAGTTGATAAAGAGGCCGATGAAGTTGCCCAGCCCGCTGCTGCCCTTGACCACTATCTGGATGTTCGCCGACAGCAGGTCGATGCCGGCCCTCTCGAGGACCTCTACTATGCTGGACCCTTCCTCTTTGCGGGACGTGAACGTTTCGGCGTTGGTGGTGATGATGGTCAGCTTCTCGCCCCGGACCTCGATAGTCTGGATGTCGTTGCGAGCCGCGAGGGAAATGACCTGGTTTATGGGTATCTCTCTCGAGCCGCCAAGGGGTTCGGAAAACAGCGTGAAGAAGATGGCGATGATCGCCACAATCACCAGCAGGTATATGAAGCTGTTACGCATCCAGCGCGAGTTCATTGGGCCTCCGTAAGGGTCAATCCGCGCCCTCGATGGTAAAAGGGGTTATCAAGCTAATTCTACATCAAAGCCGCCCCAAAGCAAACAAGCCCTGGGCGCGTCTAGCGTGTGGGCATCGCACTGGCGGCCGCCGGACGTAGCACCGATGGGCTGGGGTAACCCTAACTGTGCTATAGTTGCCCGCGCCGGCCCTGAGTCGAGGGAAGTGCCGGCTTGGAACATGACAACGAGAGATGAGACGCTATTCGGACCCGTGGAGGCAGACCGCAGATGACGATGGACAAGTTCAGCCCCGGCCAAAGCTACCTGCTGGAAACCGAGGTCACCAGGGACATGACCACCAACCGAATGGGCAGGGAGGGCGCCGACGTGCTGTCCACGCCGTCGCTGCTTGGGCTGATGGAGCAGGCCAGCATACGGGTCACCGAGCCGAGCCTGCCGGAGGACCACACCACCGTTGGCTACGCGGTAGACGGGATGCGCCACATGGCGCCGACGGCGCTGGGCGGCAAGGTGCAGGTGCGGTCGGAGCTGACCGAGGTGGACCGCAACCGGCTGACGTTCGCGATAGAGGCGTTCGAGGGCGACAAGAAGATCGGCGTCGCGACGCACAAGCGGGCGGTGATACCGACGGGCTGACCACCTTGCGATGAGCCGGCGAGGTGATCCCTGCCAACCGCAAGAGAGCGCCGGCAAGTCAGGTGCCGGGCTCTGCCGGTCCGCGTACCTAGTCTGTCTATTGCTCCTAATCGCGTGCCTCCTCGGCGCATGCTCCTCCAGTGTCTCACCGCCCGTTCCCATCAAGCCAGTGTCGGTGGACGACCCGGCCACGGCCGGCTCTACACCGGACGCGAGAGGCGTCAGCCCGACGGAGTTTTCGACGGTGACTGATGTTGACGTGGCCGAGGCTCGGGCGCGGCTGATCTCGAGGGGCGTCACGCTGGCAGAGCTGGCCGAGGCGTGCAGGCACTACGCCGAGAGCGGCTGGTCGCACGCCGAGGCCTGGGACGCGGCCATGAGCGCCGGCCGCCCGCGCATCGGGGAGGTGGTGGCGGAGGTGAATGGAGTGGCAGAAGAAATCGCCCTGCCCGGAGAGTGGGTGAGGTCGATTACAGGGAGCGTCGACAGATCGCCGGCGTTGTGGACGGAGGCCGAGCGTGACGCCTTCGACCGCGCGATCGTGGTGCGAAAAAGCAAGCTGATCGAGCCGTTGTGCGTTCCGTGACAGGCCGCCACGGGGAGGTTCGGAATTGGAGACGTTCGACGCGGTAGCGCTTGCCAGGGAGTTTCACAGCCGCATCGACGCGCTGCCCGAGCGCAGGGTACCGCTCATCCGCCCCATACGCCGCGAATTTTCCAAGCGCATTGCGAGAGCACGACCTGAGCAGGTGCTGAAGCTGGCCCTGTTGCTGATCGACCTCGACCTACGAGGCTGGGCGTATGAGATGGTTCACTTCCACCGGCCCACACTGAGGTCGCTGGACGCCGACGCCATCGAGAGTATTGGATCGGGCATCGCGGACTGGAACTCGGTCGATGTACTAGGCACGCGACTTGCCGGCCCCGCCTGGGTAAACGGCCAGATCGCCGAGAAGGACGTGCACCGCTGGGCGAGGTCGCCGGACCGCTGGTGGCGACGCGCCGCGCTCGTCACGACAACCGGCCTCAACGTCAAGACCAGGGGAGGTCGGGGCGATGCCCCACGCACGCTGGCCGTGTGCGAGGTGCTGGCCGACGACCGCGACGACATGGTCGTCAAGGCGATGTCCTGGGCGCTCAGGGAGCTGGTCCCGTGGGATCCCGCCGCCGTCGAGAGATTCCTCGCGGAGCACGAGCACCGGCTGGCGGCGAGAGTGAAGCGGGAGGTCCGCAACAAGCTCAGCACCGGCCTCAAGAACCCTCGCAAGCCACGCTGACGTGTCCATTGACAGCGCTGCGCCTGCTCCGAAGTCACAGGACGGGCACAACCGGAAAGCGAGCAGGCCACAAAGCCCTGGTTTGTCAGGATGCCGCGGGCGGGAGTAAAGTACTACTCTTTCCAGGCGTAGCTGCAACCGGAAGACAGAGATGCGGTACCGAGATTGGTGCCGCATCTCTTTTTCGCTTCTATACGTGGAGCAAGGTTGTCGATGTGCCCGTACGCTACCCTCTGGCGCCTGATCCGACGGGGCCTTCTCCTACAACCAAGCGGTGGAACCGGGCGCGGCGCGCTGTTGTTCTGCCAAGCGTGCTTTGCTATACTTTCGCCGTCTGCCGCCCGTGGTTTGCGCGTCCGCGCATACATGCGCGGCGGCCTTTAAGAACAATCCGCGCGATCCGACCAGAATGACTCGGAAAGTCCCAGTTTGACTCATCAGAATTAAGGAGGTAGACCTTTGAAGTGGATTGACTACGAAAGTCCCCACTCGGTCAGTGAGGCGATAGACCTGCTCGCGCAGGCGGGCGGGCGCGCCAGTATCCTGGCCGGCGGCACCGACTTGCTGGTCCAGCTCAGGGTCGGGCGTTCGAACGCCGACCTGGTGGTGGACGGCAAGAACATTCCCGAACTCAACGAGATAAGCTACGACGCAGACTCCGGCCTCACGCTGGGCGCGGCCGTGCCGTGCTACCAGATTTACGGCGACAGCGCCGTTAGCGCGGCCTACCCCGGCCTGATAGATGCAGCCTCGCTGATAGGCGGCACCCAGATACAAGGCCGCGCCTCGCTGGGCGGCAACCTGTGCAACGCGGCCCCAAGCGGCGACTCCATACCCGTAATGGTCGCGCTGGGCGCGACCGCCAACATCGCCGGGCCCAACGGCGAGCGCACGCTGGCCGTGGAAGACTTCTGCACCGCTCCGGGCCAGAACGCGCTGGAAGACGGCGAGTTGCTGGTCTCCCTTCACTTCCCGGCGCCGTCGCCCAACTCGGGCGCGCGATACATCCGGTTCATTCCCCGCAACGAGATGGACATAGCCGTCGCAGGCGCCGGCGTATCGGTGGAACTCGAGGACGGCGTCATTAGGTCCGCCCGCGTCTGCCTGGCGTCCGTCGCGCCGACGCCGCTGTTCGTGCGGGAGGCGGGCGAGGCGCTGGTGGGCAAGCCGGCCAACGACGAGAGCGTACAGGAAGCCGCGAACATCGCCGAGGAGGCGGCGCGGCCAATCACGGACATGCGCGGCACAATCGAGTACCGCAAGCACCTGTGCAACGTGCTGACGCGACGCGCATTGAACACCGCTATCGAGAGAGCTAAGGAGGCATAGATGCCCGCAAAGACCTACGTTCAGACCACAATCAACGGGGAGCACGTGGACTTTCTGTGCGAGCCCCGGCAAAGCCTGCTCGAGTGCCTGCGCGACGTGATCGGGCTGACGGGCAGCAAGGAAGGGTGCAACGACGGCAACTGCGGCGCCTGCACGGTAGTACTCGACGGACGAATCGTCACGTCATGCCTGGTGCTCGGCGTCGAGGCCGAGGGCAAGGAGATAACCACCATAGAGGGCGTCGCGTCCCCCGAGGGACTGCATCCCGTGCAGACGGCATTCCTGGAGAACGCCGCTCTCCAGTGCGGCATCTGCACGCCCGGTTTCATCGTCGCCTCTAAGGCGCTGCTGGACCAGAACCCCAATCCCACCGAGCACGAGATACGCTTCTGGCTTGCCAACAACCTGTGCCGCTGCACGGGTTACGACAAGATCGTTCGCGCCGTGCAGGACGCGGCGGAGAAGATGCAGGAGGCCTAGCATGACCACCACCGACTACGAGCCGAACATGGTGCTGTCCAACGTGGAGTATAAGGTGGTGGGCACGCGGCCCATACGCCACGACGGCCACGACAAGGTCACGGGCCGCGCGCTGTACGGCGCGGACTTCACCACGGCCGGCCTGCTGCACGCCAAGGTGCTGCGCAGCCCGCACGCCCACGCCAAGATCGTGTCCATAGATCCCAGCAAGGCGCTCGACATGCCCGGAGTCCGCGCCGTGGTCACGGCGTCCGACCTGCCGCCCAGCGGCGACGACGTGGGCAAGAAGCGCGAGCGAGACAACATCCTCGCCAGCGACAAGGTGCTCTACAAGGGCCACGCCATAGTCGGCGTCGCCGCGAGTACCGCGCACGAGGCCGAAGAGGCCCTCGCCGCCATAGAGGTCGAGTACGAACTCCTGCCGCCCGTCACCACCGTCGAGGAGGCGATGGCCGACGGCGCGCCGCTGCTTCACGACGACCTGTTCACATCCGAGCTGGGCGAGCAGATCGACACGGCCAGCAACGTGGCCGAGCACTTCCAGCACCGGAAGGGCGACCCGGACAAGGGTTTTGCCGACGCCGACGTCATCGTCGAGCGCGAATACCGGGCAAAGACGGTGCACCAGGGCTACATCGAGCCGCACAACGCCACCGCGCTCTGGAACAGCGACGGACGGCTGCACGTCTGGTGCAGCACGCAGGGCGCGTTCACCGTGCGCGACTCCCTCGCATCGATTCTGGACCTGCCCGTTTCGCAAATCCGCGTAACGCCGATGGAGATCGGCGGCGGTTTCGGCGGCAAGATACCGGTGTACCTGGAGCCGGTGGCCGCGCTGCTGTCCAGGAAGACGGGCCAGGCGGTGAAGATGGTGATGAGCCGCGCCGACGTATTCGAGGCGTCCGGCCCCACCTGCGGCTCCTACAGCCGCGTGAAGATTGGCGCGAAGAGCGACGGCACGATGACCGCCGCCGAGGTGGAACTGGCCTTCGAGGCTGGCGCGTATCCCGGCTCCCCGGTGGGCGCCGGCGCGATGTGCGCGCTCGCGGCCTACGACCTGGAGAACGGCGTCGTGGACGGCTACGACGTGGTGGTGAACAAGCCGAAGACGGCCGCCTACCGCGCGCCCGGCGCCCCCAACGCCGCCTTCGCCGTCGAGCAGGCGGTGGACGAACTGGCGCTCAAGCTGAACATGGACCCCATCGAGCTGAGGCTCAAGAACGCGGCCAAAGAGGGCACGCGCCGCGTGGACGGCCCCACCTTCAACCGCGTGGGCCTGGTGGAGACGCTCGAGGCGATGCGCGACCATCCGCACTACAGCGCGCCGCTGGGTGAGAACCAGGGACGCGGCGTAGCCATAGGCTTCTGGTTCAACATCGGCTTCGACTCCAGCGTCAACCTGGCCGTAAACGCCGACGGCACCGTGAACCTGACCGAAGGCTCCACCGACATCGGCGGCACGCGCGCCTCCATCTCGATGCAGGCCGCAGAGGTGCTCGGCATACCCGCGGAGGACATACGGCCGTCGGTGGTGGACACCGACTCGATAGGCTTCACCGCCGTGACGGGCGGCAGCCGCACCACCTTCGCCACCGGCTACGCCGCGTACGAGGCCGCGCAGATAGTGAAGCAGCAGATGATAGAGCGCGCGGCATCCATATGGGACGTGGAGGCCGACTCCGTGAGCATGGAGGACGGCGTAATCAAGTCCACGGCCGACCCCGAGTTGAACATGAGCTTCAAGGAGCTGGCCGGCCAACTGGGACGCACCGGCGGCGGCATATCGGCGTCGGCGTCCGTCAGCCCCACCGGGGCGGGCGGCTCGTTCTCCGGCAACATAGTGGACCTGGAGGTCGATCCCGACACCGGCAAGACGGACGTGGTGCGCTTCACCGTCGTCCAGGACGTGGGCAAGGCCATCCACCCGTCCTACGTCGAAGGGCAGATGCAGGGCGGCTCGGCGCAGGGCATAGGCTGGGCGCTCAACGAAGAGTACTACATGAACGAGGGCGGCGGCATGGTCAACTCCACGCTGCTGGACTACCGAATGCCCACCAGCCTGGATCTGCCGATGATAGACACCGTGATAGTGGAGGTCGCCAACCCCGGCCACCCCTACGGCGTGCGCGGCGTGGGCGAGTCCAACATCATCCCGCCGACGCCCGCCATAGCCAACGCTATCCAGCGCGCGACCGGCACGCGGCTCTTCGAGACGCCGATGAACCCGGTGGCCATCATAGCTGCGGCGAAGGACAACGGGAGCTAGGACTTACACTGCCATTGCCGGCTGAACACCGGCAATGGCAACAAACGGTTTGAGAACGCGGGGCGGGTTCCGGAAAGGCCCGCCCTGCCTTTAGTTGAAACCATCTGCCTGCGAACGAAGGCCCAATCCCGCCTGACACAAGCGAAAGGGGTATCGACATGGCAACCGTTTTCATCCCCTCACTCATGCAGTCGCTGACCGCGGGCGAGCACCAGGTACAGGTGGAGGGCGCCACGGTGCGGCAGATAGTCAACAACCTGGACAGCGCTTACCCCGGCATGAAGGAGCGGCTCGTCGAAGGCAACCGAATCAAGCCCAACATCTCGGTCGCGATAGACGGCGAGATCACTCCAATGGGAATGCTCGAGAAGGTGGGGGAAAACAGCGAGGTGCATTTCCTGCCCGCCATCGCCGGCGGGTGAGGGCAACTTCGCCGCGATGAACACGACGCCACAGCTCCTGCCGCTGCCCGAGGACTGGGACACCGCGCTCGTGGTAATGGCGCACCCCGACGACATCGAGTACGGCGCTGCCAGCGCTGTGGCGCGGTGGACGGCGCAGGGGAAGCGAGTGGCCTACGTGCTCGCGACGCGCGGAGAGGCGGGCATAGACTCCATGCATCCCGGGGAGGTCGGCCCTCTGCGCGAGGACGAGGAGCGCAGCGGCGCGGCCCTGGTCGGCGTCGAAACCGTGGAGTTCCTCGACCACACCGACGGCGTAATCGAGTACGGGCTGCCGCTGCGCAGGGACATCTCCCGCGCGATTCGCCGGCACAGGCCCGACACGCTGGTGATCGGCAACTTCGATACGACGTGGGGCGGCACTTCCTTCAATATGGCCGACCACCGGGCCGTCGGCCTCGCGGCTCTCGACGCAGCGCGGGACGCCGACAACCGCTGGATCTTCCCCGAGCTTCTGGAGGAGGGCCACCAGCCCTGGAACGGCGTCAGGCGGGTGCTCATCGCCGGGGCGAACGCTCCCACGCACGCCGTTGATGTAACCGACTATATCGACCAGGGTGTGGCATCGCTGGAGGAGCATCGCGCATACATCGCGGGTCTCGGCCAGAGCTTCGACCCCGACTTTTTCCTGCGCATGAACGCCAACGCAGTAGGCGAACGCTTCGGCTGCGATTACGCCGTGAGCTTCCAGCTACTGGAACTCTGATCTCATCCACACGCTGACAACTCATCAAGAGAAGGAGTAAAGACCTATGACCGACACTGACGACAAGCAGATCAAGGGGGTAATCGTCCCGATACTCACGCCGCTCAACGACGACGAGAGCGTGGACACCGCCTCGCTGAGGCGGTTGGTGAACTACCTCATCGACAGCGGCGCGCACGGCATATGGGTGTCCGGCACCACAGGGGAGTTCGCGGCGCTGTCGGACAGAGAGCGCGTGACCAGCATCGAGACGGTGGTCGACGAGGTGGATGGTCGCGTGCCGGTAATCGGCAACGTGTCGCAGCCCAGCACGCAACTCTCCATCGAGTTGGCGGACGCGGTGCGCGAGACCGGGCTGGACGGCATAGCGTTCACGCCACCGTACTATTACCCGAACGCGCAGGACGAGATCGCCGACCACTACCGATACATAGCGGACCGCGTGGGCGGACCGGTGTGGGTGTACAACATACCCGTGACCGTCAAGACGGCCGTGGCGCCGGGCACGGTCGCGGCGCTCGCGGGCGAGGGAGCGGTCGTCGGCGTGAAGGACAGCTCCGGCGCGGGCGAGCTGCTTGCGGAGCTGAACATCCTGTGCGACCAGGGCGAGATAGAGTTGCTGCGCTTCCTGGGCACGGTGTTTCGGATAACCACCTCCGGCGCGGTTGGCGTCCACGGTGTCATACCCGGCATCGCCAATCTAGTGCCCGCCATCTCCTCCCGCGGCTGGGAGGCGGGCGAACGCGGCGACATCGAGACGGTGCGCGAGTGCGATGCCAAGCTGCTCATCGCCAACGGCGTGGCGCGCGTGGCGAAGGGCGGCGGCGCGAACGCGGCCAGCTTCTCGGCAATGAAGTCGTCCCTGAAGATGATGGGCGTTCTGGACAACGACACCGTTTCGCGCCCGCTCAGGCCGCTCACCGAAGACGAGAAGTCCGAGCTACCGGCGATACTCCGACAGCTCGACCTGCTGGACTAGTCGCCGCGATGGGTGGTCCGGTAAGCCGCTACGTCGACGTTGGCGACATAAGGCTGCACTACGCGGATTGGGGCGGCGACGGTCCGCTGCTGCTGCTGGTGCACGGCGACATGCGAACGAGCCGCAGCTGGGACGCCGTGGCGCGCGACCTGCGACATAGATTTCGCGTGCTGGCCGTGGACTGCCGGGGCAGCGGCGACAGCACCTGGACGGCATCGGGATACCGGTTCGCCGACAGGATCGCGGACCTGAGCGGCTTCTGCGAAGCCATAGGGTTGCGCGACGCGGTGGTGGCAGCGCACTCCACGGGTGGCGTGGTGACGACGCTGGTTGCCCACCGATGCCCGGGTCTGTTCAACCGGCTGGTGCTGCTGGAGCCGATGATAGTCGTGGACGAGGCGTTCCAGCGCCGCGTTTCCCGCGTGGATTCGCCCCAGCGTCCGCGCCGCACGTGGCCCAGCCGCCCCGAGATGCTCGAATTCCTGACGCAGCACCGCGCAGCGGGCCGTTGGCGCGCCGACGTCATCCGCGACGTGGTGAACCACGAGACTATGGAGCTGCCTGACGGCTCGATAGACATGAAGTGGGCGCAGGCCTCGATGGCCTGGGAGGAGCGCGACGGCGACTACGAGGACCTGCGGCCGGCGTTTCGCGAGTTGGGCGTGCCGATGCTCTACATCGTGAGCGCCGAACGCAAGAAGGGCTACCCGCTCCTCGACGAGCTGGAGGCGGAGATCGCGGACTTTCACGTACTGGTGGTCAACGACACGGGCCACAACATGTACATGGAGCGTCCAGACGCCGTGTCGAACGCAATCCTCGACTTCACAGCCGGGCGGGAGTTGCCGGCTGTGGTGTGACGGCGGGGGACTAGCGGAAGGGGCCGTCGCGGGCCTGCAGGAACGATTGCAGGCCCTGCTGGTTGCGGATGTCGTCCAGCGCCTGCTTGTCGGCGTCCGGGGTCATGCTCTCGATCATCCGCAGCATCAGGTGCTGGTCGAACGCCTCGGTGAACCCCATGTTCTCGTAGGCGGCCTTGATGCTTCGCTTCATCATTTGAGTCGCGAACGGGGGCACGCGGGCGATGCGCTCGGCGACGCTGCGCGCCTCCTCCATCAGCTTGTCCGCCGGCACGACTTTGTTGACCATGTTCCACTTTTCCGCCGTGCGAGCGTCGATCATGTCCCCGGTGTAGTAGAGCCAGTGCAGGTGGCGGAAGGGCGCGATGTAGGGCAGCATGATGGCCGGGGAGTGCGCCACGTGACGGATCTCCGGCTCGCCGAAGACAGCCTCTTCAGAGGCGATGACGAGGTCGGCGGTCATCGCCAGGACGTTGCCGGCTGCGACGGCGTGGCCGTGCACCGCGCTTATGGTGGGCTGCCTGAGGTTCCACAGCTTCATGATGGCGCGCGGGGGTAGGTGTGTCGCGTCCCAGTTCGCGGTGCTGGGGCGCTCCGGGTAGGTCTGGCCGGGCGAGATGTCGAACCCGGCGGAGAAGGACCGTCCCGCTCCGGTGATGATGACCGCGTTGATGTCGTGGTCGTCCTGAACGTCGTCCAGGGCGTGGTTGAACTCGCGCAGCAGATCCGCGCTGAGGGCGTTGCGCTTCTCCGGCCTATTCAGCGTAATGGTGGCGATTTTGTCGGTCTTGTCCAGCAGGATGAACTGGTAGTCCATGGGTTTTCTCCGTTAGATGAGCAGCTCGCCGGCGCGCTTGACCACGCGCCCGCGGCTGACGATGGTGTTCACGTCGTGAAGGGCGCGCACGTCGGCGAGCGGGTCGCCCGAAACCGCCACTACGTCCGCCGCCTTGCCAGGCTCGAGGGTTCCCGTCTCCTCCAGGATGCCCAAGCACTCGGCGGAGGTCTGGGTGGAGCACACGATGGCCTCCATTGGGGAGATTCCCATGTTGTCCACCATCACTTCCGGGATGTAGGCGAAGTCGTCGAAGCGGGCGTTGGTCATGCCCGCGTCCATGCCGGTGACGAACTTCACGCCGCGGTCCCACATATCGCGCAGTATCTCGAACCGCCGTTCAGGGTCGCCGAAGGCACGGCCCGCGGGGCGCTCGCGGCCGCGCATCTGGTTGAGCCGGCCCAGCGCGAGCGTCGGGTCGACGTAGATGCCCTTCTCGGCAATCGTGTCGGCGACGTCCGGGTCGTAATCGTAGACGTCGTCGGGGTCTTCGGCGAGCCAGGTGCAGTGGATGAGGTTGTGGATGCCGGCCTTGACGCAGTTGCGAACGCCCGCGGCGGCGTGGCAGTGGGCAGCGACGCGGAGGCCGAGTCGCTCGGCGTCCTCGACGGCGGCGCGCAGGGTTTCGGCGGGATACTGGGGCGCACGGGTGTTGGTGCCCGGGGTGAACCCACCGCCGGTGGACATAATCTTGATGCAGTCGGCGCCGAGCTTGAACTGCTGCCTGATTGCCTTCACGACCTCCTCGGCGGTATCGGCCTCGGTGCCGAACATGTTGCAGTGGCCCGCGGTGGTGGTGATGGGCGTACCCGCCGCGAGCAGGCGCGGGCCGGGTATTACGCCTGTCTCGATGGCCTCGCGGATGGGAAAGATGACCTGGTTCTTGCTGCCGAGGTCCCGCATGGTGGTGACGCCGGAGGTGAGCGCGGTGCGGACGGCCTGCACGCCGCGCATGATGAGCGTGGCGTCGCTCTCGGTGGTGACGTGGCGGTAGGCGTCGGCCTCGGCGCTGCAGTGAATGTGGGTGTGAGCCTCGACGAAGCCGGGCAGGATGGAGCCGTCGGGAACCTCGATCTCGTCGACCGGCTCTTCTTGCGCCAGGAAAATCTCCTCGCGGGCGCCGACCTGGGCGATGAGTCCGTCCTCGACGAGCACGGCGCCGTTCTGGATGGGCGGCGCGCCGGTACCGTCGATCAGCCTGTCCGCTTTCAAGAGCAGCTTCAAGGGCACACCTCCAGCACGGTCTGTCGAGTTCGGCCTGGAAACTTCCGGCGAGCGGGAGCCATACGCGCGCAGGCCGGGCGCAATTATAGCACGAGTGGACTGCGGGCTCTGTGGTATCACTAAGGGCACCCTGGTATCATTAAGGCTACTCTTACGGGCGGGAGATGCTCTGAAGGTGCGAGTAGCGAAGGCCCTCCTCTGGTTCACGCTTCTGTACAACGTCGTCGAGGGCGTGTTGGCGCTCTGGTCGGCGGCGATGGCTCGTAGCGTGGCGCTGGCCGGGTTCGGCCTGGACAGCTACCTGGAGGTAGGCGCCGCGGGGCTGGTGCTGTGGCGGCTGAGTGTGGCGGACGAGGAGCGGGGCGAGCGGATCGAGGGCCGCGTCGTGCGACTGATAGGCTGGACCTTCATCATCCTATCGGTTGGAATTGTGGTGCAGTCGACGTACACGCTCTCTCAGCGGGCAGGCGCCGAGGAGTCGATGCTGGGAATCGCGCTGGCGGCGGCGTCTGTAGCGATCATGCCCGTTATCAGCTTGTGGAAGTTAAGGGTGGCCGCGCAGGGAGGATTCCAATCGATAGCCATCGAGGCCAAGGAGACCATTGCTTGCACGTACCTGTCGCTGACGCTGCTGGTTGGCCTCGTGGCCAACGCTCTTCTTGGCTGGTGGTGGCTGGACGCCGCCACCGCGCTGCTGCTGGTGCCGTGGCTGTTGCGCGAGGGGCTGGAGAGCGTGCGCGGCGAGGAGGACGAAGATAGCGGTGTGCTGTGCTGGTGCCTCGGGTGCTACTATGGGCTGCTCGAGTGCCTGGAGAAGTGCCGAGCGCAGTGCCGCGGCCTTTGCTGCGCCGCCTGAGCTAGGCGTCCAACAGCGCGTCCACCTCCGCCTTCTCCTCCGGTGTCAGCTCCCAGTTCGCGGCGCTGGCGTTGCTCTCCACTTGCTCGATTCGAGTCGCGCCCGCGATTACGGAGCTGACGTTCGGATTGGCGAGCAACCAGGCAAATGCCAACTCCAGCACGGTGTGGCCCCTGTCCGAGGCGAATGCCTCCAGGCTCTCGAGCAGGTCGAAGTTCTTGTCGGTGAACATGCCCCTGTCGTCCTCGGCCAGGCGCGTGCCCTCGGGAGCGCCCTGGCCGCGCCTGTACTTGCCGGTGAGGAAACCATTGGCGAGAGGGTAGAAGGGCAGAATGCCGACGTCGTACTCCCTGCAGAACGGCACCAACTCCGCCTCGATGTCGCGTCGAATCATGCTATAGGGCGGCTGCACGCTGACGAAGGGCACGAGGCCGTAGGTCTTGGACGTCCAGATGGCCTCGCAGACCTGCCAGGCCGCGAAGTTGGAGCATCCGATGTAGCGGACCTTGCCCTGGCTGACCATGTCGTCGAGAGCGCGCATGGTCTCTTCGATGGGAGTGTCGTCGTCGGGGAAGTGGACCTGGTAGAGGTCAACGTAGTCGGTGTCCAGGGTGCGCAGGCTGATTTCGAGCTCAGACGTGAGGTGGAGGCGCGAAGCGCCGCTGTCGTTGGGGCCATCGCCCATGCTCATGGCGGCCTTGGTGGCGATGAGGGCGTCTTCGCGTTTGCCCTTTAGCGCCCGGCCAATGTACTCCTCGGAGCGTCTGCCGCCGCCGTAGGTGTTGGCGGTGTCGATGAGGTTGATGCCCACGTCCAGCGCCCGGTCGATGACCGCCGCCGTGGCTTCCGCGTCCAGTCGGCGCCCGAAGTTGTTGGCGCCAAGTCCTATCTCAGATACTTTGAGTCCGGAGTTTCCAAGTCTTCTGTATTTCAAGCGATTCTTCCTCTTTCGGTTAGTGTTGTCGACGATGCTGGCAACGGCTTGTGGCCGCTCCTAGTCAACGGGATGTTTTCGTGCGACGAGCAGGTCGTCCTCCCGCGTGATCTTGATGGCGAACGGCACCGAGTCTATGCGCAGCGCCATGTCGCGGTCCTCCGCAGCGAAGTGGGGGCGCTGCGGGTCGCCGTACTTCTGCGCCTCCTGGCCGGCCAGCACGAGGCTGCGCACCGCCGAGTGGTCGGGGGTGCGTCCCAGGAACAGGTTGCGCAGGTACAGCGCGCACTGCTCGTCCTCGTCGGTCCGCTCACGGCCCTCCGCGCCCATGGCAACGATGGTGACGAGCTGGGGAGCTTCACGGCGGATGGCCTTCACTGTGGCCTCGGCGAGCACGAGCGAACCGCCGTAGATGACATCGGCGTTGGCTGCGGCGCTCACGCCCACGGTGCCCGCGCGGGTGGACTGGATGAGCGTCTTGCCGGCCACGTTGGCCGACGAGAGTTCGTGGGGCGAGTTGCCATAGTCGAACCCGGCCGGTCTCTTGCCGTCGACCTCGCCCATGCACAGCTCGCCCACGCCCTTGTCGCGGAGGGCGAGCGCCTCGTCCACTTCGGCGACGAGCACGATCTTGGAGGCGCCGCGCGAGAAGGCCACCGCCGCGGTGGTGAATGCCCTGAACACGTCGATGATGATGACGGTTCCGCGGGCTTCCCGCGCGTCCCTGAGAAGACTGCCCATCCTGATTTCCATGCTCTATCGTCCGTTCCGTTCTTGTTGCGTCATTCGCATGCGCCATTCCGACGAGGCGATTATAGACGGGGCCATCAGTCCAATCAAACCGCCGCGCCGGCTTGACACTTTGAAGCGGGGTGCAAGAAACTAGATGGGCTAGACATCTCCCAGTGTTCGAGGCAATTTGCGATGACGGCCAAAGACAAGACTGTTCAGCTTAAGTTCACCCGCGAGGCGGAGAAACTTCTCACGCCCTTCAGAAGGCACGTACTCGAAGATCTGTATGAGATTGGATGCAGGGAACTGGGGCCGGCTCTCAAGTCTGCTACTGTCAACGTCGATGATAGTCACTGGGAGCATTCACCGCCGGCGTTAGACCTCACATTTGTCGCAGACATCGACAGGTACGAGTGGACTCGTGCACGGAAGGCCATTGTAAGAGCCGAAATTGCGCTGGAGGGTTCCTGGACTGATGCCGAGAGAGCGGACTCTGCGAGGATGATCAACTACATGATCTTTCCTCTGAGGATATGAGGCCGCTCGAGTTCTATCGACTTGGACTGCGGCTGGCCGATTCCGCCGGCACGGAGGTCGAGCGTCGAACCGCGGTTAGCAGGCTCTACTACGGACTGCACCACGAGGCTTGCTGTCGCTACTTCAGAGAAAACCCCAACGACCCTCCACTTCCACGAAACGGCAGACACACCGCGTTGATTCAGCGATTTAGGGACAGGCCGACTTCTATCGAGAGGGACATTGCGCCGATGCTGGACCATGTTCGGCAAATGCGTAACGTCTGCGACTACGAGCTAAACCCCCGGATCCAATTTCGCCAATTGACGCTTGACTCAGAGCAACTTGCAAGAATGGCGCTGATTGTGGCAGACGACCTTGTAGCCGCTTTGGAGGACTTTTCGCCTGGGGAGGCACCGGACGGCTGTGATTGCCCTACGGTTTGGAGTTAGGCTTCCGCGCTTCGCCTAAGGTACCCGGTCCGCTCCACCACTGCCTCTCACTCCACATCGGGACCGCCGGGCCGCCACCACCGCGGCAGCGCTATCGAGATGGCCACCAGCAGCGCTGCCTGCACGGACGCCGCCAAGGCGATGAGCATGGTTGCGTCGAAGAAGAAGGCCTCGGGGAACATGGCTAACAGGTAGTCGCGGGTCGGGTCGAGCTGCCAGAGGTCGTTGGCGAAACTGATGAGGTGGAAGGCGAGGAACAGCCTGTCGAATCCCAAGAGCGATCCGACTCCGGCCAGCAGCACGATTCCCAGTGTCAGGCCGCCGCCATAGCCGGCGTATCGCGCCAGGCGCGCGAGGAACGGCCGACGGTACAGCGCGAGACCGAAGGCGGCGAACGCCAGCAGGTACAGTCCCGTCACCTCGTGCACCCGGTAGACGCCGCGCACCAGGCCCTTTACGTCCCGCATGTGCAGTATCTCGCGCTCGTTGTACAGGCTGGGCACCTGTACGCCGCGCACGGTTGTGGGCACTACCAGGAATTCGGAGTCGTCGTTGAAGTAGGTACGGATTCGCGCCGCTACGTCGAGCAGGTCCTCGCGCTCGATGCCGGTGTAAGCGGCAATGTCGTACCTGTCGAAGCCGTAGCTGTACAACGCGGGAGCGTTGATGACCAAGCGCACGCTGCCGGCGATGAGAAAGAGCGGCACCGCGGCGACTAATAGCACAGTCGCCAGCGCCTTCAGCCATGCCGTCGCGCGCATTTTTCCTGAAGTTGGTATGTCGTGTGCCCCCTGGACGGTGTCCGGTAATGATAGCAGCTTTACGGGCCGTGCTACCCGAGGGGCGCGGGAATAAGTTGACGTTCCGTTTCGTGCGCTGTGGTAGCATCTACGCGGAGCCTGCCTGCCGGAAGACGGCATGGCGGCGTCTTGCGAGGATGGCCCGGAGGAGCATATGAGCGGCACAGACGATTACACCCACGACTTCGACGGCGCGTCGGCGATTCTGCGCCATCTGCGCGGGCCCGACGGATGCCCCTGGGACAGGCGGCAGACTCGCGACGACCTGAAGGCGCAGTTCCTGGAGGAGTGCTACGAGCTGGTCGAAGCCATCGACAGCGGCGACATCGCGGGCGTTGTGGAGGAGGTGGGCGACGTAGTACTTCACGTGTTGTTCCAGATGGAGATCGGACGCGAACAAGGGGAGTTCACGCCGGAGGACGTGTTCGGAGGGCTCATCGACAAGCTGCACCGCCGCCACCCGCACGTGTTCGGAGACGCAGACGCGAGCGACGCAGACGAGGTGATGGCCAACTGGCAGGCCATCAAGCGCGGCGAGCGGCGCCAGGCGGGCGAGTCGATACTGGACGGCGTGCCGAAGAGCATGCCCGGGCTAGCCCAGGCGCAAGCGATTCAGCAGCGCGCCGCCCACGCGGGCTTCGACTGGGAGGACGTGTCCGGCGTGCTGGACAAGCTGGCGGAGGAAGTGGGCGAGCTGGCGGAGAGCGAAAGCGCCGCCGAGCGCGAGGCGGAGTTCGGCGACCTGCTGTTCGCGGCGGTGAACGCGGCGCGCTGGATGGACCTGGGCGCCGAGGAGGCGCTGCGGAAGGCGAACGCGCGCTTCCATCGGCGGTTCGCGCTTATGGAGCGGATGTGCCGCGACAGGGGCGTGTCGTTCGAGGAGTTGCCGCTGGACGACAAGGAGGGGCTGTGGCAGGAGGCGAAGCGGCGGCTGGCGCGGCAGCGCCGCCCCTAGCAGCTAATCGGCCATCGCCACCGCCGGCGCGCCTGCAGGCTCGCGCACACTCAGGATGGGCGCAAGGTAGCGGCCCGTGTGGGAGTGATCCATCGCGGCCACGTCCTCCGGGGTGCCTTCGGCTACGAGATAGCCGCCCGCGTCCCCGGCGCCGGGGCCGAGGTCGATGAGCCAGTCGGCGCTCTTTATGAGGTCGAGGTGGTGCTCGATGAGCACGACGCTGTTACCGGCGTCCACGAGGCGGTGCAGCACGCGCAGCAGGTGGGAGCAGTCCTCGAACGACAGGCCGGTGGTTGGCTCGTCCAGTATGTACAGCGTGCTGCCGGTGGCGCGCTTGGAGAGCTCGGTGGACAGCTTGACGCGCTGTGCCTCGCCGCCGCTGAGCTGCGTGGCGGGCTGACCGAGCCGGATGTAGCCGAGGCCGACGTCGCTCATCGTTTGCAGCTTGTTGCGGACGCGGGGGATGTACTCGAAATGGTCCAGCGCCTCGGTGACGGTCATGTTCAGCACTTCGGCGATGTTCTTGCCGCGGTAGGCTATCTCCAACGCCTCGCGGTTGTACCGGCGGCCCTCGCAGATCTCGCAGGGCACCGTCACGTCGGGCAGGAACTGCATCTCGATGTTGATGTAGCCGTCGCCCTTGCAGGCCTCGCAGCGTCCGCCTTTGACGTTGAAGGAGAACCTGCCCGGCTTGTAGCCGCGCACCCTGGACTCGGGCAGCGTGGCGAACAGCTCGCGTATGGGCGTGAAGGTGCCGGTGTAGGTGGCGGGGTTGCTCCTGGGAGTGCGCCCGATGGGGGACTGGTCGATGTTCACGACCTTGTCCACGTTCTCGACGTCGTCGATGGAGTCGAACAGGCCGGGACGGTCCTTGGCCCTGTAGAAGAGCTGCGCGAGCCGCTTGTACAGCACCTCGTTTATCAGCGTGCTCTTGCCCGAGCCGGACACGCCGGTCACGCACACGAACGCGCCCAGTGGTATGCGGACGTCCACGCCCTTGAGGTTGTTCTGTCTCGCGCCGCGAATGGTGATGGTCTTTCCGTTGCCCGGACGCCTCTCCTCAGGCAGCGGGATCCGCTTGCGGCCGCCCAGGTACTGTCCGGTGAGCGAGTCCGGGGTGTCGATGACGTCGTCGACCGTGCCGGAGGCGACCACGTGACCGCCGTGCTCGCCGGCACCCGGTCCCAGGTCGACGATGTGGTCGGCGGCGCGCATGATCGCCTCGTCGTGCTCAACGATCAGCACGGTATTGCCTATGTCGCGCAGGCCCTTGAGCGTTTCTATGAGCCTGTGGTCGTCGGCGGGATGCAGCCCGATGGAAGGCTCGTCGCACACGTAGAGGACGCCCAGCAGCCCGGAGCCTATCTGCGTCGCCAGCCGTATGCGCTGCGCCTCGCCGCCGCTGAGCGTGGAAGCGGTGCGGGACAGCGTGAGGTAGTCCAGGCCGATGTTCAGAAGGAAGCCCAGCCGCGCGTCGATCTCCTTGAGAATCTGCGAGGCGATGGTCTTGTCGCGCTCCGTAAGCGTCTCGCCGGGGGACGCGCCGTTGGTGGAGGGAGCCGCGCTGGAGATGCCGCGCATCCAGTCCAGCGCCTGGCCAATGGACTTGTCGGTGACCTGCATGATGTTGAGGCCGCACACGGTTACTGCCAGCGCTTCGCGTCTGAGACGGCGTCCGCCGCAGTCCTGGCAGGGGCGGGCGGCCATGTAACGCTCGATCTCGTTGCGCACGTAGTCCGACTCGGTATCCCGGTAGCGGCGCTCCAGGTTGTTCACCACGCCCTCGAACGAGGTGCGCCAGCGGTACGTCTTTCCCCGCTGCGTCTCGTGGCTGACGCTTATGGACTTGCCTTTGGTGCCGTAGAGCACCAGGTCGAGGTCGCGCTCGGCCATTTCGCCGACGGGCGTCGCGGTGTCGAACTCATACGCCTTGGCGACCGACTCGAGCTGGCTCCGGTACCAGGGGCTCATCGAGCCGGAGCGGGCCCAGGGCTGGACCGCGCCCTCGCGAATGCTTAGGCGCTTGTCGGGCAAGACCAGGTCGGGGTCGATCTCCAGCTTGTAGCCCAGGCCGGTGCAGCGCGCGCAGGCCCCGTGGGGGTTGTTGAAGCTGAAGGTCCGCGGCTCGAGCTCTCCCAAGCCGATGTTGCAGTGAACGCAGGCGAAGTTCTCGGAGAAGAGCAACTCGTCGCCGTCGACGACCGATACGAGCACCACGCCGTCCGCCATTCGCAGCGCGGCCTCCACCGAGTCGGTAACGCGACCGGTCTCCGCGCTCTGGCCGATTACGAGCCGGTCGACGACGACCTCGATGGTGTGCCACTTCTGCTTGTCCAGGTCGAACGTCTCGGAAAGCTCGTGGACCTCGCCGTTGACGCGGACGCGGACGAAGCCGGCCCGGCGCGCGTCCTCGAACACCTCCTTGTGCTCGCCCTTGCGCCTGCGCACCACCGGCGACATTATCTGTATGCGGCTGCCCTCCGGCAGCGACAGGACCGCGTCGGCGATCTGCTGCACGGTCTGGCCCTCGACGGGGCGGCCGCACTTGTAGCAGTGGGGGCGGCCCACCCTGGCGAACAGCAGGCGCAGGTAGTCGTAGACCTCGGTGACGGTGCCGACCGTCGAACGGGGATTGTGGGACACCCCCTTCTGGTCGATGGAGATGGCGGGCGACAGGCCCTCGATGTAGTCGACGTCGGGCTTGTCCATGCGGCCCAGAAACTGGCGCGCGTAGGCTGAGAGGGACTCGACGTAGCGGCGCTGGCCCTCGGCGTAGATGGTGTCGAAGGCGAGGGAGCTTTTGCCCGAGCCGGACACGCCGGTCATGACGACCAACTTGTTGCGCGGTATGGTGACGTTTACGTTCTTGAGGTTGTGTTCGCGAGCGCCGCGAACGACAATGTTCTCGAGGGGCATCGTGGGTGGCCTCCGGCTCGCGCGGCGCCGCGTCTGCGGCGGCCCGCCAGAACATTCTACCACCGAATCGTTCTACCGGAACCCGCCAGCGGGCGTTCGCGGCGCCATTCCGGGCTTCGCGGGCGTTTGACACGCTACGCGGCCAATGCTAACTTCCAGCCATTGGCGCGGATGCGGACGAAAGGAAAGCTCCATGAGTGAACTCGGCCCCCTGTCCAACAACATCCACGAGGTAGCCCCCTTAGTCAAGTCTCGCGAGCTGTCGCCCGTCGAGCTTACGCGGGCGGCCATAGACCACGCGGAGCGTATGCAGCCTGTCTTGAAGTCGTTCATCACGCTCACGCCCGAGCTGGCCCTGAGGCAGGCGCAGAAGCTGGAGGGCATGCTGATGCGGGGCGAGTGGCTGGGGCCGCTGCACGGCGTGCCCGTAGGCCTCAAGGACATGCTGGAGACTAAGGGCGTGCTGACGACCGACGGCAGCAAGGCGCTGGAGGACTACGTGCCGGACGAGGACGCGCCGGTGGTGAGCCGGCTCAGGGCGGCTGGCGCGGTGATACTCGGCAAGGAGAACATGCACGAGATAGGCGCTGGCTTCCTGAGCGACAACGCGTGGTTCGGCAGGGTGCGCAATCCGTGGGACACGGAGCGGTACGCGGGCGGCTCGAGCGGCGGCTCGGCGGCGAACGTGGCGGCCTACGTCACCTTCGCGTCGCTGGGAACGGACGGCGGCGGGTCGGTGCGCCAGCCCTCGGCGGTGTGCGGCATCGTGGGCATGAAGGCGACCTACGGGCGGGTGAGCAACCTAGGCTGCCTGGAGGGGGTCGATCCGGCTAACTTCCACGTCGGCCCGCACACGCGCTGCGTGCGGGACAACGCGATCGTGCTGCGCGCCATCGCGGGGGATGAGCCTCTGGATCCTTCGACCGTGCCGGTGCCTCTGGACGACTACGAGGGCGCGCTCGACAGGGACATCCGGGGCCTGGTGATGGGCATACCGGAGAATCACTTCTACGATCCGTTGGACGTAGAGGTAGCGGAGGCGGTGTCCCGGGCCATCGCGGTGCTGGAGGAGTTCGGCGTGGAGGCGAGGCCGGTCGAGATGAAGCACCTGGACCTGCTCCCGTTGGTGCAGATGGCGTCGAGGGCAAACTCGGTGGTCGCATACGAGGACCAGCTACGAGAGGCGCGCGCGAACTTCAGCCCGGAAGAGCGCCACCGTATGCTGAGCGGCCAGTTCGTGCTTGCCAAGGACCACGTGAGGGCGCAGCAGGCGCGGCGGATCGTCCAGAGGGAGTGGCTGAAGGTGATGAACGAGGTGGACTTCCTGGTGACGCCCACCACGCCGGCGCCGGCGTGGCGGTTCGACGACACGTCAATCGCGCTGGGCGACTCGCAGGTCGACGTGGACTCGCTGGAGGGCTCGTCCGCGGTGATGGGGCGCAACACCAGCCCCGGCAATCTCGCGGGCGTGCCCGGGCTGTCGGTGCCGTGCGGATTCTCGAGCGCGGGGATGCCCATCGGGCTGCAGCTGTACGGACGACCGTGGGAGGAGAGTCTACTGTACAGGGTGGCACAACGCTACGAGCGGAGCGCGGGCCAGGGGCGGTCTGTGCCGCCAGCAGTGGAGGCGGCGCTTGCGTAGGCCGGTGCAGCCAGCGGGCCACGGAGGAGCATCATGGCGGTAACCAGAGAAACGCTAAAGCGGATGATCGACGAGATGGGGCTGATTCCGCTATCCGACAAGGAATTGGACATCATCCTGCCGCAGGTACAGAGCACCGTGGAGAGCGGGCAGAAGCTGGCGGAGACGGACCTGTCGTCGAGCCGGGTTTCGCAGGTGTTCAGGGCGTCGCCGTAGGGCTTAGGATTCATCCTCACCCTGACCCTCTCCCTCGAGGGAGAAGGGAATAGTCGTATCCGCGCCTGCGCTCTAGCCGCCGGCGGGGATGCCGGGGATGGCGAGGCGGACGCGGTAGAGGCCGGTGCGGGCGGTCATGTAGAGGCCGCGCAGGTCGGAATCGCCCCAGGCGCAGTTGGCGGGGACCTCGGGCGGCATGATGCGGCCGAGCACGCGCGCCGACGGATCAATCACCCACACGCCGCCGGGACCGGTGCAGTAGACGTTGCCCTCCACGTCGATCTTCATGCCGTCGGGCACGCCCTGCTCATCCCCCTTCAGTTCGGCGAAGACGCGGCTGCCGCTGAGCGAGCCGTCGCTCTGGACGTCGAACGCCAGGATGTGGCCGAGCATGGAGTCGTCGACGTACAGGATGCTCTCGTCGGGGGAGAAGGCGAGGCCGTTGGGGCGCTCCATCTGCGCAGTGACGAGCGATACCTCGGAGCCGTCCGGGGACACGCGGTAGACGCCGTTGACGTCCTGCTCCTTGCCCTGAGACTGGCCGGCGAGGCCGAAGGGCGGGTCGGTGAAGTAGACGCTGCCGTCCGACTTGACCACGACATCGTTGGGGCTGTTGAAACGCCGCCCGTCGTACCTGTTGGCCACCACGGTGAGTCTACCGTCGCTGCCGGTGCGCGAGACGCGGCGGTGGGTGTGCTCGCAGGTCACCAGCCGGCGCTCGCGGTCGAGCGTCATGCCGTTGGAGTTGCCGCTGGGGTAGCGGAAGGTCGTGACGCGCGGTCCCTCTTCGGCCAGTTCGTAGCGGACGATGCGGCTGTTGGGGATGTCGGAGAACAGCAGATGGTCGCCGCGCCAGACGGGGCCCTCGGTGAAGCCGAACCCGGTGGCGAGATGATCGAGACGCGGGTTGTCGCCGATGATGCGGTCGAATGCCGGGTCACTTTTTTCGAAGACTTCGTTCATGGAGTTTGCTCCTTTACAGGGCGGCGCCGTAGACGCGGTCGGGGACGACGATGATGGCGGCGCGTCGGTCGTCGCGCATGGCCTGGTCGTACTCGTCCCAGTCGGGGTGTTCCGAGCCGCTGGCCGCGATGTAGACGGCACGAAGGGCGTCGCGCAGCTCGTCGGGGTCGGTGTTGTCGGCGGCCAGCACGTTCGCGCGGCCCTCGAGGACGAGGTAGCTCGACCAGTTTGCGGCGGACACGAGCATCGAGCAGCGCGGGTCGCGCCGGAGGTTGGCCAGCTTTGCCCTGCCCTCGGTGGTGGTGAAGGCAGCGCCGCCGGCGTATGGGCCGACGGTGACGATGCTGAGCTGCGCCGCTCCGCTGCGGCGGAACGTGGTGACGACCGCGTTGTGGTTGCGGGCCAGGAATTCTCTTACGCTGTCATCCATAGGACGGTGCTCCTCTTAGCGATCGGAGGGAAACGCGAAGTCTATCTCGAACATGTCGTAGTGCGAGCGGGTCATGCCCAGGCTGTCGTAGGTCTGCTGCGCGACGGTGTTCTCCCGCTCGACGTACAGGCGGACGCCGCACACGTCATCGCGCGCTTCGGCCATCTCGACGACATGGCTATGCAGCGCGCGGTACACGCCCCGTCGTCGCCACGCGGCGTCCACGTACACGCTCTGTATCCACAGGAATGTGGCGGCGCGCCAGTCGCTCCACTCGTAGGTTACGAGCAAACTGCCGGCCACCTCGCCCGCGGCCTCGGCCACGATGTAGAACCCCTTCTGGGGCGAGTCGAACACCGCGCTCGTACCCGCGGCGAGCACGTCCGGGTCCAGGCTCTTGCCCTCGGTCTCCAGCGCCATGTTCTGCTGGAACTCGCACAGGCGTGGGACGTCCGCGCGGGTGGCGTTTCTCACGGATATGGCGGTATCGTCCACGGAGACCCCCTGTTAGAGCGGTGGGCACAAGTATAGCACAGCGCTTGACGACCTCAGGGGGAGACGTGATCATGGACGCATGGCATCGAGCATCCGAGAAGTGGACGTCGCGATTGCGGGCGCGGGACCGGCGGGGCTGATGGCGGCCGCGACGGCGGCGCAGGCGGGCGTCCGAGTCGAGCTGCTGGACGCGGCGGACTGGGCGGGCGGTAGGCTGGGCTTGCAGACGCAGCCGCTACAGGGCCCGACGACGATTTACGGCGGGGTGAGCGGCGTGGACTTCTGCGCGGCGCTCGCGGAGGACGCGGTGGTCGCGGGGGTTGGGCTGCGCTTGGGCGTCGAGGTGTCGGACGCGCGTAGGCTCGGCACCGCGGAGTCCGGTTTTGAGCTCACCCTGTCCGGCAAGGGTGAGCGGTTGCGGGCGCGTGCCGTGGTGCTGGCGACCGGCTCGGTGGAGCCGTGGTTCGACGTGCCGAGGATGCCTCCGAACGGCGCGGCCATATCGGGCGACGTGCAGGAAGCTCTCACGCGGCGGGGCGAGGTCCCCGGCAGGCGCGTGGTGATGGCTGGCTCGGACAACGCCGGGCTGCTCATTGCGGCGAACCTGCTTGATGCCGGCGTCGAGGTTGCGGCGGTGGTGGACGAGTCGCCGCGCGTTGTGGGGCGTGAGGTGAACGCCGCGCCGCTGCGGGACGCCGGGGTGGAGCTGCTGACGTCGACGCGGCTGGTGGAGGCGCACGGCGAAGAGCGGCTGGAGGCGGTGACGGTGGAGACGGGCGGGGCGCGGCGCGTGATCGAGGCGGACTGCCTGTGCATGGCCGGACCGCGCAGTCCGGACGTCGGGCTTGCGGCCGGGCTGGGACTGCCCACGGTAGACCTTCCTGTGATGGGGGGAGAGACGCCGGCGCACGACAAGCGTTTCGCCACGCCGGTTGCGGGCGTGTACGTGTGCGGCGACGGCGCGGGGGTGGAGAACGGCGCGGTGGCGCTGGAGAGCGGGCGGCTGGCGGGGCTGGCTGTGGCGGCGTTCTTGGGCCGGGCGCATCCCGACGCCGCGCGGCTGGCGAGCCTGGCGCGAGGGCGGCTGGCGTACCTGCGGCGCGGTGGCAGGGGGCGCGAGAGGCGGGAGGCGAAGGCGACGCTGGCGCGGGCGGCGCGTGGCTAGGGACGGTCAGGTGGCCAGGGGTAGCTCTATCACGAAGGTTGTGCCTTGACCGGGGGTGCTCTCGGCGCGGATGGAGCCGCCGTGGGCCTCGACGAGCTGCCTGGCTATGGTCAGGCCGAGCCCTACGCCGCCGGTGATGCGGCTGCGGGAAGGGTCCACGCGGTAGAAGCGGTCGAAGACGAAGGGCAACTGCTCTTCGGGGATGCCCTCGCCGGTGTCGCGTATGGAGACCGCCGCGACGTCTGCGCCGAACTCCAGCGTCACAGACACGCTGCCGCCCGGCGGCGTGTGGCGTAAGGCGTTGTCCAGCAGGTTGCCGACGACCTGCGCGAGCCGGGTGCGGTCGAACAATACGTCGGGCGCGCTTGCCGGCAGGCGGGACGCCAGCGCTACGCCCTTGGCCTCGGCCCGGGCGCGAACGCCCTCTATGCAGTCGCGCAGCGCGTCTGCCAGCGAGCCGCTCTCGAGGTGGAGCGTGAAGTCGCCCGCCTCTGTGTCGGCCAGCAGGCGCAGGTCCTCCACCAGTTCCGACAGGTAGAGCACCTGCTGGTGGATGGTAGCGAGGGTCTGGGCGTCCGGCTCCAGCACGCCGTCGCGCAGCGCCTCGACGTAGCCCTGCACGTTGGAGAGCGGCGTGCGCAGCTCGTGGGCGACGTCGGCCACCAGGTGGCGGCGCTGGCGTTCGGCGCGCTCCAGGGCGTCGGCCATGCCGTTGAAGGTGCGCGAAAGCTCGCCTATTTCGTCGCGTCCCCCGGCGTCCACGCGCTGCGTCAGGTCGCCCGCGCCCATGCGCCGCGCCGCAAAGGTGAGGGCACGAACCGAGCGCAGCGCGCGGCGGGACGTTAGCGACACGAGCAGCAGGCCGCCGACGCCGGCGACCGCGACCGCCCACAGCAGAGAGCGGTTGGTGAAGTCCGCGAACCTGGCCCACGACGGCTCGTCCAGTTCGCCGACGTCCACGTGAGGAGGCTCTGGAGGCACGGGCGCTTGAGGGGAGGCCGGCGACGCGGGCGGCACGGAGGAGGCCGGCGACGCGGGCGCTTGAGGGGAGGCCGGCGAAGTGGGCGGCTGGAAGGAAGCGGGCGATACGGGCATAGGAGGGAGAGGGGGCTGAGTGGGCAACTTTGGGGGCGTCAGACCCCACGCGCTCTTGAGCGGGCCGACGTACACCTTCGCCTCGCTGCCGGAACCCACTTCGATCCGCGTGAACTGCCTGCGCTTGTCGAAGTAGGCGGCCTTGTCTTGCCTGGTGTCGCCGATGAGCGCGCCGTCCTTGCCTTCGACCACGATGTCGCGGCTCAAGACGAAGCTGGTCCTGTCGAGCACGGGCTGGACGTCCTTCCAGTCCTTGTTGCGCTCGTAGTAGTCCGCCAGCGCCTGCTTAACCCTCAGGGCGTGCGCCCTGTCGCTGATGTCCTCCAGACGCACGGCCTCCCTGTCCGCGGCGCGCCCGATGTACAGGCTGACGCCGCCGAGCACGAGCGCGAGCACGAGCGCGAAGCCGGCTACGAGGCGGAATTGGAGGCTGAACAACCAGCTAGGCATCGCCGAACCTGTAACCGACGCCATAGACGGTGTGGACGTGCCTGGCGTTCGTGCCGAGCCTGCGGCGCAGATTGGCTACGTGGGCATCGACGGTGCGGTCGTAGCCGTCGAAGTCGTAGCCGAAGACCCTGTCGATTATCTGGTCACGGGTGAAGGTGCGCCCCGGTTCGCGCATGAACATGGAGAGCAGACGGAACTCGGTGGGGGTGAGCTGCACCGGATCGCCCGCCACGCGCGCCGTGCGGCGCTCGAGGTCGAGTGTGACGTCGCCGTGCGAAATCTGTCCCGGCCCGCGTTCCAGCGCCTCGCGCGCGGTGCGGCGCAGCACCGCCTTTATGCGCGCCACCAGCACGCGGGGACTGAACGGCTTGGTAACGTAGTCGTCCGCGCCCGATTCCAGGCCGCCGAGCATGTCCGACTCTTCCACGCGCGCCGTGAGCATCACGATGGGCACAGCCGATTCGTCGCGCAGCTCGCGGCAGATGTCCATGCCGCTCATGCCCGGCAGCATCAGGTCCAGCACGACGAGATCGGGCCTGGCCTCGCGGGCGAGGCGCAGGCCCTCTACTCCGTCGGACGCCGCGAGCACCCGGTGGCCGTCCCGCGTGAGGTACAGCCCCACGAGTCTCGCGGTGTCTGGGTCGTCCTCGATTATCAGAATCTTGCCGGGCATGGTGTGTGGTTCAGCGGCGGTTAGGAGTCATCATCATCGTCATGCTCATCACCGTCGTCGTCATCGCCGTCGGAGTGGTGGTCGTCGTCATCGTCCGACTTGGATTTGCCCCAATCGCCCCACCTCTTGCCGTCGCGGTCGCCGAACTTGTGGTGGCCCCGTTTCTCGCCGAACTCGAACCTGTGGTGATCGCGCTTTTCGCCGAGTATCACGTCCTCCGGCGCGGACTCCATCCACGTCTTGTACTCGTCCGCCTGCGCCTGGGTGAGCGCGCCCTTCTCCACCATCGCCGCCAGCATGGCCTCCAGGTGTTCGCCGCCCCTGCCGGGGGCGAAGTAGGGCAGCTTGAAGCCCTCGGGCTTGGCCTCCATCCACGCCTTCCAATCGTCCGCCTGCTGCTGGGTGAACGCGCCCTTCTCCACCATCATCGCCAGCTTTTCGTCCATCGCCTCGTCGGCGAGCTCCTCTTTGGCCTGCTCCATCGCGTCCTCCACGTCGTCCGCTTCCAGGCCGAGGATGCTCGCCACTCTCTCGGCGAACGCGGAAAAGCGCGACTGCTTCTCGGTCGCCTCCTGGGCCATGATGGCGCCGCCAGCGAGACCCAGCAGCGCAAGCGCGGCGACCACGCCTCCGATAAACCATCTTCTCTTCATCGTGTGAAAACCTCCGTGGTGTGCAGAATCGGGTTTCGACCGGTCTGACACCCACTATACGGGGGACATGTTAAGGAAGTTTGAAGGCGAGGGGTAGTGGGGGGAGGTTGCTTATGGCTAGCCTGCACGTCAATTCTGCTGGCTATTGACAACGTTTTGGGAACACTTTACTATTTTCCCTAATGGGATGGGATACAGGTTGAATTGAGGGTTGTTTCCGAAAAAACGTTGCGGGCCTTTTGGAGGCGTCATCCAGCGGCTGAGAATCCGCTGCAAGCCTGGTTAGGAGAAGTGAGGCGAGCGCATTGGACCACTCCTGCTCAAGTCAAAGCCCGGTTCCCCAACGCCAGCATAATCAGAGACAACCGGGTTGTCTTCAACATTGGAGGCACGCGATTCCGATTAGTGGTCTGGATCAACTATGCCCACCAAGCGATTTACGTCAAGTGGTTTGGCACTCATGCCGAGTACGACCGGATTGACGTAGAGAGGGTAGAACCATGAACGCGATAAAACCCATCAGATCTGACGAAGATTTGGACACCGCCCTGGCGCGCATCGAGGAGGTATTTGACGCGGTGCCGGGTACGCCGGAAGACGATGAGTTAGGCGTGCTGTTGGACTTGGTAGAACTTTACGAAAGCAAGCATGAACCCATACCGGACCCGGATCCCATTTCCGCCATCAAGTTCCGCATGGATCAGGCCAACTTGGCCCCCCGCGACCTGGCGCCGTTCATCGGAAGCCGCGCCAAAGTCTCGGAGGTGCTTTCGGGGAAGCGGGCCATCACCATGTCCATGGCCCGGGCCTTGCACCAGCACTTGGGGATCCCAGCGGATGTTCTCTTGCAGGAACGGGGAGCCAGCCTGTCGGATTCAGTGCCGGGGCTTGAGTATGGCAGGTTCCCTCTGAGGGCTATAGCCAAGGCGGGTTGGATACCTTCCGTCCAACACCTGAATGACCATGCCGAGGAACTGATCACCGGTCTTATGAAACGCGCTGGCGGTCCGGAATTCGCTGCTGCCCCCATGTATCGTAAGAATGACGGTCGTCGTGTCAACGCTAAGACTGATGAATACGCATTGAGGGCCTGGTGCTGGCAGGTATTGGCACAGGCAGGAGAGAGGCGAGGGCTATCTCTGGGCTGCGAATCTGATGTCGTTACGCCTCATTTCTTGCGTCAAATTGCTCAGATGAGCTTGCTCGAAGACGGTCCGCTTGAGGCTAGAAAGCGCCTAGCTCAGCATGGCATCGGCCTGGAGTACGTCAAACACCTGCCCCGGACTCACTTGGATGGCGCGGCCTTGCGACTCTGCGACGGAAGGCCAGTTATCGGCATCACCCTGCGTTACGACCGGATCGACAACTTCTGGTTCACCCTGCTGCACGAATTGAGCCATTTGGCCCTGCACATGGGTGCGTGCAGTGATGAGACGGGCTTCGTGGATGACCACAGCCTGCGGGGCATTGAAGCTGGGGGGAGTGACACCGCAGAACAGGATGCCGATCAACTGGCCCAGAATGCCCTGATACCGCCGGAAATCTGGGGCGGCGGCGCCATTCTGGAAAGCCCAGGGCCTATGGCCGTGTTGAACATGGCGGCGCAGTCCGGAGTTCACCCGGCCATCATTGCGGGTCGGATCCGTTATGAAACACGCAACTACCGGCTGCTATCCCAATTCGTGGGCACCGGTGAAGTGAGGCGGCAGTTCATGGAGAGTTAGCCGACGATGCCGAATAAGAACGTCCCGATGGCCTTGGTCTATGACTTCGACGGAACCTTGGCTCCGGGGAACTTGCAAGAAAACAGTTTCATTCCCGACATCAACATGGACAAGCAGGATTTTTGGCGTGAGGTGAACCACCTTTCACGCGAGAGTCAGGCCGACGGGACCCTGATGTATATGTACCTGATGCTGGACCGGGCCAAAGCAGCGAGAGTGCCGGTGCGCCGGGACGACTTCACGAAACGGGGAGCCGATGTCAAGTTGTTTAATGGCGTAGCGGACTGGTTTGATCGCATCATGGATTACGGAAAAGCCAAGGGCGTTGATGTAGCGCACTATATCGTCTCTTCGGGGAACGCTGAGATTATCGAAGGAACCACAATCGCCAAACATATTAAGCAGATATATGGCTCCAAGTTCATGTACGACGAGAACGGCGCCGCCTGCTGGCCGGCACTGGCCATCAACTTCACAACCAAGACGCAGTTCCTCTTTCGCATCAACAAAGGCGCCCACGACCTGAGCGACAACCAAAGCATCAATCAATTCGTCCCGATGAACGACCGTCCGGTTCCATTTGAAAACATGGTTTACATCGGAGACGGTGAGACCGATGTGCCCTGCTTCAGGCTGGTCAAAGATCTGGGTGGATTGTCTGTGGCGGTGTTCAAACCAAACACGAAAGACGCCCGCAACAAGGCAGAACAGTTCGCTACGGACGAACGAGTGGATTGCGTCGCTCCTGCCGATTACACCGAAGGCAAGCAACTGGACCAAGTCGTGAAGAGGCAGGTTGATCTGTTGTCCGCTCGAGAGATGCGGAACAAGGCTCTATAACTGACCTCCCTTGACACCCTGAACAGGGGCATCAACCGCTACCGCGCGTAGGTCATTGACAACAGCATCTGCGTTTTGTAAACTACTTTGCATTGCAAACGTGGCTGTTGCTGCGCGGCTCCGCTCCCGTTTTCTGATACCATATGTGGACGCGCCCAGACTCGCGCCGCGTGCGACTGCGACGCCCACTCCGAACGAAACCCCACGCCTGGATTTACATGACAACACGCCACAATCCGACTACATCCCGACCCATGCCCGCGCCCGGCGGCGAACGCGGCACCGTTATCGCGGTGGAGAGCCTGACCAAGCGGTACGGCAGCCTGACCGCCGTGGACGGCATATCGTTCGGCGTCGCGGAGGGCGAGGTGTTCGGCATTCTCGGCCCGAACGGCGCGGGCAAGACTACGACGCTGGAGTGCATCGAGGGGCTGAACGTGCCGACGTCCGGGCACACCGAGGTGCTCGGCATGGACTCGCGGCGCGATTCCGCCAGCATCCGCGAGCGCATCGGCGTGCAGCTCCAGGCGTCCGCCTACTTCGACAATCTCACGCTGCGGGAGATACTAGAGCTGTTCGGCAGGTTCTACCAGCGTAGCGTGCCCTACGAGGAGCTGCTGGAGACGGTGGGGCTGAAAGACAGGGCCGGCGCGACCGTCGCCAAGCTGTCCGGCGGCCAGCAGCAGCGTTTCGCCATCGCGGCGACGCTGGTGAACGATCCAGAGGTGGTGTTCCTGGACGAGCCGACAACCGGCCTGGATCCCCAGGCTCGCCGCAGCTTGTGGGACTTCGTGCGGGCAATGAACGGCGACGGTCGAACCATCGTGCTCACGACGCACTACATGGAGGAGGCCGAGCATCTCTGCGACAGGGTGGCTATCATGGACGAGGGGAAGATAGTGGCGCTGGACACGCCGGCGAACCTGGTGGCGTCGCTGGACGTGCCCTACGAGGTGAAGATGGCCACGGGCGAGGCGCACGGCGTGGAGGAGTTGCGGGGACTGGCCGGCGTCCAGGACGCGCGCGTGGACGAGGACGGCGCGTTCAGGCTGAGCTCGTCGGACGCATCGGCCACGGTGCCCGCGGCGATGGCCTGGGCGGCGGCGGCGGGGGCCACGCTTACGCACCTGGAGGTCATTCCGGCCAACCTGGAGGACGTGTTCCTGTCGCTGACGGGACGCAGCCTGAGGGACTAGCCGTTACCATGATCGTTTATCACCTCGCCATCGCGAACATGAAGATGATAGTGCGGGACCGCCAGGCGCTGTTCTGGGCGCTGGCGTTTCCGCTGATGTTCGTGCTGGTTTTCGGCCTGTTCTTCCGGGACGTGGATTCGCCACAGACTATTGGCGTTATCGACAACGCCGACGACGAGATGTCGCGCGGGCTGGTCGCGAACCTGTCCGAGTTGGGCGGCCTGGCTGTGGAGATGAGGGACGACGAGGAGGAGGCGCGGCGGCAGGTTGGGGACGGCGACCTGGGGCATCTGCTCATCATCCCCGAGGGGCTGGCGAGGATCGCGGCGACCAATCCGCCCGCGCGGCTTACGCTGGTGTACGACCAGAGCAACACGTTCGGCGGCATAGTGGTCGGCGCGGTGTCCAGCTTCGTGGACGGCGCGAACCTGGAGCTGGCACAGGCGCCCATGCGGCTCGCGCTGGAGGTTCGGGGAACGGGCGAGTCGGAGCCGTCCGAGGACTTCAACTACATCGACTTCCTGCTGCCCGGCCTGGCCGTGTGGGGCGTGATGAGCTTCTCCATCATCGGGCTGGCCACCACCATCGCCGTCTACCGCGAGAAGCGCATTCTGATTCGGATACAGTCCACGCCGCTCAAGGTGAGGGTCTTCGTGACGTCGCAAATCCTGGCGTCACTGCTGCTGTCCATCGTCCAGGCCGCCATCATACTGGCGGTGGGCATGGCGATATTCCGGGTGCAGATTCCGCTGAGCCAGGCGCCGCAGCTTTGCGTGCTGGTGCTGATGGGCAACCTGGTGTTCCTGAACCTGGGCTTCATCATCGGGGCGTTCTCCAAGACCGTCGCCGCGGCGAGCGGACTTGGCAACGCGGTCTCGCTGCCGCTGATGTTCCTGTCCGGCGTGTTCTTTCCCACCGACAACCTGCCCGCCATCCTGCTGTTCGTGATAGAGTACCTGCCTCTGGCGCCGCTGCTGGAGATGTTCCGGGACGTCGCGCTGTATTCCGGGAGGTTCTGGGACTATCCCACGCAGCTTGCGATTGTGGCCGGGTGGATAGTGCTGAGCGCCGTGGTCGCCATGCGTACGTTCCGCTTCCGCTGAGGGGCGCGGCCACCCGCATCCTAACCTTGCCCCATCAAGAGGGAAGGGACTGAAGGAGCACGACACGATGGACGCATGGGAGATCGCCGACCTGCTGGAGCAGCGGGCCGAATCGGGCGAGCGTTACCTGGAGTTTTTCGAGAGCGCCGACCTGAGCCTGGGCATATACCGGCTGGCGGCGGGGGAAATAGACCCCCAGCAGCCACACACGGAGGACGAAATCTACTATATTGTTCGTGGGCGCGGACAGATAAGCGTCTCGGGCGAGGACCGCGCGATGCGCCCGGGATCGGTGGTGTTCGTGGCCGCCGGCGACGTGCACCGCTTCCACTCCGTCGACGAGGACCTGGAGATGCTGGTGGTGTTCGCCCCGCCGCGCCGGTCGCGGGCTTAGGCGCGGGGCCAAGACTGGGCCGGACACGCGGACGGATGACAGTATGGCGTTCGACAAGGTAGCCAAGAGCTTCGACGAAGCGGTTTCGGACATACCGGACGGGGCGACGCTGATGATAGACGGCTTCGCCGGTCCGGGCGGCACGCCGCAGAACCTGATACGCGCACTCAGGGACCACGGCGCGCGGGATCTGACCATCGTGAGCAACACCGCGGGACTCGCCAGCGTCATCGGCTTCGGCACGATTCCGGGCACCCGCCCCATCGACATCGGCGTTCTGGTCGACAACGAGCAGGTGAAGAAAGTCATCGCCTCGTATCCGGTGTCGCCGTCGCCGTCCAGGCCCACGTCGTTCGAGCGCGCCTACCGCGAGGGCAAGGTGGACCTGGAGGTCGTGCCGCAGGGCACGCTCGCCGAGCGCATCCGCGCCGGCGGCGCGGGCATACCGGCGTTCTACACGCCGACGAGCGTGGGCACGCTGCTGGCCGAGGGCAAGGAGACGCGGGAGTTCGACGGGCGCGAGTACGTGATGGAGCTCGGCTTGACCGCCGACTTCGCGCTGCTCAGGGCGCACTTGGCCGATACGCTGGGCAACATGGTGTACCGGGGCACGTCGCGCAACTTCAACGCGGTGATGGCCACCGCCGGGCGCGTGACCGTGATGGAAGTGGACGAGATAGTGGAGCCGGGCGCGCTTGACGCCAACTCGATACACACGCCTGGCATCTACGTCAATCGAATAGCGAAAATACCCTGAGTCCCTTCCCCCTCGACGGGGGAAGGTTAGGATGGGGGTGATGCGATGCAGACCAGCACATTACCCAACAACATGGGGCGGTTCGGGCCGTTCGGCGGGCGCTTCGTTCCGGAGACGCTCATGCCCGCCATCGCCGAGCTTGAGAGCGCCTACGTCACCGCCCAGGCGGACGAGGAGTTCCAGGCGCGGCTCGCGGAGCTGAGCCGCCAGTACGTGGGGCGGCCCACGCCGCTGTACCACGCCGAGCGGCTGTCCGAGGAGCTGGGCGGCGCGCAGGTGTACCTCAAGCGCGAGGACCTGGCCCATACGGGCGCGCACAAGATCAACAACGCGCTGGGGCAGGCGCTGCTGGCGAAACAGATGGGCAAAGACCGCGTCATCGCGGAGACCGGCGCCGGTCAGCACGGCGTGGCCACCGCCACCGTGTGCGCCGTGCTCCAGCAGGAGTGCGTGGTGTACATGGGCGAGGAGGACATACGCCGCCAGGCGCTCAACGTGTTCAAGATGCGGCTACTCGGCGCGGAGGTGCGCCCGGTGTCGTCCGGCAGCCGCACGCTGAAGGACGCCATCAACGAGTGCATACGGGACTGGGTCACGAACGTCGAGACGACGCACTACCTGATAGGCAGCGCCGTCGGTCCGCACCCCTACCCGCGCATGGTGCGCGACTTCCAGGCGGTGCTGGGGTCGGAGGCGCGCGAGCAGATCGTAGCGGCGGCGGGCAGGCTGCCCGACTACGTGGTGGCGTGCGTGGGCGGCGGCAGCAACGCGATTGGCCTGTTCTACGACTTCATCGGCGACCCGTCCGTGAAGCTGGTGGGTGTGGAGGCAGCCGGGCTGGGCGTCGAGAGTGGCAAACACGCCTCCACGCTGGTCGCCGGGCGCGTCGGCGTGCTGCACGGCAGCATGTCGTACCTGCTACAGGACGAGCACGGCCAGGTGATCGAGGCGCACAGCGTCTCCGCCGGACTGGACTACCCGGGCGTCGGCCCGGAGCACAGCTACCTGAAGGAGACGGGCCGCGCCGAGTACGTGAACGCCACGGACGCCGAGGCGCTGGAGGGTTTTCAGCTTCTGTGCCGGACGGAGGGCATCATTCCGGCGCTGGAACCGGCCCACGCGCTCCACTACGTGTCCCGGCTCGCGCCCACGCTGGACCGCGACCAGATCGTCCTGATGGGGCTGAGCGGCCGGGGAGACAAGGACATGGACACCGTGGCGGGCGAGCTGGGGGTTACGATACAGGGTGAGTAGCCAGTGATTAGCATCGACCTGATACGCAGGCAACCGGAGCTTGTGCAGGAATCGGGACGCAGGCGCGGCGAGGAAATTCCCGTCGAGCGCATCCTGGAACTGGACGTGCAGCGCCGCGCCGCCATCGCTGAGCGAGACAACCTGCGGGCGCTCCGCAATCGGGTGAGCCGCGAGCTGGGGCAGGCGAAGGAACGGCCGCCGGAGCTGATCCAGCAGATGCGCGAGACAGGCGGGCGCATCCGCGAGCTGGACGAGGCGGTACGCACGGCGGACGGCGAAATGGAGGATCTGCTGGCGCAGGTGCCCAACATCCCGCGCGACGACGTGCCCATGGGCGTGGACGAGTCGGAGAACGTGCCGATACGCACCGTGGGGGAACTGCCCGAGTTCGACTTCGAGCCGGCGCCGCACTGGGAGCTCGGCGAGCGGCTCGGCATCATCGACTTCCAGCGCGGGGTCAAGCTGGCGCGCTCGCGCTTCTTCGTCCTGCGCGACAAGGGCGCGCGGCTCCAGCGGGCGCTGATAAGCTGGATGCTCGACCTGCACACCGGGGAGCACGGATACCGGGAGGTGTACCCGCCGTACCTGGTCAACTCCGAGTCCGTGGTGGGTAGCGGCCACCTACCCAAGTTCGCCGACACGATGTACCACGACACCGAGGACGACCTGTGGCTGGTGCCGACCGCCGAAGTGCCCATCACGAACCTGCACCGCGACGAGATTCTCGCCCACGACGCGCTGCCGCTGGACTACGTGGCGCATTCGCCGTCGTTCAGGCGCGAGCGCGCCGCCGCGGGCCGGGATACGCGCGGCATCAAGCGCGTGCACCAGTTCGAGAAGGTGGAGATGTTCAAGTTCGTGGAGCCGGAGGACTCCGACGCGGCGCTGGAGAGGATGCTGGCCGACGCGGAAGTCGTGTGCGCGCGGCTGGAGGTGCCCTACAGGATAGTGGAGCTTTGCACCGGCGACCTCGGCTTCGCGGCGGTGAAGACCTACGACCTGGAGATGTGGGCGCCCGGCTGCGGGGAGTGGCTGGAGGTGAGCTCGTGCTCCAACTGCACGGACTTTCAGGCGCGGCGGGCGTCGATACGCTACCGGCCCAAGCCCGGCGCGTCGCCGAGATTCGCGCACACCCTGAACGGCTCCGGACTCGCCATCCCGCGCACTCTCATATCCATACTCGAGAACTACCAGCAGCCGGACGGATCCGTGACCATCCCGCGGGTGCTGCGCCCATACACGGGCTTCGACCGGATAGAGGCGGAGTAGTTGTCCGCGGCCGGTGATCGACGGTTAGTGGAAAGGCACGTATGACTCCACACATATTCGCGGGCAACCCGCTGGACCGCGGCGAGGCTGAGCGCCGGGACGAGAGTTGGATTGCCGACCGCGCCCGGCAGGCGGACAGCCGCTTTCTGCCCATGCACAACCTGAACGTGCTCGTTAGCACGGATAATCCTCCCGCGCTCGCCTGGCTCGACTACGACGAGTTCGCCTATCTGGATGCGGACTCGGAGCCGGTGTTCCTGGGGCTGCGGGACGGCAGGGCGCACTTCGTGGTGGACGTGTCCGGCGCGGCGGGCGCCCGGGGCCTGGCCTCGGACGGCGAGCGCAGGTTCGAGGACTGCCGCTCGGCCGCGGAGCGCATGGGATTCGATCCCCAGACTGGCATGATCGCGCAGGCGAGGGCGCAGCTCGACTGGCACAACCGCCACAGCCACTGCTCCGTGTGCGGCGAACCGACCGCCATGTGGCGCGGCGGGCAGGTGCGGCGGTGCCCCTCATGCCGGGCCGAGCACTTCCCACGCACCGACCCGGTGGTGATTACCCTGGTGACCGACGGCGACCGGTGTCTGCTCGGCCAGTCGCGGGGCCGGCTACAGCAGATGAAGATGTACTCGGCGCTGGCCGGATTCATGGACCAGGGTGAGAACATCGAGGAGGCCGTAGCGCGGGAGATAATGGAGGAGGCCGGCATAGCGGTCAAGAACGTGCGCTACCACTCCTCCCAACCCTGGCCCTTCCCGTCCTCGCTGATGATCGGCTGCCACGCCGAGGCCGCCACCACCGAGATCGACATGGACCCCGAGGAGATGACCGACGTGCGGTGGTTCGACCGCGACGAGGTGCTGCTCGCGCTGGAAGGCAAGAGCGACGTGCTCGCGGTGCCCAGTCCGATCGCCATCGCCCACCACCTCATCAAGGCCTGGGCGAACGGGGAAGTCCGAGCGTAGCGCCAGTTCGCGCCGACGTTTTCGCCCTCACTTCAATCCTCTCCCGTGAAGGGAGAGGAGGCCCATCAGCCACTGAAAAGGAGAGGAATCATGCAGCCCAACCACGAAGTCGAGATGCGTCTGAACGTGAGGACGCCCATGCGGGACGGCGTGGAGTTGTCGTCGGACATCTATCTGCCCAGGGCTGAGGGCAGGTTCCCGACGGTACTCATGCGGACGCCGTACGACAACAACACGGCGCCGATGATAGAGAAGGGCATACGGCTGGCAAACCACGGCTATGCCTGCGTGATCCAGGACGTGCGCGGCCGATGGGACTCCGACGGCGTGCACTACGCGCTGTTCAACCACGGCGAGGACGGCTTCGACACGCAGGAGTGGATAGGCCGGCAGTCCTGGAGCGACGGCAAGATAGGCATGGCCGGCGGGTCGTACCTCGGCTGGGTGCAGTGGCAGAGCGCGCCACACCGCAGCGAGTACCTGAAGTGCCTCGCCCCGCGCGTCATGTGCGCGGACCTGTACACTGGACTGATCCGCCCGGGCGGCGCCTTCCAGCTCAACGTCGCCCTCACCTGGGGCATGCGCACCAACGGACGCACCGCACAGAGCATCGAGTATCACAACTGGACCGAGGCGTTCCGCTCGCTTCCGCTCGTGGACATGGACCAACTCGCGGGGAGGTCGCTGCAGTTCTGGAAGGACTGGGCCACCCACACCGAGTACGGCCCTTACTGGGAGACAGTCAACGTCGAGGAGAAGTTCGACCAGATGGCCGCGCCCGCGCTCATCATGGGCGGCTGGTACGACCTGTACTCCCAGAACACGTTCATCAACTTCAACGGCCTGAAGCGCCGCGGCCTCACGCCGCAGGCCCGGCAGTCGCGGCTCATCGTCGGCCCGTGGCCCCACGCACTCAGCACGTCCACCAAGACGGGCGACGTGGACTTCGGCGCGAACTCGCTATACGACCTGGAGGCGCTGGAGCTGCGCTGGTTCGACTACTGGCTGCGCGGCATCGACAACGGGATAGCGAACGAGCCGCCGCTGAAGCTGTTCATCATGGGCGTGAACGAGTGGCGCGACGAGCACGAGTGGCCCCTCGCGAGGACCGACTGGCAGAAGTGGTACCTGCACTCCTCCGGCGGGGCCAACACGCTGCTCGGCGACGGCGCGCTGTCGCGTGAGCAGCCGGGCGACGAGCAGGCCGACCACTTCGTCTACGACCCTGACTTACCGGTGCAGACGATGGGCGGCAACAACTGCTGCTCGCCCCACATCGTGCCCTGGGGGCCGTACGACCAGCGCCCCGTCGAGATGAGGGCCGACGTGCTCTGCTACACCAGCGAGCCGATGGAGCGGGACCTCGAGGTCACCGGCCCCATAATCGTGGTGCTGTACGCCGCCACCGACGGTCCCGACACCGATTGGACCGCCAAGCTGGTGGACGTTTCGCCGACCGGATACGCCAAGAACCTGTGCGATGGCATCATTCGCGCGCGCTACCGCGACAGCTTCACCGAGCCGACGCTGCTCCAGCCGGGGCTGGTGTACGAGTACGAGATCGACCTCGCCGTAACCGGCAACGTCTTCAAGAAGGGCCACCGCATCCGCGTCGAGGTCTCGTCGTCCAACTTCCCTCGCTTCGACCGCAATCTCAACACCGGAAACGACCTGGCCACCGACACCGAGATGCGGCAGGCGCGCCAGCGGGTCGAGCACTCCCGCGACTACCCGTCCCACATACTGCTGCCTGTCATCCCGGCAGGCTAGAGTCGGCGGAGCACCGGAGGCCGCGATGACCCGAATCGACGGACGCTCTCCCGGCGACCTGCGGCCCGTGAGCATCGAAACGGGCGCGCTGGCCTACGCCGAGGGCTCGACGCTCATCGCCACGGGCGATACCCGCGTGCTGTGCGCGGTGAGCGTGGAGGAGGGCGTGCCGCGCTTCCTGCGCGGCCGGGCGCAGGGCTGGCTCACAGCGGAGTACGCCATGCTGCCCCGCTCCACGCTTACGCGCACTCCGCGCAGCGCGTCGTCCGGTGGGCGCGCCAGGGAGATACAGCGGCTCATCGGCCGGTCGCTGCGGGCCGTGGTGGACCTGCGGGCGCTGGGCGAGCGAACGCTCACGGTCGATTGCGACGTGCTGCAGGCGGACGGCGGCACCCGCACCGCCGCGATTACCGGCGCCTACGTCGCGCTGCGCCAGGCTCTGGACGGCATGGCCGCGCGCGGCGAGCTGTCCGGCTCGCCGCTAAGGGCCGCCCTGGCCGCAACGAGCGTGGGCGTGGTAGACGGCGAGGTGCTGCTCGACCTGTGCTACGAAGAGGACTCCAGCGCCGAAGTTGACGTGAACATCGTGATGACCGACACGGGCGACTTCGTGGAGGTGCAGGGGACTGCGGAGGGAGCGCCGTTTTCCCGCGCAACGCTCGACGCAATGCTCGCCCTGGGCAAGCGCGGCATAGACAGTCTGCTGGCGGCGCAGCGGGAGGCGCTAGACAGCCGAAGACGCGGGGAGGTGTAGGTCGACCCGCCTCCCGCTCGAGGCGGCTTGCGGGCGGGAAACACCTTCGGCACGGGGTCTTCGGGTGCAGACTCGAAGGCCCCTGTTTTGCGTCCGCGGCCGACGAGCGGCCCGCGTTGGATTCCTGCTCGGGAGACGGATTGATGAAGGAAGAGTATGGCTGAAGGTTGCATGAAGGTCTTGAGAAGCGCCCACTTTAGCGTAGAAAAAATGTAGGCTTTAGGTTATATTGTATTTTGTACGTGTACAGAAAACATACCGGTATTCTGGAGGAATTCACAATGAACTCGCTCGACTTCTGGACGAACAGGAGCGCGCTGGCGCTGCTTGGAGTGGCGGTGCTGGCACTGCTGGCCGCCGTGTGGGCGGCCGCACCGGCAATGGCGCAGTCCCCGCCTCCCGCTCCTGAAATCTACTCGGGCACAGTCACCGTAGCGGGCGAACCCGCGCCCGACGGCTCGACAATCGTGGCTCGCATCGGCGACGAGTACGAGTCCGAGCCGGTAACGGTGTCCGGTGGAAAGTACTCGGACCTTAATATAACCGCTCCCGACGCTTCGTTCAGAGACAAGACGATCAACTTCTTCCTGGATGGCGTCGTTCAGGCTAATGAGACTGCCCGAGTGACCGCCAACCAAATACCGACAATCAATGACGGCTTCCCGCTGACGTTCTCGCAGCTGCCCGAACCGACGCCATCGCCCACGCCGGTGACCGTGGCGCCCACGGTATTCTCAGGGCAGATCGCCGCCGCCGGCTCCGGAGTGCCCGCCGACGCCGTGTTGGTCGCCCGCATCGGTGACTACACGTCCGAGCCCGCCCGCATCGACGGCGAAAGCTACACCAACCTCATAGTGGACCCCATGGGCGAGACCTATGTCGGCATGAGCGTCACATTCGAGCTGAACGGCGTTGCCGCGTCCACGGACGTGGTATTCCAGCCGGGTCTGTTCGAGACGGTGAACCTGATCTTCACCGGGCTACCCACGCCTACGCCGGAACCCACCAACACGCCGGTGCCCACCGCGACGCCTGTGCCGCCCACCGCGACGCCTGTGCCGCCCACCGCGACACCCGTGCCGCCCACCGCGACGCCCGTGCCGCCCACCGCGACGCCCGCAGCCGCGGCGCCCACGGCCCCGCCGCCTGAGCAGCCGACTGCAACGCCGGTGCCCGAAGAGGGCGGCGGCTTCCCGATAGTGCTCGTCGGCGTGATCGTCGTCGTGCTGATCGTAGTGCTGGTCGGTGTGGGTCTCTACATGAACGCCAACCGCAGAAGGTAGAGCCGGCAACCAGCGCGGAAGCCGCGCGGCCCAGGATGATCACCACTTACCGGCCTCCTCTCCTTCGCGGGAGAGGGGGCCGGTCGTGAGTTGCCCCGCAGCGCCGACTTCCTATAGAATGCTGCCACAGCCGAAGGCGTCCGGCCAAAGGTCCGCGCCCACGCCTATCTTCCCGATTGGAGGGTAACTCATGGCAAGCAGCATCACCGTCACCGTCAATGGCGCCCAGCACACCAGCGAGGTCGAACCGCGGCTGCTGCTGGTGGACTACATCAGGGAGACGCTCAACCTCACCGGCACCCACGTCGGTTGCGACACCTCGAGCTGCGGCTCGTGCACCGTGCTGCTCGACGGCGCGGCGGTGAAGGCATGCACGCTGTTCGCGGTCCAGGCCGACGGGCGCGAGGTCACCACCATTGAGGGGCTGGCCCCCGCGCGCGGGGAGTTCCACCCGATTCAGGTCGCCTTCTGGGAGGAGCACGGCCTGCAGTGCGGCTTCTGCACGCCCGGCATGATAATGTCCACCTACGGCCTGCTGGCCAATACGCCCAATCCCTCCGAGCAGGAGATACGCGATGGGCTTTCCGGCAACCTGTGCCGCTGCACCGGCTACCACAACATCGTAAAGGCGGTGCAGAGCGCGGCAGCCAACATGGGTTAAGGGCACGCTTTCTCCGACGATGCAAGGGAACGCGACACGAAACTCGATGACCACGGCTCAAACGCCGGACAGGAGATGAAAATGGTTTCCAGCTCCTTCCAATATTTCGCCCCCACGTCGGTCGCCGAGGCGGCCGAGCTGCTGGAACAGCACGGCGAGGACGCCAAGCTGCTGGCCGGCGGCCATAGCCTGATTCCACTGATGAAGCTGCGGCTATCCGAGCCGCAGGTCGTCATCGACCTGGGCAGAATCGGCGACATGGCATACATCCGTGAGGAGAACGGCGGACTCGCGATAGGCGCGATGACGACCTACGCCCAGCTCGAGTCTTCGGACCTGGTGGCGTCGGGGGCGCCCGTGCTGGCCGAGGCGGCGTCCCAGGTAGCCGATCCGCAGGTGCGCAACATGGGCACCATCGGCGGCAGCCTCTCCCACGCCGACCCCGCGGGCGACCTTCCCGCGGTGGCGATCGCCCTCAACGCGCGGCTCATCACCAGCAGCACCGGCGATCACCGCTCGCTGAGCGCGGACGAGTTTTTCGTCGACCTGCTCACCACGGCCCTCGCGCCGAACGAGATACTGAACGAGATCGCCATTCCGGCGCTGCCGGCCGGGGCGGGCAGCGCCTACGCCAAGTTCGGCAACAAGGCCTCGCACTACGCCATCGTGGGCGTCGCGGCGGTGGTCTCACTGGACTCCGACGGCGTTTGCGAACACGCGAGCATCGGCGTGACGGGCGCGGGTCCGGTCGCGACAAGGGCGGCGGAGGCGGAGGCTGCGCTACGCGGATCGCGGCTCGACGACGCGGCGGTCAGCGCTGCGGCGGCACAGGCGGGCGCGGGCATCGACTTCCTGGACGACATCCACGCCTCGGCGGAGTACAGGGCGCACCTGACGTCGGTGTTCGCCGCGAGGGCGATACGGCAGGCGGCGGCCAGGGCGGGCTAGAGCTGTAGGCCCAGCCGGGACCACAGAGCCGGCAGGTCGGCGCGTTCCTCCAGCAGGCGCGCGAACGCTTCCAGCTTTCGCGGGTGGTCGAAGCGGGCTGCGCCGGTCAGGGCGGTCAGGGCATCCATCGTGTCCAGGGTGCCCGGCTCCACTATGATGATCGGCACCTCGTCCAACTCCGCCTCGTTCAGCACGTACTCGATAGGCTCCTTGCCCTCGGTGCAGATGAGGCAGACCGTGGACGTCATCAGCGCCGCCATCTGAATGTCGGGGCGGTCGCCCCTCACGATCACCGCCTTGTCGTCGTGAAGCCCGAAGTACAGCTCGCCCGGGTCCATCGAAAACCCCAGCGTCATGAAGCGCTCCACCAGCCCATCGTCCTCGCAGTCGTTCAGCATCCGCCCGTCCAGGTATCGCGTCACGTCGCGTACACTCGGAGCGAGCAGGCGGCGCTGTTCGGGAATGACGCCGAGCACGGGGAGCTCGGCGCGGGCGCGGAGTTCGGCCTCGGCCTGGGCGCCGGCGTAGCGCGTCACGCAGTTGGCGATGCCGCCAGCGGCGCGCTCTTCCAGGGCGTCGCGCCAGGCGCTGAAGGTCTCAGCCAGGTCCGGGGAGTGCCTGCCGACGACCAGAACGCGGGCATCGATTGCGTCGGCGAGCGACCGCGTGTCGCGGGGCGAGAGGGCGCTGCTGCTCTCCACGATGGTAACGTCGGCGTCGCGGGTGGCGTTCTCGACCGCGGCCTGAACGTGGGCGGTCGTTTCAGGGGTCAGCCCTCCGGTGGGCGCTTCCAGCGGCCCGAGGCCTGCCTGCAGACCGAGGAGGTCGGCGTACACGCGCGGGTCCGGGTCATCGGCGGCGGCGAGGCCCTCAGCGGCGATCGGCTTGCACACGGCGGCGCGGACGCCCTTGCGGCCCAGCAGGTGCGCCAGCGCGGCGCACAGGGCCGTCTTGCCCACTCCCTCAGCGTCCGACGCGACGATGAGCACGGCCATGTCGTCTCCTTGCGTTGATTCGCGACCCCGGCGGCCACCGCGCGGACAGGTCATCCGCGAGGGCCGGAATTCGGCTGCCGCGGGCAATTATAGCAGAGCGTGCGGCGGCGGTGGCGCGGCCCGGCCCGGCGGTTGTGTGATACCATAACTCGACCATGATGCGGAGTCGGCCTGTGCAATCCAGCGGGGGCGTCGTCGCGGGCTGGCGCCGGTCCGCCCGTGTCGCGGCGGCGCTCGCGACGCTGTGCCTGGCGCTGTTCGGCCTGGCGTGCGACTCGGCGGCAGAGGTGCCCACGCTCGAGCAGAGGGAGCAGCGGCTGAACCGCGCCATCATGTGCCCGGTATGCCCGGGCGAATCCATCGACCAGTCGCGCAACCCGCTCTCGGCGCAGATGCGCGGCGTCGTCAGGGACAGACTCGAACAGGGCTGGAGCGAGGAGCGGATCACGGACTATTTCGTAGAGAGTTACGGGCCGAGCGTAATTATGGAGCCTCCCGCGTCCGGGTTCAGCCTGCTGGCGTGGGCCGGGCCGCCGGTCGCGCTGGCGCTGGCGCTGGCGGCGCTCGCGGTGGCGCTGCGCGCCATGCGCCGCAGGGCGCCCGAACCGGAGCAGCGGCTGACGGATGAGGAGAGCGAGGAGTACTTCGCGCGCATCGAGGAGGCCTTGAGGAGATAGTGGCTGCCTACGGGCTTCACCCTCACCCCAGCCCTCTCCCATCGAGGGAGAGGGGGCGTAGATAGCATGATCGAAGCAGGCCAGATCGCGCTGCCCATCGCGCTGCTCACCGCCGTTTACGCGGCGGTCGCGTCGTTCGCGGCCGCGTGGCGACGCATACCCGAGCTCTCGGTCAGCGGACGCTACGCCTTCTACGCCGTGCCCCCGCTGCTGGTGGTGTCCTCTATCGCGCTGGTGTACGCGTTCGTTACCAGCGACTTCAGCATTCGCTACGTCGCCGAGAACAGCAACCTGGCCATGCCCAGGGCCTACACGTGGGTCGCATTCTACGCGGGCAACGCCGGTTCGCTGTTGTTCCTGGCCGGGGTGTTCGCGGTGATCGCGACAATCGCGGTGCTGAGCATACGCCGAAAGTTGCCCTACACCGCGCCCTACGCTACTGGTATCATGGCGCTCGTGCTGGCATTCTTCCTGGCCATCATCGTGTTCTTCGCCAACCCGCTGGAGCGGCTGCCCATCACGCCTCCCGACGGCCAGGGCATAAACCCGCTGCTGGTCCACTTCGGAATGTTCATACATCCTCCCATGCAGATGACCGGGCTGATCGTCGTCGCGATTCCGTTCAGCATCGCGATGGGCGCGCTGCTCGCCCGGCGCGGCGGGCGGGACGAGTGGGTGGACCTGGGCAGGACCTGGGCCATGATTTCGTGGCTCATCCTCACATGCGGCCTGCTGCTCGGGAGCTGGTGGGCGTACACGATCTTGGGCTGGGGTGGCTACTGGGCATGGGACCCGGTCGAGAACTCCGCGCTGCTGCCGTGGCTCGCGCTGACGGCGTTCGTCCACTCGATTATGGTGCAAAAGCGGCGGGGCATGTTCCGCACCTGGAACATGATCCTTATCATCGTGGCGTTCACGCTGGCGCAGATGGGCATGTTCATCAACCGCGGCGGGCCGGTGCCCTCGGTGCACTCGTTCGCGCAGTCCACCATGGGGTGGCTGTTCCTCGCCTTCATGGCGGCCACGCTCATCCTGTCGCTTGCGGCGTTCGTGTGGCGCATGGACTCGCTGCGGAGCCGCGAGGGGCTGGACTCGCTGCTGTCCCGCGAGAGCGCGTTTCTCGCGCAGAACGTGCTCTTTCTGGTGGTGGCGTTCGTCACCCTGTGGGGCACCATCTTTCCTGTGTTCTCCGAGGCCGCCCAGGACGTGACGTTGACGGTGGGCGCCCCGTTCTTCAACCGCATCAACGGCCCGCTGCTGCTTGCCATAGTCTTCCTGATGGGCGTCGGGCCGCTGCTCCCGTGGCGCAGGGCCACGCCGCGCAACCTGTTGAGGACGCTGCGATATCCGCTAGTCGCGGCGGCGGTCGCGGGCGTCGTGCTATTCGCGGTCGGCGTGAGGCAGATACCCGCGCTCGTGGCGCTGGCGACGTGCGCGCTGGTGGTGACGGGCATCGCGCACGAGTGGGCGCGCGGCGTCAGGGCGCGGCACGGCAGGGGCGAGAACTACGCGCTGGCGTTCGGCAGGCTGCTATCCGGCAACCGGCCGCGCTACGGGGGCTACGTGGTGCACCTGGCAATCATCATGCTTGCGGTGGGCGCGACCGCGTCGTCGTTCTACAGCGCGCAGCGCGACGTGGCCATGTCGCCGGGCGAGACCGCGACGCTGGGCGACTATTCGTTCACCTACGTCGGCGTGACCACCGTGGAGTTTCCGGACCGGACGGAGGAGACGGCGGAGTTCGACGTGTACGCGGGCGACGAGTACCTGGGCAGGATGTACCCGTTCCGCGCCGTCTACCCCGAGTTTCGCATCGCCTCCACGCGGGGCGCGATTCGCAGCACGCCGGTGGAGGACTTTTACCTGGTGCCATCTGAGTTCAACGACGACGGCTCGGCCATCTTCCGCGTGCTCATCAACCCGATGGTGTGGTGGATGTGGGCGTCGGGGCCTGTGCTCGCCCTGGGCGTGCTGCTCGCCATCTCGCCGCGCCGCCAGCCATCACCCTCCACGCTGCGTCTCCCGGGGAACATCCGCGCCGCCGGGGCGTGACGCGCGGCGCGAGCACAGCGTATGGAGATCGTCATCGCCCTGGTACTGGCGCTCATTCCCGCCGCCGCCATCCTCTACCCGCTGCTGCGTCGTCTCGGAAGGGACGAGTTCGCCGAGGACGAAAGCTCCCAGGCCGCGGAGTTCGCGCGGCGCTGGGAGGCGGCGCTGGAGGGGCTGCGCAACACCGAGCTCGAGTCCGCCATCGGCAACCTGGACGAGGCGGACTACCGCTGGCTGAGGCGGCAGTACATGGTGGAGGCCGCCCTGGTGCTCAAGAGCATGGAGCTTGAGAGCGTGCAGGAGCGGGAGTTCCTGGAGGAGGTGGAGCGCGAGGTGAGGCGAGTGCGCGAGCGGGCGCTCGGTCAGAGCGCTGGGCCGTCGGAGTCCTCCGGTGGCTAGGCTGGCGGCGGTCGCGTTGCTGCTGGCGGCGGCGTGGGCGCTGACCGCCATGCCCGCGCGCGCGCAGGAGGCCACCTTCTCGGTGGAGGGCCGCGTGGAGAACGGCACCAGCGGCGTCGCGGCGGCCGGTGTCGAGGTCGTGCTGCACACCGTACGTGACATGTCGCGCACGGACGAGCCCACGCTCACCGACGACCAGGGCGCGTTCCGCTTCGACGACGTCCCCCTCGACCCGGCGGCGGCCTACGGCGTGTCCGTCGTCTACCAGGGCGCGCTGTACGGCATGGACCTGGACACGTCCGCGGGTCCGCCCGAGCCGGTCACGCTGACCATCTACGAGTCCACGCACGACGACGGCGCGGTGAGGGCCGTGCTCGCGTCCGTGCTGTTCGCCTCCGCGGACCGGGAAGAGCAGACGGTCGCGGCGCTCGAGATCGTCAGGATAGTCAACGAGTCCAACCAGACCTACGTACCCGGCCCCGAGCCGATGAACCTGCTGCGGTTCGGCCTTCCGCCGGACGCCCACAACCTGGATGTGGACACGACGCTGCCGGACGCGGACTACGCGCAGGTGGACCGCGGATTCGCGCTGCTGGCGGGCGTGCCGCCCGGCGAGCACGAGGTGCTCTACTCCTACAGCTTCCCCTACACGGGAGGAAGCGCCGAGTTCACCAAGTCGTTGCTGTACGGTGCCGAACACCTGCGCGTGCTGGCGCCGGAGGGCGAGCTTTCGCTGTCGAGCGGCGAACTCGGCGAGGCCGGATCGGTTGTGCTGGGCGGACGCCCCTACCACCTCATCGAGGCAAGGGACCTGCCGCGCGGGGACCGCGTGTCGGTGCGGCTGGAGGACCTGCCTGAGCTGAGCGGGCCGGAGTCCGTGAGGCAGTGGCTCGAGTCGGTGCCGCCGGAGGCGAGCGCGCTGGGCATTCTCGGCCTGGTGATCGTGTGCGCGTTCGGCGTCGTGGTGTGGCGGCGTCGCCGCGCCGCGCGGCCAGGGCCGGACGATGGCGCCGAGCCGGACGGCGAGATGGGCGCGTTCGCCGAGATAGTCACGCTGCGCCAGATGCTGGCCGGCCTGGACGACGACCTGGCGAGCGGCTCACTCAGCGAGTCCGACTACCGCCGCCGTCGCCGCATCCTCGAAGCGAGGCTCGAGGAGTTGGAGTAGGGGATAGCGTATCGTCGCACAGGGAGGCTGTGTCAGATCGCTAGGCACACCTACATTCGTCACTCCCGCTCTCTTGAATCGTCATTCCCGCGAAAGCGGGAATCCAGGGGGGCTGGGCGACCGTCCGCGAATGCGCCCGGTAATCCGACACACCTCACACGCACAGTCTAGCGGTTGACACCCGCCTTGCCAACCGCTAGACTTGCGCCCAGACAATCGAATGTGCCCCCGGGGGGAGCTTGGAATGGCCAGGCTGAGAGGGTAGCGCTGACGCTACCGACCCCGAATGACCTGATCTGGGTAATGCCAGCGTAGGGAAAGGGTTAGCATCAAGACCCTTCAGAACCCGAAGCCGCCCGGATTACCGGAGCGGCTTTTTCTTTTGTCCGCGAAATTGGGCGAAGGAGCGCTCGGCGCAGCCGATACGCGCCCTGAGGGGAGATGCAAGTGACGGCACAGCCCGCCACCGCCGTGCAGTCGGCGGTAGACACCGGCGTCAAGATTCGGCTCGACGGCGTGGTCAAGCGCCGCGAGTACGACGGCGTCCCGCTGACCGTGCTCGACGGCGTGGAGTTCTTCGCGCGCGACGGCGAGTTCGTCAGCATCGTGGGCCCCAGCGGCTGCGGCAAGAGCACGCTGCTGAACATCATCGCCGGCCTCGACGAGCCGGACAGAGGCGCCATCCACCTCGACGGGATAAGCGCCGAACGGAGGCTTGGGCAGGTCGGCTACATGCAGCAGAAGGACCTGCTCTTTCCCTGGCGCAACGTGGTCGACAACGCCCTCATCGGCCTGGAGCTTAGGGGCGTTCCCAGGCGCGACTCACGTGAGAGGGCGCTGGAGCTGATGGACTCGTTCGGCCTGTCGGGGTTCGAGTCCGCCTACCCGCACGCACTCTCCGGCGGCATGAGGCAGCGAGTCTCCTTCCTGCGCACGGTGCTCGCGGACCAGCAGATATTCCTGCTGGACGAGCCGCTCAGCGCCCTGGACGCCCTGAACCGCGCCCAGATGCAGGAGTGGATGCAGCACACCTGGCTGTCGCTGCGCAAGACGGTGGTGCTCGTCACTCACGACGTGGACGAAGCCGTCTTCCTGTCCGACCGCGTCTACGTGATGTCGGCGCGTCCGGGCCGCATGAAGCTCGTGCTCGACGTCGACCTGCCGCGCCCGCGCTCGCTGGACGTGCTCACGGACCCGGAGTTCGTCGCCATGAAGGCGCGGCTGCTGCGGGCGATACGCGGCGAGAACGGCAGGGAGGCGCGATGAGCGCCGAACGCGCCGTGTCGCAAGCGGTCGTCGAAACTGCCCCGCGCCGCGGGCTCGCGTCGCGGCTGAGCGACTCGGCGGTCCGGTGGGTCGCGCCGATGGCGATAGTGGTCCTCGTGCTGGGGGCCTGGGAGCTGTGCGTCCGGCTCTTCGACATCAAGGCGTGGCTGCTTCCATCGCCCTCCGCCATAGCGACCGCCCTCGTCCAGGACGCCGGACTGCTCTTGCGGCATAGCTGGGTCACGCTGGAGGAAGTCATCGTCGGCTTCGCCGTGGCGCTCATCTGCGGCGTGTCCCTTGGAGTGGGCATCGCCCTGTCGCGCACCGTCGAGCGCTCGCTCTACCCATTCGTCATAGCGTCGCAGACCATCCCCATAATCGTCATAGCCCCGCTGCTGCTCATCTGGTTCGGCTACGGCCTCACGCCCAAGATCATCGTCGTGGCGCTGATTGCCTTCTTCCCGCTGGCGGTCAACACCGTGGACGGGCTCAAGTCTGTGGACCCCGACACCGTGAATCTGCTCCGCACGCTCGGCGCCGGCCGCCTGCAGATTCTGTTGAAGGCGCAGCTTCCCACGGCGCTGCCGTACCTGTTCTCGGGCGCGCGCGTGGCCGTGGCGGTCAGCGTAATCGGCGCGGTCATCGGCGAGTGGGTCGGGTCCAGCGAGGGTCTGGGCTACCTCATGATCCGCTCCAAGCCGCAGTTTCTCACCGAGCGCGTCTTCGCCGCCATAACCCTGCTGTCCGCGATGGGCGTGGGCCTGTTTCTGCTGGTGGGACTCGTCGAGCGGCTCGCGATACCCTGGTCCCGTGCCCGACAGCAACAATCCGAAAATCAAGCGAGGTGACGAACATGGAACTCCCCTACTCCAGATTGGCAAAGGCGGCTCTGGTGGCGGCGCTGATCGCGGCGTTGAGCGTGTTTACCGCGGCGTGCGGCGGCGGAGACCCCGAGCCTCCGTCCGTCGAGCCCACGCCCGAGCCCGCGTCCGTCAAGCTGGCAATGGACTGGTACCCTAACTCCAACCACACAGGCCTCTTCATCGCCAGGAAAAACGGCTACTTCGAGGAGGAGGGGCTGGACGTCGACATGTACACGCCGGTGGACCCGTCCACGGTGTTGCAGACGGTGGGCGCGGGCCAGGACGACTTCGGCATCAGCTACCAGCCGGACGTGCTGCTCGCCAGGGGCAAGGACGTGCCCGTGGTGGCGGTGACCGCCATGGTGCAGCACCCGCTGAACTCGGTGATGGCCCTCACGTCCTCGGGCATCGAGCGTCCCGGCGACCTCATCGGCAAGAAGGTGGGCTATCCCGGCATTCCCACCAACGAGCCGCTGCTGGACACCATGCTCAAGGCCGACGGCTTGCGCGGCCTGGAGGACGTCGAGCTGGTCAACGTGGGATTCAACCTCGGCCCCGCGCTCATCGGCGGAAGCGTCGACGCGGTGGTGGGCGCCTACTGGACCCACGAGAGCATTCTCATAGAGCTCGAAGGCCACCCCGTCAACATCATGCGGATGGAGGAATGGGGCGTGCCGGACTACTACGAGCTGGTCATTGTAGCGAGCGAGGACACCATCGCGAACCGTCCGGACGTCGTGGAGCGCTTCGTGCGCGCCGTGAGCCGGGGCTACCGGGACGCGGTCGCGGATCCCCAGGGCGGCGTCGACGTGCTGCTGGAACTCGGCGGCGAGGAGGTGAACGAGGCGATAGAGCGCAAGGGAGCCGACCTGCTGGCCCCGCTGTGGCAGACCGACACCGCCGACTTCGGCGATCAGAAGGCCGGCAAGTGGGAGGCGTTCACCACCTGGATGCAGCAAAGCGGCCTGCTGTCCGAAGACGTGCGGGCGCAGGACGCCTACACCGACCGCTTCTCCGCCGAGTAGGGCTGCCGTATCGTGTACAATCATCCCATAGTGCGTTGCGCTTGATTCGGCCTGCCGAACGCCAACGCTCGAACGCAAAGAACGAGCTTCGTGCGGTGCGGGGACAGTTGTTTTAGGAAGGAACTTCACATGACAGACCTTCTACAACATGCGTTCAAAGTCGCGTCCGAGCTGCCCGAAGAACAACAGGACATGCTCGCTCAGATCCTGCTGGATGAAATCGAGTCCGAACGCAAGTGGGATGACCTCTTCAGCCGTCCCGAATCAGAGGAACTGCTGAGCCGGATGGCCGAAGAGACGCTGGCGGATTACAAGGTCGGGTTGACTGAACCTCTAAACCCGGAAGACTTGTAAGCTTGCGTTCGCGTGTTCGGCGTAGCTTTTGGGACGCTTACAGACGCCTCCCCGAGCATGTACGGCAGCAAGCGCGTCAGTCATATAGACTCTTCGCGTCAAACCCTCATCACCGTAGCTTGAAATTCAGGAGAGTGGGTCGGCGGTACCCTGTGTACTCCGTGCGAGTTAGCAGAGACTATCGGGCGCTCGGGGTCGTCGACGGTAGCGAAGTCGTCTGGTTCTGGATTGGGTCGCATCAAGAATACGACAGGCTTCTCAGGCAACTCTAGCAGTGTAAATTGGCAACAGGTGTTGAAGACATGTCGTTGACGCACGAACTACGCCTCAAGTATGATGGCCTCTGGCGGAAGATGGTCTTTCATCCCTTCGTGGAGGAGATGGGAAACGGCACCCTGCCAACGTCGAAGTTCCGCGCGTACTTCCTGCAAGACTACGTCTTCGTCAACGACCTCGCGACCCTGATCTCGCTCGGCATCGCCAAGGCGCCCACAATCGAGGCCGCGGGCGTGCTTCACCGCTTCCTGTCCGGCCTCGTAGCGCCGGAGGGCGCGCAGGAAAACGACCTCTTCGTGCGCGCCTTCCGCGAGCTGGGCGCGACTGAGGCCGAGTACTCCGCGGCAGCGGCGTCGCCGACCACCCAGGCGTTCGGCGACTTCCTGGTCAGGACGGGCTACGAGGGCGGCTTCGACGACATCGCCACGGTCCTGTACGTGACCGAGGGCACCTATCTGGACTGGGGTACACGGCTGCTGGAGCAGGGCGCGAGGCCCGCCAATCCCATCTACCGGGAGTGGATCGAGCTTCACGGCCCGGACGTGCTGGGCCGCCTCGTCGAATGGCTCGGCCGGCACATCGACCGCGAAGGGGCCGAGCGGCGCAGGGCCAGAACCGAGCGCGTCTTCCTCACCGCGCTGCGGTACGAGTACCTCTTCTGGGAGGCGGCCTACCACGGCGAGAGCTGGCCCGACAACCGGAGGTGAACACGCCATGACCCGCGTCTACCGCGCTATGACCATCGCCGGCTCCGACTCCGGCGCCGGCGCCGGCATCCAGGCGGACCTCAAGACGTTCGCCGCACACGGCGTCTACGGCGCCTCCGCGCTCACCGCCATCACGTCCCAGAACACCCGGGGAGTCACCGACGTGCTCGAGCTGCCCGCGTCGCTCATCGAGTCCCAGATCGACGCCATAGTCTCCGACATCGGCGCCGACGTGGTGAAAACCGGAATGCTCTCCAGCTCCGCCGTGATAGAGGTCGTCGCCGCCAAGGCCAGGCAGCACCAGATGGACGCCCTCGTGGTCGACCCCGTGATGGTGGCCAAGGGCGGCGACAGGCTGCTGCGGGACGACGCGGTGGACGCGCTCCGCTCGCTGCTGGTTCCCATCGCCACGGTGTTGACTCCAAACGTGCCGGAGGCCGAGACCCTGCTCGGCGTGAAGATAGAGACCCTGGACGAGGCCAAGGAGGCCGCCCAAGCCCTCGTCGGAATGGGCGCCCGGGCGGCCGTCGTCAAGGGCGGCCACCTCAGCGGGCCGCCCACCGACATGCTGTACGACGGCGAGGAGTTTCGCGCCTTCACCTCCCCTCGCATCGAAACCACCAGCACCCACGGCACCGGCTGCACCTTCGCCTCCGCGATAGCCTCGAACCTGGCGAAGGGCCTGCCCCTCAGGCAGTCCGTCTCGCTCGCCAAGTCCTACGTGTCCTCGGCCATCCGCCTCGCCCAGCCGATAGGCCGCGGCCACGGACCTCTCAACCACTTCTACATGCTGGAAGACACGCCAGGCTAGGATGGGGGTGAACGACCCGTGGCCCTGTATCTGACCGAAGAGGAAGTCTCCAGCCTCCTCGACATGGACACGGCCATCGAGGCCGTGGAGGAGGCGTTTCGCCACCAGGCCAACGGCCAGGCCACCAACAGCCCCCGCGAACGTCTACGCCTCACCAGCGGCCACTTCAACCTGATGACCGCCGCCGCGCCCGGCCTGGGCGTCATGGGACTGAAGGCCTACGCGGGCGGCAGCTTTCACGTCCACCTCTCCAGCAGCGAGACGGGCGAGCTGCTCGCCATCATCGAGGCCGGCGCCCTCGGACGGCTGCGCACCGGGGCGGCCAGCGGCGTCGCGACGAAGCTCCTCGCGCGCGAAGACTCCGCCACGCTCGGGCTGATAGGCACGGGCCGCCAGGCGCTGCCCCAGGCCGAGGCCGTGCTCAGCGTGCGCCCCATAGCCCATGTGGTCGTGTACAGCCGCGACCCGGAGCGCCGCCGCGCCTTCGCCTCCAGCGCCGCGACCGCGCTCGGCGTCGAGGTCGACGCGGCCCGCAGCGCCGAGGAGTGCGTGGCCCAGGCCGACGTGCTGGCCGTCATCACCAACTCCGCCGAGCCGGTCGTGCGCGGCGAGTGGCTGCGCCCCGGCGCGCACGTCAACGCCGCCGGCGCGAACAACTGGACGCGCCGCGAGCTGGACGACGAGGCCGTGCGCCGCGCGGACGCCATAGTGGTGGACGACCTCGCGCAAGCGCGCACCGAGTGCGCCGACCTGATGCACGCCGTCGAAACGGGCGCCGCCCGCTGGGAGCGGGTTAGTCCGCTGTGCGACGCGCTCGCGGGCCGCTCGCCGGGCCGCCGCGGCCCGGACGACGTGACGCTCTTCGAGTCACAGGGCGTAGCGCTGGAGGACATAGCCCTCGGCCTGCGCGCCTACCGCCTCGCGACGGAAAGCGGCGCAGGCCGGCAGCTTCCCTTCGCATAAGGACCGCCGTCGCCCCGTCCGGCGGCGCTGGACGAAACACTCCCCCGAGTCGTCCACCATCCGCGTAAGCGCCACCCTCGAAGGTGTCCACGTGGCAGTCTCCGTCGCCGAGCCGCGCGTCGGCTACCGGATGGGAAAACCTGAAATGTGACCCTATAGCTACCGATATCGTTACCGTAATGTTACCATATTATTACCCTAAAGCCTTGACTATCACCGATAAGGCATGGACAATGCCCTGCACTGACGAATCACCACACCCGGTGCCGCCACGGGCAAGCGCGCTAGCGCCAGTCATTGGGCTGACCCGTCAGAGAATCCACATCGTGGGTAGGAGAGATAGTGATGTCAGAAATACACCCGCGTCGAGTGATTATGTCCCTTGCCATGATTGGCATCGTGGTGGCGGCGCTGCTTCTCGTGATGCGCGCAGCGCCCGCCTTTGCCCAGTCGCCTCCTGTCACACCTAGTCCGCCCACTGACGTGACCGGCGACATGGGCGATATGGAGATCAAACTGAGTTGGACGGCTCCCGCGACTGAGAGCACTTGTGTGGTGACCAGATACTTCATTCGATTGGAGTACTACGACAATCAAGGAGTGATGATAACAGCCGAGCAAGCCTTCACTGAGGACACGATGTACGTTGTAACGGGGCTTGTCGCCAATACGAGGTACCTGGCTACTGTGTTCTCCTTTGGCGAATCTTGCGGCAAGTATTCGACCGTCGCGTTTATGTGGTTTACCACAACCGCGAGTGATGCTACGACCGATCCGGTCAAGCCGGACAACCAGCCTAAGCCTTCACCGAACCGACCAAGGCGTCTCTCGGTTTCCTCATTGAGTACCTCGACCGCAACGTTCGTCTGGGAGGAGTCCAATAGCAACGACGGGCGGTGTTCTCATGGACACTACAGCCTGAGAGTTAGGAATCTGTCGGACAAGACGGCTGCTCCCGTCAAGGTACTCGAGCAAGATGCAGCGACATTCACCGTAACCGGATTGGTCAGTGGCAACAGGTACAAGATAACGGTATGGAGCTATTCTAGAGAGTGTGGGATTCACTCGCCCGGCACGAGCAAGAAATTCACTCCGCCTTAACCTGCTGAGTAGTTACGCCAGCCCCGTGGCAGTCTTTGTGGTACCGCTGGTCTCCGAACCCACGTCAGTCCACGGGCCGCTACTGCTCGTGCCCTGCTCCAGCCTGTAGCGATGGGCGTTGGTGACCGAGTTCCAACTCAGGCTCACGCTGTTGTCGTACAGGCCTTGGTGAACTTCAGGCTGTCGATAGTCATTGAGATTCGCCCCCGCGCACCCGAAAATTCCGTCACTTTCCCGCGCCATCCCTTCCCATCCGTGCTCCACCCGTTCCCAGCCACGTCCCACCGGTCCCCCATTCGTGCGCAATTTCTTCCCACAAATTCGCCCTGATCCCCCATTCTCGCCACCGCTCCGTGCGACCTCAAAATCAATGGTTACCGAACGAGAGGTGTGACCTCAAAATTACGGTTACCAGCGGTGTTCCAGTTTAGGGGGTCTCCACGCCTCCACGCCAGGCCTTGCAGCTTCTCGATCTCTGAGTCGATCTGACGGCTCAGCCACAGCG
>DAOUJZ010000003.1:0-7794 GCA_034421955.1 Dehalococcoidia bacterium | reverse complement strand
TTTCTCAGGAAGAGACCCGTCCGGTGAGCGTTCGCAGCGCCGCCGTCTGGGACGCCCCGCCCGCACCGATAGAGAGAAAGACAACGGAGCCGCCAGAACCCCTTTGGGGAGGCCCTTTTGCGCGGTCTTCGGTGTCTCACCCCTCAGCATATCACACATGGGGGATTGACAACTGTGTAGAGGGCCGTTTGGAGAGCCGGAAAGGAGGTGAACGAACTCCGCTGTGTCCGGACCTTATCACCGAAGGCTCAGGTGAGGCAACCGGGTTTAGGCACACAAGCCGTGAAGAACCACAGATAACGACAGAAAACGCCCAGAGAGACGACGAACAAGGAGAAAGACAGTGGGCAAAGCTAACACCGACCACAAGGGCAGCAACAGTGACGGCCTGATGGCCGGGCTACACATCAAGAGCGGCATCCCCGCTCCCACCCCAGCCAATCCGAAAAACCCCCAGGGGACCCCAACCGAGGTCAAGGTCTCGGGCGGGACGCTGACGGGCCTCGCCATACGCGATGACGGCACGAAGGTGCTGGTGACCTGCCAGCACGCGATGGCAGGTAAGAGGGTTAAGGTGCTCCCCAGCGGAGACGAGCTCTACTTCTACAAGGGCGAGACCGGCCGAGAGCGCATGTACCATCCGGACGTCTCGACCTCGGCCAACCAGGTGAGCACCGACCTCGACGCGGAGCCGCTGGCCACCGATGTGTACAACTTGGTGGACCTCGCCACGACCGCGGTGAAGTCCGGCGTCAAGGTGAGCTACCGCATGCACGACCCGAACCACTCCGGCACCGGCGGCACGCACGCCGTGCGGAAAATCGTCAGCGGTGTGGTGGAGCCTGAGGACGCGTACTCGGGAAATCTGGAAGTCGTGATGTTGGGCGCGGAGACCGGGGAATCGACCTCGCGCGTCTACACGTTCGATCAGATTGTCGAGGGTGTCAGTGGAAGGGACTTCAGGGGCGTGACACGGCTGAACATGCCCAGCGTGTCCATTAAGAACGGCGATTCGGGCAGCCCAGCCCTGGTGAAGATTCAGGATGGCGTGTACCGGATGCTCGGCATCGTCTTCGGCGTGGACAGAGACGCGAACAAGGTGCTCGTCATACCCGCGTCCACGGCACAGACCGAGGCGGGCATCACCTTCGGCGAGCCGCTGCCTCCCGTGCCGAGCCTGAACGAGATGGACAGCTTCGACAACTACACATACGGGAGGTGGAGCACCCTGACCGACTTCGACGACGAGGACCACCGCCTCCACAACGTCGATCTCTACGGCTCGTTCAAGCGCTGGTTGGGGTCGAGCGTGCCCGGCGCGGGCGCAAACTACCACTGGTGGGACGCCGTCGGCCCGTCCGGCACGGCCAACCCGACCAGCGTCCGGTTCTCGGTCCGCGGCTCGCCCGAAATCGACGAGGACTTCGCCCAGGGCCGCAGGTGGGGCTTCAAAGTGTACCTCCGCCATAAGGGGGCGACCGCGTGGACGCACGCGTTCAGCGGCGAGGACGTGCTCTCGGCCACCGGATACACGTCCGGCGCGGACAAGAAGCCCATCGTGGTCGCGGGTTTCGAGGTGCCCGTCAGCAAGAAGTCGGCGGACGCGGTCAGGGAATACTTCCAGCCGTACAGGAAGGGCGAGTTCGAGGTGAAGATAGAGGGCGCGCCCGCGAACAGCCCTCCCGTAGCCGTCGCCAAGGTGTCGCCCACGACCGTCAACGTCGGCGACGAGGTGACGCTGGACGGCTCCGACAGCACGGACCCGGACGGAGACACACTCACGTACGCCTGGGAGCACGTCCCGGAGGCTGGCAGCGACCAGAACCGCGTGGCAATCACCAAGGCGAACGAGAAGCAGGCCACCTTCACCGCCCCCTCGACGCCGACGACCCTGGCGTTCACCCTGACAGTGAAGGACCCGGATGGTCTGGCATCGAAGGCCACCATCGACGTGCCCGTGTACGCGGATGGAGTCGAGTCCTTCGGCACGCTCGAGGACGGCGTTACGGCGCACGAGAGCGACGAGTGGGTCTCGACCGTCGCCTCGGTGAACAGGGCGGGCCGCTACGCGAAGTACTACGTGTTCAGGATGCCCAGGCGCGGCAAGGCGCGCCTGAGCCTCGCCACAGGCGACGCAAACGCGTACATGCTGCTGCTGTCCGGCGCTGGCAAGGGCGGGAACGTGATAGAACGCAACGACGACTACGGCCTGGGTCTCGCGGGCCACTCCCAGATAGTGCGCACGCTCGACGCCGGTGAGTACACCATCGAGGCCACGACTGTCGAGGTCGCGCGCGAGGGCGACTTCAACGTGTACGCGCGGCTGATATCTAACGACGCCACGCTCGCGGGGCTGTCCCTGGGCGCGGACGCGTCGCTGTCCCCGGCATTCTCGTCGGGCGTGACCGCGTACACGGCGTCCGTCGCGAACTCCGTGAGCTCGGTGCGCGTGGTGGCGACGGCCAACAACGGCAGGGCCACGGTCACGGTCAACGGCTCGGACGTGGACTCCGGCGAGCGGTCGGACGCAATCGCGCTGTCCGTGGGCGCGAACACCATCAGCGTTGTGGTGACCGCGGAGGACGGCACGAAGAAGACCTACACCGTGACAGTCACGCGCGCGAAGGCCGGCGCGGCAACGCCGGGCGACGAAGGTGGCAACGGCGAAGGTGGGGGCGAAAACGGGAACAAGGGCAACGGAGAGAGCGGCGACAGCGGTGGCAACAGTGGTGGCAATAGCGGCGGCAACAACGGCGGGGTCACGCCCCCATCGGGAACGACTCCGCCGCCGAGGGGAACGACTCCGCCGTCGGGAGGCACGACGCCCCCGCCGAAGTCGAAGCCGACGACTCCGCCGGTGAACCCGACGACTCCCTGGACGGCCTGGGCGGACACCGGCAGGCACCGCGGTTCGGGAATGGAGCGCGAGAAGGAGCAGGCCAGAACCCGGACCAACAGGTTCGGTGAGACGGACCGCGAAACCCAGTGGGTACCCGACCCCGACACGCCGCTGACGCCCGTCAAGCCGCCGGAGGAGACGTGGGGGCGGTGGGGGAGCTGGTACGACGTGGGCGGATCGAGGGGCTCCGGCCAGAGCCGCGAGAAGCAGCAGATGCGCACCAGGAGGAGCAACCTGGGCAACAGGCAGAACGAGACCAGGTGGGTGCCCGACCCGGTGACGCCGATCTGGGGGCCGTGGTCGGGTTGGTCGGACACGGGCGCGGTCAGGGGCGCGGGCGTCGAGAGCGAGAAGGAGCAGAGCAGAACGCGCACCAGGACCGACGGCGAGACCGAGACGCAAAAGCGCTGGGTTCCCAACGAGTAGCGAGAAGACAAGGAGGTGAACGGCAGGCCCCCGCTCGGCGCATATTCTCGGGCGGGGGCCTTTCTGCGCGCCTCTGAGGCCGAGGCTTCCCGTTCGCCTACGCCACGCGCGCGCGGCCTATTGGGGCAACGCGCGCCTGTGCTCTATAATTGGTAGCCGGTACCCACGCCCTCGCGGCGTGTCCGCGAGAACGGGGCAGGGACCCCATCCGGCGCAAGCCACACCGGGCAGGAGCCACCCTTGACTTTGCCATTTCGGCGCATCGGCGATCACACATGACGTTGCCGCCCCGGGGCGGCGCGACCCCAGGCCGGAGGCTGTGGTCGATAGACTACGTGCTGACTTTGCTGACAGGGCACTTCCTGTTCGTCAGCTACTCGTCGATGTTCACCGTCATCCCCAACTACGTCAGCGACCTGGGCGGCGAGAACTGGCACATCGGAATCGTGGTCGGCGCCTTCGGCGTGCTGTCGCTGTTCGTCCGACCTTATGTCGGGCGGCTCATCGCCATTTTCGGGCCGAAGCCCGTCGCCGTCTGGGGCATCGGGTCATTCGCCCTGGTCGCGCTGCTGTACGTACTGCCCGTCAACCGGTGGCTCGAGGCGACTCCGCTGCTCGCGAGCTTTCCCGCCCTGGCCTTTCTGTGGCCGGTGCCCATACGAATGCTGCGCGGGATCGGCCTGGCCGCCACTCCGGTAGCCACCAGCACCATCGTCGTCAACCTGGCGCCCGCCGCGCGCCGCGCCGAGGGGCTGGCGTACATGGGCATCGGCATAGGCACCGCGTCGCTCTACTCGCCCTTTCTCGCCCAGTTGCTGTCGGACCGTTTCGGCTTCAGCGCCGCTTTTTTCTTCGCCGGCGCGACCGCGCTGCTGGGGTGCTTGCTCGCGGCCGGAATATCGTCGTCCCGCACCAACCCGGTCGCGGCTGAGCCTGCCGGACGGCGCGAGAAGACGCCGCTCATTCCCCGCGCGGCGATCCTGCCCACGATCATCTTCATCAGCTTCACCGCCACCACGGGGCCGGTCAACAGCTTCATGCCCATCGTCGTGGCCGAGCGTGAGCTAGGCAACCCCGGCCTCTTCTATACTGTCAACTCGCTGATACAGATGGTGTTTCTGCTCGGCTCCGGCCGGGTGGCCGACCGCCTGGGCAGGTCGTCGGTGATCCTGCCCGGCCTGGTAGCCGCTGCGGCTGGAATGTTCGTGCTCATGTACGCGCAGAACCAACTGATGTTCATCGCGTCGGCGGTGCTTGCGGGTGGCGGATTCGGCCTGATGCAGCCGGGGATGCAGTCGCTCGTAGTGGACAGGGTGACATCGCGTGAGAGGGGGCCGGCGCTGGCCACGTTCCAGTCCGCGTGGGACATCGGCAACAGCGGCACGTCGTTCGCGCTGGGTCCCGTCGCCACCGTGTTCGGCGCGGCGTCCACCTTCGGCGTAGTGGGGCTCGGCGCGGTCGCCGGCGCGCTGGGCTTCACGGCCGCGTTCTGGCGGGACAAGCCCGCGCTGCCGGTGGACGACGACTGCGAGCAGTCGTCAACGCAGCCGTTCCCGCACGCCGAGGGTAGCAACCGCGGCGGCGACGGAGAGGGCTAACATCAGTACGAACGCGGCGTCGTAGCTTCCCCGGGCGTCGAATATCAGCGCCCCAGCGTAGGCCCCCAGCCCTCCACATATCTGGTGGGTCATGTTGATCACCCCGCTTGTCGCCCCCATCCGGGACGAGCCGAACACGTTGCCGACCAACACGATCACCAGCGGCGCGGTCATCAGAAAGGTGAAGCCGTAGAGGACGGCGAACACGGCTATGCCCAGCGTGTTCTGGAACAGCAGAGCGATGGCGAAAATGCCGACGCGGGCGATGAAGCTGAGCAGCGCCGGCAGTCCCGCGCCGTGCCTGTCCGCCATCCATCCGGAGGCGAGCACGCCGAGCACACCCAGCAGCCCCATCCAGGCCAGCAGGTTACCCGCCAGCGCCCGCGAGACCCCCTTGTCGTCGGCGAAAGCGACCACGTGCGTCGCCACGAAGAAGTCCTGGAAGCCGCATATCGCGTACACGACCACGAGCAGCCACATCTGCCGCGAGCGCAGCAGGCCGGCAGAGTCGGATGCCGTCTCCACTTCCGAGGCGACGCTATCGGTGACCTGCTCAGCGCCTGCCCTCGCTTCCGGCGGCCTCGACCTCACCAGCGCGAGCAGCAGCGGCGCGAGCGCCATGTTGGCCGCGCCCAGCGCCAGGTACGCGCCGCGCCAGCGCAGCGACTCCAGAAACGACGCCAGCAGCGTGATGATGACGAGCTGCCCGGCTGCGTTGCCCGAAATGGCCGCGCTGTTCGCCAGTCCGCGGCGCTGCGCGAACCACCGGCTCACCAGCACGCCCACCATCGACACCGACGAGCCCGCGCTGCCCACCGCGTACACCAGCCCGTACAGCGCGAAAACGTGCCAGTGCGAAGACGCGAACGCCATCAGTCCGATGCCGATCGCTCCGGTCAGCGCCGCCACCGCCATCACCGCGCGCAGGCTGCGCCGGTCCACGAGCCGGCCCAGCAGCGGCATGGCGAGCGCGGAGGCGCAGAAGAAGACCGTGGCGGCCAGCGAGAGAGACGAGCGCGACCAGCCCAGGTCCTCGGTCATTGGCTTGAGCAACAGCCCGAACGCCATCCGCGATCCGCTGTTCACGAACAGCGCCGCGAATCCGGCGCACAGTATCACCCAGCCGTAGTCTATGCGGCGCATGGGCTGACCCCCAAAGTGGCAATAGCGTGGCGCTTACGTTAACATGGTATCGCAAGCGGAAACCGACCCGGCTCGGCCATTCGTCCGTGCCGGCGATGAGAGGAAAAATGACAGCCCAGACACTCTTTCCCGTAACAGGTGTAGGTAGTTGGTCCAGGCCTCCCTGGCTCATCCAGGCGCTCCGCCGGTGGCAGGACGGAGCTATGACCAAGGAGGAGTTCGACGAGATCGCCGACGAAGCCGTGCTGCTCGCGGTCAAGTACCAGGAGGACGCCGGCGTAAACATCGTCACCGACGGCGAGCAGCGCCGGGACAACTTCTACTCCTTCGTCGTCGCCAAGCTCTCCGGCATGAAGCTGATGAAGGTGTCGGAGCTTATGGACTACATGACCGACAGGGCGCGCTTCGAAGAGACGCTACGCGCGCTGGACGTGCCCTCGTTCGCTATCAAGAGCCCCATCGTGGTCGACAAGATCGAGGCGCGCGACGGCCTGTCGCTCGACGAAGTGGACTTCCTGGTCAAGCACACTGACAGGCAGGTGAAGGTGCCGTTGCCCGGGCCCTATCTGCTGCTCAAGTCAAGCTGGTTCGCGGGCCTGTCCGACAAGGCGTATCCTAGCGAGGACGACCTTTCCGGCGAGATTGTGCGGCTGCTGCGCGAGGAGGTGCTGGCGCTGAAGGAGCGCGGCGTCGACTTCATCCAGTTCGACGAGCCTACGCTGTCCCAGGTGGTGCTGGGCGAGGAGAGCACCGAGACTTTCATGTGCGCCGCCATGGCCGACCGCAAGGACCCGTCCGACGAGCTGGAGCTGGCCGTGCGGCTGATGAACGAGACCGTGGACGGCATCGACGGCGTCCGCTTCGGCGTGCACGTGTGCCGCGGCAACTGGAGCCGCCGCGAAGACGTGCTGCTCACCGGCAACTACGGCCCCATGCTGCCGTACCTGACCCAGATGAACATCGACCAGCTCGTGCTCGAGTTCGCCACCCCGCGCGCCGGTGAGATGGAGGTGTTCAAGGAGTACGCCAAAGAAAAGGAGATCGGCCTGGGCGTGGTCAATCCCCGGACCGACGAGATAGAGTCGCCGGAGGAGATTGTCGAGCGCGTACACGAGGCGCTCCAGTACTTCTCCCCCGAGCAGGTGTTCCTCAATCCCGACTGCGGCTTCGGCACCTTCGCCGAGCGCAACGTGAACACCGCCGACGTGGCCTACCGCAAGCTCCAGGCCATCAACGCCGCGGCCCAGATGCTGCGGCAGGAGTTCGGATAGGCCGATAGAGCAAAGCAATTCGCACACCAAGGACAAAGGAGGCACCCCGAATGGCCGACACGGCACAGGCAGAGTTGAACGGACTGCACCCCGAAAAGCTGAACGAGATTCTCGATTCGTTCAGGCAGGAGGAAGTGTTCAAGGCGGTTAGCGGCCCCTGGCGCTCCCGCATCCGCTGGGAGAGCGGCTTCAGGGCCAAGGCGTACATGCGCACCCACGTCACAGAGATGGACGAGCCCACCGACCTGGACGCGACCGACCTCGCCGCCAGCGCCCACGAGCAGCTTCTGTCGGCCATCGGCGGCTGTATGACCGTCGGCTTCGTGCTCAACGCGACCAAGCAGGGCATCAAGATCCACGACCTCGAGATCGCCCTGGAGGGCAACTTCGAGAACATCCGCAAGTGGGCGGGAGTCGACGAGGGCAACCCCGGCTACGGCGACATCAGCGCCAAGGT
>DAOUJZ010000002.1:0-34756 GCA_034421955.1 Dehalococcoidia bacterium | reverse complement strand
CCATCCCTGACTCGGGCGCGGCGGTCGGCGCCGGAGTCAGGGATGGCGATGGAGTGGGCGTAGCATCCGGCGATGGGGCAGCCGCAGCGGTCGGCGTTGGGGAGGGAGTGGGCGCCGGCGTCGGCGTGAACGCCGGGAGGGCAGTGGCTGTCGGAGCCTGCGCGGAGGTTGGAGTCGGGGGTTCCGGGGGCGCGGTCGTGGGCGCGGACGCGCAACCGGCTGCCAGGAGCGCCATCGACGCTGCGATTCCGAGGAGGCCCGCCGCCAGCGCTCCGTGTCCTATATGCCCCGCCATTCGCTCTCCGTGTCCCTGTCCGACCAGCGGCGCGCGCCCGGAAGCGCGCGCCGCCTCCGGCTCCTAGTCGTCGGCGCGGTCGACCCTGCGACCGAGGATCTCCTCGGCGTGCGACACGTAGTAGCGCCAGCTCGCCATCATGCCCTCGTAACCGCCCACCGAGCCGCGCGTACGACCGCTCTCCGGCCTCTCGCCGGGCTGGCGGAACTCGCTGTCGGGGATGTGGCGGGGCGTGCCGATGAGGTAGGCCTTGTACAGTGTCCGGCAGAGCGTCTCCAGCGCGAGCGCGTTCATCGAACTGCGCTCGATGCAGTCGCCGGCGGCGGCGATGCCGTGCCCAGCCATCAGCGCGGCGTCCTTGTTGCCCATGCACTCCGCGAACGCCATCCCCTGCTCCGCCGTGCCGATGGTCTTGTTGTCCGGGTAGACGGGGACTCCCGCCCGGGCGAGTTCGGCGCCGCCTGAGCGGTAGGGGCCGTACACCGGGTAGATCTCCTTGCCCGTGATGCCGAGCAGCACGGAGTACTCCGGGTGCATGTGGACGACGCTCTTCACATCCGGGCGCAGCTTGTAGATCCAGATGTGCAGGAAGCTCTCGCTCGGCGGCTGCAGGCCGTCGGGCCCGTCCACCATGTCGGCGTTGAAATCGACGGTCACGATGTCGCGCGGCTGCGTGTATCGCAGGCCGACTTGCCCGGCGCCCTTCCCCTTGATCATCATCGTGTCCGTGCCCTCGATGCGGTAGCTGACGTGGCCGGTCGCGCCTTCCGTCATGTCATAGGCGCCCATCACCCGGCACGCCTGCGCGAGGTCCTCCGCAATCTCCAACTCTCTGTGGAAAGCCATGTCCTCCTCCTTTTTTCCGTAATCCTAGCCCTCCTCCCCCCCGTGGGGATGCCCGAAGGGCAGAGAGGGTGGAACGCGTTGCGCGCAACGGCGACCTTCTCTGCCGACCTCCTCCACCCTCTCCCCAGCCCTCCCCCTCGGGGAGGGGGCCGGAATTCTCCCCCCGTGGGGGAGATGCCCGAAGGGCAGAGAGGGTGGAGCGCGTTGCGCGCAACGGCGACCTTCTCTCCCGACCTCCTCCACCCTCTCCCCAGCCCTCCCCCTCGGGGGGAGGGGGCCGGAATTCTCCCCCCGTGGGGGAGATGCCCGAAGGGCAGAGGCCTAGGCCGAACCACAACGCAACTCTACCAGCGCCCCGCCGTCCACGGCGACAGGCTATGCTAGGCGGGAGGCGCCGGGGAGGGCGTCTCCGAAGGGGACGCATGGCGAGTCGGTTCGACGCGTTGCGGCATCGGGACTTCCGGCTCTACTGGGTCGGTTTCGTCGTCTCGGTGTCCGGCCAGCAGATGCAGTGGATGATCGAGGGATGGCTCATCTACAAGCTGTCAGGCTCCGCGTGGCTCCTGGGCGCCAACGCCGCCGCGCAACTGGTCCCCTCCACCGCGCTCACCCTGTTCGGCGGCGCGCTCGCCGACAAGTTCGACCAGCGCAAGCTGCTCATCACCGTTCAACTGCTGTTCATCGTCGTGCTTGGCGCGCTCGCCGCGATGGGCGTGCTCGGGCTGCTCACCGCGTGGCACGTCATAGCGGGTGGGTTCGTGCTCTCCGCCATCGGCGCCTTCGAGGGCCCGGCGCGGCAGGCGATGTTCCCCCTTCTCGTTCCGCGCGACGTCATGCCCAGCGCCGTCGCGCTCAACGCCACGATCCACCCCGGCACGCGCGTCCTCGCACCCGTCCTGGGCGGAGCGGTGAGCGCGCTCGTATACGAGTCGTTCGACTCCGCGAGCGTGGCTGGCGGCGTCGTCTTCGCGCTCGCAGCCGCTGCGGTGATGGTCTACGCGGCGATGCTCGTGCGGGTGCGCCTGCCCGCCGTCGCGCGGGCGCGCGGACGCAACGTGCTCGGCGACATGGCCGACGGCGTGAAGTACCTGTGGCGCGAGCGCATCTTCTCGTTCCTCATCGGCATCGCCTACTTCAACATGGCGTTCGGCTACTCGATGTCGGTGCTCTTTCCCGTGTTCGCGGAGGACGTGCTGCGGGTGGGGCCGGAGGGCCTCGGCTTGATGTGGGGCGCGATGGGCGTGGGCAGCGTAACCGGCGTGCTCGTCGCCTCGAGTTTCACGCGACCGTCGCAGCAGCGGGCGCTGCTCGTGGGCGGCACGGCGGTCATGGGAGTGTTCATGATCGTGTTCGCGCTCTCCACGTCGTACGCGTTCTCTCTCGTCCTGCTGTTCGTGCTGGGGACGGGCGCGTCGGTCTACAACGTCGCCGTGCAGACCAACATGCAGATGCTGGTCGCCAATCAATTGCGCGGGCGCGTGATGGGGATCTGGAGCATGGTGCACACCAGCATCCGCCCGTCGGGCGAGATGCAGTTCAGCGCGCTCGCCGCGCTGCTCACCGCGCCGTTCGCCTTCATGCTCAACGGAGCGCTCATCATCGCGTTCGCGCTCCTCTTCATGACGCCGCACCGCCAGATGCGCCGCCTGCGCGACCTGCGCGAGGAGGCGGCGCAGGCGTCCACGGACGGCTGACGCGCGGGAAAGGGCGCCGGATGCGGGTCCGGGGCGGCGGCTGGCGCTCCGCTCTGGTAGAGTAGGGGACACAACGCCGATGGAGGAAGACCGCATGACTACCGTCGACCTGCGGGAAGCCGAGCTTCCCGACAAGATGGACCTCTGGGAGGCCAACGACCCGTACTTCGACTGGATCGCGCAAGAGGGCCTCAAGCGCATCGTCGACTACAAGTTCGAAGACCTGAACGACGTCGAGCTCGGCGACTGGGAGCGCAAGGGCGGCAAGGGCGCCGTGATCAACATTCCCAACGGCTTCCTGCCCAACGACGCCCACCTCGTCGAGATCAAGCCCGGCGGCAAGTCCGAGCCCGAGCGCCACATGTACGAGGAGGTGATGTACGTCGTCTCCGGCAGGGGCGCCACGAGCGTCTGGCTCGAGGAGGGGCAGAAGTCGACCTTCGAGTGGGCCGCCGGAAGCCTGCTCGTCATTCCCCTCAACGCCTCCTACCAGCACTTCAACGGCAGTGGCGCCGAGCCTGCCCGCTACGTCTCCATGACCAACGCGCCTCCCGTCATGCGCATGTTCCGAAGCCACGAGTTCGTCTTCTCCAACCCCTTCACCTTCAACGACCGCTTCTCCGGGGAGGACGAGGACTTCTTCAACGGCCAGGGCACGCTCTACCGGCGCAAGGGCACGAAGTTCGGCACCATGTGGAAGACCAATTTCGTCCCCAACGCCGACATCATGAAGCTGTGGCAGTACCGCGACCGCGGCGCCGGCGGCATCAACACCCACTTCGACCTCGCCGGCAACGTAACCGGCGCCCACATCTCCGAGTTCCCCGTCGGCACCTACAAGAAGGGCCACAGGCACGGCCCCGGCGCGCACCTCGTCATCCTCGGCGGCGTCGGCTTCTCGATGCTCTGGTGGGACAACGACAAGAAGAACTACGAAGTGGCGCCGTGGAAGAAGGGCGGCATGGTCATCGTCCCCGCCGACGCCACCTTCCACCAGCACTTCAACACCGGCGCCGAGCCCGCCCGCTACCTCGCCCTCCGCAGCGGCGACGGCCAGCCCGGCCAGTGGGGCGAGTCCAACGTCAGCATCAAGGAAGGCGGGATGCAGATCGAGTACGAGGACGAAGACCCGGAGGTCCATCGCATCTTCGAATCCGAGCTCGCCAAGCACGACGCCCCCTGCCGCATGAAGGCGTTCATTCCTTACTGCACCGGCGAGGTCGGCCCCACCAACGAGCGCGACACGTAGCGGCGAAAACGCTGCCGGAGCGCAACAGGCGCAGCCAAAAACGCGCCCCCTCCCGCACGGAGGGGGCGCGTTTTGCGCGCTGGAGCGGCAGGCGTACAGCTACAACCCGACCTCGCGCCACTCCGGGAGCTTGGCGCCCGCGCCGGAGAGCATCGTCTCCACGTCCGGCTTGCGCGGCACGGAGTCCTTGAACGGGCCGCCCGTGCCCTCGTAGCCGGGGTAGCTGAACTCCTCGATGGGGAGCACGATGATCTCGTTTTCCGCCGCGTCGCGGTGCACGTTCATCGGCTCGCCGCCGTCTTCCACAATACGCGCCTGCTGGTCGAGCAGCCGGCGGTACATGATGATGCCTACGTCCGACACGCCGAGGTGCTCGGTCGTGCGGTCGCTCACGGCGCCCTGCATCACCCAGGCGGAGATATCCTGTCCCATCACGTAGTCGCGCTTGATGGTGCCGTCGGGGAAGTAGAGCGGCATATCCTCGTAGCGCACGGAGTCCGGCTCAACCTCGCCGTCCTGCAATTGGCGGAACTCGTAGCGGAAGTGCAACGTGTGAGTGTCGTCGATGGGCACACGGAACTGCAGGTTGCTCTGCACGCGCAGGATGTTGGAGAAGAGCACCGGATGCCCGATGCGCCAGTGGTCGTCCTGTTCGGTCTCGTCGCCCACCATGCGGCGCTTGATGACGCCGTAGTCGGTGAGTTCGAACCCGATCTTCTTGTGGTCGGCCCCCCGGTGCGACGCTCGGCGGTTCCACGCGTCGCGCTCTTCGGCGGGCTTCAGGCGGTTCATCTGCCAGCCGCCCCAGTAGCGGTGCAGCCACTGGAAGTGCAGCGGGTCGAGCGAGTTCTCCTGGCATTGCAACCAGTTGCACGGCAGAACGGTCGAGTACGCGTTCCTCACGCCTGGCCACACCATGATGTCCCACCGGGGCAGCAGCGGCGCCGGTTCCGGCCCCATGTAGGCGAAGATGAGCCCGCCGAGCTCCTGGACCTTGTACGCCTTGATGCGCACCTTCTCCTTGAACTTGGAGCCCTCCGGCTCCGACGGCTGGTCGACGCACTGGCCGGTCTCGTTGAATATCCAGCCGTGGTAGGCGCAGCGGATGCCGTTCTCCTCCGGGATGCCGTAGGAGAGGTTGGCTTTTCGGTGCGCGCAGCTCGGTTCGATGAGCCCAACCGTTCCGCTGGCGTCACGGTAGAGCACCAGGTCCTCGCCGAGCAGGCGCACTTCCCTTGTGGGATTGTCGACGTCGAGTTGCTCGCTCGCTGCGATGGGGTGCCAGTACCGGCGCATGAGTTCGCCCATCGGCGTGCCCGGGCCCACCTGCGTCAAGCGGTCGTTCATCTCTTTCGAGAGCATGGCCATCCTCCTGGGAGGGGATTCCGTGGCGCAATGATACCAGCGCGGCGCAATAGCGCCATCACGCAAGCGCCCCGATTAACCACTCCCGCAGCAGCGCCCTGACCTCCTCCGCGCACTCGCGCAGACCATGACCCGCGCCGGGGTACGTCACGAGCTGCTTCGGGCCCGGCGCCCAGCCGAGCACCGTCTCAGCGTTCGACAGCGGCAGCACTGCGTCCGCCTCTCCGTGAACGAGCAGCAGCGGCCTGCCGTTCAGCAGCACGGCGTCCTCTGCTCCCATCGTCTGCGTCGACAGCGCGGCGATGGCCCGTGCGTGCGACGTGTAGCGCGAGGTCGACAGCACCACGCCTCCGCCGAACGAGTGCCCCACGAGCGCAACTCTCGGGTAGCCGATGCCAGCCATATGCCAAACCCCCACCAGCACGTCGAGCACCGATTCGTCGAGATTCGCCGGATGCCGGTAGTTCACGCGAAGTCCGGCGATTCCCTGCTCCGCGAGTTCGACCGCGAGGTCGCGGTACAGTCCGTTCGCCGGTCCCGCGAAGCCTCCGCGCGCTCCCGCCGCCCACACCACGCCGACGCCGACGCCGACGCGGGTCGCGGGTTCGTGCAGGATGCACGCGACGTCGCCGCGCGTCGTGCGCAGCGTCAGCCCGGCGCCAGGCTCCCCCTCCGGAGCGGGCGTGGGCTCCGCGCCAAGCAACTCGATTGACATCCGTTCGTACAGCGGAGGCTTGGGGGAATCGTCCTGGCCGAACATGGCGTGATGGTACGAGGGCAGGGAAGGGGAGTCCATCCGGATTTCTATCTTACTGTGGGCTTGACGGCATCTATACTGTAGTTACAATAATGTAATGACAGAGGCTAAACCGCTGCGATGGGAATGGGACCCGAACAAGAACGAAGCGAACCAGCGAAAGCACGGCCTCAGCTTTCAGACCGCGGTGTTAGCCTTCGAGGATCCACTCGCCGTAACGGATGATGACCCGTATCCGCATGAACAGCGATGGAGGACAACCGGCATGGTGAATGACCTACTGGTCGTGGTTGTTCACACCTTGCCCGAAGCCGACGCAAGGACAGGCCACGAGATTGGACGCATCATCAGCGCGCGAAAGGCGACCAAGCGTGAAAGAGATGACCACGAACAGGGCGACTACTAAGCTGACGAACGAACAACTAGCCGAGATTGAGGCCCTAAAGGCCTTGCCCGACGACCAAATCGACACCTCGGACATTCCTGAGATCCTCGACCGGCCCAATGGACGAAGAGGCGTCTTCTACCGGCCCGTGAAGCAGCAGATTACGCTGCGGCTGGACGCCGATGTCGTGGGCTGGTTCAAGGCGCACGCCCAGAGCGGGCGCGGCTACCAGACGGCCATCAACCGCGCTCTGCGCGAGCACGTTGAGCGCTACCGGGCCTAGAGGATGTTCCACGCCGCCCAAAGTTGACCCCGCCGTCCGGCGGGCCGACAATCCCCCCGAGCCCGCTTGGGGAGGCGTTCCATGGCTACCGCTGTAGACAACCACGCGTTCGTGCAGCTGCTCATCGATGAGGTGGTCCAGCCGGCGTCGGACCGGCTGATGGAGAGCCGCTACTTCTCCGACCTCCGCGCCGGAACGCTCACCGTCCGCCGCCTGCAGGGCTACGCGCTCCAGCACACCTGGTTCAACCGCGCGCTGCTCAAGGCAGGCGCCGTGCGAATGATCCGGGCAACCGACCCCTCCGCGTTCGCCGCGGCCCTCGAGGGCGTCGTCGCCGAGCACGACCATCCCGACATGTGCCAGCAGTTCGGACGCAACATCGGCCTCACGGACGAGGACTTCGCCGATACGACCCCCATCTTCGAGGTGCTCTGCCACACCAGCGTCATCGTCGCCTCGTCGCTGCTCAGCGCGTCGCCGCTCGCGGGGCGCACGTCCGGCCTCACCAACGAGACGATGGTGCAGCGCTACTCAACCGAGCTTTTCAACTACCTTCAGCAGCCCCCGTACAACATCGAGCCCGGGAAGCTCGAGTTCTTCCGAATCCACGGCATCGTCGACGTCGACCACGCCGCGAGCGCGGGCGAGGCCATCGCCGCGCGCATCGCTTCCGACCATGACCGCGAGCTGGTGTGGGACGCCGCGGAAACCCAGGTCAGGCTGAAGCTCGCCAAGTTCGAAGGCATCTACGACGCCTACGCGTAGGCGGGCAGGAGAGGAGCGGCAACGTGGCGGACACTCTCAGGGCGGGCATCGCCGGGCTCGGCTTCGGCGCAACCGAGTTCATCCCGACGCTCGAACGCCTCGACGAAATCGAAATCGTCGCCGGCGCCGACCTGCGCTCCCAGGCGCGCGACGAATTTGTCCGCCGCTACGGCGGACGCGCCTACGACAACGCCGACGACCTCTGCGCCGACCCGGACGTCGAAGCGGTCTGGATCGCCACGCCCAACCACCTGCACGCGGCCAACGCCATCGCCGCCGCTCGCAACGGCAAGCACATCCTCGCCCGCAAACCGCTCGGCATCACCATGGAGGAGTGCCAGGCGGTGCTCGACGCCGTCGACGCCGCCGGCGTCAAGCTGCTGGCCGGAGGCCAGACGCAGGGCACGAGCCCGCTCATCCGCGAGGCGCGCCGCATCATCCGCTCCGGCGAACTCGGCCCGCTCCGCGCGATGTCCGTCCTCGCCTACACCGGCTGGATGCTCCGCCCCCGGATGCCCCAGGAGGTCGACGAGTCTCTCGGCGGCGCCGTCGTCTGGCGGCAGGCGCCCCACCAGGTCGAGACCACTCGCTACCTTGCGGGCGGCCTCGTCAAGAGCGTCCGCGCCATCACCGGCGCCTGGCGCCCGGAGCGCCCCAACGGGACCGGCTACTACGCCGCCCTGCTCGAAATGGAGGGCGGCGTCCCCATAACGATGACCTACAACGCCTACGGCTACTTCGACTCCCTGGGGCTCACGACCTGGGCGGAGGACAAGGGAGTCGACGGACGCGCGAAGGCCCGCAGGGCGCTCCTCGCCGGCGAGATGGACGAGGAGGCCGGCAAGGAGCGCACCCGGTTCGGCGCCGCCGGCGAGGGCAGCGTGGTCGGCGGTGACGCTGGCAGGCCGTGGACGCCCGGCAACCTCGGCGTCTTCCTCATCTCGTGCCAGGAGGGCGACATCCGCATGTCCGAGAAGGGCCTGATGGTGTACGACAACGACGGCCAGCGAGAGGTCGAGGTCTTCCAGCCCGGGGGCGCCGGGATGGCGCTCGACTCCGAAGTCCTCGAACTCTACAACGCCGTGAAGCGCGACGCGCCCCTCTTCCACGATGGCCGCTGGGGCATGGCCAGCGCGGAGGTGCAGTGGGCCATCATTGAATCGTCCCGCCTCGGGCGCGAAATCCAACTCAATCACCAGGTCCCCGTGCCGGAAGGCGAGTAGGGGAGGAGGAGAAGCGACGCAATGCAAGTGCGCAAGATCAGCGAGACGCCCAAGGAACCGGCGGCAAGCCCGCTGTTCACCAGCGACGACGTACACCGCCAGCCGCTCGCGCCCGACAGCAACGACTTCAACGTGAGCGTCGTCAGCTTCGGCGACGGTGTCCGCAACAAGTTCCACTACCACGAGAGCGACCAGTTGCTCATCGTCACCGAGGGCAAGGGCGTCGTCGTCACGGAAAGCGGCGAACGGGCGGAGGTCGAGCCGGGCGACGTCGTATTCGCCCCCGCGGGCGAGAACCACTGGCACGGAGCGCTCCCCGGCGGCTCATTCGCTCACATCACCGTAACCCGCAAGGGCGGCCAGACCACCCAGACCGAACAGTAGGCGGCCTATCCCACCGGGTGGTCGGCGAAGTCGACGCCGTAGCTCTCCGTCGAGGGATGGTTGCCGAGCAGCGGTTGGAGTTGTTCGAGCTGGCGGGCGTAGAAGCCGCCCGCGTCGGCGGCGCGCATCGGATCGTCGGCCTCCCACAGCGAGATGAGCAGCCCCTTGCCGCGCTGAGTCCGCATCAGGTAGCAGCCGGCGTATCCGGCCTGCTTCCGCAGTTCCGGCGCGACGAGGCGCTCGAACGCGCGTTGCGCCTCCCCGAACGCCTCCTCCCCGAGCACTACGTCAAAATGCGTCACTCGCGCATACACAGCTCTCCTCCGCCGTAGAATCTACCACTGTCCGGGCCGCGCGGCGCGCTTTCGCGCCCCGGCCCGCTGCAAGGACCGCAGGAGGCGGCATGCGGGAAAACGGCGAGGAGGCCTTCGCCCGCCTGGTAAAGGCCGTCGAGGAATCGCAGGAAGTCATTCGTGGTCATAGCCTCGCCGTCGATTCGAGCGAGGCGCGCACGCGCATGGCCCTGATCGACCCGGTGCTCAGCGCCCTGGGCTGGCGAACGTCCAACCCGGCGGAAGTGCTGGCGGAGTACGCGGTCGATGCCGGCAGGGCCGACTACGCGCTGTTGCGGTCGGGGACGCGGAAGACCGAAGTCCTCGCGTTCGTCGAGGCCAAGAAACTGGGCGAGCCCCTCGCTTCCCACCGCGAGCAAGCGCTCCGGTACGCGACGACTGCCGGAGTGCAGTTCGCTGCGCTCACCAACGGGGATTCCTGGGAGCTCTACGGACTCGGCGGAGGCGCCCCGCGCCGGATGCTAAACATCTCCCTGCGCGCTCGCTCTGCGCGGAGCTGCGCCACGCAACTGCTGGCCCTGAGGAGGGAACGCCCTCGAAAGCAGCCTCCGTCCAGCTCCCGCACGCGGCGTTCGCACCCTCAAATACGTCGCTGCTGCGGCGTTCGGGCTCGCAGCCTTCCTGCTGCTGGACCAGTTGATCTGGGAGGGCGCCCTCCTGCGTTTCCTGCTCACGCTCCTGGCGGCGCTCGCCGTCATGAGCGTCATCTTCTTCCTTATACTCAGGCCCGCGCCGTGGAGAAGAAAAAGAGGCAGGAGGCGCAGGGCGGCAACCGGCTCCCGAAGGAGACCCAGGTAACGTCCGCAGCCGCGGTCTGTTCCCGTCGAATGCGGCGAATGAGGAGAAGCACATGGACATCGGACTGATGGTCGAAGGCCAGCACGACCTCGATTGGGAGCGCTGGCTCCACATCCTGCAACTCGCGGAGCGCCTGGGCTTCCCCTCGCTGTTCCGCTCCGACCACTACTTCATCAACGAGCAGCGGGCCTCGCTCGAAACCTGGACGTCGCTGGCGGTCGCCGCGCGCGAGACGTCGACCATCCGGTTCGGGCCGCTCGTCGCGCCGGTGACGTTCCGCCACCCGGTGGACGTTGGCCGGATGGCCGCGCAGATCGACCTGCTCAGCGGAGGCCGTTTCGTGCTCGGCCTCGGCAATGGCTGGCACGAGCCCGAGCACGTCGCCTACGGCCTGCCGTTCCCGGAGCGTGGCGAGCGCTCCTCCCGCCTCGGCGAGGCCATCAGGCTGATGAAGGCGATGTGGGGTCCGGGGCCCGCTTCGTTCGACGGCAAGCACTACCAACTGCGCGACGTGGACGTGCTGCCCAAGCCCGCTCCAGGACGCCCGTGGCTCCTCATCGGCGGCAGCGGCCCGCAGCGCACGCTGCGCTACGTCGCCGAACACGCCGACGAGTGGAACGCGGTCAACGCGCCGCTCGATGCCCTCCGTGAGCGCATCGCCATTCTCGACTCCCACTGCGCCGCCATAGGCCGCGACCCCGCGACGGTGAAGAAGTCGATGATGACCTTCGCCCTCGTCGGCCCGGACCAGGCGGCGGTCGAGCGCGGCATGGCGCACTTGCCGCGCCTCGCCGAGCTGCCGACCTACGCGGAGAAGCGGGCCGCGGCCATCGAGCGCGGCCAGATTGTCGGCGGCCCCGACGAAGTAATCGACCAACTGGGCCAACTCGCCGAGCTCGGCATCAGCGAAGTCCAGTTCCAGCACCTGGACTTCCACGACGACGCCATCCCTGAGTTTCTCGCCTCAGAGATTGCCCCGAAAGTGCACAGTTTATGACGATGCACTACTTGATAGACTGATATATCCCGTCCGCCAGTGTATATTGACGTACACTGGCGTTTGCCGTAGTATTGGGTTACTTTGTGGTAACTAGGTGGTAACCATGCGGAGGCCGAAGAGACTAAACGGCGAGTTTGTGAGACGAGTAGGGGAGCCCGGACGCTACGGAGATGGGCGAGGCTCATTCGGGCTGAGCCTGCTGGTTAAAGAGACGCGCGGCGGGCTGTCGAAGAATTGGACGCAGCGGCTCTGGCAGCGCAACGGCCGTATGACTAGCGTCGGGCTCGGCGCCTACCCCGCCGTTACCCTGGACAGGGCGCGAGAGGCGGCGGCCCGCAACGCCCTCGCCGTCAAGGCGGGGGAAGACGTGCTCACGGACAGGATGCGGATTGCGCGGCTGTCCGTGCCCACATTCCGTCAGGCAGCCGAGCGGGTTGCTGAGACGTACGAACCGAGCTGGAGAGGCAGCCGGACGGCGATTGCGTGGCGGGCCCGGCTCAACGAATACGTCTATCCGTCCCTTGGCGATATACGGGTGGACGCGATCACGAGCGCTGACATCTACGGGTTACTCGCGCCGATTTGGATAGACAGGCGAGCGACGGCGTCGAAAGTGCGCTCGGCCATCAACGCGGTCATGACGTGGGCTCTCGCGCAAGGATTCATCTCCGCCAGCCCGACCGCGGCCGTTGGAGCGGCGCTCCCGCGTGGCGGCGCCAAAGTCCAGCATCGCCCCGCGATCTCTTGGGCGGAACTTCCGGCGGCGCTTATCAAGGTGGACGCATCTGGTGCGGCGCCGGTAACGAAACTGGTCGTCCGCTTCCTCGCTCTGTCGGCGGCGCGGTCGGGTGAAGTCCGCCGCATGAAGTGGGAAGAGGTGGACAGGTCTACGGCGTGCTGGACCATCCCCGGCGAGCGAATGAAGCAGGGCAAACCGCATCGCGTACCGCTGTCGGGAGCGGCGCTCGGCGTACTGAGTCGGGCCGCCGAGCTCTCCGGCGACGTGGGGCTAGTGTTCCCGTCGCGGGGCGACAAGCCGATCTCGGAAGGCGCGTTGTCGAAGCTCTTCGGCGAGCTCGAGCTTGGCTTCGTACCGCACGGGCTTAGGGCTACGTTCCGTGTTTGGGCGGCTGAGGCGGGCGTCCCTCGCGAGCTTGCAGAACATGCTCTGGCGCATGTCGTGGGCTCCGAAGCGGAGCGGGCGTACGCCCGAACCGACCTGTTTGAGCTCCGACGGGGCGTCATGGCTAGGTGGGCGGACGCCATCGCCGCGAACGCATAGGCCTGGTGTCGGCAAAAGGGGAGCCGCCGGAGACCCCCTCCCCCGCTCGTGCACGGAGTGTTGGAGACCCTGTTGTCATGGCACTGTCGGCGACAGGCCCCATGGCGGCAGGGTTTACTCAGACTGCCCAGGGTGGGAAAACCTAAGGAGGGATTCGTAGGCTTTCTTCGGCGCTCGCTCCCCTCATAGGGAATCAAATTGCCTCGCAGGGGCTATGGGGGAAGTCGAATCATTGAGGGCAGCACCACAATCCCCAGATTCCGCCAAGGTGTTCGGCGTCAGAGCAGGCCCACCCCGGCACCACCCTTTCGGCAGGGTAGCCGAGGGCACGAGCGGGGGACGCCATTTGCTGCCCCGCCGGCCCCGCTTCCTCGAAGGGCAAACTAATCGGCATTGAGGGGTGCGCGGGCCGCCCCTCACATCTCTTCCTGGGACTCGGACGCCTCGATCCAGCGTTCAATGTCCGAGAGACGCCAGCGGAGGGCTCGCCCGATGTGAACGGGACGCGGGAAGCCGGAGTGCTTCCGAACCAGCGAGTAGACCGTGGAGCGGGAGACTCCGAGCCGGTCTTGCACTTCTTCGATTCTGATAAGTCGCGCTTCACTTGTCGCCATCGATTTCACCCCATTACATCTCTGTAAGCGATTGTAACCCTCCGCTCGCAAGCATGCGCAATTGCATACAGGATACCCCAACCAGCGCAATCGTCGCACGGCTCAGACTGAAGCTCTGTCCTGTACGCCACCTTGTTATAACTTGTCAAGAACTTCGCCCACTCTTAGGAGAACCTATCCGGTGCCATTTATTACCACCTTTTACCACCTCTTACCACCTCTGTGACGGATTCCTATGCGTTCGCAAGCGAGGCAATTGACGGTTGTGTTCATAGACAGCTTAGAGAGTCGTCGGCTAGTCTGGGTTCGACAATTGAGGTGTTCGGCGCCGATATGAGGAGTGGAAGGGTGCAAATTGCAACCGGAAGGAGGGTTTGCACGGAGCGGCCCCAATTGCAGCGGCGCGCGAGGGCGTCACATACACCCATCTCAAAGAGATGGATGATTCTGAACTATTTTCGCCCCTGAAACGGCGCCAAAACCGCAAGGTTCAGAATCGTCTGGTGCGCGAAAAAGAATTGGAGGTGGAGAGTGGGTCAGAGGGAACGACTATTCGACAAGATCCGGAGGCGGACGGGCGTCGCGTCGCTTCGGCAGCTCGCCCTGCTAGCAGGGCTTCCGGCACGCACCATTCAAGACGCGGCGCGTTCAGGCGGCCATCTCAACCCGCGAACGGTCTTCCGGATCCTCATGGCGCTCGGCGTCGATGAGGCGGGCGCGCGCCTGCAGACGGACGGCGGACGTGAAATGGCGTTCGCCAATCTCACGTGGATGGTGCTCGGCGAGGCGCCGGAGCGTCGTGCTGCCGCGCCTTTGTGGAGCTCGGCCACTCCGACGACGAATGACGCCCGCGGCGGGCTCGGCCGGGTGCACGCGCCCAGCTTGGCTCGCACGCCCCGCGCACGCTAGGAGGCGGCAGCATGGGCTACCCCGTCATCAACGAAGCGCCCCGGCCGTGGTTCCGCCAAGACGATCTGGGGCGGTGGGTGCCGACGGCCGCGTTTATCGAGCACACGCTGGCAATCGTTGGGCATGACATTGGTTTGGAGTCGCCGTCAGCCTTCTCCCTCCACCTGTCGGGGAGCAAGTCGCTCTTCAGCCAACTGCTAGCCAACGGGGGCACCCCCGACCCCGTAACGACGGCGAAACTCTGCGGCATCGTCGATGGCTGGTACACGGGCTACGAGCGGCCCGTAGAACCTCCGTTAGACCCCAAGGACATGATGCACTTGGCGTGGGTGCGCTACCAGGAGAGCAGGGGCATCACCGAGCGCACCTCTCGGCGCCGCCCCAAGCCTGCGTGGCACGACGGGATGAAGCGATGGCCGCCGCTCCTGCCGAGCGCGCCCGACGGCGCGCCCCGCCGCGCGATGACGCGCGAGCTCTCTCGGTATGTGCTGGACGCGACCGCTATTGTGTTGTTCCCCGGCGAGGAGTGGGCCAAGCAGCGAGGCCCGCTCGCGCAGCTCCTCGGCGTCAGGCGCCGGACGCTTGAAATGTGGCGGTATGGCCACAAGATGCACCGGGGACTGGTCTTCAAGGGCCTCGCGCTCCGCATCCTCGTGGCCGGCGGGAACCTCCGCGTCTACGCCGACCAGTACGGCGAGCCGATGTGGAGCACCTTCGATTGGGGCAAGGTCGGGACGTGGCCGGGCGACCGCCTCTTCGAGCTCCCGCGCAAGGGGAAGCCGGGGCGCCCACGGAAGGCGCGCCAGAGACGCCAGAGGGGCGACTTGCCGCCCTCTGTCGTGGTGGAGCCGGGGATGGTCAAGTTGCGGCGCGCGAGGCGGTACTCTCCGCGAAAGGCGCCGCCGAAGCCGTAGGGCAGTAAGCGTCGGCATGGGGTCGAGCCAGCGATGGCACATCAGCCGCTTGCCTGCCGCTGACACCCCACTTGGTAGAATGCCCCCATCGGCAGCTGCAAGATGCGCTCTGGCGCAGGAGGAGTAATCGGCCATGCCCACGTTCGACACCCTTCCAATCGGCGAAGCACGCGCAAGAAGCGCAACCGGCAAGCGGGCCGCGCTGCTGCGGGAATACGCAGGCTACATCGAGCGTGTCGGGGCCGGTGAAGCGGGAAAGCTCGAGCTTGGGGATGGCGAGACCACGCAGGCGGTCCGGCGCAGGCTGAACCTGGCGGCTGAGGCGCTCGGGAAGCGATTGGAGGTACGGCGCACCTCCAGCGCCGTCTACTTCTGGAACGCCTGAAGGCCGGCCTCGCAGTCGAATCGCCGCCCAACTTAGTCACGCCAATCGAGAAGTGGCGGGCGGCGAGGGCGCGGCGCTGGGGGCTGCTTGGGTCGAGTCGTCCGACTTCCCAGAGTTTCCCGCCGAGAAACGCTGGAGGGTTCCCGCCCCTGGGTCCCCGGTCAGGCTGCGATGGATCGAGCCCCCAGCACATTGAGATGGTGCGGCACGGAGTCCACAAGACCCCGCTCGGTCCAACCTTTTCAGCCGGTCTCTGACCGTGAAGGGTCGGGATGCGCACGAAGCGGGACAGCTCCTCCCCAGCGGCTAAGGGCGTGGCGCAGAGCAGCAGGAGCGCAAGCAACGAGGCCCAGGCAAGAAATATAATCAGCAGGCAATTTCAACAGGAAGATGGAATGGCAGACCTTGAAGCCCTGACAGCAGGCGCCCTTGTCCGTGGAGTGTCATCGGACGGGCCGACGGAGGTGGTGAGCGTCAAGTGGTTCGGCGACTCCGCCCTTGAGCTAACTTACAAGACGCCGGGGACCGGGCACGTCGGCGTCCGCCTCCTCTTCCGGGACGACGAACCTAGCCTGGAGGTGCTTGAGCGAGGGCTGCCGTGGTCTTTCGACGGGGATGGCCATCTCTTCCGTCTCGTCTCCGAAGCCCAGCGAATCCGGTTGGCCCACCTCTTCGACCCAGTCCTTGCCGTTCATACGTCTATAGTCGACCCTTTGCCCCATCAGATCACGGCGGTGTACGACTCCATGCTGCCCCGCCAGCCTCTGAGATTTCTCCTGGCCGATGACCCTGGAGCCGGCAAGACGATCATGGCCGGCCTGCTGATCAAAGAGCTTGTGGCCCGTGGCGACCTCGAACGTTGCTTGGTGGTGTGCCCCGGCAGCCTGGCCGAGCAGTGGCAAGACGAGCTCTACCGCCGATTTCACTTGCCGTTCGAGATTATGACCAACGACAAGCTGGAAACTGCCCGCTCCGGGAATTGGTTCTCCGAGACGCCATTGGCTATAGCGCGTCTTGACAAGCTGGCTCGCGACGAGGATGTCCAGGCATTGCTCCGGGCACGCGATGGCGGGTGGGATCTGGTGATCTGCGACGAGGCCCACAAGATGTCGGCCTCCTTCTTCGGCGGCGAGGTCAGGTATACCAAGCGCCACCGCCTAGGCCAGATGCTCTCGACCCGCACCCGTCACTTCTTGCTGCTGACAGCGACACCGCACAACGGCAAGGAAGAGGACTTCCAGTTGTTCATGTCCCTACTGGACGGAGATCGCTTTGAGGGCCGCTTCAGGGATGGTGTGCATACTGCTGACGTCTCAGACCTGATGCGGCGCATGGTCAAGGAGCGATTGTTCAAGTTCGATGCCACGCCATTGTTCCCAGAGCGGCGCGCATACGCAGTTCCCTACAAGCTATCTGACGGCGAAGCTCGTCTGTATCGAGAGGTGACCGACTACGTTCGGGACGAGTTCAATCGGGCTGAGGCCCTCCAGAACGACAGGCGAGCAGGGACGGTGGGGTTTGCCCTGACCATCCTCCAACGCCGGTTGGCGTCTTCTCCGGAGGCCATCTACCAATCCCTACGTCGGCGCAGGGAGCGGCTGGAGAGCCGGCTCCGCGAGCTTCAGTTGTTGCAGCGCGGCTCTGATGTCGCCTCGTCACTATCGGCAAGCGCCCCTCAGTGGGATGACGAGGACATCGCGGACCTCGAAGATGCGCCCGATGAGGAGGCTGCCGCCGCCGAGGAAGAGATCGTCGACCGCGCTACGGCGGCACGGACAGTGGACGAGCTTGTGGCTGAGATCCAGAGTCTCCGAAGGCTGGAATCGCTGGCAGGGAAAGTGCGGACTAGCGGCGACGACAAGAAGTGGCAGGAGTTGGCTGGTCTCCTCAACCGGTTCTTCACAAACGCGCCGCCAGGGGACGAGGAACCGTTCATGCCCTCCCCCCACCAGAAGCTCGTTGTCTTTACGGAGCATAGAGACACCCTCAACTACCTGCGCCACCGGATCGCCACCCTCCTAGGCCGTCAGGAGGCGGTAGTGATGATTCACGGCGGCATCGGGCGGGAGGACCGGCGGGCCATCCAAGAGTCCTTCCTGCACGACCCTGGCGTGAAGATACTCCTAGCCAACGACGCGGCTTCCGAAGGAATAAATCTCCAACGCGCACACTTGATGGTGAACTACGATCTTCCGTGGAACCCGAATCGCATCGAGCAGAGGTTCGGGCGCATCCACCGCATCGGCCAGACCGAAGTCTGCCACTTGTGGAACCTGATCGCGCAGGAAACCCGTGAAGGCGACGTCTATCACACGCTGCTGGAAAAGCTGGAAGAGGCCCGCAAGGCGCTGGGCGGGCAAGTGTTCGATGTTCTGGGCAAGGTGCAGTTCGACGGGAAGCCGCTGCGTGAATTGCTCCTGGAGGCCATCCGCTACGGGGAGCGTCCTGAAGTCCAGGTCCGGCTGACTCAGGCGGTCAGTGACGCGTTTGACAGAGGGCAGGTCCAAGACCTCCTTGAGGAGTCTGCCCTCGTGAAGGACTCGATGGACACCAGCCAAGTGCTCAGGATTCGGGAGGAGATGGAGCGAGCCGAGGTCAGGAGGCTCCAGCCCCACTACATCGAGTCCTTCTTCCTCGAAGCCTTTCGCCGCCTTGGAGGTAGAGTCGCAGAGCGTGAGCACCGTCGCTACCAGGTGACCCATGTCCCGGCCCTGGTGCGCGACCGCGACCGGCTGATTGGCTTGGGCGAGCCCGTTCTGCCACGCTACGAGCGCATCACTTTCGAGAAGTCGCTTGTGGCTCCCTCTGGCCAGCCCTTGGCGGCGTTCGTCTGTCCTGGCCATCCGTTGCTGGACGCCACCATAGACCTGACGCTGGAGCGTCACCGCGATTTGCTCCGGCAGAGTTCAGTGCTGGTGGACGATAACGACGACGGCGATCAGCCCCGCGTCCTTATGTACCTGGAGCACAGAGTCCAAGACGGGAGCCGCACCCGCGCCGGGGAGCAGCGGACCATCTCCAAGAGGATGCTCCACATCGAAGTGAACTCGGAGCTTGAGACGGTGGGGCAGGACTATGCGCCATACCTCGACTACCGGCCGTTGCGAGCAGGGGAGCCGGGCGTGCCGGAGATAGTGAGCCGGCCTGAGTGCGGCTGGATTGGCGGCGACTTGGAAGCTAAGGCCGTCGAGTATGCGGTGTCGCGCTTGGCACCGGCTCACCTCGGAGAGGTACGGTCGCGGAAGCTGGAGCTCCTCTCGAAGACGGAGGCCGCAGTCAAGGAGCGTCTTACCAAGGAGATTGCCTACTGGGACCATCGGGCCGCCGACCTACATTTGCAGGAGCAGGCGGGAAAGCCCAACGCACGCCTGAATTCCTCTGAAGCTCGGCGCAGGGCCGACGACCTTCAAGCTCGCTTGCAGAAGCGTATGGACGAGATTCACCGCGAGCGCCAGCTCTCGCCGTTGCCCCCTGTTGTGCTCGGCGGCGTGCTCGTGGTTCCTGCGGGACTCATTGCAAAGATGACCGGCACGGCCAGCGCTCCTCCGGCGAGTCGAGATACGCAAGCAGCAGCAGCCCGAGCTAGGGCTGCGGTGATGGAGGCCGAGCGCGGCCTCGGGTTCGAGCCGGTGGATCGGGAATCGGATAAGCTGGGCTACGACATCGAGAGCCGTGTGCCTGGCGCCGGCAAGCTACGCTTCATCGAAGTGAAGGGGCGAGTCCAGGGCGCTCCAACTGTAACGGTCACCAAGAATGAGGTCCTCACGTCCTTGAACAAGCCTGACGACTATATCCTGGCAATCGTGGAGTTTCAGGACGATGGACTGGATAAGATTCACTACATCCGAAGGCCGTTCCAACGCGAGCCGGACTTTGGCGTGACCAGCGTGAATTACGATCTGCCGGAGTTACTGGCCCGGGCGGGAGTGCCGTCGTGAGCGACGAAATGCGATACTTCAGTGAGCGAGAAGCAGGCGAACTGCTTCGCGACAGCGGGGAGATTAGCGCCAACGTCTGGAGAGGTTTGCTTGCCGCAATTCGCAATCGTGATGCAGATGGGTCATTCGGTGCACGATTCCCAGACATCTGCCCGGATGGACCATACGTGTGCGGAGCCGATATGGGGATGTTCGACGATGCATTGCGAGCCGAGATACCGAGAATTGCTAACCTTATTGACCAAACCTACCCACATTTCACGAGAACAACGCTTGCCGCATTGGACATGCCAGATGTACAGCCCTTTACTCTAGACATACTAGATCTAATCGAGTTCTGCTGGAAAAGCGTTGGCAAGCCAAGTCGAACAAGTAGCCACTCGTACTTCAGTCACTATCATTTGGCGTTTGACGAGGAAGCAGGCAGGAATCAATTCCGAAATGAGGTCGAGACAATCTTTCGACGTAATGGCATTGCCTATGTGCTCTCGGAAGACGGTCACATAGAACGATTGACGCCGCTTGTTTTTCAACATACGTTGGTTCAGTCTGAGTCTCACACTGGTGACGCGGAATTGGACCGGCTCTTGAGCACAGCTCGACGGAAGTTCCTTGACCCCCGTCCCGAGACACGCCGGGAGGCACTGGAGTCACTTTGGGACGCATGGGAGAGACTCAAGACTCTAGACGGCCAAGGCGACAAGAAGGCGCAGGCGCAGGCAATGCTGGACAACGCTGCGGGTGCATCCTCTCCCAAGTTCCGGGACGCCCTGGATAAGGAAGCAGTTGAACTCACCAATATAGGAAACAGCCTGCGAATTCGTCACTCGGAGACGAATCAAGAGATGCTGACAACTAGCGAGCATATGGACTATCTGTTCTACAGGCTATACAGCTTGGTACAGCTAGTCCTGAAGTCAAGATAGTCACAAGAGGTTGACATTGATCATCCGCAAGAAACTCATAGAGGTTGCTCTCCCGCTCGACGCCATCAACGAGGCATCGGCGTATGACAAGATGCCCGGCATCGGACCACACCCTCGTGGCATCCACCTTTGGTGGGCACGGCAACCGTTGGCGGCGGCAAGGGCCGTGCTCTTCTCCCAAATGGTCGATGACCCATCGGCCTACCCGGAGTTGTTTCCAACGAAGGAGGCCCAGTCCCAGGAGCGCAGGCGCCTATTCGGCATCCTCGAGAAACTGGTCAAGTGGGAGAACACCACTAACGAGACGGTGTTGGAGGCCGCGCGGGAGGAGATACGGAAGAGTTGGCGGCGCACCTGCGAGGACAACCGGGACCATCCCAGGGCTGCCGAGCTCTTCGATCCGAATAAACTGCCCGCCTTCTACGACCCGTTCGCAGGCGGTGGCGCCATACCGCTGGAGGCGCAGCGGCTGGGACTGGAAGCCCATGCCAGCGACCTGAATCCGGTGGCAGTGCTCATCAACAAGGCCATGATTGAGATACCACCCCGGTTAGCCGGGAGGTCTCCCGTGAGCCCCGAATCCCGAAAAGGCAAGGGCTCCACCGGTGCCGTGTGGAAGGGAACGACAGGACTGGCCGAAGACGTGCGTCACTACGGCAAGTGGATGCGTGACGAGGCAGAGAGGCGGATTGGCCACCTATACCCCAAGGTAGAGGTCACTGCTGAGATGGCGCAAGACCGGCCCGACTTGAAGCGATATGTGGGCCGGAAGCTCACCATCATCGCCTGGCTCTGGGCGCGCACAGTTAAGAGTCCCAACCCCGCCTTCGCTAACGTGGACGTGCCGCTGGCCTCCACTTTCGTACTCTCGACCAAGAAGGGCAGGGAAGTATATGTTCATCCGGTAATTGAGAACGGTAGCTACCGCTTCACCGTCAAGACAGGCAAGCCTTCCCCAACAGCTGATAGAGGCACCAAGTCTGGTGGCAGTCGTAGCAGCTTCCTGTGTCTAATGTCGGGCTACCCGATGCCGTTCGAATACCTACGATCCGAGGCGAAGGCAGGGCGAATGAGCGCACGCCTGATGGCGATTGTCGCCCAAGGTGATCGAAGCCGGGTGTATCTGGCACCTACGGAAGATCAAGAAAAGATCGCGCTGAGTGCGACGCCCACGGATACACCGGAAGCGGACTTGCCTAAGCGAGCACTCAGCTTCCGAGTCCAGGAGTACGGCATGACTAAATGGCGGGATCTCTTCACTTCTCGCCAACTTGCCGCTCTCACCACGTTCTCCGAACTGGTGACGGAAGCACGACAGCGCGTCCAACGCGACGCCGTGGCAGCTGGTATGCCAGCGGACGGCGTACCGCTGCGGGACGGCGGGAAAGGTGCTATGGCGTACGCCGAGGCGATAGCGGTGTATTTGGCCTTTGCTGTAGATCGCTGTTGTGACTTCTCCAATTCATGCACACGTTGGATTCCCGGCAATCAAAAAGTGATGAGTCTCTTCGGGAAGCAGGCCATCGCGATGACTTGGGACTTCCCAGAAGCAGCTATCCTCCAGGAAACTGTCGGAGGCCTTATTCCTGCTAGCGCCTACATCTCGAAGTGTCTCCAACAGCTTGCGCCCAATGGCAGCGGAATCGCAGTGCAACGAAATGCAATGATCGATAAGGCTGGCGACAATATGCTGGTATCAACAGATCCACCATACTATGATAATGTAGGCTACGCAGATTTATCAGATTTTTTCTATGTGTGGTTGCGTCAGTCACTCCGCTCAATGTTCCCCGATTTGTTCGCTACCCTTGGGGTCCCTAAAGCAGAAGAGTTAATCGCCTCACCATACCGACATGGCGGTGCAAAACAAGCCGAAGCTTTCTTCCTCAATGGAATGACGGAAGCCATGAACAAACTTGCACAACAATGCCATCCTAGCTTCCCAGTAACCATCTACTATGCCTTCAAGCAGTCAGAGCAGAGGGGCCACATAGGAGTATCCAGTACTGGATGGGAAACTTTCTTGGATGCCGTGGTCCGTGCTGGCTTCTCTATCAGAGGGACTTGGCCTATGAGGAGTGCGCAAAAATACCGGATGGTGGGGCTGGGCACTAATGCGCTCGCGTCCGCTATTATCCTTGTGTGCAGACTGCGCCCTGATGACCCACCTATCGCAACCCGTCGAGAGTTCGTTGATGCGCTACACGCCGAGTTGCCCAGCGCCCTGTACCAGATGCAAAGTGGAAACATCGCACCAGTAGATTTGGCGCAGGCCGCGATCGGCCCTGGCATGGCGGTCTTTACCCGCTACGCCAAGGTGCTTGATGCTAATGGCGAGGCGGTTTCCGTGCGCGAGGCTCTCGCCCTTATCAACCAGACCCTGGACGAGGTGCTGGCGGAGCAGGAGGGCGACTTCGACGCCGATACCCGTTGGGCGCTTGCCTGGTTCGAGCAATCGGGTTTTGCAGAGGGGGACTTCGGAGAAGCCGAGACGCTCTCCAAGGCCAAGAACACCAGCGTGTCAGGACTTGTCGAGGCGGGCGTACTGGAGTCGGGGATGGGCAGGGTGCGCCTGCTCCGGCCCGGCGAGTTGCCCGAGGACTGGGACCCGGAGAGAGAGCGGCGGTTCACCATATGGGAGGCGACGCATCACCTGGTGCGGGTTCTCGACCGGGGTGAGTTCGTCGCAGCCGAGCTGATGGCCAAGCTCGGCGCCAATGCCGACGCCGCCCGGGAGTTGGCTTACCGCCTCTACCGCATCTGCGATCAAAGGAACCGCTCCCAAGAGGCCCAGGGCTACAATGCGCTCGTCCAGAGCTGGCCGGAGATAGCTCGCTTGGCGAGGGAGAGACCACTGGAGCGCCAGGGGGCACTCCCAGGAGAGGATGGTGCTTTGCCATGACCACGGAAGCGATAATCTCGACTATGGTGGACCGCATTGTCGGACGGTTCGATCCATCTCGCGTCGTGCTCTTTGGTTCCCATGCCCGTGGCACTGCCATAGAGTCAAGCGATGTGGATCTGCTTGTGGTGATGGGGAATGGGACGGACAAGCGCCAAACCGCGGTGGAGATACGGCGATCGCTAGGAGACCTACCCGTCAGCAAGGACATCGTCGTTGCCACGCCTGACGAGATTATCGGCAGGGGGCGCGTCGTGGGAACCGTACTCCACGCGGCGCTGCGGGAAGGGAGGGTCGTCTATGAACGACCCTGACCCCGTAGTGGAGGAAGCGCTGCGCTGGCTGCGGTTCTCAGAGGAGGACCTGAGTGTGGCGGTCCGGCTCCTGTCGGATACTCCCACCGCGCCCCGGCACGCCTGCTGGCTCTCACAGCAGGCAGCCGAGAAGGCGCTGAAGGCAGCCCTGGTGCTGGAAGGGGTCGAATTCCCGTTCAGCCACGACCTGGACGCCCTTCGCAACCTCCTGCCCGACAGTTGGCTTGTGCGCGCCGCACACCCCGACCTGGCGGAATTGACCGAGTGGGCGGTGGAAACGAGGTATCCCGGCGATTGGCCGGAACCCAACGATGACGACGCGAATCGGGCGCTATCTCAGGCCAGCGCCCTCTACGACTCCGTAGGGGCGGAGTTCAGGAGGCGCGGCCTACTCGGCGAATAGAGCCGGAGGAAGGGACGCATGGCAATAACGAATAGAGATCGGGTGGGCAGCTCGATGGACGCGCTCAAGGCCGGGCTTGGGCCCTTCGTCTCGCGGGAGTTCATCAATCACCACAAAGGGCGCTCCTCAGCAGTATTGCAGCAAGTGCTTGGGGAGTCTGTTGTGGACGCCAAAGGGCACCTTGCCGGGTTGGACGTCGCCGGGCTGCTGCGGGTTATGTGGGACTCCTGGAACGAGGTCTACCGCGACACCCTCGGGCCGGCCGAACGGAGCCTCGTGAGTGAGTTACGAGACATCCGCAATCGCTGGGCGCACCAAGAGGCATTTTCCAGCGACGATGCCTACCGTGCTCTCGATTCGACCCACCGGCTCCTGATGGCCGTCTCCGCGCCGGAGGCCGGCGAGATTGAGGCCATAAAGATGGAGCTCCTGCGGGTGCGCTTCGACGAGCATGCGCGAACGCAGCGGCGCAGGACCGCCAGCACCGCCGTTGAAAGTCCAGCGATGGGCGGGCTTACTCCGTGGCGTGAAGTGGTCAGTCCGCATCAGGACGTAGCTAGCGGTCGGTATCAGCAGGCTGAGTTCGCGGCGGACCTCTGGCAGGTGCGCCTTGGGGAGGGGGCGCCCGAGTACCTCAACCCATCGGAGTTCTTCCGCCGCACCTACCTGACAGACAGCCTGAAGCAGTTGTTGGGCAGCGCCATCCGACGGCTGACAGGCATGGGCGGCGACCCGGTGGTGCAACTCCAGACGAACTTCGGCGGCGGCAAGACCCATTCAATGCTGGCCCTCTATCACCTGTTCTCCGGCGCGCCGGTCAGCGACCTGCCCGGCATGGATGCCGTGATGCAGGACATCGGTGTAGCGACGTTGCCTTCGGTAAAGCGAGTGGTGCTGGTCGGGAACCGCATATCGCCCGGCAATCCCGTCATCAAGGCGGACGGCACAGAGGTGCGCACATTGTGGGGAGAGCTTGCCTGGCAGCTAGGGCAGGCGGCAGGCGGCGAGGCAGAAGCCCGACGGGCCTATGAGCGGGTGCGGGCAGACGACGAGCGCGCCACGAACCCCGGAGACGTGCTGCGCCATCTGCTCAATACGTACGGGCCTTCACTCATCCTGATAGACGAATGGGTGGCTTACGCCCGGCAACTCCATGATGAGGGCGACCTACCTGCAGGGAGTTTCGAGACCCAGTTCACCTTCGCTCAGGCGCTGTCGGAGTCGGCGAAGCTTGCGAAAGACTGTCTGCTAGTCATCAGCCTACCGGCCTCGGCCTCTGACACGACCGGATCGCCCCATGCACAAGCTGACGACGCCGAGGTAGGAGGACTGAGAGGACGGGCCGCCCTCAGCAGTCTGCGCAACGTCATCGGGCGGGTCGAGTCGTCGTGGCGTCCAGCCAGCGCAGAGGAGAGCTTCGAGATCGTGAGGCGACGGTTGTTCCAGCCCATCGCAGACCAGGCTCACTTCGCCACTCGTGACAATGTGGCACGCGCCTTCTGCGACCTCTACCGGACGAATCACCAGGAGTTTCCCACAGAATGCGCCGAAGCCGACTATGAGGGGCGCATGAAGGCGGCGTATCCAATCCATCCGGAGGTCTTCGAGCGGCTCTACACTGATTGGTCAACGTTGCAGACCTTCCAGCGCACACGCGGCGTCTTGCGACTCATGGCGGCAGTGATACACAGCCTTTGGGAGAAGGGGGATCGCAATCCTCTGATACTGCCGGCGAACGTCCCCGTAGATGACCAGCATGTGCTGTCCGAACTGACAAGATACCTCCCCGACAACTGGACCCCCGTCATAGACCGCGATGTAGACGGCCCCAACTCACTTCCCCTCCGGCTCGATGGCGAGGTGCCAAACTTGGGAAGGTACAGCGCCTGCCGCAGGGTGGCTCGCTCTATCTATTTGGGCTCGGCTCCTATCCCGGCGGCGGCCAATCAGGGAATTGAAGACCGGCGAATCAAGCTCGGGTGCGCCATTCCGGGAGAGTCTCCCGCAGTGTTCGGCGATGCTATGCGGCGACTCAGCAGCGCCGCCACTTACCTGTACCAGGATGGAGTGCGCTACTGGTACTCGACTCAGCCGACTGTAGCCACTCTCGCCGAGAGCAGGGCCGAGGAGTACCGGCGAAACCGTGACGAGGTGGACAGGGAGATCGAACGACGCCTCCGGGCGGACCTCAGTAATCGAGGCGATTTCAACAGAGTCCACATCTTCCCATCATCTGGGCACGATGTGCAGGATGACCAAGATGCGAGCCTTGTAGTGATCGCCCCGGCATACTCGCACACGCGTGAAGGAGGTTCGGATAGCCGCGCCATTGCGGCTGCTAAGTCCATACTGGAGTCGCGAGGGAACACGCCTCGCCTGTTCAGGAATACTCTGGCGTTTCTAGCGGCGGACGATACGCGTCTTCAAGACCTGGAGGATGGCGTGAGGCGACTCCTGGCTTGGCAGTCGATTCTCACCGACAAGGATCCTCTTGACCTCCCGCCACACCAGGTGCGGCAGGCCGAGTCCCAAAAGAATTCGGCCAATGACGCAGTGGCTGCTCGTATCGGGGAGACCTACCAGTGGCTGCTGGTTCCCGTGCAGAGCACTCCCCAATCTGACGTGGGATGGCAAGCTATCAGACTGGCTGGTCAGGGACCTCTTGCCGAGCGGGCCAGCAGGAGGATGCGCAATGACGAACTGCTGGTGACTAGTTTCGCCGGTACGCGCCTCCGTATGGAATTGGATCGGATCCCGCTGTGGCGGGGAGAACACGTTGCGGCACGGCAGCTGGTGGATGACTTTGCCCGCTATTCCTATCTGCCTAGACTCAAGGACCCGTCGGTCCTGCTTGAAGCAATACGTAACGGCCTGGCATTGATGACGTGGGAGCAAGACTCCTTCGCATACGCGGATGGCTATGACGAAAGCGCCGGAAGGTACCGGGGTCTCCAGGCAGGACCACGAGGCCCACTCGTCGACAACGACCCGGGCCTGGTGGTCCATCCCAACGTCGCCCGAAGGCAGATGGATTCGGAAACAGCCCCTCCTGCTAGTCCTACTGAAGGGGGTGAGACTACTTACGTCCAAGAGCCGTCAGGGCACGGAGAGGTGCAAGAGACCCCTGCCACGGACTCGCCCACGCCTACTCCGCAGCCTTCGGCCAGACGCTACCATGGGTCGGTGAAATTGGATCCCACCCGCGTCGGGAGAGACGCTAGTCAGGTCGCTGACGAAGTGATTGCTCATCTTGTGGGATTACTTGGGGCGGACGTGAGACTGACCCTGGAAATCGAAGCCAACATGCCAGACGGCACGCCGGAACAGGTCGTGCGGATAGTCATTGAGAACAGCCGTACCCTGAATTTCGAAGACAGCGGCTTTGAGAGGGAGTAGGACGGCTTCCGTACGCCAGCGCCTGTACACTGAGCAACATCAAGCCGGGTCACGTACTAGAGCGTCACCTTCCACTCGAATGTTCGCAAAGCGGTATCCATCGGCCCACCACTTACGGGCCTCGGCGTACTGTACTGCGAACAGTTCCTGCGGCTCTGCTGCTTGCCAGTCTCCGCAGTAAGGACGCGGAGGGGATCGAGTGACCGGATACCGCAGCGCTATGGCTGGCTACGTACGCGAATCACACCGGATGATCGGGAGTGCGTTAGAACCAGCGGACTTCGACGAGGCGTTCCCATACATTTTCAGAGGGCCTAGCGAAGAGGACCCAGCAGTGTTTCCCGCAGCGAGTCCGGCCTGCTGCTTCGCAAGGCGCAACTCCATGCGACGGCGTGCCTGCTGGCGAACGAGAACAAACAACCTGCACTCGCTTGGAGTCCACATGCGCGTCGTCATGGAGTGCGCTGCGGAGGTGGTTGCAACGGTGCAGGCGATTCATAAGGGGACGCCGAAGGCTCTGGCACATACCATCAATCGGCTGGAACGCGCCTTCCAGGCTGTGTAACGCACACCACAGACCCGAATGTGGCTCAGGATGTGAATCTCGCGGTCTCTGACGACTCTGAACCTGGCCTTGTCATTGTGGCCCCTTGGAATCATCAGCCTCTCCAAAGGCGGGGAGTGAGCTGCTTCTGTGTTGACCGTTACCCTTATGATGTCCTTGAGCGTGATTCCTCTGGTGTCGAAGATAGCGACCTGTTGCCCGAGCCATTGGTCGCAGTCGAGCCCCTGATCGACTGGGACTCGAACAATCCCTCCTCGCTGATCACCCACGGAGATTCGGGCGTCGGCTGTGTCAGCCAGTCCGTCATCTGGGCCCCGCCGGCCCTTGTCGAGATCAGGGGGCCGGAGCACGAGCATTCCCTGCACTCGGGCGGCGGGGGGGGGACGGGTGAGAGAGCGGCGCAACGCTGGGTGGGGAGGGCGGTTCACCAGGCTGACCAACGCCGAGGTGGTTCGAGTCTCCCTTGGGTGGGCTTGGCTTGACGGTAGGCAGAACCGAGCCGTTCAGCACCATTTCCTCGGCGCTTCTCCCGGGGATGGGGCTGTCGCCCGGCATGGGCACGGTGTAGCGGACAACAGCCCTGCCGGGCGTCACGACGATCTCCTTGACGAAGGTCTCGATGAAGGCCCTGCGTTCGGTGAGTTCACTATCTTTGAGAAACTCGCTCATGTCCTGGGCGTAGGCCGCTATCGTCTCCACGTCGTCCAAAACCTCCCTGCGCTGAGCGAGGATCGCCCTCGCCTCTGCAGCCGAAGCCTCAAGCCGCCGCTGCCGCTCGCGGTGCTCCGTGATCCGGTCCGAGGCGTCGGCCATGTCGATGCCCGTTGATTCTATGAAGTGCCAGATGCGGCCCAACTTCCGCTTCACCTCTTCAAGCTCATCATCGATGGTCTCCAGTCGCTTGTGTTGCTCACTCGCCACGCTGTCCATCCGCTCGTCCACCACTTTCACCAGTGCGCGGATGTTGCCGTCGGTGAGGATGTTTGTGCGTATCTTGTCGATGACCATCTCCTCGAAGCGCCTGGCGTTGATCCTCGGCGAATCACAGGCGTCCTTGCCGCGCTTCATAATTGACTGGCAGACGTAGTAGGCGAACCGGCCGCTCTTGGCGTCGTGCCCGCTGAACGCCCGGTCGCACGCCTTGCATTTGACCAGTCCGCTGAGCAGGTAGGTGCTTCCGACGCGGCGGGGGTGAGTCATCTTGGGTGAACGGGAGCGCATCAGCCGGTTCACGCGACCGAACTGGGCCTTGGATACGAGGCTGGGGAACGCCTTCTCCACGCGCACCGGGCCAGCCTTGTCCTTCGCGTTCGTGCCCCAGACCAGAGTCCCCGTATACGCTTCGTTCCTGAGCATGTTGTGGACCACCGTCTTCGACCAGAGCTTTCCGGCGGGGCTGGCAATACCCTCGTCGTTGAGGGCGCGGACGATGTGCATCATCCCAGTCCCGGCCTCGGCCATGGCGAAGATGCGCTTGACCACGCGGGCTGCGTCCTCGTCGGGTTCCAGCGTAGGACGCTTCTTCGCCCCGTCCTGGACGTAGACCTTGCGGTAGCCGTAGGGCGCCATCGAGGGCATCCAGAAGCCGCGCGAGGCGGACTCGCGCATCCCCCGAGTCACCTCCTGGGCCAAGTTCTCCGAGTAGAACTCGTCCACGCTCTCGATGATCGCCTCCATAAGCTTGCCCGTCGGCGTGTCGTCGGCGTGCTCGGTGATGGAGACGACCCTGATGCCCTTCTTGCGCAGCATCGACTTGAAGGCGACCGCATGCTCGCGCTTGCGCGTGAAGCGGGAGAACTTCCAGACCAGTATCTCCCGGAAGGGAGCATTGGGCTTGGCGGCCTCGTCGATCATCTTGCGGAACTCGGGCCGGTCGGCGATGCGCCCGCTCTCGGCTTCATCCACATACTCGCGGGCGACGAGGTAGCCGTTCTTCCCGGCATAGTCCCTGAGCGCCCGCAGCTGGGCGGACACGGACAGGTCCACGTCCTGCCGGTCGCTGGAAACCCTGGCGTAGAGGGCTGCGGGTGTGTAGTCGGTGTTCTGGTTCATGGGTGTGTCCTCCTTGCTCGTTGCTAGCCGTTCCGGCGGGCCTCAGACCGCCGTCGACGCTCCTGCCGCAGCCATTCCTGCTCGTTCATGTAGAGGCGGATCGCCTCACGCAGGAACTCGCTCATGGTGCGGTCCTCCTCCTGTATGAACTGCCTGACCTGCTCGTCCATCTCCGGGGGCAGTGAGAAGGTGATGGCCTTTCTGTTCCTGGGCATGCTGTCCTGCCTCCGGTCGTATTGGGTCATACCCGTATCGTGGGGAATCTGGAGTGCCGTTGTCAAGGCAGAGATGGCCGGGGCTCCCCTATCGGTCCCTGCCGACGGCGCGTCCTGCGATGCCTACCGGACCCCGTTTCCCTGGGACCACCTCGACGGGTGTGGGGATCAGCCATTCGGCGCCGGCCTTTGTCGCTCCCCGCACGCGGCCGTCCCGGACCAGTTTGCGCATCCTGCGCTCGGACACTCCCAACCGGATAGCCGCCTCTCGCGCCGTGACGTTGGCGACGTCATCGGCTGCGGCCTCGGACGCCAGCTCGAACTCGACGGGGCTCGGCTCCGTTAGCGTGCTCACCTCGTGGATGAGGAAGCCGACCACCTCGCCGGCGTCGTCCAGGCGCTTGAGGATGCGCTCGTCGTCCGTGGGAGTGAAGTAGCCCTCCCCGAAGGCCCACTGCACCTCAAGCATGTCCCCGTCGTGGTCGTACGAGACCAGTACCTTTCTGCTCGCCATGGTCACCCTCCTCTGATGCCTCGACTCAGGTAGGCGGTGAGAACGAAGGAGTCGTCCGTGCCTCTCTTCACCACCAGGCAGAGATAGCGGTTCCTGCCCTGCTGGTCCGGGTAGAGGCGGTAGTAGAGATGGACCGCCGGGCTGGACCTGGAGGGTCTCACCGCGTCGGGGCTGGCCAGGGTCTCCGCGAACCGGTGCAACTCGAAGGCCATCTCCGGATGCCTTCGCAGGATGTGCCCTCGACGCTCGTCGGTGAGCCTGACCTGGTTTCCGCGGTCATCGGTGAAACGCCATGCGCCGGTCTCCATCATCTGTTACCGTACCGGAAAGTATACCGTTTCGCGGCGCAGCAGGACAATACGCGGTCGTTGCACAGCGCGGGATGCGTATCCATCATTCCTCCCTCTCGTCGTCGCATACCGGCACGTCGCGGGTCCCCGGCGCCTGCCGTCGGACGTGGGCGCGGACGGCCACATCCGCCAGGATACGGAGCCCCTTCAGGAGGGCCTCTCGCTGCTTGGGGGTGTAGCCCGCCATCAGCTCGGCCAGGGTTTCGTCCCCGCCGGGCCTCTTGCGTCTGTCGTGTTCGTTCTGTCCGGTCGTGTCTTTCATATTGCGCGGTCGCCGCGTGGTCTCCCATGGACCCCGCTCTCTCTACGGTGTGGCGATGGGGCCGGCCCGGCGCGGACGGACTGGGCGTCGCCGGGCGGCGTCCGTGGACTGGGTCTAGCTGTCCTCTTGCTCCTCCCAGTGGTTCATCTGGAAGTCCTCGCCCATGAGGATCTCCAGACCGCCGGGCATCCTGGCCGCGAAGCGGAAGAGGGATAGCATCGGTCCTCCTGAGGGCTCGACGCCTTTCTTGCGCCACCGCCGGACCTGCTGGCGGTCAACGCCGACGGCGAGGGCGAAGCCGTTCCAGGTGAGGCCGCTGGCCTCCTTCAGCCGTTCGATGCGGAAGGCGAAGTCATCCGGCAGCACGCCGCTCTGGTAAGGCAGAGGGCGTCCGCCGATGGTGATTCCGGAGTACACCTGGAAACGGGGTTCAACGTAGCGATTCATCTGTCACCTCCAATCTGAAGAGCTGGTGAAAGTCATTCAGGCCGAGAGCCTTGAGCATCCGTTCGCGGATGCGCCCCGAGGGCGCCCGCCCGCCGTTTACCAGCATCGAGATGTGGCCGGGACTGACCCCGATCTCCCGGGCGAGCCAGTTCTGGGAGCGGTCCAGCTGAGCCAGCCGCTCCCAGAGGGCCGCCCTGTTCAGCCGGATCACGTTCCGTCCTCTACGCCTCCGGGGGCCTCTCTCTCCGTTCATGCCTTGTGAACGCATGGCTTCCGTCCTCTCTATCGGATGGGAGGAGCACAGGTGGCTGCGCCGCTCCCGTTGGCTGTCGTCATTCACTGCGGCGGCAGGTCACTGGGAGACTCCCAGTGGCCGGGTCGGCGCCAGGCGCGTCCCAGCGGCCCCATATCGCCTATGGCGGCGCCGTGGGAGACCCACAGGGGGACCGTCACTCCTCTGGCCTGCATCTCCTCCCGCGCCACGCGCAGGAAGTGGGTGGCCGCAGTCTCGTCCTCGAAGACGACCAGGACGTCGGGCCGGACGCCGTGGTCGTCGATGGGCCTGTGGGATGCGTAGTAGCGCAGATAGGGCGCGAGGCGTTCGGACATCGTCTTCGGCCGCACGGCGCGGCGCTCCCACTCCAGGAAGAATGGCCAGGTCGTCCCGGCCCTGCGCAGCACGCCGAAGGCGTCGGGGTGAACCGAGCGGCGGCTGTCGCCATACCGGAAGTACCGGGAGGCCCTGCGGGGCGGGTCGAGCTGAGTGACCTCCCAGCCGAGGAGGGCCGCCTGTCTCGAGAGGGCTCCCACAAAGGCATGGACGCCGGCGGTATGCTCGACGTTCCTGAGCAGCTGGCGGCTCCTGCCGCCCGACACGCTGCGCCAGTCGAAAGTCGTCCCTCTGACGCGGGGCGCCACGCTCCACCGCTTCTTCGCAATGCCCACTGACGTGCGGTCCCTGCGGGCCAGCATCGCAAGCCCCCGGTCGGTGAGGGCAAGGCGTCCGCTCCCTGCGACGGGCCGGGTGACGAGGCCGAAGCCATCCAGGGGGTTGACCAGTTCTGAGGCCCTCTGAGGCGATACGCCCAGCAGCGCCGCCAGGTCCCTGAGGACGATCCATGGCCAGTCGGAGAGCAGGTCGGCGGCGCGCTTCTCGCCAGGCTTGAGGTAGGTGGGAAGCATGTGGTCGAGGATGTTCCAGCCCGGACCCGCGACGGCGAGATCGGCGGGCGCCGAGGCGCGGGCCAGGTCGGGTTCCGGGGAAAGCTCTCCGCGCGCCTCCGCCCGGTCGATGGCCGTGCGCAGGTCGATGGCTGCGTGGACGGCCGGCGGCACCCATACCGGGTCGGCGGGAGTGGCGGCGACCGCCTCCCGCTCCAGGGCAAGGAAGAATGGGACGGGATAGCCCGTCAGCATCCTGCGGGCTTGCCGCAGGCCGATCTCATCCGGCATGAGCACGAGGACGGCGCCGGGGAGCGGGCCGTTGCCCAGTTTCCGCATCCGCCGGGAGAAGCCGGTCCTGTCGGCGGTGAGACCGCGGCGGACGATGCCGACGGTGCGCCCGTCGGGAAGGTCTACAGCGGCGTCCAGGGGCCTCGCCCGGTACCAGTGGAAACGCAGGGGATAGGTGACGTGGGCGATGGCCGCGGTCAGCCGGTAGATGGCGGCGAGGGCGTCGAGCCGCTCCATGAGGATGCGCCGCCACATGCCGGAGACGGGGTGGCGGTGAACGAGCTCGTCCAAGCCTGCACCTGCCTCGCCGGCCAGGCGGCCAAGCCCTTCGGCGGTGAGGTGGAACCTCCGGCTCGAGGGAACGAGGTCGGTGGCGTGGGGGACCCAGGCGACGAACCCGCCGTCCTCCAGCCTCTCCACGGCCTCGTAGACCGCGCCCCTGGACCAGCCGGTGACGGCGACCATCTCCTGGCGGTCGAGGAAGGGCATCGCAGCAAGCGTGCGGAGCAGGTCAGCCTCGCATCCTCCGGCTCTCATCCCTCCACCTCCTCTCCCGCGTCCCGGCGGCCGTCACCACCGGTTGGACCGTCCTGCTGGCCGGGCTGCTCTTCCGCTTCAGGGTCCCGCGGCGGCGCGGCCTGCCCCTCGCCCCCGTGCTCCAGGTCGTCGGCCTTCTCACGGAAGTCCTGCACCTTCCTGTGGGCGTCGGCGTCGGCGTCCACGAGGTCATCAGCCGTGAGGGTGTAAGCGGCGGCCTCTGCGCGAATGCGGGCGGCTATGGCGGGGTCTCCCGGCTCGGGCCTGCGGACCATCATCGAGAAGGCGGGCATCCGCTCCCTTCCCACCGTGGCCCTGACGTAGCAGTGGTGGACGGGCAGCGACGTGATGTCGTCCTCGGTCACCCGGTCCCTGCCCAGCTCCCAGACCAGATGGCGGGCGTCGCTCCCGGCCACCTGGAACACGGCAAGGCAGCCCACGTTGGCGAGGAGGGTGTCCCGCATCGTCCGGGAGAGGTCGTCCAGTTTGCCGATGCTCTGGGTGGCGAGGACGAAGGACGCGCCGAACTTGCCGAGCTCGGAGAGCATCGACTCATAGTCCACGCCGGGGATGGACTGCATCTCGTCGACGACGACCAGCGCTCCCCTGCGTTCCTCCAACGGCAGGTCGCCCTGCTGCCGTATCACCGAATCGACGAGGTTGAGCAGGGACGCACCCACCAGTGCGGCCACGTCCCTGCCAACGGCGCCCTGGGCGGTGGAGACGATCAGTATCCCGCCGCCGAGGATGGTCTCGCGCATGTCGATGGTGGAGCGGGACTGGCCCAGGATGGCGCGCGCCCGCTTGGAGGAGGCGTAGTAGGAGAGGCGCGTCTGGACCGGGGCGAGCGCCTCGGCGCGGTACTGGGGGTGCCAGCCCCCGAAGTCCCTCGCCCACCACTCCAGCAGGTAGGGGTCCGCGACCTTCCTGAGGACGCTGTTGCGGAACGGCTCGTCGGAGAGCAGCTTCAGCGCGTGGAGGA
>DAOUJZ010000001.1:0-8132 GCA_034421955.1 Dehalococcoidia bacterium | reverse complement strand
GGCGTCGGACTCGGGCCGAGGCTCGGGAGTGATATTCGGCGCCGCGCTCCGCGTCCGCTCTCACCGCGGCCCCGCTCACGTGGGGCCTGTTCGGACTCGCTGTGCGCCCGCTTTCGCGCCTACTCGTCTCCGTCTTCGCCTTTGTGTTATGGATATAGCCGAGGCCTCTGTGAGACCCCAGCGTGGTAATGAGGATAGGACAGGGGGCGAGGCCTTGTCAACGCCCGCATTGAAACCGACCGCTGGGTTTGCTACCCTGCCACACCGGTCGGCCAGCGACGAAGTGGCCGGAACACAGCAACGGAGACGTCCTCTATGACCCAGACATCGCACTTTACGCCCGCCCTGTTCGAGTTCCTGGCCGAACTGGCGAACAACAACAACCGCGAGTGGTTCAACTCCAACAAGGCGAGGTACGAACGCGACGTTCGCGACGCGCTGGTGGCGTTCGTGTCCGACTTCGGCGACAGGCTGTACGAGATCAGCCCGCACATGGTGGCGGACCCGCGACCGTCCGGCGGCTCGGTGTTTCGCATCTACAGGGACGTCCGCTTCTCGAAAGACAAGAGTCCGTACAAGACCAACGCCGGCATCCACTTCCGTCACGAGGTGGGGCGCGAGGTCCACGGCCCCGGCCTGTACCTGCACCTGCAGCCGGGGAGCGTGTTCGCGGGCATTGGAATCTGGCGCCCGAACTCCGCCACGGTCGGCAAGATTCGCGAGGCCATCGTGGCCAACCCCGGCAGATGGAGCCGAATAGTGGAGGATGAGTCGTTCGCGTCGGTCTACTCGCTCGAGTCCGAATCGCTGAAGCGCGCACCCAGGGGCGTCGACCCCGACCACCCGCTCATCGAGCATCTCAAGCTCAAGTCGTTCGTGGCGGTCACCAACTTCACGGAACAAGAGGCATGCGAGCCGGACTTCATCAACGTGTACGCGGAGGCCTGCCGCACGGCCTCGCCGTTCGCGGAGTTTCTCACTACCGCGGTGGGCCTGGACTGGTGACGAGCGGGCCGGTGAGGGGCGCGTGAGAACGCGAGGGAACGCGCAACGCGGGGACGCCCTGAGCGCGGATTTGTCTTGACCCTATGGTGCCTTGTTGCTAGAATGTGACGAATTTCTCAGAACATGGGGCGCGATATGCTTGTAATCGGCCTGACCGGTGGTATAGGGACCGGCAAGTCCCTCGTCTCTCGCCTGCTCCAGGAGCACGGGGCCACCCTAATCGACGCGGATCTGGTAGGGCACGAAGCCTACACGCCTCACACGGAAACGTGGCAGGTGGTGGTGGACACCTTTGGCGACGTGCTCGCCGAAGACGGCCAGATCGACCGGCGAAAGCTGGGAGCCATCGTGTTCAGCGACCCCAGCCAGTTGGAAAAGCTGAACGCCATTATGCACCCCCGCATGTACAAGATGATTGAGGAGCGCATCCAGAGTCTTCAATCCGGAGGCGCAGAAACGATCGTTGTGGAGGCGGCCATTCTGATTGAGGCCAAGTGGACCCCTCTGGTCGACGAGGTCTGGGTAACCACGGCCCCCGAGAACCAGGTGATCGAACGTATCAAGGGGCGCAACAACATGGGCGAAGAGGCCGCCCGAGCGCGCATCAACTCGCAAATGCCGTCCGACGAGCGGGCAGGGCACGCCGACGTGTTGATAGCCAACGACGGCTCCATGGAGAATCTAAAGGAGACGGTGGACAGTCTGTGGGAGAGCAGAGTGTCCGCCAACCAAGGAGAGTAGCGACTAACAATGACCTCGACGACCAGGACGCTATACCGCAGCTACATCATCGAAGAGTACCACCTCGTCGACGAGCCGTACTACGTGGCTACCAGCGACGAGATAGAGCTCTTCGAAGCCGCCTATCTGCAAAAGATACCTCTGCTCTTCAAGGGCCCGACGGGTTGCGGCAAGACCCGTTTCGTGGAGTACATGTCCTGGCGACTGGGCCAGCCCCTGACGAAGGTGCGGCCCGCCGACCAGCAGGCGCAGGCGTCCACCAACGGCGCCAACGTGCCCCTGGTGACCATCGCCTGCCACGAGGACCTGACCGCGAGCGACCTGGTTGGCCGCTACCTGCTGGAAGGTGACAGCACCGTGTGGATCGACGGCCCGCTGACTCGCGCCGTCAAGGCCGGAGGCATCTGCTACCTCGACGAGATCGTCGAGGCTCGCAAGGACACCACCGTCCTCATCCACCCGCTTACCGACCACAGGCGCATGCTGCCGGTGGAAAAGAGGGGCGAGCTCCTCGAAGCCGCGGATGGGTTCCTGCTGGTGCTCTCGTACAACCCCGGTTACCAGAGCGCGCTCAAGGACCTGAAGCACAGCACACGACAGCGCTTCCTGGCGATCGAGTTCGATTACCCGCCGCGTGACATCGAGGCCGAGATCGTCCAGCACGAGTCCGGCGTCGACGGGGGCACGGCGATGCAACTCGCCAGGCTGGGAGAGAAAGTGCGCAACCTCAAGGAGCACGGGCTCGGAGAGGGCGCGAGCACCCGCCTGCTCATTTACGCGGGCAAGATGATCGCCCAAGGCATCAGCCCGCGCCGCGCGTGCCAGGTCGCCGTGAACTGGGCGGTCACCGACGACGCCACGGTGCAGAGGAGCATCGAGGAGCTCATCTTTTCGATTTTCGAGTAGGAGCTTGCCCCGGGTCATGCGCCCTTCGTCACCGCCTCGCCTGAGCGGACCCGCATAGATGGAAGATTCGCCGATAGCGGAGATACGACGGCTGCTGTCCGAACACGGCGCTAAGGAGATTGACGACCCCACGCTCGCGCCCGCGGGAGTGATGATCCTCATCTACCCCAAAGACGGCGAATACTGCGTGCTGCTCAACAAGCGGTCGGAGAAGGTGGAGCACCACAAGGGCGAAATCTCTTTCCCCGGCGGCGGCAGAGACCCGGAAGACGACTCGCTGCAGGCTACCGCCATCCGCGAGACCCACGAGGAGATGGGAATCCGGCCCGAGGACGTGGAACTGATTGGCCGCATCGACGACATGGCCACGCGCAGCCGCTTTCTCATGCGCCCATTTGTCGGCACCATTCCGTATCCCTACGACTTTCGCCCGTTCGAGGCGGAGGTCGCGGAAGTGCTGGAGGTGCCCCTCTCCACGCTGATGGACGAATCCAACTTTAGAGAAGAGGTCAGAATCGTCGATGGCGAGTTGTCAATTTCGCCGGCATACGCTTACGACGGTCACGTAGTATTCGGAGCAACCGCGCGAGTTCTCAGCCAGTTCTTGGGATTGCTCCAGGCGGCGCCCGATCCGCTCAAGGAGGCCCTGTGGAAAACAAGCCAGCCCTGACGCTCGAAGAGATCAAGGAAGAGGTAAGGCGCTTCCCGGCCTCGGTACTGGAGGAGATGGAGAGGGCAGAGGCGGCCATGCCCGATTCCATGACGACGGCGCAGAACCGCGACTGGGCCTTTGCCGGACTCGAGATCGCGCAGCAGACCGTCCGCTCCTGGGAGTCCGCCGCCCAGTACTACAAGGTGAGCCCCCAGGTCATCACCTATATGCCGTTCAACTACTTCGTCAAGTGGACGGAGTGCGGCAGCGCGCTGTGCGGCGAGTCTCCCACCCTGGCCACCGCCTACTTCCTGGCAAGCCCGGGTGCGATGGCGAAGCTCAGGTCCCGCCACATAGAAAGCTGGTCCAAGCTCGGCCGCTCGCTCTACAAGGGCACGTGGAAGTCGAGCACGCTGGCCTGCAAGTTCTTCGACAGCAGCCCCGCGCTGATGGAGAGCCTCACCTTCCAGGAATTGGAGAACTTCGTCGCCTTCCTCGACGCTCTCTCCCACCGCTCCTACGACCTCGCCTCCGAGTGCATTACGCTGGGCCAGCAGCTCTTCCCTCTGATTGGCGACGACAAGCTCGCATTCATCTCGCTGGCGTCGACGCTCACGGAAACCGGTTGGAGGGAAGTGAAGAGCTTCTTCGACGCGGGCACCAGGGCGCTGCCCAGGATCGAGCCCGACCAGCGGCTGCGCTTCCTTCGGCTGGCGGAGCAGCTCGTAAAGAACGGCGGGTCGAACATTCCGGCGGTCATGCTGGACACTTCCATGGCGCTGAGCCAGCTTGATACAGACGATCATTCCCAGGTCCTGAACATGGCGGAGTCACTGCTCAAGCTGTCGCCTCCCTCGGTTCCCGAGTTCATCAAGTCGGCTCCGTTCGCGCTTGAGAACATAAGCATGCCGCAGATGGAGAAGTGGTTCGAGGAGGGCGCCCGCATTCTCCAGCAAAACCCGGACGGCGGGCTGGCGTACTTCAAGATCGAGTCGGCTCACTCCGAGGCGGTTCTCGAAATGCTGTCGTCCAGCGTCGAGTTTACCCGCATCAAGGACATCATGGAGATGTACTGCCGCGCGCTGGCGGGCGCGGAGGTGAAGCTCTCGGCCACGGAGGAGCTTGTCGAGAAGAACGTCGGCTGGGTGTCCGGCGAGTCGCCCTCCACCGACGGCTCGACGGTGTACGTGCCGGTAGCGGTGGACCGCTATCCGAGCAAGGACGAAAACTTCTCGTGGTTCAAGGTAGTGTCCACCCACCAGGTGGCGCACCTGGAGTTCGGCAGCTTCGACTTCGAGTTCGACTCTGACGCCGAGGACGCGCTGTTTTCCGACCTGCGGCACCAGCTGGAGACGGCGAAGGCTCAGCGAGCGGAGGAGGCGCGCCTGGACCGGCAGGAAATGCAGATGCCCGAAGTGGACGCCGCAAGCCTGGAGCAGGGATGGGTCACCGACATGCAACGGTTCTTCAACCTGTTCGAGGACCGCAAACTGTCGCTGGACATTTTTACAGTAGTCGAGGATAGCCGCCTGGACGCCCGCGTCAAGCTGGACTACCCGGGCATACGCCGCTCCTACAACCAGGTGCAGGGCGACTCGCTCACCACGCGGCCGGAGATGCAATCGCTGCCCATGCGCGAGGCCATGGTCGAGTTCCTTGTCAGGCTCAGCCTGCAACAGTACAAGGACATCCCGGTGCCCGAGGACTGTGTGGACGAGGCCCGCCGCGTGGCCCGCATAGCGCGGCGGATGCTGCACCCGGAGGCCGCCGTCGAGGACGCCGCGGAGGCGACGCTTCGCATATACGCCATCATTTCGCGGATCCCCAACGAAGAGGTGCCGCCCGAAGAGTGGGAGGACGTGGACATCGACGAGGAGGACGAGAACGAGCAGTACCAGGACTCCGAAGAGATGATGGAGTTGGTGCAGCAGATGGCCATGGGCATGGAAATGGACATGCGCCCCGACGATGAGCAGGAGTACGACTCCGTAGAGGAGGTGGACTACCGGGGCGACTTCAAGCCGGAGTTGACACAGCTTCTGTCGCAGCTCCGGATGCAGCCACAGGACCAGCCGGCCGACGGGGCCAGCGAGCCGATCACGCAGGAGATGCTCGAGGAGCTGCTGAAGAACAGCGCAGAGCTGGACTTGCAGGCCGTGGAGGGCGAAATCCAGGACGCCAGCGGGCTGTTCGCCAACAACCTGCTCAAGGAGGCGGGCGTCAACCTGGAGCAGACGCCCCAGACCGGTCAGGGGCCGCTGGTGCACGTGGACGAGGAGGGCGCGTCGCTCGACCCGACCGAACCCCAGACGTTCGTGTACGACGAGTGGGACTTCCGTGCCGAAGACTACAAGCCGCGCTGGTGCATCGTGCGCCAGAAGGTGATGCAGGAGGGCGACCCGGCCTACTTCGGCGCGACACTGGCCAACTACGGCTCACTCGTGGCCAGAATTCGCCGGCAGTTCGAGATGATGGTGCCGGAGATGTTCCGCAAGGTGCGCAAGCTGGAGGACGGCGAGGAGATCGACATCGACGACCTCATCGAGTTCATCGTAGACATCAAGACCGGCTCAAGCCCCAGCGACAAGTTCTATTGGCGGCGCAACAAGGTGCAGCGCGACGTCGCGGTGGCCTTCCTGATGGACACCAGCGCGTCCACCGCCGAGGCGATCGATGACACGAAGCGCACCCCCGACGACTGGGACGCGCCCGACGACCCTGTAGAGTACATGGTGTGGCTGCGCACCCGCCGGGGCGAGGCGATGCGCCGCACGTACAAGCGCATCATCGACGTCGAAAAAGAGGCCGTGGTGCTCATCATCAACGCGCTTGAGGCAATCGGCGACGTGTACGGCATCTACGGCTTCTCCGGCTACGGTCGTGAAAACGTGGAGTTCTACACCATCAAGGATCTGGACGAGAACCTGTCCGACCGGGTGAAAAAGCGAATCGACCGCATCGCGCCGCTACACGCCACGCGCATGGGTCCGGCCATACGCCACGCGACGTCCAAGCTGGCCAAGCAGGACGCGCGCACCAAGCTGCTATTCCTCATCAGCGACGGCAGGCCCCAGGACAGGGGCTACAGCCGCGAGGGCGTGGAGAAGGAGTACGCCGTCCACGACACCAAGATGGCGCTTGACGAAGCCAAGCGGCAGGAGATTAACGCATTCTGCCTGACCGTCGACAAGAACGGCCACGACTACCTCAAGACGATGTGCACCGACATGGGCTACGAGGTGCTGGACGACATCTACACGCTGCCGGAGAGGCTGCTGTACCTGTACAAGCGCCTGACGATGTAGTCCAGGTTTCCCAGGCTCCGTGAAACGAAAGACGCCGCTCCGTTACCTTGGGGCGGCGTCTCTTTGTCGGCAGAAAGACGGACCTTCAGCCGGCGATTTCGGTAATGCCCGCTTCCCTGCGCGCGTCGTTGATGTGCTCCAAGACGCGCATCTGTAGCGGAGCGACCTCGTAGCCGACGTCGGCGAGCATACGGGAGTTGTCTACCAGGTAGACGTGCGGCACGAACCGGTCGCCCGTAGTGATGCGCGCGTCGGGCAGGTAGCCTCGGACGATGTCGGCCATCTCTCCCACGGTGGCGAGGTGGCCGCCGCTGTGGTAGACGTGGTGGCGCAGCGAATCCGACAGCGCGACGCGCACGAAGATCTCGGCCGCGTCCTCGGCGTGTATCATGGCGGACTTCTCCTCGGGATGGAACGGCAGGTCCACTGGCTCGCCCACCGCGGGCAGCGAAACCAGCAGCCCGCCGATGAGGCCGGTCATGCCGGTCACCCTGCCGTGCCCGAACACGGTGGCTATGCGCACGCCCCGCAGGTCTAGGCCGTGGCGCTCGCGGTAGGCCCTCGCCGAAACGTCATTCGCCAGCTTCGTCATGCCATAAACGTTGACGGGTGCGGCGAGGTCGTCCTCGACGATGGGACGCTCCCCGAACGGCTCCTGCGTGCCGTACACCGCGATGGAACTCGCGTAGACGACACGCTCCAGCCCACCGTAGACCGCTGCCTCGAAGACGTTGGACGTGCCGATTATGTTTACCTGCATCCCTAGTTGGGGTCGCGCCTCGGTGTCAGGCGGAAGCAGTGCGGCCATGTGAATCACGCGCTTCACGCCGTGGGACTCGATGGCCTCCAGCAGTTGGGGCAGGCGCGTGACGTCGCCGCGGTAGTGGTCGAACGTGTCCGCGATGGGACGCAGCGCGCGGCCGGGAGGCGCGAGGTCGAAGCAGACAGGGCGCTGGCCGCGCTCGACCAGCTTCCGCAGGATGCGCCCGCCGATAAAGCCGTTGCCGCCGGTCACCATGGTTGTCATCGCAAATCGCCTCCGTTGGCAGCGCGCGGGCTACAGTGCCTGCCAGTACCTGCGGCCCTGACGCCTCAATACGCGACCGTAGCTCACGCCGGGGTGGAAGTGCCCCGCCGCGACCAGGAGTCCCTCGCTCTCGGCGCGCGCCAGTACGGCCTCCCTGCTCGTGGCGCTGGCAGTCTTGTCCGTGTCGACGCCCGCGCACCAGTCGGCGTTCTCGATCTGCTCCTTGGCGTGCAGCAGGTCCCCCACGATCAGCGTCGTCTCGCCCCCTGAGGTGACGGCGATAATCTGGTGGCCGGGTGTATGGCCGGGCGCGGGCACGGTAGTGATCTCCTCGGATACGGCATGCTCGCCCTCGATCAGTTCGAGCAGGCCCATCTCGTGCAGCGGAATCACGTTCTCCTTTACCTGTGGCGCGGAGTCCAGCACGTCCGGATGGGTGAAGTGCTCCCAGTCCAGAGCCGGCGCAAAGTAGCGGGCGTTCGGGAAGTTGGGGACC